>JAYTOU010000034.1:0-21880 GCA_043747615.1 Myxococcales bacterium | reverse complement strand
CGGCGCGCGCACGCCGTACAAACGAAACGAGCTCAAGAACATCTTGAGGGGCGTGCCGTCGTTGGCGTTGAGATAGGCGTGCGCACGCGTGGGAGCGATGAACTCTTCGACGAAGTGAACCCCGAGGCATGACTCCCCGGAGACGAGCGGATGCGCGGGGGCGTTGTCGGGATCGTAGAGATGGCCGTGCTCGACATGAAGGCCGCCATGCCGGAAAAACCAGGGTGACGTCTTGATCCGAGCGCGAGCCTGCGAGGAGATGCCGAGCGATGCACCGAGCAGCTCGGCGAAGCCTTGGCGACCTACGTCGGCGTCGTGATTGCCACCTGCGAGCCACAGCTCCCCTCCTCCGTCGAGGTGACGACCCAGCGCCGCGCGCACCCCCGCATGCGAGGAGAGCGCCTCCTCTGCAGAAGGCGCGCGTGTGCCTTCGGGTGGCGCTTCCGCGGAAAGATCGAGGAGATCACCCGCAAAGATGATCCGGCTTCCCGGATGAGTGGTCACGAGCTTCGCGAGATCGTTCGTCACCTGCGACGGCGTGGAGCGCGTTAGGTGAAGGTCGGCAAGGACGAGCGTGCGCATTTTACGCCTCTGCAGATAGCACGACCGCGTCCACATGCAGCATACTGCCAGGTCTGCGCCCGCCCCTTTTCCCGCCCACAGAGCCGCGCAAGACCGGCGTCGTCTTTCCCGACCCGCGAGACATCGACGGAGACATCGTCGCGGTTGGGACGGATTTTCGTGCGGGAACGGTGATCGACGCCTACCGCCACGGGATCTTTCCGTGGCCGCACGACGGTGATTTGGTGGGGTGGTTTTCACCGGATCCTCGGGCCATTTTTCCGCTCGACGCGCCCACGCAATGGTCGCGAAGCCTCCGGCGAAGAATGCGCACCCACGGCTTCGAAATCACGATCGACGAGGCTTTCGCCGACGTCATGCGCGCGTGCGGCGAGGAACGCAAAGGCGGGACGTGGATCGTTCCAGATTTGATCGAAGGCTACAAAGCACTCCACGAGCTCGGCTGGGCACACAGCATCGAGGTATGGGAGCGGCACGCAGCGGGCTCGCGGGAGCTCGTCGGCGGAATGTACGGCATCACGATCGGCGGCCTTTTCGCCGGTGAATCGATGTTCCATCGCCGCACGGACGCCTCCAAGGTGGCCTTCGTCACCATCGTGGAGCGGCTGAAGGCCGGAGGATTCGTCCTCTTCGACGTGCAGGTGATGAACGAGCATCTCGAGTCGCTCGGTTGCATCGAGCTTACGCGCGACGACTACCTGCGCTCGCTCGAGAACGCTCTCACCCAAGAGGCGAGGCTCACCATCGGTTGATGATGCCGTGCAAATCTTGTGGGGGGCGAGCGCGTCGAAGAGGGGTGCAAAGGTGGCTATGGGTGACGCGCGGCATGGCTACCGTTCGTTCCCGACGCGCATCCGCCCTACAACGGCTTCGGGTTTAGCGAAGGCGGAACCGAAGGACCACGTGATCGATTCGTTTCGGACGGAGCGATCTTTCGCCTTGGTACGGTAGGTCGGTTAGAAAGGCCAATGCCCGAGTTGCCGGAGGTGGAGTTCGCGCGTCGCCGGCTCGCCGCCTGGATGCCGAAGAGAAAAGTCGTCGCGCTCGAGATTTTCGACGAGCGCATTCTGCGAGGCGCGTCCGTGAAATCGATCGAGCGTGCACTCGTCGGACGGAAGGTGCTCGACGTTACCCGGAAGGGAAAATGGTTGAGGATCACGCTCCACCCAAGAATAAAGCTGTTTTCGCACCTCGGCATGAGCGGGCGGTGGGTCGAGCGCGAGGCCAATGCACCGATCGAGCGCTTCGAGCGCGTGCGCCTCACTCTGTCTCGGGGAGCGCGGACGACGACGGTGCGTTACCTCGACATGCGCCTCTTCGGGCGATTCGTGGTGGCCCGCGCGGACACCGCCGAGTGGGCGGCCCTCGGCCCTGATCCGATTCTCGACGGGATCGATCCGGCAACGTTTGCGCGCGCCCTTCGCGGCCGAAAAAAAACGATCAAGGAGGCTCTCCTCGATCAATCGATCCTGGCGGGCGTCGGAAATATCTACGCGACTGAGGCTCTCTTCAGGGCGCGGATCGATCCCCGCGCGCGCACCAACACTCTCAGCGACGCCCACATCCGCGCGATCGCCAAAGGAGTAGACGCTTCGCTCCGCGCCGGGATCGCGCTCACCACCGGAGACGAGCTCACGTACCTCCAAGATGGGAAGCGGGAAGGCGCGAAAGAGGCCTCCAATCCGTTTCGTATCTACGGTCGGGGCGGCAAGCCGTGCCCGCGGTGCAAGAAGACAGCGCTCTCGCGCATCGTTCTCGGAGGGCGAACAACGGTCTTTTGCTCACGGTGCCAGCACCTCGACTAGTCTCGCACGACGACAGCAGCCTCTTCGGCGTCTTTGGCTTGGTCGAGACGCTCGAGCCTGCAGGCTCGGGGAACTAGCTTGAGACCCATTGCACCGATCTCGTGAGCACGTGTATCGCCCTCAGATCGCGGGGCACCGGGATTTGCGAGGTGACGCCAACGACGATGCCGGTCGGTTGTGCTGCCGAGGATCCGAACCACGCGGGTACGCCGCTGCCCATGAGGCAGCCCGCCAAGGATCGGCCGCGTCATCTCCTCGGATCGTACGCTCGAGCGCCGGCGACACCTAGCCACGTCCGCTGTTTCGCCCTAAATTGAAGGAGATGGAGCCTACCCCTAGGGAAGCAGACGCGCCCGCACGACGGTTCGTTCGTGCTGTCGAAGCCCGCGCAAGCTTCGGCGACCGCGTCGATCGCCTGGTTCCATTCCTCTCGCGCGTCGATCCCGTCGCCGACGCCGTCATCGATTCGATCGGGGATCTTCCGGATGGTGCCGGCTGGAAGATGATCGAGCGCGCGCTCAAAGAAGGAATCGATCGCGTCGACGACCCACCTCCGGCGTTGCGCGCGTTTTTCGAAGCGGCCGAACGCGTGCCGTTGTGGGTGGATTGGCCGACGCTCGACCGCGGCGGTTCGGTGCTCTTTCGCGCTGGCCCGGTCGGTGGCCTCGTGCTCGGAGCGAAGTCGCTGGTCTATGGATATGCTTCGCCGGGTGGGAACAAGCCTCTCATCATGTCCGGTCGCTTGCGTGAGCAGGCCGCGCGACGCTTGAACGAGACCGCGCGCTTCGTTCAGGCCGTGTGCCGTCCGGGCGGGATGCGTCCGTTCGCTGACGGATACCAGATCACCCTGAAAGTAAGGCTCATTCACGCTCAGGTGCGGCACATGCTTCTCAAGTCGGGGCGCTGGAACGCAGCGGAGTGGGGCGCGCCGATCAACCAGCACGACATGGCGGCAACGACGCTCCTCTTCTCGCTGGTCGTCCTCGAAGGGATGCGCCAATTCGGAATGCGCATCAACCCGCGCGACGGTGACGACTACATGCAACTGTGGCGTTACGCAGGGCACCTCATTGGCGTCGATCCGGAAATTCAACCGACCTCCGAGGCCGAGGGGCACCGCTTGGCCGAGATCATCAGTGCAACCCAAGGCCCACCCGACGACGACTCGCGCGCGCTCGTTCGGGCGCTGATGGAATCGTCCGCTACGGGGGCGGCCACTGCAACGGACAAAGCACTCGTGCGGCACCGCATTCAGTTTGGTTACGCGGTCTGTCGCGAGTTGGTGGGGGACACGATGGCCGACGACCTCGCCGTCGAGCGCACGTCGTGGAGACACGCGGTGCGAATGCTCAAGCGCGTGGTCCGAGCAACGGAGCAGGTGCGCGCCTCAATCCCCGCGGCCAACCGGCAAGCGATCGTCACCGGCTCTCGCTACTGGGATCGCGTGGTCGCTATCGGCCTCCAAGGCGCCACGGCCGAGTTCTCGCTTCCCAACCGCCTCGCCGCGTAGAGCCGAGACTACTCCCCTACGCAGGTGAGCGATCCCAGCCCCTCGCGCGGCTCAGCCCAGAACCGATACGGCGTGTACCAGAAGCCTGATTTCGAGCCCTGCGAAGCCTGCCTCCACGAGCCGAGCACGTAGCTCCAATCACGACGCGCGCGTTGATCGATGCTTCCGAAGAGGAGCTCGAAGCCGCTGAAGTCCTGAAAGTAATCGGACTGAATGTAGTTGTCCGTGAGGAGGTAGCCGGCTCGCCCGCCCATCGCCGTGAGCCAACGGCCGGAGTTCCGGATGTTGGTGTGAGTGTGATCCGCGCACGGCTCGATGATGACGTTTTCGACTGGCGCGTCGGTGAAGCACTGAAGGAGAAAGAGCAGCGCGAATGCTTCGACCAGGCGGCCATGAATCGCGCCCCCCGAGGCGATGACCACGGGGGCGACGTTGCCGTGAATCGCCTGCGACGCTCGGATCGCGCGCGGGACCATGGCCCCGAAGCGGTGAAGGTCTCCCGCGTTGAGCGTGGAGCACGCGTCGCCCGGCAAGAAGCCGAGGATGGACGACTCGTTCTGCGCCGGAAGCCCGTGGCCGGGGGTGATCACCGCGGCATAGGGAAACGCGCCTTCACGCTCGGCCAGGCGAAGCAAGGTGCGTGCATTATGCAAGCTTGCCGCCCTTCGCTGGGGAGCCGTCAGCTCGCATGGAAAGAGGGTGGTTGGCGTGAGGTCGGCAGAGTCCGCCAGCTTCTGGAGCGCGGTCGCGAGAGCCCGCATTCGAATGCGTTCCTCGTCGGCCGGAAACCCGCAACCGCGCGGAGCTTCGCTGGCCCGGACGGTATCTCCCTCATGGATCACTGGAGAGAAGCAGGAGCTGACCGGATTGGTCTCCGGGTACGACACGTGCGATTCCGCGTAGGGGTCGCGGAGCGCGAACGTGGCCGACCAATCTCGGCACACAGCGGAGGAGACCGCTCCTCCACCCGCGAGGTATCCGAAGCGTGCGTCGTGCGCGCGCTCGAGAGGCACGGCGTAACGAACGCCGCATCCGGCGAGCGCCATGGAAAGCGGAATGACCGAAAGAACCCTGTGCGCGAACCGCTCCACTTTCAACCTTTCAGGACGACCGCACCCTTTCGAAGCTCGACCTCGATTGGCAAGCCACCGATCGCCTCTCCGTCGCAGTCGAGCAAGAACACGTCGCGAGCATCTTCGTTCTCGAGTTCGATCTTGATCCTGTCGCACGGGAAGTGCTCGACGCCCGGCTTTCCGAGATGCGATCCAGAATAGATGCTGCGCGAATTGAGCGCGAAGGCGACCTTGCTGGTGGCACCGATGGAGACCACCTCGAGGCGGCCATCGTCGACCTTGGCCATCGGAGCTACATGCATTCCAGAGCCAAAGAATCGACCATTGCAGATGGCGAGCATGTACGAAGCGATCTTCACCTGACGGCTCTGCCCGTTGATGGAGGCAGTGATCAGGAGCTTTCCTTCCCGGCACGCGACGAGAGCTTTCACCGACGCGCCGAAGTATGCCGCCGTTCCGCCGAGGGCGCGCGACGCGTCGGCCACGTACCGATCGACGAGGCCGCCCATTCCCGCAGAGAGAATGTTCACGAAGTAGCGCTCGCGCATGACCTCGCCGTCGCGGTAACGGAGCCACCCCACGTCGAGCTTGCGCTCGCGGCCAGAAACGAGGGTGTCGAGGTACTTGTCGAGGCGGTGCTCAACGCCGAGCGCTCGCGAAAAATCGCCGCCGGTGCCCTGGCCGATGATGCCCACTTTGGTCGCGCACTTGGAGAGCATCACTCCGTTGACGACCTCGTTGAACGTTCCGTCTCCCCCGACGGCGACGATCAACGCGTGTCCGTTCTCCGCTCCGGCGCGCGCGAGCTCGATGCCGTGACCGGCGTGCTCGGTGAACGCGATCTTGACGGCGCCGAGCCGAGATTCGATCACCGACTGCATCGAGGCAAAAAGTTTTTCGGTTTTTCCGCCACCCGATCGAGGGTTGACGACGAGAAGGGGCTCCGTGCTCATGTCAGGATAAAGTCGCCGACTCAGGCCAAACCACACCCCGCGCGCGTAAATCGTTCACCGTATCCGCGAGGGTCGCCACCGGATCGCGCGGGCTCCAGCCGAGGACGGTCTCTGCGCGCGTGGCATCGAGGTACCAATAAAACTGGGCCATATCGAGGCTGAGAGGATCGATCGGGATCGACAGTCCGAAGCGGGCCGACAGGTTCTTCAACGCCTTCACACCAATCTTGGCGATCTCCGGAGCGCGCGGCATCGGGAGCCACGGAGCCTTCACACCGGAGACGCGTTCCAGCCTGGCGAAAAACTCGCGGAGGGTCACGTTGCAGGCGCCGACGAGGTAGCGATGTCCGGGGACCCCTTTGCTCATCGCCAGGCGCATGGCTTCCGCCGCGTCGCGGGCATCGACGTACGAGAGGCCGCCGGGCGGAACGGCTGGTATTTTCCGCTCCAAGAAGAGACGCACGTCTTCGGTCGACGAGCCGCGCAGATCACCCGGTCCGAGGAGGAGCGTGGGATTCACCGAGACCACTTCGAGGCCACTTGTATTGGCTTCGAGCGCCACCTGTTCCGCAAATAGCTTCGAGCGGTAATAGGGCCAGCGGGAGATGAGAGCGATAGGCGTATCGTCGGTCTCGCTGGCGATGTGATCGGGATCGTCGCTCACGGCTACCGTGCCGCTAGTGGAGGCGACCACCAAGCGAGCCACCTTCGCTGCGCGGCATGCCTCGACCACGTTCTTCGTGCCTTCGACGTGAACGCGGTAAAGATCCTCGGCGTCTTCGGGTCGCCGCGAGACTTTGCCGGCACAATGAAATGCGCCATCGCAGCCGGCAGCCGCGTCGCGAACGTTGCTCAGCTCGAGAATGTCTCCGCGGCGAACGTCGACGCCGAGATCGACGAGCGTCTGGTCTTCGTTCCTGGCGAGCGCCACGACGTCGTGGCCATGACTACGGAGGGCTGCGACAAGGTGTCCGCCGAGAAAGCCCGACGCTCCGGTGACGAGGTAGCGACTCACGAATTCGGCCTAATCTAGGGCAAAAGCCTTCTGAAACGTGTGCAGCAGGGCGACGTCGTTGGATTTGATGGCGCCGGAGAGAAAATCCGCGGGACCAGGCACGAACGACTCGCGCACGATCTTGGTGAAGATCTCCGCGCTCGTCTTGAGCACGCAGTCGGCGCTGAAGCCTTCGGGCTTGCCCAGCGTGATCTGGCAGCTCACCGGGTCGATCTTCACGGTCCACTTCGCGAAGGGATCGCCGCCGAGCGTGAAGTAGAAGGAAACCGCTTTCTCCACCTGGTCGGGCCGGAATTTTTCTTCGAGCTCGGCAAACACGGCCACGAGAGGATGCTCACGGACCTTGGTTGCGTCTTTTTTCGTCGCGGTCGAGAGATCGAGAAGCTCGCCGTCGCGGAGGGCGAGAACGGCTTCGCGTGCGAGGCGGGCCACTTCGCGGGCGGCGTCTTGCGACGTCATACCCTCGGTCAGGCGGCGCATGTCGGCCACCCGAAGCGGCACGCCGATGCGCGCGGAAATTTGCCGTTTCGTGGGCACAACAGCCCCTTTCGGCATCGAGCTGTGCGTGCCGCCGAGGTACATCGGCAAGATGTCGATCCCGTGCGTGAGCGCGAGGTAGCCAACGAACGGCTTGAACTCATCTACCTCGCCGGTCGTGGTGCGAGTTCCTTCCGGAAAAAGCAGCACGGTCTTTCCCGTCTCTAGGACCTCTGCCGCTTGGCGCAGGCTCGAGCGGAGTCCGCCCTTGCGATCGAACGCGACGAGGTTCGTCAGGTTCTCGAAGAACGCTTTTTTAAAGCCACCTTCGAAGAAGTAATCCTGTGCGGCAAGAGAGATGATGTCCTCGCCGTACGTGCCGAGGGCGTAGCGCACGAAGCCCATGTCGAGATGGCTTGCGTGATTGGCGACCACGATGGTGTTGCGGTTGTGGGGGATGAAGGCGCGACCCGATACACGCGGACGCATCATCTGGCCGTAGAAGGCGTTCTGAACTTTGCCGATGAGGGCCTTCGCCGACTCTTGCACCTCGGGCGGCAGCGTCAAATTCGGCTCGTTTTTCCCTTCAATCTTCCGGGTGCGCGAGAGGCCTCGCCGCGACGTAGCGCCGGGAGATGAGCGCTCGCCGGCGAGCTTCTCCACGTCCTCGACGGTGCGGCACGCCTGAAGAGCGATGGGATCGATCACGTCGCCTCGCGCCTCGAGCGCCTCGAGGAGCTCCGTGAGCATGAGAGAGTCGAATCCGAGATCGCCCTGCAGCGTGGTCTGCCCATGCACCTCGGAGACTGCGCGACCGCTGAGCGCCGCTGCCGCGCGGCGAGCGAGACTGGCTTCGGCTTCGTCACCTTCGGGCACCGCCGTCGCCGCCATCATTCGCTTGAGGATGGCCTGCACCTCCGTGCGCTTCACCTTGCGCGTCGTGGTGCGCGGAAGGGTCGCGTCGTAGAGATGAACGACCGCCGGCTGCTGGCCATAGGGGAGCTTGCCGATCGCTTCGCGGAGACTCCGCATCGCGCGCTCCATGCGTTCGCTGCGATCGACGTCTTCATCCGCGGCGGGAACGGCGAGGCACGCGACACGCTCGCCACCCTTGCCCTCGACGCCGACCACCGCGAGCTCGGCGATGTTCGCGACCAGGCCCAAACGCTTCTCGATGTCGTCCGGGTAGACGTTCTCACCGGTGGGCGTGACGATCACGTCCTTCAGGCGACCGACCACCTGAAGACGCCCGGCCTTGTCGAATTTGCCTAGATCTCCCGTGCGAAGCCAGCCGCCCTCGGTCATCACCCGCGCGGTGGCTTCTGGATCGGTGTAGCCCGCCATCACGTTCGGGCCCTTCGCCAGGATCTCCCCGACGCCCTGATCGTCGGGGCTATCGATGGTGATCTTCACGCCGGGGATGGCCTTGCCGACTTGCCCCGGAGGAGATTTTGCGGACGGCTTGGAGACCGTCAAAACGGGGGATGCTTCGGTCAGACCGTAGCCTTCGGTGAGATGGAGGCCGAGCCCCGCGAAGAGCTTCTGGGTTTCTCGCGGGAGCGCCGCGCCACCGGAGATCAGGTACTTCACGTGGCCGCCCATTGCCGCGTGCACGGGGCCGAAGAAGAGGCGACCGGCGTCGATGCCGAGACGTTTGCCGAGCAAGCGATTGAGATCGCCCGCCCAATGGAAAGCCTGCTCGGCCACCGGACCGCGTGCATGAACCTGCGCGAGAATCCGACGCTCGAGGAGCTGCCAGAGCGCGGGCACGCCTACCATCGCCGTCACCCGACCCGCGAGGAGCCCGGCAGACAAGCGCTCGCCGGTGAGCTCGTCGAGGTACGCCACCCGCGAGCCGCGCGAGAGCGGAAGGAGAAGCCCGCACGTGAACTCGAAGGTGTGGTGGAGCGGAAGGACCGACAAGACTCTGTCGCCCTTTTTGAGCGGGAAAATAGGGGCCAGCGCAGCGATCAGGGAGGTGAAGTTCGCGTGGGTGAGCATCACCCCCTTCGGGGTCCCGGTGGTGCCGCTCGTGTAGATCAGGCTGGCCACGTCATTGGGAGAGACTTCGATCACCGGAGGAACGAGCGTCCGATCGACGACGGTGACTTCGTGTATGTCCCACACTACGCATCCGACGAGGTCTGGACGGCGGTCGAGGATGGCGAGGTGTGCGCCGCTCTCCTTGACGATGTTCGAGAGCTGGGCATCCTCGATGGAGGCGTCGACGGGGACGACGGTGGCCCCGGCGCGGAGGATTCCGAAATAGGCGAGGGCCCACGCGGGACTGCTCTTCGCGGAGAGGATCACGCGGTCGCCACGCTTCACGCCATGAGCCGCGAGACGGGCAGCAAGCGTCTCGGCGCAGTGCTGCACGTCGCGGTAGGTGACTCGGGAGAATCCGTCTTCTTCGAAGAGCTGGAGGGCGAGCGCGAGATCGTGCCGCTCCGCCATTTGATCGAGAAGCGTGACGAGCGTCTCGTGGGCGCGGAGCGGCTTCAGCTCGCGGGCCATCTTGATGTCCATCGCCGGGAGGACGTACTTCTCGACGCCCGGCATGTGGATGTTCTGCATCCAGTCCATCCAGTCGAGCTTCTCTGGATGCCAGGGGAGCTTCTCTTTGTCCGCGGGGGAGAGGCGCGCGAAGGCGGCCCGGGTGTTGGAGCAATCGAAGGGGCCGTTGTCCTCGGTGGTAAACGGCGCGAAGAGGTTCATCACGTCGCCGATTTTCTTCTCCTGCGCGCTGACGCCGTCGAGCATCTTTGCCGCGGGGCGAAGGAAGGGCACGCCGGTTCGCTTGAGAAAACCGGAGACGTCTCTCGCGGCGTTGGAGATCCCCGGGGGGCCGAGGATGTTGAAACGCTTGGGCGTCACGTACGTCGGCTCGAAGTACGTTTGCAGCATGTTTACCAGGGGATTTCCGGTTCCCTTACGCTGCCAGTGCTTTCGCTTGTAGAGACCGATGAGCTCTCCGAAGCGCGCCGCCGTGCAGGGATTCACGTCGGAGGCGCCGTACTGATAGACGGGCTTCTGCGTTCCCTCGAGGAGCTCGGCGAGAGCGAGGATCATCCCGGCGGTCACCAGATCGGTCGGAATGAAATCGAGAGCGACGTGCCGCCCGGGGATCTGCTGCTGACCCTTCATGGTGAGAAAAATGATCGGGGACGAAGTGCTGATGCCTTCGTTCCATTGCGGGAAAGGAAACTTCTCGGTGGTCTCGCAGCACGCGGGCCGCACGATCGTGAAGGGGAGCTTTGAGCGCGCGATGACCTGCTCGCCGATGCTCTTCGTGTACGTGTAGATGTTGGGCCACCCCCAGTGGAGCGCGCGATCGAGGCCGGCCTCGATCAGGTGATCGCTCACGAACTTTCGCTTGACCTTGCCTAGCTCGCTCGCGAACGCGTCGCCGCCCGAAGGCTCGCCGCGCTCGTTGAGGTTCTTCTTGGCCTTCTCCGCAAACTCGCTCTGACGGAAGGCGTCATCGCAGCGATGATGAGCCTGGGCGATGAGCTCGAGGCATTCGTCGATCTCGCGCGCCGGATCCCAGAGCTCGCGGCCAAGCTCTTCGCAGCGCGGAAACGGAAACTCCCCCGGATCGACCTCGAGGATCGGACCTTTGCGGCGCCCGGCGACGTAGCACGTGCTGGTGTGCATCAGCGGGGTCGTTTCGCCGAGCGCACGGGTGAAGGCGACGAGGTTCTGTGCGCCGAAGGCGTTGGCATCGAGCGCCTCGTCGAGCGCGGGATTGAAATCCACCACGCCGGCCACGTTGACCACGGCGTCGATCGTGCCTTTGAGCTCGGCAATGACCTTGTCGGCGATTCCGCACAAAGGCCTGCTCACGTCGCCGTCCACGGGAACGATTTTTTCGCGTAAAAATGCCTCGAATTCTTCGCCGGGGTATTTCGCGCGAAGGGGGGCGAGGCACTCGTTGGTTGCCACGCTCTGCCAGAAACGTTGCTCGCTCGTCACCGAACCCGAAGAGCGGACCAGCATGAAGATCTTCCCGACGCTTGGATAGCGATCGAGGAGCATCACCCAAAACACTTTTCCCAAAAATCCGGTGCCGCCCAAGATGAAGAGGCGCGAGCCGTCGAACATCGCGTTCGGATCAAGCGGCGTCGCCTTGCTGAGGGCGAGGGCATCGTGGGCGTGAGCGCCACCGGTGCCGTTCATGTTCACGGGTTCCATCTTTTTCTTAGAGGGTCACGTCCGCCATCAAGAGCGGCGGCGTGTGAAGCATGGTGATCTCCGGCGACTGCGGCGAGGTGTCTTTCGCCATGTCGAGCGCTTCGCTCATGGTCTTCGCCGTCTCGTAGCCGAGGAGCTTGGGAATGTACTCGTTGTCGGCACCGACCACGATCACCCGACCGAGGTGCTGCCGCCCGGCCTCGCCCCAATACCACATGAAAAACGGGTGCGACGGATGGTAGGCGTGCCCAGTTCTGTACATCTGGATGTACGCCGGATTTGCCGCAAATTTAGCTTCGTAACGCTTGTGGAGCTCGAGCCCGTCTCGCGTCTCGGGGAGCAGGTTGTGCACGAACTCGATGTACGAAGCGTGCTGCTCCTTGTCGAACTGATCGGTGCAGGGGTGAGTGATGATGAGCGTCCCACCCTTCTTCACGAGGGGCGCGCCTCGGTAGCAGTTGAAGAGATATCCCTCGGCGAGCACCGACACGAGCAGCGGGTTCAAGAACGCGTTCACGTTGTACGGACTGATGTACGGGATCCCCATCACGAGGATGTCCGCTTGGCCCTTGATGGGCACCGCGTACTGCTCGAAAGAGCGGGCCAGGGTGTGCTCGTGCACCGCTTCGGTCTCGCCTGCGAAGACGCCGGTCACCCCGTACGGCGATGGGACCTTCTGGAAGATCGCCTGCCGCGCCGGCTGGGGGATCTTGTCGAGCGTGAAGACGAGCGCTTTGAGTGCGCCTTTTTCGGTGTTCGAGAGATCGTCTTCGTTTTTTGTCAGGAACTCGAGCGGGCGATCGAACATGCGGTTGTTCACCGTGGTCTCGATCGTGAAAACGTTGAGGTGCTTGTTCGTAATCTTTCCCATCCGATTCACGCTGTCCGCAAGCGCGCTCGTTTTGGGATCCATGTAGCTATGGCAATTGCGCATCACCTTCGGATTGTGGTGCGCGCGAAGGCTCTTGTAGCCGCACAGGCCAACGGTGACGGACTTGTGTCCGCCGGACATGGGCACGAGATTCAGGGCCACGTAAATGAGGAGATCGCTCTCCACGGCCTTCTTGTTCAGCTCGACGACCTCACCCTGTTCGGTGGTGCCGACCTCTTTCATCCCGTGAGGATCTTCGGCGTCGTGGTTGTAGAGGCGGTCGGGCCAGTACGCGTTGAAGATCTTGTCGCCGACCACGTGGCGCACTTCGTCGGCCTTCATGCGGCGATGAACGGCGGTGGCGATGATGATCTCGATGTCCTCGACGCCGTGGTCGGCGAGCATCTCGAGGACGATGGTGAGCACGCGCTCGCGCGCATCGGGGCGGCGCATCGAGGGTAACGGAACGGAGATGTCGTCGATGGCGATGACCACCTTCATCCCCGGGCGAAGCTTTGCGTGGAGAGGATCGCTCCCGTACGGATGGTTGATCGCATAACGGATTGCCGCGTCGACGTCCTTCAACGGGGCAATCGGCGGCCGAGGATAGATGACCCGCGTACCCGCGGGCATGTCCACGTTGACCAGGCGATCGCCAGAGAAAATCGTTCGCGGCGCGCTTCGCCGATCGAGAGTGACAACGAGGGGATGGCTCATGACGGTGGATTCATGGTGAGGACCGGCCAACCGTAGGCGTTGGCGAGACGAGCGAGCTTGACGTCGGGATTGACGGCCGCGGGATGACCAACGACCGAGAGCATCGGAACGTCGGAGTAGCTATCGGAATAGGCAAAACAGTCGGTGAGGTCGTGACCGTTCTCGCGGGCGTGGTCGCGAATGAGGCGCGCTTTTTCGGGACCGGCGACGACGGGACGAAGCAGGCGCCCAGTGGCGAAGCCGTCCTTGAACTCCAGGCGGTTGGCAATGATGTGCGTTGCGCCGAGATAGGTCGCGAGCCTCTGCATCAAGAAATCCAAACCTCCGGAGACGAGCACGACGTCGTGACCTTCGGCGCGGCAGCGGCCCACGAGGTCCTTCGCGTTCGGATAGAGGTGGCGCTTGATGACCGTCTCGAACGCTTCGTCGGCGAGGACGAGAAAACGGTCTTCGCTGATGCCTTCGTAGGTCGAGAAGAGAATCTCGTTGAAGAGGCGGCGATCTCGCGCCTCCGCGACGATCATCGACGGAGCCTTCAGGGCGGCGCGCGCGAACTTCCCCAAGCTCCGGAATGGGCTCGATTGATTGAGCAGGTAAAAGAGCGTCGGGTGGACGAGATTCGTCGTGACGAGGGTTCCGTCCACGTCGAAGTAACTGGCAGGCACTGCGGCGTCTTTGTATGCGGGCGCCCCGATGTCAATTGGCCGTGTTTTACGCACCTCGGCCTAGGCGACCTTGGGGAGCCCGTGCCCGCGTGCGAAGCGACTGCACGGATGTACAGGACGGCGTCATCTGCGACACTAAGGGGCGATGAACGAAGTGATGAAACCCGAACGCGCGGCGATCGAAGTTGGTCCCGGCGAGGCGATCACCCGCCTTCACTACCGTGCCGATTTGCCAACGGGGTCGCTCATTCTCGCCCACGGCGCGGGCGCCGATCAGCACCACCCGTTCATGGTGACCATCGCCCGCGGACTCGCAAAACGCGGGATCGACGTCTTCACGTTCAACTTCGTCTACACGGAGAAAAAAAAACGCGCCCCCGATCGCGGTGACGCTCTCGAAGCTTGTTGGCGCGCGGTGATCGCGCAGACTCCGGCAAAGAACCTCTTCGTCGGCGGTAAATCTATGGGAGGACGTATTGCTTCGCAGGTCCTTGCGATGGACCCGACGTGCGCTGGAGGGCTTATTTTCCTGGGCTATCCGCTACACCCGCCGGGAAAGCTCGACACGCTGCGCACGGCGCACTGGCCGAAGGTCAACGTGCGAACCCTGTTCGTCCAGGGCACGCGCGACCCGTTCGGCTCGCCAGACGAGCTAACTCCGCACCTGAAAAACTTGGGCGCGAAGGCTACCGTGGTTCCTGTCCGCGGAGGCGATCACTCGTTCAAGGTTCCCAAGAAGGGGCCCGTCACGCAGGACGATGTCATGACGACCATCGAAGACGCCGTCGTACATTTCATTTGCGAACCGTGAGCCGTGTTCACTCCGTGCTGATGGTGGCGATGACCCCGAAGTGATCGCTCGCGAAGTTGCCTTCGTGGGGCGCGTCGAAACAGACCTGGGCGTCGAGCGGCTCGCCGCGTCCCGTCTCGTCAGGGCCGCGCACGAAGACGTAGTCGATGCGGCGATCCGGCTCTCGAAGAACGCTGGCGAAGGGATTCTTCCGCGAGAACGTGGTGCCTGGAGATCCCGGTCGGGTGACCCCGAAGGTGTCCGCAAAGTAGACGCTGGTCTGTCCGAGCGAGGTAAGGCCGCGCAAGAAACGCATCTCGTCGGCGTCCGGCTCGGCGTTCATGTCGCCGAGCAAGAGCGGTGGAAACGACTCCATCGGGCAGAGGCCGCGGATCTGGTCCGTGATGTAGCGGATCTGCACTTCGCGCACGTGGCCCTCGTGGAGCTTCCAGTTCAGGTGAGTGCAGAATACAGGCAAAATGCCGAACGGAGCCTCAATCTCCGCAAAAAGAAGGCTGCGGTATTCATCGGTCTCAACGCGCGGCAGAGGGAAAACGTGGGTGCTCAGGATCGGCCAGCGGGAGAGGATGGCGTTTCCCATCGGGTACTTGCTCTCGGAATTTCGCCCGAAGGCCACGTGGTAACCGAAGCCTTCGGCGACGAGCGCAGATTGATCGAAGGCGTCTGCGGACGACTTGGATCCGGGGGCATGCGGCGCATTCTTGATCTGGATCACCTCTTGAAGAGCCAGGATGTCCGGAGCCAGCGAGGCCACGCCCGCCCGAATGGTCGCGAGACGCTCTTCCCACGGGCCCATCCGATTCCAGATGTTCAACGTTGCGACGCGAAACGGCATGGGAGGGAACGGTAGTCGCAAAAAGCGCCCAATGCGGCAGCTTTTCGAGCGGATCACACACGCCGTACGGAAACGGTCCCGGCTCCCGCGCTGACGACTATGCTCACCGGCATGTCTACCGTGGTGACGGGTGGTGCGGGTGCGTTGGGATCGGCCGTCGTTCGCGAGCTCGTTGCACGCGGCGAAAAATGCGCGGTGGTAGACACCGCGAGATCCCGCGACTCCCTGGAAGCTCTGGTGAAGAGTATGGGCGGTGCCGCCCGGGCCTACGAGGCCGACCTCACGGATCGCGCGGCGTGGGACGCGCTGGTGCCGCGTATCGAAGCGGATCTCGCTCCGATCACAAAGGCAGTGTTGGTAGCCGGTACGTGGAAAGGCGGAGCGCCGCTCCACGAAGATAAAGACGACGCAGTGTGGGAGACGATGCTGGCGGTAAACCTCGAGACCGTGCATCGCTCGTTTCGCGCGCTCGTGCCCGGGATGGTGGCGCGCAAGCACGGGAGCATCGTGGTGATCGGCTCGCGAAACGTGGAGCGACCCTGGAGCGGAGCTTCGTCTGCAGCATACACGGCGGCAAAATCGGCGGTGGTCGCGCTGGCGCAAGCCGTGGCGGCCGAGGTGATCGAGTCGGGCGTTCGTATCAATGCTGTCCTGCCGAGCACACTCGACACCGTCGCCAACCGCGCGGCGATGCCGAAGGCGGACTTCGCGCGGTGGGTCACCACGGAGTCGGCGGCGAAGGTGATCGCGTTTCTCCTCTCGGAAGATGCGCGCGATATTTCGGGGGTAGCTTTGCCGATCTACGGTCGCAGCTGATTTTTCCGCAACGCGACAGCCAAATTTCCAGAACGGACACGGCGGTTTCCACTTTCGGAGTGGCCGATCCCCACCGCGCTCGCTACACCAAACGGCACATGAGTTGCGCCGCACCTGAAGATCCGATCCCCTGGCTGAGCAACCGCTGACGCGCGAGCCCTAGCTCTGGCGGATGCTGCGGACGAACTTGTCGAAGTCCGTGCGAGCGGCGGCGAGTGTCTTCGCCGGCCCGACGAGCTTGAAGAACGTGAGCACCCCCTTCGGATCGGTGACGACGGCGGCAAGCAGCGCGTAGCCCTCCTTAGGCCCTTCCCCGGTTTGGCCCATCGGCATGCCGCCGCGGTACGTGCCGTGGAGATCCACGATGGTGATCTTGAGCGCGCCGTTCGTTTGCTCGGTGCGCTTGGCTTCCGCGCCTCCGAACTGGCCGGCCCAGCGCTCGATGTTGGCGTCGAGCCCGCCGCCCACCTCACTCACCGTGAGCTCGCCGTTGTCCTTGTCATTGGCGGCTTTGGGGATCGTGTACGTAGCCTTACGCATCGGGCTCGGGCTCCACGCCTTCGCCCACGTGGCGGGCGCGTCCCAGGCGAGCTCACCCGCGGCGGGGGTTGGCGGCGCGATCGTCGGCGCGAGGCTCACGGTCACCGCCTTTGGCACCGGAGGCGACGGTTCCGATTCGTGCGCTCGTGAGCACGCCGCCAGAGACAGAACGACGAGACTGAGAAGTGCGTGCCTCACGGCTTCACGATCGCCTGGATCGCAGGAGAGACCACGACCTTGGGCTTGGCCTGCGGCTCGGCCGCGGAAGTCGGCGCGGGCTTTTCCGTTGCACGCGGAGCAGGGGCAATGGCGGCAGTGGTCTTCACGGAAGAGACATTAGAAAGCATCCCGCCGCCTGCCAAGGGCGGATTTTTCGAGCCGCTTCGTCTGCGGCAGGATTCGCTCAGTCGTCTACGCTGGCTTGCGCGACGCCACCGGGGCGCTCGGGAAGCATGCGATCGATCGTGGCGACCAGACTGTCGAACTCGAGCGGCTTGTGAAGGTAGGCGTCGGCGTCCACCGTGGCCCTCAGATCTCCCTGGGCCGAAACGGCGACCACCGGAATCGCCGCAAGGACCAGGTCTCGCTTCTGCTCGGCTCGGAAGGCGGTTCCATCCATGACCGGCATCATCAAGTCGAGCAGGATCAGATCGGGCAGCTTCATCCCGCCGCGCAGTTGAGCCAGTGCTTCGCCGCCGTTCGCGCAGCTCGTGACGACGTAGCCTGCAAATCGAAGAAGGCGCTCGAGGGCTGCCCGTCCGTCGGGATCGTCTTCGACGATCAACAAAGATGCGCCAGGGCGGCGCGGCTGTAGTCTTGGACGTGCACTCATTTTGCGCAAAAGGTAGCAAGCGATGGTCCTAGCGAGAGTTCGGCAGCTGCGGCTGAAATCAGCATCAGCGCAGTCTTCAACGCGAGGCGTCTTGCTACGATTTGCCACGAGCATGGCAAATTGTCTCAGGCTCGCGTAGTCCGAGCGTTCCTCCGTATGCGCATGCTCTCGTACAACGTTCGTTATTTTGGCCACGCGACGCGCGGTCTCGCCAGCACGCGCAAGGCGGTGACGCGGATCGCAAAGGCGTTCGCCGGGCTCGATCCGTTGCCTGGGCTGATTTGCCTTCAGGAGGTCGAAACCTCTTCGTTCCGCTCCACGTTGGCCGATCCGTCGACGAAAGTAGGGGAGACGCAGCTCGGTCGCTTGATGGATGCGTTCGATCACGCGCTTCACGCCGCGGGAAAGACCGATCGCTACGAAGCCTACTATTTCCCAGCGCACTCGTACCGCGTCGGAGAGGCGACGCCGATTTACACGACGGGGCTCGCGGTCCTCGCTCACAAAGATTTCTTGGTGGTCGATCACCACAACGCGGGCGAGCCTGTCGACATCACGCATCGGAACCTCCACCCCATTCGTGGTCTGAAGCAGACGCGCATCTGCGCGCACGTGCGCTTTCGCTACCGGGGCGCCAAGACGATCGACGTCTTCAACACGCATTTGAGTCTCCCCTCGACGATGTCGCGCGAGTTTTGGCTCAGCCCCGCGCGCCTCGGGTACGGGCTGAATCAACTCGAGGAGGCCAAGAATCTGGTCACCTTCGTGCGCAAGGAGTGCGCGAGCGATCGCTTTATCTTGGTGGGTGACTTCAACGCTCTCCCTGGATCGCCCGTCTACAATTACCTCGTCGGTCAAGCGGGCTACCGCGACGCGTTCGCCGAAGTGCAAAAGATGGACGAGGGCGCGCTCCTCGATTGGCCGACCGCGGGCTTCATGGCGCTGCGGATGCACCTCGATCACGTGTTCAGCGGATCGTCGCTCAAGTGGCTTGATTTCACGGGTAGCCACCGTTTCGGCGATCGTACGTCGCCGTTCCATGGGCTCTCCGATCACATGCCGCTCATCGGGCATTGTCATCTGGGCGACCCGTGATGCGTTGCGCGACCTGCGCGCTCGTCTTCGCGCTCGCGGCGTGCGACAGGGAAGCTCCGAAGCGCTCTGTCGCCGCACCGAGCGAAGACCCCGAGGTGCTCGTCGTGCAGGTCGCGCAAGACGGAACGGTGATCATCGACGGCCGCTCGCTGCTCGAGGACGACACGATCCTCGCGCGGGTGCAGACATTTCACGCGGCGTACCCCGCCGGCCGAGCGGAGCTTCGCTGCGATCCCTCGACGCTCCACGGCCGCGGGGTGCGCGTGCTCGAGCTCATCCAGCTGGGCGAGGTTTCGAACGTCTCGCTGCTCTAAGAGGCCCTGAGACGGCTATTTTAGGCTTTTCTTGAGCAGATCGCCGAAGGTGCCGAGCGTCACGGGAGCAGCCGCTTTGTCGCGCGCTTCTGTGAACTGCGCGCGCTCTTCGGCTTCTTTTGCGCCTTTGACGGAGAGGCGGATGCGGCCGTCGGTCGTCTCCATGACGGTGACGGTGACCTTGGTCCCCTCCGGAAATGCTTTTCGCAAATCCGTCCCGCGAGGAACACCGAGCTCGCCGGCCGGAATGAGGCCCCGACCCTCACGCCCCTTCGTACCTGCGATCTGAGCGAACACTCCGTACGTCTCGATGCGATCGACGACCGCTTGGTGCACCGAACCGGGGGTGATCGCCGGTCCTTGCGGCTTGGGCTCTTCCTCTTTCGTGCCCGTGGTCCCCAGATCTTTCAGGCCTGCCTGGGCGTCACGCGCCTCACGCTCGAGGAGACCGCGCCGCGAAACGACGACGCTCTTGCCGCCTTCGCGGATCTCTTTCACGAGGAAGCGGAGCGTGCGCCCGACGAAGGCCTGCGGATCTTCGGTGAAGTTCGAGTCGATCTGCGACATCGGACAGAAGGCGCGGGTCCCTGAAAAATCGACCTCCAGCCCGCCCTTGTTCACGGCGGTCACCTTGCCTTCGACCGGGATCGACGCGGCTTTCGCCTGCTCGAGCGCGCCGACGTTGTTCGCCTTCCCCATCGAGCGGGCGAGGCGCACCTGACCAATGCGCTCGTCGACTTCCACGACGTGCGCGGCGATGGTGTCCCCCACTTTGACGGCGACGACGCCGTCGGGACCGAGGAGCTCGGCGGTGTCGAGGTACGCTTGGCGTTTGCCGTCGAGCTCGACGAAGACGGCGTCGCGACCAATCTGGACGACGACGACCTCCAGGCGCTGGCCCACCTTTACGTCACGGCGCTGCGGCGTCTGACGCGCCTGTTGCTCGAACATCGCGGCAAACGAATCGGCGGGCGGAGAGTCCTTCATGGGCTCTTTGCTAGCAGAAATGTCCGGGTTACGCGCCCAGGTTCGCAGTTGCCGCAGCCCCGGCCCCTGTTGCCGCAGCCCCGTGTTACCGCAGCCCCCTTGCCAGTGGCCGCAAGGTTGCTTCGCTTGGCGCCGAGCACGCTCCGGGTGCCCGCGCCCGGGACGAGCTTCGGCACGCTCTTGTTCAGCGCATTCGCGCGCGCAAACTCCGCCATCGCGTGGCGCATCTCGAGGAGCACTCGCCCTTCCGCGCGGTTCACGGGCGGCGTGTCGACGTCCGCCGCATTGTCCGCCGAGTAGAAGTCATCGGTTGAGACCACGGCGACCGATTCCCCAGTGCCCATCCTCGTGGTGCACGACGCATAAGCGTTCCGAAGGCCGACCTTGGGTGCCGCGGAAGCGGGCGGCACGATATATCCGCTCAACTGCTGCGACCCATGCGGCGCGCGGCACGCGGGGGCGGTGATCCCGAGTGAAGGCGAGAACACGAGCTTCCCCTTCCCCGCTACGATGACGATCCCGCTTGGCATAGGCTTGCCCGTTTTGGACCTGCTGGGCCTCAGAGGGGCCGCCCTCAAGGCTTCGGACCCCGACAGTGCGACCTTTCGTAAGTACCTTTCGCTCGAGCAGTTTACAGGTGTAGCGCCGGGCTCCCAAGGGGGCGGGTTTGCCGAGGTGACGATGGACATCGAGATGGCAATCGCCATGACGCCAGGGTTGTCACAGGTCGTCGTCTTTGAGGGCAAGAATGCCTTTGCGAGTATCTTTATGGCGATCGCAAATCGCCCGGACATCCATCAGATCACGGACTCGTTTTGGTGGGGTCCGACCGACGCGAACGTAAAACAAGTGGAATTGGAGTTCGCCGTTCAGGGGCAGTCATTCTTCGTAGCATCGGGCGATTTTGCGGTGGGCGGAAGTGGCGGGCGTTACGTGGAGGAGCCCCACGACGTTCGGGCCGATGACTTCGTCGTCGACGTTGGCGGAACGGTATTGCAGATGAGCGGGTCGTCCTACGGTTCGGAAAGCGGCTGGCAGGGGAGCGGCGGCGGGCCGTTACCGAGCGTTCCGATTCCGTACTACCAAGTAGGGCTAACGACCCGCACCTCCAGTCAAGTCTCGACGACGAATCGAAACCTGCCAGACGTTGCTCTCCCATCGACGGGCTTGTTCACTTGGATAAGTGGGCAAAGACAAAGTGGCGGAGGTACGAGTGCCGCCGCTCCGCTTCTCGCAGGGTTCACGGCCATGATGAACGAGCAGAGCAAGGCGAATGGTCTAGGGCAGGTGGGCTTCGCCAACCCGCTCTTCTATGCGATCGCCAAGACGAGCGCCTATCCGACGACCTTCAACGATATCCAAACGGGCAACAATGGTTACCCCGCCGGTCCTGGGTATGACCTAGTAACCGGGCTGGGTAGCCCCAAGTGTGGACTCATCGACAAGGTTGCTCCCGCCCCCGTGGCGGACGGTGGAACCCTCCCACCGCCCAGTCTCACCGTTGGGGTCACGGGTTCCATGGTGGGGCCAGATGTCTGCCTGAGTGGCGTAGGAATGAAGCCGGGGGCCACGGTCCGCACAAGCTACGCTGGTATCCCGGGCCGGGAATGCCCCGTTCCCTGTTGAACTTCGTTTAGCAGCGACGGCGTGAACGACTCCTTACGCGACCTTCTTCTGGACTGCTACTACCGACTTCGCGATGGGTCTCAGTGCGGCGACGAGAACGAGCATGTCCTTGTGCCCCTTCACGCGACGGAACCCCTTCTGTGCTTCCGCGATGCCGAGCGCGAC
>JAYTOU010000033.1:0-177733 GCA_043747615.1 Myxococcales bacterium | reverse complement strand
ATCGCCTGCGCCGAGGAGCTCATCGCGCAGAAAATCACCAGCCCCGCCAAGCTCGGGATCATGGGCGGCTCGAACGGGGGGCTGCTCGTCGCCGCGGCGATCACCCAGCGTCCGGATCTGTTCCGCGTGGGTCTATCGCTCGTGCCGCTCACGGACATGCTTCGCTACCAGCTTTTCCGAATCGCGAAGCTATGGATTCCCGAGTACGGAAGCGCGGACGACGCGGAGCAGTTCAAGACCCTCTTCGCGTACTCGCCATACCATCACGTCAAGGACGGAGTACGGTACCCCTCCATGCTTTTCACGACCGCCGAGAGCGACTCGCGGGTCGATCCGATGCACGCGCGAAAAATGGCGGCGCGTCTCGAAGAGGCCCAAGGGGCGAAAGACCGGCCGATTCTTCTGCGCGTCGAGAGCAAGGCCGGTCACGGGGCGGGCAAGCCGACGGGCAAGCTGATCGACGAGCTCGCCGACGAGCTGAGCTTTCTGTACCACGAGCTCGGGGTCGCCCTGTGAGGAGTGCATGACCGAGAAGACCGCGACCTGGGTCAGTCCGACGTCGGAGCTTTTGGTTCAGATGCTGGACAACGTGGCGCATCCTGTCTTCGTAAAGGACACGAACTTCCGTTTCGTGTTCGTGAACAAGGCTTTCTGTCAGATGATGAGCCGCCCCGTCGAGGACGTGATCGGCCGGACGGACTACGATTTCAGTCCCGAGGAAGAGGCCAATTTTTTTCGTCAGAAGGACGCCGAAATGTTCGCGACGGGCCTCGAGGTGGTCATCGAGGAAGAGCCATTCACCGGGCCCAGCGGCATGCGACGCACGCTGGCGACGACGAAGGTGCCTCTCCGCGCGCCCACCGGTGAGGTGACCCATCTCGTGGGGATCACCCACGACATCACCCGCCTGAAGATTGCGGAGGACGCGCTACGCCGATCGAACGAGAGTCTCGAGCAAAGGGTTCTCGAGCGCTCCACGGCCCTCGCGGCCGCGCAGGAGGATCTGATCCGCAAAGAGCGCTTGGCAGTCCTTGGAAAGCTCGCGGGCGGAGTGGCCCACCAGATTCGCAATCCGCTCGCGTCGATCAAGACCGCCGCGCATGTCCTGCGAAAGCTTCGTGGAACGGATCCGTCCGTCGATCAGTCGGTAGACATCATCGACGAAGAGATCCGGCGTGCCGACCAGATCATCACCGATCTCATCGACTACGCGCGGGTGCGTTCGCGGGCGCTTCGCCCTACGTCCGTCGGGTACGTCATCGATCAGGCGCTCGGCGGCCAGATCGTTCCCGCGACGATCGAGGTGAGACTTCACGTACCGTCGGATCTGCCCCCGGCGCTCGTGGATCCCGATCACGTGCAAGGGGCGCTGTTCAACATCATCAGGAACGCGATCGAGGCCA
This sequence comes from Myxococcales bacterium, assembly GCA_043747615.1. Taxonomy (GTDB): domain Bacteria; phylum Myxococcota_A; class Polyangia; order Polyangiales; family Polyangiaceae; genus JAYTOU01. Next base: position 176,330 of record JAYTOU010000033.1, on the reverse strand, counting down.
TGGGCGACGCAGGCACGCTCTCGATCGCCGCGCGCAGCGAGGGCTCGGAGGTCATCATCCTCATTTCCGACACCGGCCCCGGCGTTCTTCCTTCGATCCGCAATCGCCTGTTCGATCCGCTCATCACCTCCAAGCCACGCGGTCTCGGGCTCGGCCTCGTCACCGCGCGCACCCTCATCGAAGCCCAGGATGGATCGGTGGAGTGCGTCTCTGGAGCGGGTGAGAGCGCGTGCTTCGAAGTGCGCCTTCCGACCGGCGCCGGGTGAGAGCGTTCTGCATGAGAGGCTGGCTTTTCTCGGCGGTCGTCGCGTGCTCCGCGTGCGCGAAGAGCGCACCACCCGCGCCCGGAACGGCGGGCAAGCTGGGCGACCTGGTGACGTTCGATGACTCGGAGTGGACGGTGCTCGAGGCCAAGGACCTCGGACAGAAGCTCGCGCAGAACAAGGGCGAAGGCGCGGTCCGCACTACCGAGGGCAAGTTCGTTCAGATTCGCTACCGGGTCACGAACAGGTCGAAGAAGGAGGAGCGTCTGCTCGACGCCCCGCGGGTGGTCGACGCAAAGGGACGTCAGTTCGGACGGATCGAGCTCGAGGCGTTGTTCGTTCCGACGCAGGCGACTGCGTTGGGACTGGACCCTCTCATGCCGAGGCAGGGTAAGGAATACTGGACGGTGATCGAGCTTCCCGCCGACGCGACGGGCCTCAAGCTCGAGCTGCATGGGCTCGGTCTCTTCGGAGACAAGAAGCTCGTCGATCTCGAGATGTGACGCGCGCTCGTCTTTTTTTCGCGCTGCGGCTCGTGGGGGTGATCCTCATCGTCGCGCCGTTCGCCCTCCCCGCAGCTCCGTGGTGGGGCTTCTTCTGCCATCAGCTGCCAGATCGCGCGCTCTGGATTTCCGGAGCACCGATGCCGATATGCTCACGTTGCCTCGGGATCTTCGGCGGTCTTGGAGCGGGCTTTCTCGTGGCTCGGCCTGAGCTTTCCCTCCGTCGTCTCCTTGTCGTGGTTGCGTTTGCAGCGGCGATGATGCTCGTCGAGGTCGGGACGCAGGAGGCGGGCTGGCATCCGGTCTTCCATCCAACGCGGTTGCTTTCCGGACTGCTTTTGGCCTATCCCATCGGCGCTGTGGCCGGCGCGCTTGCCCGCAAGCCTTCTTTTTCAGCGCGAATTTCGACGGATCAATCACCTTCGTGAAAATCGTACCCACTAACTAGACAGGTGTTCAGCGCTTCACTTAAGGTCCCTCACATGAACTACGAGACAGAAGTCCTCAAGGCAATTCTTCGGTTGTCTCGCCGGCGCAATGCGGCTGAGGCAGATTCGATCCTCGTCCGGGTCGGGGGTCAGCTTTCGGATTTGCGCGCCGCGCTCCGGAAGCTCGAGCAGTCCGGGCTCGTCAATAGAATCGGCGACACCGGAGGGCGTCTGACGCTCCCGGGTCTCGCCGTCGCCGTCGCCGCGGCAGCGACTAAGGTGAACAAGGCAGCCTCGAAATCCCGTCAACGTCGTGCGACGGACATGCCGTCGAAACGCAAGCCCCGCGCGGCCTGAAGAGGTTGGACGCACGCGCCAGCTACGCCGCCGGCCACGACAAGCGGGCACGCGAGGTGGAAGTCCACGAGGGGCGCTCGCGAACGATCGGTTACCTCCGCCTCGGCACTGCGCTCGGGGCGATCTTCCTGACCGGCGCCATCGTGTGGTCGCCGCTTCCGCAGCAAGCGTGGTTCGGTGTGGCGGGGCTGGTAGTCAGCTTCATTGCTCTCGTCGTCATCCACGCGCGCGTGATCAATGCAAAAGAGCACGCCACCTCCGCGCTCCACTTCTACGCGCGTGGGCTCGATCGCCTCGACGGAAAATGGGTCGAGTTTCCGTCCACCGGTGAAAGCTTCGAGACCCCTAATCATCCGTACTCGGGCGACCTCGACATCTTCGGCCGAGCCTCATTGTTTCAGCTCCTCGACGCGACGGAGACACGCTTTGGTGCGCTCCGTCTTGCGCTCTGGCTTCGCGGAGAGCACGACGGGACTTTCCCTACGAGTGTCCGCAGCCGCCAAGATGCGGTGAAAGATCTCGCCCCTCGCCTCCACTTTCGCGAGAGCCTCTACGCTGCGGGCGCCCTCCTCGGCGCCGAAAAACCGGATCCCGAGCCCTTCCTTAAGTGGGCCTCCGGCGAAGTGACGTTCGCGCCCGGGATCTTCTTGCCGGTTCTCGCGCGCCTCCTCCCGATCTGCACCATTGCGTCCATCGCGCTCTCTTCACGCTTGCCGCACTGGACGTGGGTGGGATTCGTCGCGCTCCAGCTCATCGTGGCGGCGCCCTTCCGCGCCAAGGTGCTCGAGATCGCCGGTTCGGTCTCGTCGCGCGAGCACGGCTTCGTGCGTTACGGCGACATGCTCGAGCTCATCGAGAACGAGCCGTTCGAGTCCGCGCTTCTCAAGGGCGCAAAGGCATCGCTCGCCAAGACCGGCGTTAGCGCAACCCGCGAGATGGCCAGCATCAGTCGCATCATCGGATTTCTCGACGCACGGAACAACGAGGTCTTCCGTCTTTTCATCGGGCCGATTCTCATGTGGGACGTCAACTGCGTCCTCGCGCTCGAGGCCTGGCGTGGCCGCGCGGGCACCCATGTGCGTGCGTGGCTCGAAGCGCTGGGAGAGGTCGAGGCGCTTGCGAGCGTTGCCGGCCTGGCCTTCGACCGCCCGGAGTACGCCTGGCCCGTGCTCTCGGAGACTCCGCACTTCGAAGCGACCGCGCTCGGTCATCCGCTCTTGTCCCCGGAGAAGCGGGTGAACAACGACGTCACCCTTGCGGGCCGAGGCGAGGCGCTCATCATTACCGGCTCGAACATGTCGGGAAAATCAACGCTCCTCCGCGCGATGGGGGTGAATGTCGTGCTCGCGCTCCTCGGCGCACCGGTGTGCGCGGTCGGTCTTACGCTCGGGGAATTGCGGGTCGTCACGAGCATGCGCATCAAAGACTCCCTCGAGGAGGGGGTGAGCCACTTCTACGCGGAGCTGCAGAAGCTCAAACTCGTGATCGATCTCGCTCGCGGTGACAAGACGGTCTTCTTCCTCCTCGATGAAATTCTCCACGGCACGAACACCCGTGAACGTTTGATCGGCGCGCGGGCCATCGTGCGGGAGCTCCTCGCGCGCGGAGCGCTGGGCGCTGTGTCGACCCACGATCTCGGCATCGGGGATCTCGAAGCGGAGCTCGCCGGGCGCGCAAGGAACGTGCACTTCGAGGAGCAGGTGGTCGACGAGAAAATGACCTTCGATTACAAGTTGCGCGAAGGGCTCGTGCAGAGCTCGAACGCGCTTCGACTGATGAAAATCGTGGGCATCGACGTCGTTTAGGAAACGCGCACTACAGCCAGAAGCGCGCTTAGCCTCCGATGGAACGGATGGAGAGCTTCGCCGCGGTGGGCTCGGCGCACCCTTTCCACGACTCACCGTCGGGCTTCATGTTCCAGGCTTGCGCGAGAGCCGCGGAGACCCGCGCGGGGTCACGGCTCTCGGCAGCATCGGCCGCGGAGACGCCGTCGCTCGTCGCAAGGCACGGACGGAGCACGCCGTCACTCGAGACGCGGAGGCGATCGCAGCCTGCGCAGTAGGTGTCCGTCGCGCCGGTGATGAAGCCCACCTTGAGACGCGGATCGTGCCGCGCGCGGACGTACTTCGCCGGACCACGATCGCTTTCGCGCATCGCTTCTTCGTCGTCTAGAAGGCGTTTCAGATTCGCCCTCATCTCGACGGCCGAGACCACGCGCGCGGCGAGCTTGGCCCCTTCGCCGATGGCCATCACCTCCAAGAAACGCGGGATCAGACCTTTTTCCCAGGCGAAACAAGTGAGCCGCTCGAGCTCGTCGTCGTTCTCTCCACGCACGATGACTGCGTTCAACTTGATCTCGTCGAAGCCCGCCGCGCGCGCCGCCTCGATTCCGTCGAGCACGGCCGCGAGATTGCCTCCGCGGGTCAGGTGGCGGAAGCGTTCGGGATCGAGGGTGTCGATCGAAATGGTGATGCGCCGCAAGCCGGCCTGGCGAAGCGGAAGCGCGAGCCGGGCGAGGCGGGTCGCGTTCGTGGTCAACGCCACGTCCTCGAGAAGGGGCTGGGCCGCGAGTCGGCGCACGACCTCCACCACGTCGCGATGGAGGAGCGGCTCGCCCCCCGTGATGCGCACGCGGCGCACGCCGGATGCAATGAGCCCCTCGACCATCGTTCCCCACGCTGCGAGATCCAGCCTCTTTTCCGCGTAGCCGTCGCTGCGGTCGGGGCGGCAATAGATGCACGCGAGATCACAGCGGTCGGTGAGAGAGAGCCGCACCAGGCGCGGTGAGGGCTGCGTTTTTCTCAGGAGGGGAAGAGCGACCATGACACATCAGTGTACCCTCTAGGCATGGAACAGGGGAAATCGGACCGCGTCGTGACCATCACCGTAAGCGACACGCGTACGGACGCCGACGACGAGTCGGGCAGCTTGCTCGGCGCGCTCCTGAAAGAAGCGGGCTTCACGGTTCATCGTCACCACATCATCCGTGACGAGCCGGACTACATCCGCGAGCTGGTGACCCAGACATCGCGAAGCGACGCGGAGGCCATCATCCTCACGGGCGGAACCGGGATGGCGCCGCGCGACAACACCTACGACGTCGTCGACGCGCTCTTCGAAAAACGGATGGACGGATTTGGCGAGGCCTTCCGCCGCTTGTCTTGGGACGAGATCGGACCACACGCCGTTCTGTCGCGGGCGACCGCGGGAACCCTGAACGGCACCGTGATTTTCTCTCTTCCGGGAAGCGCGCGCGCCGTCCGTCTCGGCGTGGAAAAGATCATCCTTCCTATCCTCGGACACGCGATGGACCTCGCGTCGGGGCGCGCGGGGCATGCGTCGCCGAAGGCCTCGCCTTGAGGGTAAACGTGCTCTATTTCGCGGCGCTCCGCGACATCGTCCGCTGCGACGAGGAGCAGGTGGACCTTCCGCGCGACGTCGTCGACATCGCAGCCTTCGCCGCTTGGCTCGTGGCTGCGCGTCCGGCGCTCGGGAACCACATGTCCAGCGTGCGCATCGCTCGCAACGAGACTTTCGCCGCTGAGAATGACCTCCTCTCGGAGGGAGACGTGCTCGCCTTGATCCCGCCGGTGTCTGGCGGTTAGTGCTCGCAGCGCGCGTCGACCCAACCGACCCACCACGCGCCGTCGGGGCCATGCTCGCGTTTCCAGATAGGAAGCTGGGCCTTGATGCGATCGATCAACAAGCGGCACGCTCGAAACGCTTCGTCACGGTGAACGGCGCTGGCGGCGCAGACGACTGCCGCGTCACCCACTTCGAGCGAGCCCACCCTATGAAGCGCAGAGAGACGAACCCCCGGAATTTCGAGCATGATGGCGCCCGCGAGACGCACGAGCTCGGCCTTCGCCATGCTGTCGTAAGCCTGGTACTCGAGGCGCACGACGGCGCGACCTTCGTTTTGCGCGCGGACCGCACCGACGAAGATGGCGATACCGCCGGCGGAGGGATGCGACACTGCTCGCAGGCACTCCTCGACCGAGATGGGGCCGTCACGAACGTCGAGGACCATCTTGCTTTCGAGCTCTCTTGAAGGGGCCGCTTTTGCCGCCGGTCTTCTCCTCGAGCGCGATCTCGATGGTCATCGAGCGATCGATCGCCTTGAGCATGTCGTAGATCGTGAGCGCCGCTGTACTCGCTGCGACCATCGCTTCCATCTCTACTCCCGTGCGGTCGCGCGCCTCGGCTGTCGCCGCGACCACCACCGCGCCCCGTTCGATGGTGATGTCGATCGTCACCCGCGTGAGCGCGATGGTGTGACACAGCGGAATGAGATCGGACGTGCGTTTTGCCGCTTGAATTCCAGCGATTCGTGCGGTCGCCATGACGTCGCCCTTTGGCGTCGTTCCCGCACCGAGGGCGGTCAGGCTCGCTTCGCTCATGCGCACACGGGCGGTGGCGCACGCCACGCGGAGGGTCACGTCTTTCGCGCCTACGTCGACCATGTGGGCTTCGCCGCGCGTGGTCAAGTGGGTCAATCGAGCGCGGGTCATGCCAGCAAGTCCTCGAAGAGAAGCACGTCGACCTCGTCACCTACGTGAAGCTCGGTGCACTCCGCGGGGATGCACATCAGCGCGTCGGCCTCGGCCATCGTCGTCACCGCGCCGCTGGATTGGTTCGCGAGCGGCGTCGCCACCGGAATCGCCGTAGCTCGATCGAGCTTGGCGCGTGCAAACTCCAAGCGTCCAGCGGACCGCTTCAAGGCGACGCCTGAGCGCGCGCGAAGAGGGGAAGGAAGGGGACGCGCGTCGCCCTGCATGGCGCGCAGGAGAGGCACGCCGAAGAGCGCAAAGGTGACCATCGCCGACGCAGGATTGCCGGGCAAGCCGAGGACGATGCGATCGCCCTTGCGACCGACGGCGAGGGGCTTTCCCGGTTTGATCGCCACCCGCCAAAACTCGAGCTCGACGCCCAGACTTTCGAGCGCCGCACGAACGAGATCGTGGTCGCCGACGCTCACGCCACCGATCGAAACCACGACGTCTGCCGCGCGAAGGGCTTCGTCGAAGGCCCGCACGGTAACGCTCGGATCATCGCGGACGAACGGAGCGACGATCACCTCCGCGCCGGCGGCGATGCCCATCGCGCGAAGGGCCACGCAGTTCGATTCGGCTATTTTTCCGGCCTCTGGTGGTGTGCCGGGGGCACGCAGCTCGTCGCCTGTCCCGAGCAAGATCATCGTGGGCTTCCGTGCGACGGTGAGCCACGCCGCGTCCGCCGCCGCAGCGAGCCCGAGGTGCGACGGCCGCAGACGCGTACCCTTGGCGATCGCGAGCGACCCCTTCGCGAGATCCGTGGCGCGCGCGCGGACGAAGGCACCGGGCAGCGGACGTGAGGCAAAGCGCGCCTGCCCTCCTTCGCGCACGACGTCTTCTTGCATGACCACCGCATCGGCGCCTCGTGGAATCTCCGCCCCCGTGAAAATTCGGCACGCCGAACGCTCTTGCAGCGGCGAGCTCACTTCGCCGGCTCGGCTCTCCCCGCGGACCGCAAGCTCCCAGGGCCCGTCCCCTTCGAAGTCCGAGGTGACGACGGCGTAACCATCCATGACGCTCTGGTCGAAGCTCGGAAAGTCGATCGGCGCCACGAGATCTTCGTGAAGAACGCGGCCGCATGCCGCATCGAGGCCGACCCGCTCCCCACCCAGGCGCGGAAGCCGTGCGAAAAGTTTGGTTTGTGCCTCGTGAAAGCTCAACATCGGGCGGGAGACTACAGCATGTTGCCGATCGACGAGTGGCGCGCGCGCGGACGAATGATCGAGACGCGCGACGGGCGGGTGTGGGCGATGGATACCGGGCCAGCGCCGGGCATTCCTGTTGTCCTCCTTCACGGCTTTCCGACCTCCTCGTGGGACTTTGCGGCGGTGATCGACAAGCTCGCCGGCCGGCGCGTGATCACCTTCGATTTCCTGGGGTTCGGCCTCTCCGACAAACCGCCAGAGTACGGCTATTCGCTGTTCGAGCAGGCCGACGTCACGCTCGCCGTCCTGCGCGCCTTTGGCGTCGAGCGCGCGCACGTGTGGGGGCACGACATGGGCACCAGCGTTCTCACCGAGCTCTGCGCACGCCGCGAGCGCGAGTCTCTCCCCTTCGATCTCGAGAGCATCGTCCTCATGAACGGCAGCGTGCACATCGAGCTCGCCCACCTGACCTTCGGACAGCGCGCTCTGCGCTCACCGTTTGCAAAGATCTTCGCGCGTCTCAACACGAGCCGCACCTTCAAGGCCCAGATACGCGGCGTCTTCGGGCGTCAGCCTCCGGAAGAGGCGCTCGACGGGATGTGGGCGCTCATCGCGCGGGAAGACGGACCGGCGCGTTTCCCCGCAGCGATCCGCTACGTCGACGAGCGCTCCCGGTTTCGGCGACGCTGGATAGGCGCCCTCGAGAAGCTCGACATCCCCGCCCTCGTCGCCTGGGGAAAGCTCGACCCGGTGGCGATTGTTCCGATCGCCGAGCAGCTCGCACGAGAGATCCCACGCGGACGCCTCGTGCTCTGGGACGACCTCGGACACTACCCGCACGTAGAAGACCCCACGCGTGTCGCGAGCACCGTCAGCGCGTTTTGGGACAGCCTTCTTTAGACCTCGTCGTCGGTGAAGGCGATCACCTCACCGATGTCGGTCGTGCCGCAGGCGAGGGCCACGAGACGATCGACACCGAGGGCATTTCCGCCGCTCGGAGGGACGCCGCGAGCGAGAGCTTCGAGAAAACGTTCGTCCTTCGGATAGACGGGGAGACCGCGTGCCTTTCGCTCTTCTTGATCGCGATCGAAGCGCGCGCACTGCTCGACGGGATCGGTGAGCTCGCCGAATCCGTTGCACAGCTCGACGCCCGCCACATAGAGCTCGAAGCGCTCGGCCACCCGCGGATCACCTGGTTTTTTTCGCGCGAGCGAAGCTTGCGAGGCGGGATACTCTCCGAGGAAAAGCGGATGATCGAGCGCCTCGATGCCCGGCTCGACCTTCTCGACGAGCAGCCGGTAGAACGCGTCTTCGTCATTTTCTGCGAGACGCAGCGTCTCGTCTGCAGGCACGCCGGCGTACGTTTGAAACGCCTCACACACCGTCAGGCGCGGGAAGGGCGCGCGCACCGTGATCCGCCGATCGCCGACGCGCACCTCGCCCGCGGTGATCGTTTCTACGAGCTCCTCGGTGTCGCGCATCACGTCCTCCATGGACGCGTTTGCCCGGTACCACTCGAGCATCGTGAACTCCGGGTTGTGCCGCGTGCCCTTCTCGTCCCTACGAAACACCTTGGTGATCTGGAAAAGTTTCTCGTACCCGTCGGCGAGCAGACGCTTCATCTGGTACTCGGGCGAGGTCATCAGGTAACGCGACGAGCCCGCAATCTCGAAGGCATCCAGGTGGACGTCGAGGCCCGGAGAAGGGACGAGAATCGGCGTCTCCACCTCGAGAAATTCGCGCTCCACGAAGAAGCTCCGAATCTGTCTCACGATGAGGGCGCGTTCGCGGAGCTTTTTCATCGCTGCCTTCGCTCAGGGCGCGAGGCCACGAAGCATCACGTCCGCGAGCTGACGCGCCGAGCGCACGAGCGCACCCTGCTCTGCCCGACCGAGCGCCCACGTGAGCGCGATTCCATCGAGCGCTCCGAAGGTGGCGCGCGCGACGAGATGCGGCGAGACGTCTTTGCGGAACTCTCCGTCCGCTTGCCCTTCGGCGACGACCTTGGCGATCGCGTCGAGGTACGAGGTGAACTTCGGGGCGGCGAACTCCTTCAAGAGCTTCGTCGACTGACGGAGGATCACCGTGATCACCTCGGCCAGATCGCGCTCGCCTTCGAGAAGCCCGAGCTGCAGCTCGATCACCCGCCGGAATTTCGCAGAGGCGCCCGGCAGCTTCGCCAGCTCGTTTTTCATGTGCGAGAGAAGTTTCTCCACGCGGTCCTCGAAGAGCGACAGCAGAATCTCGTCTTTCGACCGGAAATACAGGTAGATCGTGCCATCGGCGACGCCCGCGGCCTTGGCCACTTCGCTCACCCGCGTCGCGTAAAATCCGTTCTTCGCGAACACCTTCACCGCCGCGAGAAGGATCCGCTCGCGTTTGTCGCCAGGTTTTGCGCGCGCTCCTGCAGCCGGGCCGTTCTTGATCCGAACCGGCGTTTTCTTCGGCTTGCCCCGACTGAGTGAGGATTCAGTCATTCTTCAAACGGACGTACCAAACGCCGTGCGGCGGGTCAATCAGCGCGCGGCGAGGGTGAAGACGCGTTCGGCGAAGCTCGCCACTTCGTGTCCCATCCACGGGCCGAGGACGGCGAGCGCTGCGATCACCGCGACGAGGCGCGGAAGGTGCGCGAGGGTCGCGTCTTGGATCTGGGACGCCGCTTGAAACGCCGCCACGATGACGCCGACCAGCGCCGCAACCGCGACGATCGGAAGAGAGAGCAGGATCGTGAGCATCAGCGCTTCCTGCGCGTACCCGACGAGGCCGTGCATCGAATCAGCCGCCGTCGCCGCCGTCCGCCGCGCTCGGGGCGTCGGTGGCCGAATCGGGGAGGATCGGTCCGTCGGCGACCGCGGCCTCTGCGGGGATCGCGCCGTCTGCGCCGAGCCCGTTCGACGGCGTCACCAGGGCGCACACCGAGCCGGCGGCCGAGGTCGAGCGATCTTGCGGGCAGCAACGATCGGACTGCTGCGCGTTGCCATTGAGCTGAATGGCGGGCGTGCACTTCAGGCCGTTTTGGCATTCGTCGTTTCCGCCGTTGTCGCTGCGGACGTCACAGCGATCACCCTCGGAGCCGTTGGAGCACGCCCCGAAAAAGAGGGCGGTCACGACGATGGACAGGGCAGCGATGGTGATGCGGCGCTTCACGGACGGAAACTCCCATGAACCGTTTCACAAAGAAAGAAAGAACTTTGCCCGTTTCGCGGGGTGCATGCCCTGATGAGACCGCGCGTCCGCTCCGGAGCGCCTCGACCGATGGCTCACGCTCTCGCCTTTCCTCATCTTTCATCGTGGATCACCGCGGCCGCCCTCGGGGTTGGCGGGAGCATTCGTCATCTCCTTCGCTGGGCATCGCGTCACTCGGGAATTCCCGTCGTGCTCGTCTGGTAAAATCGCGGTAAGAGCGAGTGCATGCAGCTTAGCGACATGAAGATCATCGTTTCCGGTGGCGCGCAGGGACTCGGCCAGCACTTCGCCCTTCGCCTCGCCGAAGCAGGGGCACAGGTAGCGGTTGGCGACGTGAACGAGGCCGGGCTCGCCGAGACTGCCGGTCTCGCCAAGGGACCGGGCAAGGTCCACGTGCGGAAGCTCGATGTGGCTAGCGAAGCCGACGTCGGCGCGTTCGTCGAGTGGGCACACGGCGCAATGGGCGGCCTGAATGGCCTCGTCAACAACGCCGGAATCCTGCGCGACGGTCTCCTCGTAAAGAAGGATCGCGAGACCGGTGCGGTGAAGGTGCTCTCGAAGGAGAGCTGGGACGCGGTCATCGCGGTGAATCTCACCGGGGCCACGCTCCTCGCCCGCGACACCGTGAAGAAGATGGTAGAAAGCGGTGAAAAAGGGGTGATCGTCAACATCTCGAGCATCGCTCGCTACGGCAACCGCGGGCAGTCGAACTACGCCGCGGCAAAGTCGGCACTCGCAACCAACACCCGCACGTGGGCTTCGGAGTTCGCTTCTTTCGGGATCCGTGTCGGCGCCGTCGCCCCGGGGATGATCGAGACGCCCATGACCAAAGGCATGAACCCCAAAGCGCGAGACGGCCTCGTCGCGGCAATTCCGGTGGGCCGGATCGGCGTCCCCGAAGACATCTGGCTCGGCGTGAAATTCGTGATCGAGTGCGACTACTTCAACGGCCGCTGCATCGACGTCGACGGCGGTCTTTCTTTCTAGGGCTGCCCCCGCGGCTTAGGACGCCGCTTTCAGACCGGCGGCGACGAGCTCGCGGGAGAGCTCGCCCGACTGGTGCATCTCGGTGACGATGTCGGATCCGCCCAGGAACTTCCCATCTACGTAGAGCTGGGGGACGGTCGGCCACTTCGAAAAATCCTTGATGCCCTGGCGGATGAGTGGGTCGGCGAGGACGTTGACGGTCTCGAAGGCCACGCCTTCCTTCTTCAGGATCTGGACACACGCGTTCGAAAAACCGCACTGGGGAAAGGACTTCGTCCCCTTCATGAACAGAATGACCTTGTTCGTTTCGATCAGCTGTTGGATGCGGGCTCGGACGTCGTCACTCATGCCCGCAACCTAACGCGTTCTTTGACCGTCTGCACGGGCGAGATCTTGGCTGAGCGCAGTTGAGCCCTCGGGCCGGGGCACTTTCCGAGTACAGTCACCGCCGATGTCCCTCCTCAGCGCCCGCAATCTCGTCAAAGCGTACGGCCCTCAAACGCTCTTCAACGACCTCGCGCTGACGGTCGAAGAGGGGGATCGCATCGGCCTCCTCGGCGTGAATGGAACCGGGAAATCGACCCTCCTGCGCGTTCTCGCGGGCTTCGAGCCCTCCGACGGCGGGGTCATCGATCGGCAGCGCGGTGCGTCGATCCGCTACCTCGCACAAGAGCCGAACCTCGATCCGAAGGCCACGCCGCGTCTCCTCGTTGGCGAGGGGCTCACCGCGTGGCACGATGCTGTCAAGCGTCACGGCGAGGCGACCTTGGCCATCGGGAGCGGCTCCGACGTGGCGGCAATGGCTCTGCAGGCCGAGCTCGCGGAGAGCGTCGAGCACCTCGGAGGATGGGACCGCGAGCACCTCGTCGAAGAGATGCTCCACAAGGTGGGCATCGTTGATCTCGATCGCGCCGTAGGAACGATGAGCGGTGGAGAGCGCAGACGCGTGGCCCTCGCGCAGCTTCTTGTCGCCGAGCCGCAGCTCGCGATCCTCGACGAGCCGACCAACCACCTCGACGTCGACACCATCGAGTGGCTCGAAGAGCTCCTAGCCGAAAAATTTCAGGGCGCGGTACTGATCGTGACCCACGATCGCTACGTCCTCGATGCCATCGCGACGCGTATCGTCGAGCTCGAGCACGGCAAGCTCGAGACGTACGAAGGAAATTACGGCGACTACCTCGAGCAAAAAGCGGAGCGCCTGGCCCAAGCTGGCCGCGCGGAATCGAACCGCATGAATTTTCTTCGTCGCGAGCGAGCGTGGTTGGCGCGTGGACCAAAGGCGCGCTCAACGAAGCAAAAAGCGCGGATCCAGCGGGCAGAGGCGGCCATCGCCGTCAAAGGTCCGCGCGAGATCGAGCGGGTGACGCTCGAGGCTCACGCGTCGCGGATCGGAAAGACCATCCTCGAGTTCAAGGACGCGAGCCTCGACATCGCGGGCCGCCGCCTCATCGACAATCTCACCTTCCACATGGTCTCCGGCGATCGCGTGGGGATCATCGGTCCGAACGGCGTCGGCAAGACCTCCCTCCTCAAGCTCGTCAGCGGCGAGCTCGCTCCGACCTCCGGCCAGGTGGTGAGAGGTGAGCGAACGACCCTCGCGTACTTCGACCAGTCACGGAGCGAGCTCGTGGACGGCTGGTCGATTTACGACAACGTCGCCGAGCGCGAAGGGGCGGAGACCACCGGCGGGGGCATGGTCGAGCTCGGCGCGCGCAAGATCGATCTCCGAACCTACCTCGAGCAGTTTCTCTTCGAGCCCTCCAAACAGCGCCAAAAAGTAGGCTCTCTGTCCGGCGGGGAGCGCGCGCGTGTGGCCCTCGCCAAGACGCTGCGGCGCGGCGCGAATCTCCTCCTTCTCGACGAGCCCACCAACGACCTCGACGTGATGACCCTGGGCGCACTCGAGGAGATGCTCGAAAATTGGCCCGGCTGCGCGCTCGTCGTGTCCCACGATCGCTACTTCCTCAACCGCGTGGTGACCTCGATCCTCGCCTTCGAAGAGGGCAAGGTCGTCCACCACCAGGGCGACTACGACACGTACCGTCGCCGTCGCGCCGAAGCCCTTGCCGCCGAGAAAGTCGCCACGCAGGCGAAGGCGCGCGCCACCAAGGCATCTCAGCCGCCGCCGAAAAAAGCGCTTTCGTACTCCGAGCGGATCGAGCTCGATGGCATCCTCGCCATGATCAGTGCGGCGGAGGAAAAGGTCATCGTGCACGAGCGCAGGCTTACCGAAGCATTTATGCCGGATGCCCGCTCCAGCGCCGACGCCGCGAAACGCGTACAGACTGATCTCGACCGCGCGCGCAGCGAGGTAATCACCCTCACTACACGCTGGGAAGAACTCGAGTCGAAGAGGTAGTATTTCCTTGCGCAGCGCGGGTTTGTCGCGCATCTCTCGATAACGTGGGAGCGCTCTAAGCGGCGATGGCCGCCGCACAAATCACAGGTCTTGCTCGCTCGACGGCGAGCGTCACGGAAGAGTCCGATGCTCTTCCGGACGTCGAGGTCCGCCTTGGCATCCACGACGCCTCTCGCCTCGAGTGGAGCGTCTCCGTTCCGCTCCCCGAGAAGGGGCCTCTCGCCTATTCGATCAACGTCGACCTCGACATCCCTTCGAACGCGTTTGCCGACCACGCGCCCTGGGATCAGCTCCAGTCTTTCACGCGTCTCGATGGCCCCGCAGAGGCGGTCAACGCGGGTGAACCGGTTTCCATCGACTCTCTTCGCCGCGGCGCCGTCACCCTCGCCAATCGTCTGTCGCGCGCGAGCGAGGGGTTTGCGCGTCACTGCCGCCTCGCCACCTCGCTCCTCGTTCCCGAGGTTCCCACCGACCTGAAAGAGACGCTGCTGCACTGGATCGAGGGCGCGCTCTGCATGGCGGCCGACGCGCGAAGGCGCATGGTAACGCCGGTCGAAGGCGAAGCGCCGGAGCTCCAGCGAGAACGCAAGCTGGTCGACGAGTACGTGAGCGTGCGACTCCTCGAGATGCTTGCGAGCGCCGAACGCTCCCTTGGAAAAATGCTCACGAGCAACTCGGTCCATGCCGAAAGCTTCCCTGCGCTCGTCGCGGCCGTCGAGACCCGCGTGGCAGATGCGCTCGAAGGCGAGCTCCTCTACCGAGGCGAGCGGTCCTTCATTCGAGCGGATCCGAAATCGATGCCGCAGCTGGAACGCTACCTCGATCGCTCGAGTCAGCTGAAAAAACATTTCCAGGAAGTCCTCTTCCTCGAGCCCGAGGTGTTCCGGGTGGCAGAGCGGATTCACAACTACGTCGCGGCCTTCGTTGCTCTCGTGGCGTCGACGTGGGCGTTCGCATGGCAGATTGCCCTGCTCAACCGAAGCCAGGCGAGCGGATCGACCACGGTCGGCTCGGGGATCGTGATGCTCGCGGTCGGTGCCGGGCTCGTCTACGCCGCGAAAGACCGAATCAAAGAGCTTGGGCGCCTGTGGATCTCCGGCAACGTTCACCGCTTTTACGCCCAGCGCGTGGCCCGGTTTCGTGCGCCTGCGCGCCGCCTTCCGAAGCGCGATGTGATCGTGAGCGCGCGAGAGTCGTTCGATCAGGTCACGAGCACCAGGCCCGATCCCCTGAACCCTGGGAGCGGCGCGACGCTGACGGGGACGGTGATCCACTACGTGCACAAGGGGACGGTCTCGCCCCAGAAAGAGCTGAGCGCATCCGGCGTGCGCCGCATCAAGCACGTCTTTCGCTACGATCTTTCGCCGCTCTTCGCCCGCCTCGATGACGCTGTGAAGCAGGTCCCGGTGCTCGATGGCGTGCCGCGGCGCGTGCGGTTCGTCGACGCCCCGCGCTGCTACCGCCTTCCCCTCAAGCTCAGCGTCCTTTGCGCGGGCAAGAAGAGCGAAGAGGTGGTCACTCTCGTCCTCCATAAGCGCGGGCTCGATCGTCTCGAGCGAGACACCGAGCTCGTGGAGCTGAAAGAGACGGGAATCGAGCCCGATCATCGCATCCTGACGAGCTACCATCCCGGCCCCGTCCGCTAGCTGGGTATGGATCGCACGCGGGTCTGGCCGGACTTCGAGGACTCCTACGTTCTCCACGATGATGGTGCGCTTCTCGCGATCGCCAAACCGGTAGGCGTCCCCAGCCAGGCGGCAGATCCGTCGCTCCCCGACGACGTGGTGACCCGCCTTCGCGCATGGCTCGTCGCCCGCGGACAAGATCCGTATCTCGGCGTCCACCAGCGCCTCGATCGCGACACCTCGGGGCTCTTGATGATGACGCGCCGGCGCGACGTGAACCCCCAGGTAGCAGCCCAGTTCGAGGGACGAAGCGTCGAGAAGACCTACCTCGCCTGCGTGGCGAGCTGGCCCGAGAAGGGGAGCGTCACCCTCCGCGATGCCCTCGAGCCGGACGAGAACGGCGCGATGCGGGTCGTCCATGGAAAGAGCAAGGGGGCGAAGGTCGCGGTCACCCACGTGAAGGTGCGACGCCGTGAAAAAGGGCGTGTACTCCTCGAGCTCGTCCTCGAGACGGGTCGCACTCACCAGGCGCGTGTGCAGCTCGCTCACGCCCGCGCACCGATCGCCGGCGACCCCATCTACGGAGGCCCCCCCGCGCCGCGGCTCCTCCTTCACGCGCACACGCTCAGTCTCCTGCATCCGACGACGAAGAAGCGCGTCACGTTCAGCGCGCCCATTCCCGACGATTTCGAGCTTTGGATGCGTCACGGAGATCTGAAAGAGCGCATCTACGACGACGAGCGGGCCCTCGAACGCGCCATTCGCCGCGCCGTGGATAGACGCTTCGCGCTCGGGCGATCCGTGGGCACGTCGCGCGCGACGACCGCCTTTCGTTTGATCAATGAAGAGGGCGACGCGCTCCCAGGACTCGCGGTCGACGTCTATGGCGAGCACCTCGTCGCTCAGCTCTACGACGGAATCTGGGGCGACCCAGCGCGGCGCGAGCGCGTCCTCGATAAGCTGCACGCCATCGGTGCAGACGGCATTTATTTAAAGCTTCGTCCGAAGCAGGCCAACACGTTGGTCGATACGCATCGGGAGGACGTCGCGCCGAAGATGCCGGTGCGGGGCTCGCCGGCGCCGGAGGAGCTGACCGTCCTCGAAGAAGGGGTGTCCTACCGCGCGCGTCTTGCGGACGGCCTCTCCACCGGCATCTTTCTCGATCAGCGCGCGAACCGGGTGAGCGTGCGTCACATGTCCGCGGGTCTGTCGGTTGCCAATCTTTTTTCTTATACGTGTGCGTTCACGGTTGCCGCGGTGACCGGAGGCGCGGTTCGCACGGTGAGTGTCGACGCGTCTCCTCTTGCGCTCGAGCGCGGTCGCGACGCCATGAAGGAGGCTGGGCTCCTCGATCGCGGCGAGCACTCTTTCGTGGCCGAAGATGCGTTCCGATGGCTGGCGAAGGCGGCGCGAAGGAACGAAACTTTCGATCTCGTCATCCTCGATCCGCCGAGCTACTCCACGACCCGCGCACGCCGCTTCGTTGCCTCGAGCGACTACACCGAGCTCGCGATCGCCGCCCTTGCCATCCTTGCACCGGGTGGGCGTCTCTTGGCCTGCACGAACCACCGAGGGATCAACCGCACCAAGTTTCGCAGGGCGCTCGGCGACGCCACCCGACAGTGTGGCCGCGCGGCAAAGCAGATCAAGGATCTCCCCGACCCCCATGATTTCCCCGCGCCGCTCGGGGGTGAGCCGCACCTGAAGAGCCTGCTTTTGACGCTGGAAACAAGGGTAGAGCAAGGGCGGCCCCAAAAATGAAATCGAAGGTGTAAGGGCCACGCTTCTCGTCCGTTGAAGCCATACGACGGGCGCTTCCGTCGCTTACGGAGGACAAGATGCAAAAGCTTCTGACGTGGTGCTGCTTGGTAATGTTCCTGCTGACTGGCTGCGGGGGCGGCAGCGCCATGCGTGGTTCGTCCAAAGCGGCAGAGAGTCCGTCGCAGCTGTCCGCGCGGTACGCTCCCGTGGCCGATGGAGCGCCTGCGGGCGGCTCCGTGAACGTGCTGAGCGAGTCGAGCGCGCCCCGTACGGCGAGCGTCTCCGGGCAACCGGCGCCGGTGAGCCCAGCTCCTGAGCCACGCCAGCGGCCCGGCCTCGGCACCGAGTGGGGAGAGAGCCGTTCCTCGCGGGTGCACGACGTCAGCTTCGTTCGCGCGGACAGCGATCGCCCCTTCGCCGCCGCCGCCCTTCACTACAACGACCGCGCAGGCGTCGTTGCCCTCATCGCTTACCACGCCGACCGCACCCCGCATTTTCGCGACGTGAGCGCAGCGGGTGGGGCCATCAGCGTTTCGATTCGCGACGGCAACGGAGAGCCGCTCGAAGCCGCGCACGTCGGCGACCGCACGTACGTCATGGGCACGATCGGCGCGCGCTACACCATCTCTGTCACCAACCACACCGGCCACCGCTTCGAGACCGTTGCTACCGTCGATGGTCTCGACGTCATCAACGGGCAGCCGGGTACTCCTGGCAACCGCGGTTACGTTCTCATGCCCTTCGCCACGCTCGAGATCGACGGTTTCCGGCAGAGCCAAGATGCCGTCGCCGCGTTCCGCTTCGCTCGCGTCGCAGATTCGTATGCCGCGCAGATCGGGAGCGCCCGCAACGTGGGCGTGATCGGTGTGGCCTTCTTCGCCGAGCGCGGCGACACGTTCTCCGCTTACACGGACCGCGAGCTCGAGACCCGCGACACCGCAAGCTCCTTCCCGGGCGCGGACCCTCGCTTCGCCCAACCTCCGCGCCGATAGCGGCGACTCACTCCGACCCGAAGCGGTTCTTGAAGCGGACGGCCTGTGGGTAGGGGAAGGTGTCCTCGACCACGCCTTCGCGCACCCGCTCCTGAGCGGCCACCCAAAATGCGGCGTCGGCGAGATCGGCGTTGTGCGCCATGAAGAGCTCGAGTGGTCTGCCGTTGGGTACGAGGAACGTGGGAAACTGCTCGGGAAAAATGTCGTTCTTTTCGACGTTGAACCAGGGCTCGCTCGCCATCTCCTCGTCGTTGTCGCGCGCCTTGGGCAAGCGGCGAAATCGGCAATCGGTGAGCTCGCAGATCTCGTCGTAGTCGTAGAAGACGACCCGTCCGTAGCGCGTCATGCCGAAGTTCTTCAAGAGAAGGTCACCCGGAAAAATATTGGCGTTCGCGAGCTCCCGGATCGCATTGCCGTACTCGCCCAGCGCTTCGGAGACGCGCGCCTCGTTGTCTGGGTTCGCGAGAAAGAGGTTGAGCGGAGTGAGGCGTCGTTCGATGTAGAGATGCTCGACGATCACGTGATCGCCGGAGATCTCGATGGTCTTGGGTGCGACGCGGAGCAGCTCGACGAGCAGCTCGGGTGCGAAGCGCGCCCTCGGAAACGCAACGTGCGCGAACTCGAGGGTGTCCGCCATGCGACCGACGCGATCGTGGTGCTTCACGAAGTGGTACTTGCTCTCCACGAGACCGCGATCGCTGTCTTTCGGCAGCTCGAACCAGTCGCGGATCACCTTGAAGACGTACGGGTACGAGGGCAGGGTGAAGACCAGCATCACCATTCCTTTGGTGCCTGGTGCGAGCACGAACGTGTCCGTCGAGTGACGCAGGTGGCGGGTCATATCCCGAAAAAAGAGCGTCTTTCCCTGCTTTTGAAGGCCGACGACCGTGTAGAGCTCGGCCTTCGGCTTCCATGGCGCAATCGACGCGAGGAAGTCGACGTACGCAGACGGCACCTCCATGTCGACCATGAAATAGGCGCGGCCGAGCGTGAAGACGCGCCCGACGTTCTCGCTGTCGAGCAGGATCGTGTCGACGTAGATCTTGCCTTCGTCATTCTTGAGCAGCGGAACGATGACGGGATCGATCCTCGTGCCGTTGAGCACGCGCGCCACGACGTAGGCCGCCTTCTGTCGAAAGAAGAGCGACGAGAGCACCTGAATCTGAAAGCTGCGGAGTCGGTTGTAGCCGTCGGGAAAATGCTCGGCGATGGCGCGGCGCACGTACTCGATGTCGCGCGGGAGATCCTCAAACTCGTTCTTGAGACCGAAGTCTTCGAGGATGGCGCGAAACGCGTCGCCGAGCGTCGGATCGTCCGGGTAGTAGCAACGGTAGGTGGGCCGCTCGCCATCGATGTGCTCGGTCGACATTGCGGGGCGGCTGAAGATGCAGTCGTTGTTGTAGTAGCGGCGGTCGAGCAGGCGTCGCGCGACCGAGTTGAAGAAGGTCTCGGCGCACTCCGGCTGAGCGTGCTCGTAGAGCAGGGTGATGAACGCGAGCTTGATGTGATGCCAGAGCACGTCTTCCCGGCCCGCGTCCGGGAATCGCTCGCGCACCGCGTCAACCGCCTCCGCGACCCGCAAATCGTACATTCCGATGCGCGCGCGGCTGGCGTCGACCACGGCCTTCCAGTCGGACCGCTCGAAGCGGTCTTTGGCGTTGGAGCTTCGCTCGCGGAAGAGGCGGTAGTGCTTGTCGAAGCCTTCGAGGATCACGCTCGCGATGTCGAGACAGAGCGCCGGCTGGATCGCGTCGTAGTTGGAGATCCTCATCGTGCGGCCAGACTACGCGTGCATCACGCGCCACGGTGCGTGACATTGCCCCTCGACGGCGGAGCTTCCACGCCGCCCCCCGCGAGCACCTTTGCCACGGCGTCTCCGAGAACGTCTCGCTGAAGCCGCTCCGGATCCCCAAAAAACGCGCTAGCGATGGCCCGATCGAGCTTTCGTGTCCCGACGAGAGCGATCGCTTCATCGGCGTCGGCGACACCCTCACCGTAGGCGACGCGCTGCTCGCCACCGGAAGCTTCTCCGAGCAGCTTCGTGAAGTACTGCATGCCGAGGCTCCGGACCCGCGCCTGATGATCTCCGGTGACGACCACCTGGAAGGTGCTCCGCTCCTCGTCCGTCATGGCGTCGAGCACCGCCGTCGTCTGCGCGGCGAGCGCGTCGAGCTGCACGCGGGTCGCGACGTCCGTGAGCCGAAGCATCCCGGGCCCGCTAGCGCGCGCAAAGTCGTCGAGCTCGTCCTCGCGACAGTGGCCGCGATCGATGACGCCCTCGACGAATGCGAGCGAGCGCTCGACCACGCCGGTGAGCGTCGCGAGGGCTTGGGGATCGAGCTCCCAGTTAGCGAGGCGCGGCAGAGACGCTTTCAAGACGTCTCTCGTCACCCGGAGTCGGTCCCGCGTCGGCCAGTCCATCGGACGCGTGCCCCTCGGATGCATGAGAGCGAAAATCGCGAGCGGGGCATGAGCCACCGATTTGATGACGTGAAACACTGGACGCGTGAACCGCATCTCTTGGCGATGGTCGCCGCGGCACACGACGAGACTGTCGGCGAGCACCACCACCACAGGTCCGGAGCGCTCGGCGTGCCGTCGCGCTTCGTCGTATGCGGCGTGGAAGCGCACGTTGACGTCATCGAGCGAAGGATCGACCCTCGGCCATGCGTCACTCTCCGAGGGTTCCCCGGGCGCGCCCGCCGCCTGCTTCTTCTCGGCCATCAGGGGTTGGATGTCGCTCCCCTTGGAACGGTGTCTCGTCGAATCGGAGGTACGCCTTGAAGGCCGGCTCGAGCCGATCGAGGACCACGTCGTAGACGAAGACGGTCACCACGTGCCTCGGACGGAGTACCTCGCGGCCATCATCGCCGAGAACTTCCGCTGCGCCTACATCATCAGCGCCCTCGTCGCTGCCCATCTCGCGTCCAAGTGGCTACGCGCACGCCTCCGGTCAACGACGCGTGGGCGTCGGCGACTCCCGACCTTCTTTCCGCATCACCTGGAGGCCTCTTCGACAGAAGCGATTGTCACGCGCGGCCCCGTGAACTTCCCTCGCGCGGTGGCGACGTAGAGGACGACGATCGCGAGCACGACTCCAGCGAGGAGGAATCCGGCGGTTCCGTTCGGGGGAAGGCAGCAGACGACCAGCACACCCAGCGACCAGGCCACGGCAAGCCATGCCACGAGAGCTCCCCATCGACCGAGGTTCCACGGTCCGCGGTGGCGCCACACGCCGCGTTTCCGAGCGATGGCACCGAGGGCGATGGGCGTGCCGTACGAAACGTAGAGGCCGGTCGTGGCAAGCGAGGCCACCGCGAGAAAGACCGCGTCGCTGAAGGGAGAAGTGACGAGCACGAGCGCGAGCGGCATGATCACCGTCGCGAGGATCGCCGAAATCGGCGTGTTGAATGCCGTGCTCACCTTACGCAGGACCATCGATCCCGGCGGCCCGCCGTCGCGCGCGAAGGCGTACAGCGTGCGCGACGCGCTGGTGACCGAAGACAGACCGCAGAACCACATGGCGACGATCGCGAGGCCCATCGCCACGTTGCCCGCGCGCTCTCCGAACGACGCGCGAAGAATGTAGAGTGCAGGTTGTGTGTCCTTGGCTGCTTCGCCGAGATCTTTTACGGCGAGGGTGAGGGCCACGACGAGCGCATAGCCGGCGACGGCGCTGACGCCCACCGCAGACACGATTCCCCAGGGAGCGCGGCGCGATGGATCGTGCGTCTCCTCGCTGACGTGGGCCGACGCGTCGTAGCCCGTGAACGTCCACATGCCGAGGAGGAGCGCGTTCAAGAAGCCGAGCGGGTAGACGCCGTCGGGGCGGGTGGTGAAGCCTGTCATTCCCAGGAACGATGCGGGCTGCGCACGGCCGAACAGGGTGAGCGCGCCCACGAGGACGATCACCCCGAGGATGTGCACGGTCGCCGAAAATGAATTGAGCCACGCGACCAAGCGAACTCCGAAAGCGTTGATGAGTCCGTGCGATGCGAGAATCGCCACGAGGATTGGAATCGTCAGCGACGTGGGAATGCGGAGCGTCGCGGCGAGAGCCTGCGCGCACCCGAGGTCGATCGCGGCGACGATGGCGCACTGCCCGGCGAGGTTCATCATCGCCGTGAACCATCCCCACCCCGGACCGCCGAGGAGCGCCGACCAGTGGTAGAGCGCGCCCGCCGTCGGAAACGCGCTCGCTAGCTCGGCCATCGCCAGGGCCACGAACATTGTTCCCACGCACACGATCGGCCACCCATAGCCGAGCGCCGCGGGCCCTCCGCCGGCCAGCGCCACCCCGTACGTGGTCATCACGCCAGTGAGAACGCTGATGATCGAGAAGCTGATCGCGAAGCTCGAAAATCCGCCCACGCGGCGCACCAGCTCCTGCGCGTAGCCCAATCGCGAAAGAGCGGTCGCATCGCTTGCGTCGTTGTCCGGTCGGCTCACGACACCGAGCCTACGACGACCCCAGCACGGAGAAGAGCATTCCTTGACGAGCGAGCGCGCACGGCTTGACAGCCGACGGCGCTTGGTTTCCACATGTCGACGCGCCATGACCACTACCACCGAAAACCTGCTCGATGCCTCTGCCGACACCCCGAAGGGCCATCCGCGCGGCCTCTACATCCTCTTCGGCACGGAGATGTGGGAGCGATTCAGTTACTACGGTATGCGCGCGCTCCTCGTGCTCTACCTGGTGCAGCATCACGGGTGGCAACCGCAGGAATCGTCGGCGGTCTACAAGTGGTACACGAGCCTGGTTTACCTGACGCCGCTCATCGGCGGCTTCCTCGCTGATCGCTATCTGGGGCTTCGAGCCGCGATCATCATTGGTGGCGTGCTCATGGCGATCGGCCATTTTCTGATGGCCTTCGAGCCGCTCCCGATGTTCTACGCGGCGCTCGCCTTCCTTATTTTGGGGAATGGATTTTTCAAGCCCAACATCTCCACTCTCGTCGGCAAGCTGTACAAAAAAGGGGACGCGCGGCGAGACGGCGCTTTCACCATCTTTTACATGGGCATCAACCTGGGAGCAGGTCTCGCTCCCCTCGTATGCGGCGAGTGGCTGCAGTCGCACTACGGCTTCCACTACGGCTTCGGCGCGGCCGGGGTGGGCATGGTGATCGGCCTCGGTACGTTTCTTCTTGGCCAAAAGCAGATCATGAAGGACGTCGCTGCGGCGGGAAACACCCTCGCTGTGGGCACGGAAAAGGCCGCAGAAGAGAAAGTGCCGGACGCCGACGAGGCGAAACCGGCTGCTGGCGGCGCCGCCGGCGTGGTCGCCAAGGTGATGCCGTTTCTCATGATGTTCATCGCCGTGGCGGTACCTGCGAAGTACATCTATCTCCTCGTCAATCACCAGGCGACCCTCACCGAGCTCTTCATGCCGGTCGCGTTTTCGATCATCGCGGGGGCCATGGCCGCCGTGCTCCTCACCATCAAGGGTGCCGCGCGCGACAAGAGCATCGTCATTTTCTCGCTCTTCATTTTCGTCGTCCTCTTCTGGATGGCTTTCGAGCAGGCGGGCAACGCGCTCAACTTGTGGGCGGAGTTTCACACCGACCGTCACCTCGGCGGCTACACCTATTCGGCCGCGTCGTTTCAGTCGGTGAACGCGGTCTGCATCGTCGTCTTCGCGCCTATTTTCGCGTGGATGTGGGTGCGTTTGGCGCGCGCAAAGCGAGAGCCGTCGACGCCGATGAAAATGGGCATCGCGATGGTGTTCATTGCCCTTTCGTTCCTGGCGATGGTCGGCGCGGCGATCTTCGAAAATCGCGGAGAGGCTCGGACGCCGCTGGCGATCCTTCCGGGCGGCGTCGACGTGTCCAAGATGGACGCGGGCCGACTGCGCTACGATCCGGCGTCGCACGAGCTGGTGGTGAAGGGAGTGCTTCCGCCGTACGTGGTGAATCTCGCCCTCAAGGAGAGCGCCGATCCGAAGTACACCGAAGCAATCACGAAGCTGGTCGCGGCCTCGGAAAAGGCTTCGGCGGCGTCACCGGTCACCCAGGTTCTGGAGGGCGCTCCACCTGACTACAAGCCGTCGTTCGGCACCTGGGACCCGGCGACGAAGACCTTGCACGTTGCCGGAGCGATCGATGCGCCAACGCGCACCCAGCTCTTTGCGGAGGGCGCGCCGCCAGCCTGGAAGTCCGCGCTTCGTGAGCTCGCGAAGGACAGCGAAGCCGCCCGCGTCGGCGGGTTCTGGCTATTTTTGAGCTATTTGCTGGCAACGCTCGGCGAGCTCTGTCTGTCGCCGGTGGGCCTCTCGATGGTCACTAAGCTGGCACCTGCGCGCTTCGCGTCGCTCTTCATGGGCGTCTGGCTCTTGTCGAGCTCCGTGGCGCAATACGCGGGCGGCGCCATCGGCGAGACCTGGGGAAAAATTTCTCCGACCGAGTACTTCAATCTCTTCGTCGTCACCTCGTTCGTCGGTGCCGGGGTGCTCTTCGTCCTGGTGCTTCCCTTGAAGCGCCTGATGCACAACGCCACCTGAGGGCCCAGGAAACGAGCTTTTTTATGGGGAGTCGGTACAATCCATGGCTGAAGAATGGGGCTAACTCTGCGCGCGGGTATCTCGGCATTGGCGCTCGCTTCCGTGCTCTGGTCCCACCATGTCGTCGCCGAGACGAGCGACCACCGGGCGGCCGTTGAGTTCGCCGAAGGGCAGCGTGCGTACGCGGCCGGTGACTTTCGTCACGCGGGGGACGCGTTCGAGAAGGCGTACCACGACAAGCCGCACTACTCGGCGCTCTACAACGCCGCGCGGGCCTGGCAAAAAGCCGGTGAGCTCGCGCGGGCAGCGAACCTGTACTCCCGCTATCTCGACGAAGCTCCTGTCCAGACACGCGACCGTGACACCGCGACCAACGCGCTCCGCGAGCTCGCTCTCAAGCTCGGAAAATTCGAGATTCATCCTGCGCGTGGCGTCGGCTCGGTCGCGGTGGACGGCGTGGTGCTCGAGGCGGGACAGGTCGAGCTAGGCCTCTACGTAAATCCGGGTGAGCACCTGATCACCGGAAAATCCGCGCAGCTCGAGGCTCGGCAGACGTCGACGGTGCGCGTGGGCGAGGTGGCGAGCGTGGCCCTCGACGTCCCCGCTCCCGCCGCTCCGGTGGTCGTCGTCGCCCCCATCGAGGACGACCCGCGGCCGACGGTCGCGCCCGTCAATCCGGTGAAGGCCGTGCCGAAGGTTGCCGTGTATGGGGGGGCCGCGCTCACCGTCGTCGGTGTGGCCTTGAGCGTCTGGTCGGGCACCGACACGAATAACCAGAAGACGAAATACGACGCCTCGCCCACCCAGGCGAATCTCGACAGCGGCCGCAGCAAAGAGGTCCGGACCAACGTGATCGTGGGGGTGACCGCGGGCGTTGCGGTGCTGACCGGCGTCGCCGCGATCTTCTTCGTCGACTGGAGCGCGCCCCAGCCGGCACGCAGCGTTGGAATCGGGATGGGCAGCGTCTCGTACGGCGGGACCTTCGACTGATGCGCGCCACGGACTCGATGGCGAACTCTCTGCGCCTCGGCAATTACGAGCCGCTGCTCGAGCTCGCCTCGGGCGGGATGGCGACTGTGTTCATTGCGCGTCATGTCGGCGCGAAGGGCTTCGAGCGGCTGGTCGTCCTCAAGCGCGTGCATCCGCATCTCCTCGGAAACCGCGAGTTCACGGACATGTTTACCGATGAAGCGCGTATCGCATCTCTCATTCACCACCCGAACGTGGTGGCGGTGATCGACGTTGTGGAGAGCGAGAACGAGCTCCTGCTGGTGATGGAGTACATCGAATCCGTGGCGCTCTCGACGCTGCTCAGCAAAGCAAAAAACGTGGGGATCCCTGCGCGAATCGTGGTGCGGATCATCGCCGACGCCCTGGCGGGTCTGCACGCCGCGCACCAGGCACTCGACATGCGTGGCGAGCCAATGGAGCTCGTCCACCGAGACGTGAGCCCCCAGAACATCATCGTCGGCAAAGACGGCGCGACCCGTCTCATCGACTTCGGGATCGCGCACGCTGCTGACCGACTCACCCAAACCAAGACCGGCAGCCTGAAGGGCAAGCTCGCGTACATGGCGCCCGAACAGGCCTCAGGGTTGCCGTCCGATCGGCGCGTCGACATCTTTGCTTGTGGAGTGACTCTCCACGAAGCGCTTGTCGGCAAGCGCCTCTTTCGCGGCGAGAACGAGCTCGACACGATGCGTCGGATCATGGACGCGCCCATTCCCGCGCCGTCGTCGATCCTTTCTTCGATCACCCCCAAGCTCGACGCAGTGGTCCTTCGTGCGCTCGAACGAAATCCCAAGACGCGATACCAGACGGCTGCGGAGTTCTTGGACGCACTGGAAAGTGCCGTCGCTCCCGCAAGCGTCCGTGAAGTGTCTGCGTTCATGGTGGAGCACTGTGGGCCGCGGCTCGCCGAGCGCGCGCAGGAGCTGCAAGGCATCCTCGAAGGTCGCATGCCGAAGCGCCGGTTTTCGATGGTCGGCGCGCACGGCTCGCCCACGGCCGTCGACGGACAAGTACGATCGTCGGAGCGCGAGGTCCCTCCGGTGACGGCGTCCAGCGCGTCGCTTCCCGTCACGTCGCGATCTCCGGCGGGCTACGGCGCGCTTCCGGAGACCGAGAGCGGGGTCCACATCCCTACCGTGTCCGCGGTTCTCGTCGAGCCCACCTTCTCGAAGACAAGACCCGCAGCGAACGAAAGAGACGTCGCCGTGCCTGCGGCCGAGGCCCAGCGGCCGGGCGCGTCGATTTGGGTCATCGCCGGCGGCGTGATCATCGTGGGCGTGGCGCTGAAGCTCGGGACGACGTTTCTCGGACGCGAGCCGCATCCCGTGCCTATCGTCGTCGCCGCTCCGCTGCAGCCCGTCACCACCGTATCTTCTCCTGGCATGTCGAACGACGTAGAGCTCGTCTTGACTGCTGATGCGCCCATCGAGAGCGTTCGCACCGGCGGGAGCGCGCGGCGAATCGACTTCGAAAACGGCCGCGCTCACGTGTTCATGGCGCCGTGGGCAGGTTCGGTCTTTCTCGAAGCGCAGCTCGTGGGTGGCCGCGTGGCACGCGCGGATGCCGATGCCCGTGGGCCACGCGAGATTCGGCTGGTGGTGGTGCCGCTCAGCAAGGGCCAAACTCCGAGGAAGCTCCCCACCGGCCCCGTCGTTCCGGACCGCCCGCGAGACCTCCAAGACAATCCGTACGGGAGCCCCCCTTGAAACGTCGTTCGCTACGAACTCATCTCGCAACCGCCGGCGTCCTCGGGCTCGCCGTGACGACGGTGCAAGTGGCGTCGTGCACGGTCTTCAATGGGCTCGAGGTTCCTTCTGCTGCCGACGGCGCAAACGCATTCGATGCCGGGGAAGGAGGAAGCGACGGTGACGCGGCGCCCGTGGACCAGTGCCTCGGAACGAACGACGGCTACCTTTCGCTCACCGAGGCTGCGCGTGCCTGCAGCTGGATGTTCAAGTGTCCCAATCTCGAGCTCAATTTCGAGTCATCGCTCGGCCTCATCGGGAGCGATACGAACTTTGCACTATGCATGAATTGGCTTGCCGGCCCGGTCCCTCCAACGCGCGTTGGGCGCGGCATACAGCAGGCGAGCCTGCAATGCATCGCGCGAGCCACCACATGCGAAGCGGCGTCGGGCTGCCTGGCCGTAGAAGCCTTCTTCAGCGGAGACCCGCGCTGCGACGGCGGCGCAGACGGTGCGATCGCGAAAGATCATTGTGAGGGAACCTCGGGCATCGATTGCGTCGACAGCGTGGCCTTTCATTGTGCGGCGGCGAGCTATGGTGGGAGCGCGCGCTGTCTGGTCGACGAGGGCGGCATCGTGGGGTGCGGTCAGCTGGATCCGCTCGGAACCTGCCCGTACCGTGTGACGTCGTGCGATCCGATTTCCGGAAACTTTTACGACTGCGCCAAGGACACCCAGATCGACGTCAGCTTCAGCTGCCAAGCCGTGGGAAGCGTCTGCGGCGACGCCGGTCCTGACGCCAGCCACAAGTTCGATTGCCTGACCGAAGGCAGCTACCAAAAATGCAACGTCGCCCTCTTCGTGAACAAGTGCGTCGGCAACCTCGTGGAGACGTGCAACGGCAACTCCACAGTCTCCCAGCTCGATTGCGCCGCCATCGGACGCCGCTGCTCGCAAGCCGAGGGAAAGCCACTCTGCGTCACCAACACCGATCAGTGCAGCCCCTTCTCACTCGGGCAAAACCAGTGCAACGGCAGCACCATCACGACGTGCATCGCGGGCAAGAAGGTTCGCTTCGATTGCAAGTGCGGCGGTATGTCGTGCGTCACCGACGACGGGAGTATCCCACTCGCTCACTGTGAATGACCCTCGCCGCAGAGGCATAACCCACACCCCCTAGCCCGGGCAAAGGGGGGGGTGGCCTAAGAAGCCCGCGCAGCGCTCACTTGACGAGCGAAAGCCTAGGTCCGACGCCAAACGAGACGAGGTGACCGCTGTCCTCGGCGATGTAAACGTCGCAGCGTTCGTCGACGCGAAGCAGATCGGGGATGGCATCGCAGGGGCCGATGGTGCCCAAGAGGACGCCGTCGTGCGGGCGAAAGACGTGGACGTCTGTGTGCGGGACGAAGAGGGCGCCCGAGCGGAGCACGGGCTCGAGGCGACGAGGGACGTCCGACTCGAGGACGCGACCGAGGACGTGGCGGTAGCGGACCTTGCCCTCCTCGGCGTCGATCGCGAAGAGCTCGCCGGTAGGGGAGTTGCCGATGAAGAGATCGTCGACCGCGAGCCAGGAGGTACCGACCGGGGCGATCGGGCCCTCCGTTGCCCAGAGAGCTTCTCCCGTGTCGAGAGCGAAGGCCATCAGCTTGAGGCCGTGACGATCGCGGACGGCGACGGCGACGACGCGTCCACACACGAGAGGAGTTCCTTCGACGGTGCAGGGGGCCGAGCCTGCGTGGAGCGTTCGTGTCCAGCGTGCCTGACCCGAATAGGGATCCACGCACACCAGCTCGGAGGCGGAGTTCACGCCCCCGGCGAGGGCGAGGAGCGCGTCGTGGTCGACGGTCGGCGCGGAGCGAAATCGAAGGCGATTCCGCAGGCGCCAGACGACACTGCCTGTTTGGACATCGAGCGCGGCGAGCCCGCTGTCTCCGCTCGCGACGTAGAGGAGCTTGCCTTGGCGCTTTAGACGGAGAGAGCCGCCGCGTCCCCACGCGAATCGCCAGCGCGGCTCACCGGACGCGAGATCGAGAGCAACGAGGTGACGCTCACCTTCGGTAACGATGAGCAGGCGAGGGAGTCCGGGCACGTGCACGACGGCGCCGACCGGGGGGGCGCCGAGTCGCGGTGCGAGGTGCGTGCGCATGGTGACCTCGCCATTTCCGAAATCGAGGACCTCGAGATCGCCATCGGGCGCGAGGCGCGCGATACCTCCGGGCGTGACGACGCTGGTCGCGCGGCTCGTAGGAACGCGCCACTGAACCTCACCGGTCGCGCGGTCGAGGCAGAACGTTTCGGTTGCTGAGCCGACTAGGAGACGATCGCCGCACAAGAACGTCCCCCGGAGATCGATCCCCGGAACGAGCGCGCGCCACCGCTGCACGTAGCGAAGGCGGGTGGGCGGAAGCGGCCTTTGCTGCACGCCATTCTTCGCCGCAGAGACCTCGACGAAGGCGCGGTAGGGGCCGGGCGTAAGGTTGATCTTCGAGTCCTCCCGGCACACCTCGCGCAGAGCGTCGCTCATCTCGCGGAGTTGCCTGCGGAACGCGCTCAGCCGTAAATTCATGCATTCGGCACGGTGACGCCGGAGCAGAGCGCGGACGAGCGCGCGTCCGAAGGCGAGCGAGGCCTCGACGAGATCGGGCACGGCGAGAGACGGAAAAGTGACATGCGCCGCGCCGCCGAGGGTGAGGGCCGCTTCGCCGTCGCTCGTCAGCCGCACGCCGAGCACGACGCCTCCCGCTTCGGACCGGACGAAGAGCGCCTGTCCGTGCTCCCAGGCTTCGAGCGCTCGCCGCGACATGGCGACCAGGCGCTCGGCCACCAAGAAGGGGTGGGCCTCGCCGAGATCGACGGCGCGTCCCCGAACTTCCGCTCGCATCCGTCCGCGAAAGAGAAGAGCGTGCAAGTCGGCGCGCTCGACGCTCGAGGCTTCGTGCGCGCTCCCGCCGTCATCGTCGATCGCGCGCTCACCCGTCTTGTCGCGAAGGAAAAAGTCGGCGCCGAAAGCAATAGGCACGTCGCGCTCGAGATCGATCGTAACGGTCGAAACCGGCGGATCAGAGAGGGCGCGGGCCAGCGCAACGCCGTCGGGAACTTCGAGAGCATCGAGCGCGGCGCGGAGCTCGAGGATGACGGACGCGGGCCCCGAACCTCTTTCAAGAGCCTGAAAAATGGCTCTTTTGGCGCTGTCGACGACCTCCGAGAAGGGGACGCGCGCGTCGTACACGGCGACGTACGGTTCGCCGCCCGCACGGTAGACGCTGAGCAGAGCGATCGCACCCAGCCTCTCGACGCACAGCTCCCAAGGGTCGTCGTAGAACCGGACGATCACTTTTCCGCGCGGCTTCGGAGCGAGCGTGGCCAGTGCGAGGCCGAGATCGCGCAGGACCGCGGAGGCGTGACGATCGGCGACCCGCGCCGTGACGTTCGCCCCTCCAATGAAGATGTCGAGCACCTCCCGCGCGGGCGGCGTCGACGGAGGCGCGCGCTTCAGTGATGAAGGCGCGACCTCGGGATCATTGGCGGGCGTAAACGGCTCGGGCGCGAGGGAAATCTCGAAGCTTCGCATCATGGGTAGGGGGTCGGCGCGCTGGCTCGTGGACAGGCCGCAGCGTCGATGAACGAAGCGTAGGAAGAGGACGCTCTCGCGCCCTAGTTTTCTGCGGAAATCGCAAGGATTGGACACGCGCGAAAGGGGCTGGTAGCGCGTCCGCATGGCGCGACTTCCGGTGTGGCCGCTCATGGCCGTGGTCGCAGGTCTCCTTCCGTCGCTCTTCCTGTGGAACTTCACGGTGGATGACGCGCTCATTCCCGTGCGCTATGCGCGGCATCTCGCCGACGGTGCCGGCTACCGCTTCAACGTCGCCGGCCCGGTGACCGACGGCGTGACGCCGCTCCCCTGGCCATGGTTGCTAGCGCCGCTCGCGCACGGTGATGCGATCACCGTCTTGATGCGTGCAAAGTACATGAATCTTGTGAGCTGGCTTTGCGCGGCGGCGTTGCTCGGAGGAGCCATCGGTCGCGCGCCTGCTTCGCGTGCGGTCAAGGTGGCGTCGCTCGCTCTCCTCGCGCTGGTCGTGCCGGTGGCTGCGCACGCCGTCAGCGGGCTCGAGACCGGTCTGGCCATCGCCCTGGCCACTGCGGCGGCGCTATGCACCAGACGCCCTTATTCATGCGCGATCCTCGCTGGCCTCGCCGCGTCGCTCCGTCCTGAGATGCTCCCGTGGGCTCTCGTTCTCACCGCAGGCGCAGGCTGGGTCGCGCACGCTACCGCGCGAGCGCGGGTCTTGTCGCTGGCTGCCAGCGCGGCTCCCTTCACGCTCGCGGTCCTCACGCGTCTGGTCGTCTTTGGTCGCGCAGCGCCGTTGTCGCTTCTCGCCAAGCCAAGCGATCTCACCCACGGAGTGGCCTACGTCGGCGCGGCGGCGATCCTCTCCCTCACACCACTCGTCGCGTTCGCACCGCTGGCGCTCAGGCGATCAAGAAGCGCGTCCGTCATCGCCGTAGCCGGCGTCGCTCATCTGCTCGCCGTGGCATTCGCCGGGGGCGATTGGATGCCGTACGCGCGCCTCATGGCACCGATCGCTCCATCGCTTCTCTATGCGTTCGTGCTCGCAGCTCCGCACGCCCACCGTGCCGCGACGGCAGCGCGCGTCACCGTGGCCATTGCCGTGGGGGCCTATTTCATGGTGGTCTCGGCGCCTGCGGGTAGACACGTCCAACGTGATCGCAAAGCTCTCATCGCGCACGCGCGTCCCTTCGTCGACGACGCTCGCTCGATAGCGTCACTCGATATCGGCTGGCCAAGCGCTGCCACGGAAGGAGCGATCGTCGATCTCGCCGGTCTCACCGATCCAGAGGTAGCCGTGCTCCCCGGCGGTCACACCTCGAAGCGCGTGGATGTCGCGTTCCTTCTCGCGCGCAAGCCGGAGTACGTTCTGGTCTTCGTCGACAAGCGGGCGAGCGAATCCCTCGACGCGTGGCGCGACGCGCTCTTCACCCGCGTGCTCGAAGCACGCTTCGCGGAGTCAGATCTCTTCGCGAGCCACTTTCGCGCGATCGCCTTCCTACCCCTGGGCGATCGCGGAAATGGCTATTTTCTGCTCAAAACGACGGACTGAGCCGTTCTTGAATTACCGACGACCGCGCGGGGGACCGCCGCGTCCGCGATCGCCACCAGGGCCGCCGCGTCCACCACCGGGGCCGCTTGAGCGCGGGGGACCGGCTTCGCGGGAGGCCAACATGCGCTCCTTCGCGCGCTCGCCCTCTTCGCCCTCGGGGAGGGGAAGAAGCTCGCGACGCGTGAGGCGCACTTTGCCGTCGCGCTCGACGGAGAGGACCTTCACTTCGACGATGTCCCCTTCCTTCATCACGTCGGTGACTTTGTCGACGCGCGTGTGGGCCATCTCGGAAATGTGGAGGAGCCCGTCGGTGCCCGGCATGAGCTCGACGAACGCGCCGAAGTCGGTGATGCGCTGGACGGCGCCCTTGTAGACGGCTCCGACCTCGGGCTCCGCGGTGAGCCCCTTGATGATCTCGATGGCCTTCTTCACGGCCTCTGGATCGCTCGAGGCCACGTTGACCGTGCCGTCGTCCTCGACGTCGATGGCGACGCCGGTCTGGTCGACGATGCCCTTGATGGTCTTTCCGCCCGGGCCGATGATGATCCGGATCTGGTCCGGCTTCACCTTGAGGGTGGTGATGCGCGGCGCGTACTTGGAGAGGTCGGCGCGCGGTGCGGCGAGGGTCTCGGCCATCTTGCCGAGAATGTGCAGACGGCCTTCCTTGGCCTGATCGAGGGCCTTCGCCAGGATCTCGCGGGTGAGGCCGGCGATCTTGATGTCCATCTGAATGGCCGTGATTCCCCGCTCGGTTCCGCAGACCTTGAAGTCCATGTCGCCGAGGTGATCTTCGTCACCGAGGATGTCCGAGAGGATCGCGAAGCGCTTGCCGTCGGAGATGAGGCCCATCGCGATACCGGCGACTGCCGACTTTATCGGGACGCCTGCGTCCATGAGGGACATCGTTCCGCCGCAGACCGCGGCCATCGACGAAGAGCCGTTCGACTCGAGGGTCTCGGAGACGATGCGGATGGTGTACGGGAATTTTTCGGCTTCCGGCATCATGCGGGAAAGCGCGCGCTCAGCGAGCGCTCCGTGACCGATCTCGCGACGGCCGGGGCCGCGCATCGGCTTGGTTTCGCCCGTGGAGAAGGGGGGAAAGTTGTAGTGGAGCATGAAGCGCTTCCATCGCTCGCCGGTGAGCGCGTCGATCTTCTGCTCGTCGCTCGATGTGCCGAGCGTGCTGGTCACGATGGCCTGTGTCTCGCCGCGCTGAAAGAGCGCCGAGCCGTGGACGCGCGGGAGGATGCCCACTTCGGTGGCGATGGCGCGGATCTGATTCATCGCTCGGCCGTCGATGCGCTTGTTCTGGGAGAGTACGTACTCGCGAACGACGTTGTACTTTCGCTCCTCGAACTCTTCTTTGACGAGCTTCTCGCTGGCGGCGTAGGTCTCGGCGCCGAGCTCCGCGGTGAGCGTCTCGGCGAGCTTGGTCTTGACGCTCTTGTACGTGTCGTAGCGCTGCTTCTTGTCCTTGATGAGCGACGCTTCGAGAATACCTGCGTCGCACAGCGCCGCCACGCGGCCGGAGATCTTGGTGTCGAGAGCCTTCCTCGTGAAGACGCGCTTCTCTTTGCCCACCGCAGCGCGCATGCGCTCGATGAGCTCGATGATCGGCTGCGCCGTCTTGTGCGCGAACATGAGAGCGTCGATGACGTCGGCCTCGGTCGCTTCCGCAGCGCCGCCTTCGACCATGCAGATTGCATCCTTCGTACATGCGACGGCGAGGTCGATGTCGGCGAGGCCTTGCTGCTCGAGGGTCGGGAAGGCGATGAACTCGCCGTTGATGCGCGCCACGCGAACGCCTGCGATGGGGCCAGCCCAGGGGATGTCCGAGAGGTGAAGGGCAGCGCTCGCACCAGTGAGGGCGAGGACATCGGTGGGGTTCACCTTGTCGGAGCTGAGCACCGTCGCGATGACTTGCGTGTCGTTACGGAAGCCTTCCGGAAAGAGCGGCCGGCAGGGGCGATCGATCAGGCGGCAGGTGAGGATTTCTTCGTCCCTCTGACGCGCTTCACGCTTGAAGAATCCGCCCGGAATTTTCCCTGCGGCGTATGTCTTTTCGACGTACTCACAGGTCAGGGGAAAAAAGTCCAAGCCGGGGCGCTCATCGCCGGAGACGGCCGTGACGAGGACCACGCTCTCGCCGTAGGTGATGAGGATCGAGCCATGTGCCTGCTTGGCGAGGCGGCCGGTTTCAAAAGTGAGAGGCTTTCCGTTGACGACGACGGATTCACGTACGAATGCCATGATGGTTACGCTCCTTGCGTGTTGAATACGCCGGGCGCCGGCACCAGGGGGTTCGCCTTGGGCCCTCGATTTCTAAACTCGAATCGTCCTTTCAGACGCGGTTCGAAATCACAAATCGAAGAGCAAGGCGACGGTGGGCACGGCCGCTCGGTGATTGCTAGACCTCTCGACTGCGTAGCAGCTTCGAAGCCGGTAGTGAGGTGACCGGGACCCGGCCACCCCGCGATACGTTTACTTCCTGAGGTTGAGTGCGCTGACCATTTTGCGGTAGCGATCGAGGCTGGATTTTTTCAGGTAATTGAGCAGGCGCCGACGCTTCGAAACGAGGCGCAGAAGCCCGCGACGCGAGTGATGATCCTTGAGGTGCGTCTTGAAGTGCTCGGTCAAATACCCGATGCGCTCCGTGATGAGCGCGATCTGCACTTCCGGCGAGCCGGTGTCCGTCTCGTGGACCTTGTACTTGGTGATGAGCTCGGACTTCTTTTCGGTGTGAAGCGGCATTGGATGAAGCTCTCGATGAATGCCGGGATCTCTCCCGGCGAAAACGACGGACAAAATCCGCCGGCCGTTCCCCAGCCGAAGCCAGTTGAAGGCGGGCGCAGTATAGGCGCGGGGGGACCGTCGTCAATCGACGATTTCCCGAGGATTCGGGCGGACGTGGTAAGCTCATCAGCCTGATGACGACCCCGTCGCGGGAGGGTGAAGAGCCCCACGTTGCCCCCGCGGGCTCGGCCCGGATCGTCACCAAACCGCTCGCCAGCGCTCCGCTCGCGGCCCCCGCCTGTGGGCCTCCGTCGGGCGTTTCGCCGACCGTCCCTGAAGCCGAGCCGGCGCTTCCGAAGCGCTGCTCTACCTGTCAAAACCGCTACCCGGCGGATTTCTTGGTCTGTCCGCGCGACGCGACTCCCCTGGAAGGTGACGCAGTCGTCGGGGTCGATCCGCTGATCGGGCGCGTGCTCGGGGAGACGTACCAGATCGTTCGGCTGGTCGGCGAAGGAGGAATGGGGCGGGTCTACGAGGCGAAGCATCTTCGGCTCACCGAACGCCGCTTTGCCGTGAAGGTCCTGAACGCGGAGTTCGCGCGCGACGCCGACGTCGTCCTTCGTTTCCAGCGCGAGGCGCAGAGCTCGAGCGCCATCGGTCATCCGAACGTGCTCGATGTCTTCGACGTGCACAAGACTCCGGAAGGCGTTCCCTACCTCGTCGGAGAATACCTCGCGGGCGAAGAGCTCGGCGAGCACCTCAAAAAAGTGGGCAGGCTCGACGTGTCGATGGCGGCCGGAATTACCCGCCAAATCTGCCGCGCCCTCAACGCGGCGCACGCTCTCGGGATCGTTCATCGAGACATGAAACCGGAGAACGTTTTTCTCATCCCGCGCGACGGGCTCCCGCACGTGAAGGTACTCGACTTCGGGATCAGCAAAGCCGCGCACGGCAACACTCAGCTCACGCGCACCGGAATGATCATGGGGACGCCGTCGTACATGGCGCCGGAGCAGGCCCGCGGCGACAAGGTCGATCACCGAGCCGACGTCTACGCCGTGGGGGCACTTCTGTATTCACTCCTCACCGGTCAGCGCCCGTTCGAGAACGACGACGCGACGGCGACGCTCACGATGGTCCTCACCTCCGAGCCTCCGCGCCCGCGTGCGATTCACCCGCAAATTCCCGAGGGAATGGAGCTCGTCGTCCAGCGCGCGATGGCCAAAGATGCGCGCGAGCGTTACCAGACGATGCTCGAGCTCGAGGCCGCTCTAGAGCCCTTCGACGATCCTTCGGCGCCCACGTCGGTCGCCATGCAGACCCTCCTAAAAAGAGGCGAGACCACGATCGTCTCTCACGGCAAGCCGCAGAAGCTCGACGTCACGGCGCGCACCCTGGTCGCGAACGCGGGCTCCGGGGAGAGTCTGCAAAAAGAGGCGCGCGCAGCTCAGCTCGCTCGGCCGACGATCATCGCCCTCACCGTTGGTCTGGCGCTATGGCTCCTCGTCGGTTTCGTGGACGCGCTCGGCGGCGTGGTTCGTTTTTTTCGAGACGGAGAGCTGACGCTCACGGAGTCTATTCTCCTCACGGTGGGGAGCGCGTTTGCGGCGATCACACCCGCCGTGCTGTTCATTCTCCACGTGCGCAAGACAGTCTGGCCGAACAGCGTGAAAGCGCTCGAGCTCGCCACCGATCTGAAGCGCACCGCGGCGGCGGCGTTCGTGACCTACGGTGTTGCCGCCGTCGTCGTGCGTGTCGTCTGCACCGTCGTCCTGCGTCACGCGATGGAGCTGACGAGCGGCGTGTGGGACACGGGGCTCTTCGTCGCGAGCTTCTTGGGGGCGCTCATCGCCGGGGGCGTCGGGCCGATCGCGCGGAGCTTCCGCCGCAAGGCAAACGACTGAGATGCCCTGGCCCGCCTGCGGAGCCAACGTCGAGGCTGCGGGGCAGCCCCTACGTTCGCGGAAAGTCGGTTAGAAACGCGCCTGGATAGAGAGGCCCGTGCCGACGCGGTTCGGGCTCTGGAAAACGCGGAGGGATGCCGTTCCCTCCGTCGGATCGCGCACGACGAGGGTGCCGTTGTTGTCGCGGACGACTTGGACGAAGAGGTTCGCCGCGAGCATGCCTGAGATGTCCCAGCGGAGACTGGCACGCGCTTGGTAGATTGCCGTGCGGCCCTTGTCATAGGGGAGGATCGACTCGTCGCCCTGGCTGCGGACCACGATGGTGCGCGATGCGGGAACGCCGCCGTTGGTAAACTCGCTACGGAACGTCGCCGGCAGCTGGATCCCGGCGCCGATGCCCGGCGTGAGGTGAAACTTCGGGAAGTGGTAGTCGGCCCCGACCGCGCCGAAAAGCTCGGGATCGGTCTTCGTTCCGCCCGGGAGGGTCTCGAACGGAATGAAGCCAGGGACGTTGCGCACGACGAAGTTCAAGTTGCGATAGATGCCGCTGACGCTCAAGCGCGCATAGCCCGCTCGAACGACGCCTTGAATCGCCGCGGCGACCGCCGACTGCTCTTTTACGATGCCTGCCTTGTCGAAGTCCTTGAGGGCTTGCCTGAGGACGGAGCCTTCGCCGCTCACGCTCCATGCGACTTCTTTCGCGTCGTATTTCTCCGCGTTGAAGATGATCTGCGGCGCGAATGGATCGTTTCGGTAGAGTCGGAAGTCGACCGACTGCGGGACCGGCATGTGATGGTGGACTACGACGCGCCCCGAGGCGCCGTACGTGTAGACGGACTTTCCGCGGACGTCCTCGAGATCGAACTTTCCTTGCTGGAAGTAACCCGCGCCCGCATCGAAGCGGACGTTCTCGAGCGGATCGACGCCGAATCCCCCCAAAAATCCGAAGTTCGTTTCGCCGACGCGTACGACCTCGACGTCGTTCTCGCCGCCCGGGCTGAGGACTTGCTGCGGCTGGATGATGGTCGCCGTCTTGAAGCCGCCGAACGCGTAATATTTCTTTGCGTCGTATTGCAGCTTGAGGCCGGGGGAGGACCCTTGGATACGCGGAAAGATCGACTGATTGATCGACGCGGCAGTGCCGCCCCAGCTGATGTCGTAGAGGTAGCCGAGACGAAAGCGGTCGGTGTCGAGGGGGAAAAAGACCGCCGAGAGGCCTTCTTTTTCGTCCTTGGAGGACGTGTTGTAGAAAATTCGAATGTACGAACCCGCGTCTTGCAGCGCCGAGTTCAAGTTGTTGCTGCTCGAGGCAAGCGCCGCGAGATCGAAGCGCAGGACCATCGCTGCTTCCGTCGTCATCTTGTCGATGAACGCCGGCATCTTCTTGTACATGACCAGGTGGGTGAGATTTTCGCGGCCGCTGAAGCGCGAGTTCAAGTTGTCGAAGAACATGCGGTACTGCGGGCGATCGCCGATGGAGAACGTCGGCGACAGCGGAATGAGCTGGCCCGTCGCGTGGGTGAAGTCGTCGTCACCGAACGTCCAGGTGAGACGCGTGTCCATGAAATTTCCGTAGTTCACTCCCGGCGGCGGCAGGCCGACTGCGCGAGCCCCTGCTGTGCCAGTCACGTCGTAGCTCGCGTCCACTTTCGTGACGGGTGCAACGCCCGTGTCACTGGCGGGCGGCGCCGCGGCTGTCGTCGGGGGCGTCGTTCCGACGCTCGGATCGGTCGGACTCGGAGTCGTTGCGCCCGCCGCGGGAGCCGGCTGCGCGTGAAGCTGCGTCGCGGTGAAAAAAGACGCAGCGATCAGCGGAAAAACCAGGGATGACGAACGCATCAAAAAAGCTCCTGTCGAGATCGGCCGACTACCGTTATGAGCAATGGACGACTCAAATCAATTTGCGGTTTGCTCAGCCAACGTCCGAACCACGACGCAAGCGTCTTTAGAGAGCATCGGTTGCAGGTTCGAATCGACGACGATGTCGTCTTGGCAGCGGGCTTCGATCGTGAACTGCGATCCGCCCGAGAAGTATCGGAACGTGCCGCTGAACGATTTGATGTCTTGGCCGCGGAGGGCGAGAGGATCGATGCGCGATGCCGTGCTGGCGTTGGCTTGAATGCTCCCCACGCTGGGGGTCGCCGGGTTGGTGACGTCGGTCAACACCACGCGGAATTCGGAGCGCGTAGCGAAGTTAGAATATTCGGTGCACTCCGGATCGGCCGTGCATGCGTCGGCGCACGTCGCCTCGGGGTTGCCGGCCGTGTGGTCGATCTTGCCGTTGCGATTGAGATCGCAGTTGGTGGCGTCGTCGGCGGGCGCGTAGGCGGGATCCTTCGGGAAATTGAGGCCGAAGTGCCTGCCGATGTGCAGAGTGAAGACGGGGGCACAGCCGTTCTTCGTGGGATCGGCTGCGGGCCGCCCGGGCACGTCGGGACATGCGTCGACCGTGTCGGCCACACCGTCACCGTCGCGATCGGTAGAAGTGGGCGCACCGACGTCGAGGATCTTGTGCGGACCGGCAGCGATGCGAACGAGCGCCGACTCGTAGCGGAGCTTGATGGGAGTGCTGCTCAAGCCGGGAACGTCGAACTCGTAGGGCTCGGGCACCAAGCAGTCGCGCTTCGCCGGGTCGTATTCCTCGACGCTCCACGTTGGGAATCCAAGCTCCGTGAAGCCAAAAAAATCGCTCGCCGTGCCCGTGAAGGTCGTCAGGCGATCGCACACTCGGAGCTTTGGCGGCGCGGAAAAATTGAAGGCGAAGACGCTGGAATACCCGTGTCGTCCGTCCGTGAGGAACTGCGGCACCTTACGATCGACACGGTCGTCTTCGAGGTCCGCGGCGTAAAAACCGTCTGCAGAGATCCGGGTCACGACCACGCTGAAGTCGAAGTTGTTGGTCTTCGATCGGTAGCCCGTGTCGAGGAGGATCTGCTCGTGGGAGAACGGGGTCGAGCTGCCTCCGCCCTTGAACCCACGCACGTCTTCGATGCGAGGAGAGCCGAAAAACATGGTCTCCGACGTCCCCGCGACGTAGCTGCCCCCATCTTCGCTGTCGTCGTTGGCAAACGCACAACCCGGGTCCGATGGAAAATCGACGACGCCGTTGCTGTTGTTGTCGACTCCGTCGGAGCACTGTGGGGGCGGCGTGCCCGTCGGATCGGCGGGCTGATAGCCGACGTCATCGACCCAAATGTGAGAGTCTCCGTACGCGCCGAGGACATCGACGCCGACGTCGTCGGCTGCGCCGTTCTTCAGAAGGACGTTGCGTCCGTTTCCGCCGGGCGTGGTGATCGGCAGGACCTGGCCGGGCTTCACCGAGATCCGCACGTAACCGTTGAAGGTTGGGTCCGGCGTTCCTTGCGGGTTGCGGGCCACGATGGTGACCGTGAAGTGCGCGGGTGTGCTCAGCGACAGCGGCAGACGCGCGTCAGCCTTGCCGCGATCGCCGCTCTTGATCGACACATCGATGGTGTTCGACGAGCGAACGGTGCCGAAGCTATCCCTGCAGCCCGCGAGGGCCATGCTCACGACGAGTGCGGCGCCGAGACCGCGCGTGAGTCGAGTCCGTCGGCTATCCGGAAGCGCGCTCATCGGCCGAGCATCTCCACGCGATTGTCGGTCAGGTTGCCGACGGTCTTGTCCACGCACGATAGGATTTTGCATTCTTCGCCGGCGAGAGAACAGGCATTCAAATCGGCGTTGCAGCTCGAGTCGGTGGACCCGAGGCATCTCTCGCGGTGCACGTTGGCCACGTCGTCGCGGCACGTGCGCAGGACGCAGCGACCTTGCGCCATGTCGCATCCGGCCGTGTCCGTCACGCAGGCGTTCGCGCCCATGAACTGGCCGTCGACGGAGTGCGTGGGGCAAGCGCAAACGAACGCGCCTTCGCTGGCGCAGTCGCCGTCATTGCTGCAGGCTTTGAGCCCCTCTGCCGTCGGCGTGCTCTTCTTGTAGCCGCACGGCTTGCCTTGGCGCAGGTAGTCGATGAGCGCGTCGCGCTGCTGGATGAGGGTGTCGAACTGGGTAGTGTTTCGCTGAAGGACGCGGAAGCCGGAGCCGCCGGTGGCGAGGTAGTTGCTGGTCGCG
The DNA here is from genome assembly GCA_043747615.1 of Myxococcales bacterium. Taxonomy (GTDB): domain Bacteria; phylum Myxococcota_A; class Polyangia; order Polyangiales; family Polyangiaceae; genus JAYTOU01. Next base: position 135,125 of record JAYTOU010000033.1, on the reverse strand, counting down.
AGCTCGTAGAGGTTCGTCGGCGAGATCAGCGATTGGCAGCGCCCCATCGGGGCGGTGGGTGCCTTGTCGCAGATGCCCGGGCTCACGTAGCCGTTGGCATCTGCGCAGTCCATGTCCGAAGTACAAACCGTCGAGGTGTGCCCGATGTAAATCTGCTCGGCGCAGGCGTTGAGGCGGCAGTGCCCCTTCTTGGTGTCGCAGCCGTTCTCGAAGGAGTTGCAGTCGATGTCTGCGGTGCAGGCTGTGCCCGAGTCGACGCGGTTGCACCCTCCGCAATTGAGTCGCACGCGCGCCCCCGCGATTTGGGCCTGGCTGGTGCAGCTCCGGCCGCTCGACCGACGCGCCACGAAGTCGAACATCTGCTCGACCTCGCTCCCCGAGAGCTGCATTTTCGAGATGGAGTTGTCGAACGGGAAGATGTTGTACATCTCCTCGATGCTGATCGGTCCGGGGTTGAGATCGGTGCGGATGCCGGTCGTGTTGGTCAACGAAAAATCGGTCTGAATGCCGAGGCGCAGCCACATCGCTGTCGCGATCAGATTGCCGAGCGGTGAGTCGCCGCCCTGGGGCGCCGTGCGCTTCGCGCCGTCGGGCGAGTAGCCGGCGAGGATGTCGAGATCCGCGACCCGATCGAGGGTTCGCCGGTAGGGCTGGAGGAGATCGACCATTGTCGGCGCTTCGGGAACGCTGTCGTCGATCGGGAACGGCACGTACTTGCTGGAGACGACCTCGAAGCCGTTGGTCGGATCGTAATCGACCGGATCGCCCGTCGGCGAGGCTTCCCCGGGCTTGTTCGAGAGCACGAGATCGAGGCGCCCCACGTACTTCGCAAATGCGCCTGAGTGGGCGATGATCACGTTTCTCGGCTTGCACGGCCGCCGGAATCCGTAGGGATGATTCACTGGATCGGGATGAGCCTCGTCGTTCGGTGGGTTGCCCCCGAGGTTCACGTCGATGTTCGGATCGACGGCCCAGACGTAGCCCGGGTTGAGCGGATCTGCGGTGCAGTCACGCAGCTCCTGAGGCGGGTTGATGACGATGTGATTGTGTCCGCCGAGCACCACGTCGATGCCCGTCGTGCGCCGTACCATGTCCTCGTCCACCTGAAGGCCGAGGTGGCTGAGCATCACGATCACGTCCACGTGCGGGCGCAGCAAGTCGATGTAAAATTGCGCGGTCTCTGCGGTGTTGAGCGGCGTGACGCCGACGCGGTTCGGCTGATCGAAGATCGAAGTGAGGCTGGAAAGGTTGGCCATCCCGATGACCGCGACCTTCAGTCCTTCGCGATTGAAGACCTCGAACGGGCGAGCAATGCTTGCGAGCTTGGGGCTCGCCGGGAGCGCCGGATCGTCGAGCTTGTAGTTCGATGCGAGGGCCGGGAAGTTCGCCCAGCGCTGAAACTGGTTGGTGACGTTGAGCGCGCCGCGATCGAACTCGTGGTTGCCGAGCACCGCGGCATCGGTGCCCATCATGCTCTGCGATCGCACCTCGGGCTCGCCCGAGAAGAAGTTGAAGATCGGTGCGCCCTGAAAACAGTCGCCCGAGTCCAGGTGGAGCACGCGATCCGCCCGCGCTCGCTCACGTCCGAGCACGTACGCCAAGCGAGCTACTCCGCCGACCGTCTTCACCGTGTTCAAGGTGCCGAGGCCGAGATCGGCGTCGGTCTGGAGAATCACGAGCTTGTAGGGCAGGAGCCGCGAGTGAATGTCGGAGGTATGAAGGAGCGTAAGCTTCGCCTGGCAGGTGGTGCCGGGCGGGCACACCGACGACACCGGCGTCGGGTCGGTGCTCGAGCCGCAGCCGGGCGCGCTTCCGATGAAGATGCTTGCGCCTGCCGCTACCAGCGCCGCGGCGACGATGCGCGCGACCCGATTGGAAATGGGACCGACCATGAAGGGATCACCTCGCCCAAGTGTTGGGGCGGCGGCACGCTACCACCTCAGCCACGATTTGGCGCCAGCAAAGAGCGCGTCTACGGTGGTTCTTCTGCGCTCCCTGCCAGGAGATCGAAGAACCGGGGGGCGAAGAGTCGCGCCACGAGCCCCTCTACGGCTTCTGCGCTCTCACAGGTGAGGGCTTCATCTGCTGCCGCTTCGCATTCGGTCAGCGTCACCCGGCGAATCGCCTCTTTTATCTCGGGAATTGCAGCCGCTTCCATGGAGAGCTCGCGCAGGCCCAGACCGACGAGAAGGGTTGCGGCGAGTGGATCGGAGGCCATCGCGCCGCACAGCGAGGTTGGAATATTTTTCTCTCGCGAGACGCGAGCGACACCGGCGATGAGCCGAAGGATCGACGGATCGAACGGTGAGGCCAGGTTGGCGAGGGTGCGACTCGTGCGATCGATCGCAAGGGCGTACTGAATGAGGTCGTTCGTGCCGATGCTGAAAAATTCCGCCTCGCGCGCGAAGATGTCGGCCATCAGTGCGGCGGAAGGGACCTCGATCATCATGCCGAGCGGAATGTTCTCCGCATGGCAGAGGCTTCGCTCCGTCACTTCCGCCATGGCGCGCTTCAGGAAAACGCGCACCTCGCGCATCTCGCGGACGGTAGTGACCATGGGCACCATGATCCGCACGTCGCCGTGCGCGCTCGCTCGCACCATCGCTCGCAGTTGGGTCATGAAGACCTTCGGCTCGCTCAGCGCAAGGCGGACCGCGCGTAGTCCGAGCGCCGGGTTCATCTCCACGGGAAGCTCGAACGTGCTCGCGAACTTGTCGCCGCCGATGTCGAACGTGCGCAACGTCACGGGGTGGGGCGCCACGGCTTCCACCACCGCGCGATAGAGCTCGTACTGCTCGTCCTCTGTGGGCTGCGTGGAGCGATCGATGTACAAAAATTCCGTGCGGTACAGACCGATCCCTTGAGCGCCGTGATCGAGCGCGAGGATCGCCTCCGCCGGTAGCTCGACGTTCGCGCGGAGAGTGATGACCTCACCCGAGGCCGTCACGCACGGCTCGTTACGCGCCGAAAGGAGTCCGCGCGCGAATGCCAGATGCCGGGCGGAGCGGCCGTGGGCATCGGCAATGGCCTGCTCGTCCGGATGGATCGTGATCTCGCCACGCAGTCCGTCGACGATGATCGTGTCGCCGGTGCGAATGAGGCTGAGGAGGTTCGCCACTCCGACCACCGCCGGGATTTCCAGGGCGCGCGCCATGATCGAGGTGTGGCTGGTGCGCGTTCCGACTTCGGTCACGAAGCCGAGCGCCGGCTCCCGAACCATGCCCGCCGTGTCTGCTGGGGAAAGATCGCGCGCGACGACGATCATCGGCTGGTCGAGGCGGGGAATCAGGTGTCCTGGCTCCCCCATGAGCGCGCGCAGGAGGCGATCGCAAACGAACTCGACGTCGTGCCGCCGCTCGTGGATGTAGGCGTCCTTCTCGTACTTCGTGTCCGGATGAAAGAGACGCAGGATGTCTTCGCCCGAGGCAGCAACGGCCCACTCCGCGCACTTTTTCTCGACGAGGATCTTCTTCTGCACGCGCTCGTGAAGGAGCGGATCATCGAGCATCAAGAGATATGCTTCGAGGATCGGCGCCTGGTTTCGAGCCGCGGCGCTCACCATGCGTGCGCTCACCTCGCGAAGGCTGACCTTTGCGCTCTCGACGGCGCTTCGCACGCGGGCGATCTCGGCCTCCATCTGCGCTGTATGGATGTGTCGACGCGTGTAGGCTGCACGCATTTCACCAATCACCAGCGCGGGCCCCACTGCCACGCCCGGCGAGCCGGCGATTCCCTTGACCACGCGGGTCTCGGGCATCGTTTCCCCGGATGCAGGCGGCGGCGGAAACGAGGGAAGCGGCGTCGGCGGATCGCTCATGACTAGGTCGATTCCCCGAACCTGTTCGCAATGAGCTCGCCGATAGCCTCGACGCACTCATCGGCGCGGTCGCCCTTGGCGCTCACCTCGATCACGGTGCCCCTCGAGCCGCACAAGAGAAGCACCCCCATGACGCTCTTGCCGTTTGCAACCTGGCCGTCGCGCGAGACTTCGACGTCGCAGGGGTACTTGGACGCGAGCTGCACGAGCTTGGTCGCGGCGCGCGCGTGGAGGCCGAGGGCGTTGACGATCGTGTAACTGGCGGTGGCCGAGATCACGGCTTGCCTCTCGAGGGATCCGTCGAGACGGGGGGCGGCGGGGCGCTGATCGCTCCCATTAGCTCGATGTTCGAGAGGCGCTGATCCAGGCCTTCGACCGACTCGCGCTCCGCGTACTTCGCTGCGTCTCCACGCGCCACGTCGCGATGCACGATGGTCACGATCGGCTTTGCCGTGCCGCGGGCGAGCTCTCCCGCGAGCGCCTCGGTGAGCACGACGGACCGATGCCGACCGCCGGTGCAGCCGATGGCGATGGTCAGGTAGCTTTTTCCTTCACGCTCGAACTTAGGCATCATGAACATCAGAAGGTCCCTCGTTTTTTCGAGGAATGTGCGGGCTTCTGGAAGCGCGAGGACGAACTCCGCCACCTTCGGATCCGTGCCGGGGAGCTGCTTCAAGTGGGGAACGAAGTAGGGGTTGTCGAGGAAGCGCACGTCGAGGACGACGTCGGCGTCGGCGGGCATTCCATATTTGAATCCGAACGAGACGATCCGGGTGAGCATGCGCGAGGCCCCCTCCGCGGAGGGGCCGAGCTGTGCGATGATGGCGCGGCGTAGCTCGTGGACCGAGAGGTGAGTGGTGTCGAAGACCACGGTGGCACCCGCGCGGAGTGGAGCAAGGCGCTCGCGCTCGAGGCGCACTCCATCGAGGACGGCGATGGCCCCCTCGCGGCCTTCGCTCCCCGAGCTCATCGGATGAGGACGACGCGACTCGCTGAAGCGACGAAGGAGCGTCTCGTCCGATGCATCGAGGAACACCACGTGAACGTCGCGCTTGCCGTCATCGGAGAGCTCGGCGAGGACCTTGCCCGTCGACGCCAAGAACGCCCGCACGCGCACGTCCATTCCCAGAGCGACGCGGGTCATCCCGCCTTCTTCGCAAGCCTTGACGGCTTGGGGCGCGAGCACCGTCGGCAAGTTGTCGACGCAAAAGTAGCCGAGGTCCTCGAGGGTGTGGAGCACCGTCGTTTTTCCGGCGCCTGAAAGGCCAGTAACTACCACCACCGTCGGCCGCGTCGTGTCGTGTTGGCTCATTCGTCGTTGACCTTTGGGCGCACGGCGGGGATCCATGCGGAGCTCTCGTTCGCGCGCTGAAGCTCGCCCGAGCTGTCCCGCTGGCGAGGCGTTTGCGGCGACTGCAAATCGGCGAGCTGCGCGCGCTTCGCGGACTCGTCAAGAACCCCGCGGGTGGCGAGCTGCTGCTCGAGACGCCCCATGAACTCGACGGACGAGTTGGTGCCCGCCCTGCGGAGGAGCTCGTTTCGGGCTGCGATCTCGAGGATTGTTCCCATGTCACGCCCCGGTCTGACCGGTACCGTGAGCTCGCGAATCGGCGTCCCCAAGATGACGTTGAACTTCTCCTCGACGCCGAGGCGGTCGTACTCTCCGTGGTCTTCCCACTCCGCGAGACGCACGACGATGTCGATCCGCTTGCGCTCGCGAACGCTCGTTACGCCGAAGAGCGCTTTGACGTTCAACACCCCGAGGCCGCGGACCTCGATGTGATGACGAAGCAGATCGGCCGGCATCCCGAAGACGATGCCCGGCGGCCGCCAGTCGCAGCGGACGACATCGTCGGCCACCAGGCGATGACCGCGCAGGACGAGCTCGAGCGCGCACTCGCTCTTTCCGATCCCACTTTTTCCGAGCAAGAGAACGCCGACTCCGAAGACGTCTACGAGCACTCCGTGTAGCGAGGTCTGCGGCGCGAGGCGATCATCGAGGACCGCGTGGACGGCGTTGATGGTGCGGCTCGATCGGTTGTCGGAGACGAAGAGCGGCGTCGTGCTTGCTTCGGCCGCCTGAATGAGGGCCTTGGGCGGCTCGCGGTTGCTCGTGACGATGACGCAGGAGAGCCCCAACGTGAAGAACCCACGGGCGGCGACGCTGCGCGCTTCGCCGTTCATCGAATCGAGGTACGAAAGCTCCGTCTCCCCGAGGACCTGAACGCGGGTAGGGACGACGCCGTAAAAATGACCGGTCAGGGCGAGCCCGGACTTCTGCACGCGTGGATGACGGATCGGCCGCTCGAGCCCAGGTTCACCGGCGACGCGGCGAAGCTGGATCGAGAGCTGCGGATCGGATGCGAGCCCAGCCGTTGTAATTTCGTTCACGCGTCGACCCCCCGGTCTTTTCTCATTGCCGGTCGGTCTCCTCGGCGACGAGAAGATCGTAGGCGACCTTCCCGCTCTCGGCAGCAATCAGCTGATCGCGAAACGCTTTATTTCGAAGGAGACGGGAGATCCGCGCGAGCGTTTTCAGATGCTCGCCCGTAGCGCGCTTGGGGCCAACCACGGCGAAGAGCAGATAGACTTTCGTCCCGTCGATGGCCTCGAATTCCATTCCTTCCGGAACGATGAGGAGCGCCGCCCACTGCTTGTCGAGGCTGGGGAGGGCGCCGTGGGGGATGGCCACGCCATCTCCGATTCCGGTCGACTGAAGCGCCTCGCGCTCGGCGAGAACGTCTGCCACGTCGTCGCGAGAAACACCCGCGCCTTCGCCGAGCAGCCCTGCCAAGACATCGATGGCGTCTCTCTTGGAGAGCGATGCGGGTGAGGAGCGGTCATCTCGCCCTCGGACGCGGACTCGGTCCACCGAGAGAAGTTCGGTCAGTCGCATGAGCAGCTTGTCTCTGTCGGCGCGGGAAAGAAGCGAAAAGCTTTAGTCCTCGCCCGACTCGTCGGCGATCAGATGATCGGACGCGCGGTCGGCGCCCTTCTTCTTCGTCGTCGTGACGTCTTTCGCCGTCCGAATCTGACGCTCGAGCTTGTCGAGCACCTTGTCGATCGTCGCGTACATGTCCTCGCTCGTCTCGTGCGCGTGGAAATGTTCGGGGCCGGAGTGAACGTCGACCTCCGCCGTGTGGGTCTTGTGCTGGGTGCTTAGCGTCACCTGACCCTTGAGAGGCGCCTTCAAGAACTTTTGTAGCTTCCCCACTTTTTCGGTCGCGTACGTCTTTACGGCCTCGGTCGCTTCCATATGCCGAAACGTGATGGCGATATTCATAATGGGCCGAACCTCCTGACAGGTGGAACCGCTTTGGAAAGGTGTGCGCGGGATCGCTGTCTCCCACGCGGGTGCCGACGGGCGATGCTCCCTAAAGACTACGCCTCAAAAACGGCTCGCGTTAGAAGAGTTTCTTGCGTTTGCTTGAAGCGAGGATCCCCAGCATTTCGCGGTATTTGGCGACAGTCCGGCGGGCAATTTGAATGCCGTCGTTCTTCGCCAGTATCTCTACGATGGCTTGATCCGACAACGGGTTCTGCTTGTCCTCTCCTTCGATGATCTTCTTGATCGCCTGCTTCACACTCTCGCTGGCGATGTCTTCCTCGCTCACCCTGCGAATCGAGGAGTTGAAGAAGTACTTGAGCTCGAAGAGTCCCTGAGGCGTGTGGACGTATTTGTTCGTCGTCACCCGGCTGATCGTCGACTCATGCATGCCGACGGTATCGGCCACGTCACGCAAGATCATGGGCTTCAAGAACGAGACGCCTTTTTCGAAAAAGTCGCGCTGCTTGTCGACGATGCACTCCGTCACCCGGATGATCGTCTTTCTGCGCTGTTCGATGGCGCGAATGAGCCACTGCGCATTCCGCAGCTTTTCTCCGATGAATTCCTTGGCGTTCGGATCCTTGAGAAGGTTCTTGGTCAGCGCTTCGTTGATGTAGAGACGCTGGACGCCGCGATCGTTGTCGGTGACCACGAACTTTTCGCCGTCCTTGATGACGTAGACGTCGGGCGTAATCGCGATCGTTCGCTCGTCGGTCTCGCTGAAGTTTCGGGCCGGGCGGCTCTCGAGCTTCTGGATTTCCTTGACCGACTCGTAGACCTCTTCGACCGGTACTTTCAGATCGCGCGCGATCGCCTGGTAATTGTGCTTCTCCAGATTGTGGAGGTGCTTTTCGATGATCGTGAGATCGAGCTCTTCGTAGTTGAAGACTTCGGCTTGAACACGCAGGCACTCTTTCAGGTCGCGTGAGCAGGCGCCCACCGGATCCCACTCCTGCATGATCCGCAGCACTTCGGGAGCATCTTCCGGATCGAGACCCGACTCCTCTGCGAGCTGCTCGATCGCGATGTCCGGCGTCCTCTCGCCGTTGTCGCGCTCGATGCCTTTCAGATCCAAAAATCCGTTCTCGTCTAGGTTTCCCAGCACGAGCTCGGCAAATCGGCGCTCGTCGTCGGTGAAGTCGCTCAGCTGGAGCTGCCATTTCAGGTGATCGACGAGGCTCTGGGCCTTCGTAAGGTTCTGTTCGATCGGGGGGAGATCGTCGAAGCCGCCGCGGTTCGCCGGGAGCGGCTGCTGGAGCGTCCGGTTCTCGATGAAGGCTTCCCAGTCGATGTCTTGGGCCGTCTTTTCGTCTTTGCGGGTCTGCGGGTCGGCACTCTTCAGGCGGTCGAGCGCCTCCATGCGATCCACGCGTTCATCGGTGGCGACTCCGCCTTGCGCGGCATCACCTGACAGCCCTTCGGCCTGCGCCCCACGGGCCTTCGGATCGATCTCGTCGTCCGCCAGAACCGGGTTCGCGTCGAGCTCTTTCCGAATCTCGTCGATCAGCTCCATCCGAGACAGCTGGAGGAGGCGAATGGCCTGCTGCAGCTGCGGCGTCATGACGAGCTGCTGACTGAGTTTGAGCTGTTGCTTTATTTCCATACTCGCTCAGCTTAACACTCTTTTGCCGACGCTAAGCGACAATCATGCCAAAGCTCAGGTGGCTCGCCTTTGGCTTTGACATAGACCGCGCAACCGGACTCATGCGTAGATGCCGGGATGAAAAACGCCGGGAAAGCTTCGCGATCCGGATGCGCCATCCTTCTCACGGTCTTTGCCGTCGGTTGCGGCCGTGAGGCGCTCGTGTCGACCGACGCGCTCCCGCTCAAGAAGGTGGTCCTCTACCGGAACGGGGTCGGCTACTTCGAGCGGTCGGGGCACGTCGAGGACACGGAAGTTCGCTTCAAGATGAAGGAGACGGAGGTCGGCGATTTTCTCGCGAGCCTCGCGGTGATCGAGCGGGGTGGAAGCTCCGTGCGGGCCGCAGCCTTCCCGCTGAACGTCGATGCCGACAACGAGGGGGACGACGCGCCGAAGAAGAAAAAGACGGACGACGAGAAAAAAGGGCTAAAAACGGTTGTTTTGTCGCTCGACGGGCGCGCCCATGATCTCAGCATCGGGTACATCGCCGAGTCTCCCGTGTGGCGGCCTTCGTACCGCCTCGTCGTCCAGCCGGGCGGTGAGGCCGACCTTCAGGCGTGGGGAATCGTGCAGAACCTGTCGGGCGAAGATTGGAAGGACGTTCGCTTGTCGCTCGTTGCCGGCGCTCCTCTCGCCTTCGAAACGCAGCTCGCGACCCCGGTCATTCCGACGCGGCCGATCGTGACCGACGAGGGCGAGGTCATCGCAGCGGTTCCGAAATCGGAAACCTCGCTCCGCCAAGAGCTAGCGCCCGCAGCCCCTGTCGCGAAGGAAGCGTCGCAACCGCGGGACGAGGAGCCCGATGCGGACCCGCAAGCGCAATCGGACAGCCCACGTGCGACCGCTCCCAAGACCGAAGCGATGGGGGGCAAGGGCGGTGGTCCGGGTGGCCTTGCCCGACGTTCGCAGGACAAGAGAGTGACGGCGCCCGCGGCGACAGCGTCTACCGCTCCTGCGCCCGCTAAAATGCGCGCCCCGATGTCGCCGCCACCTCCGCCCCCGATGGAAAGAAATATTTCTGCTCCGCGGAACATGCGCTCGCTCGCGGCCGTCGCCGTGGAAGGCGGAACGACGCGCTACGATCTGCCGGTGACCGTGACCGTGCCTGACAAGAGCGCGACGATGGTCATGCTCCTGTCGAAGCGCGTGCCGGGCGAGGCGATTTTTCTCTTCGCACCCGATGGCGGCGTTCCGGACTCGATGAGTCACCCGTTTCGCGTAGCGCGCTTCTCCAATCGCACCGGTGGCGTTCTCGAGCGCGGTCCGATCGCGGTGTTCGAGGCTGGGTCTTTTCTTGGTCAAGGCATGGTCGATCCGCTCCCGGATGCGGCGTCGGCGACAGTCCCTTTCGCGCTCGAACGCGCGCTCGCGGTGGACAAAGAGCAAAAGTTCGACGAGCTCGGCGAGCGGATCGCGAAGATCGAAAATGGCGAGCTGACGGTGGAGCGCGATGCGGTCACCCAGACGAAGTACCGGCTGCGCAACGGCGGCGATCTTCCTGCCAAGATGCTGGTGAAACACTCCCGCATCAACGGGACGCGCTTGTTCAACCCGCCGAAGAACACCGAGGACAACGTGGGAACGGGCTCGGCGCTCGTTCCGTCGGGCGTCCCCCCGCATGCCACGAGCGAGCTGGTCGTGGACGAGCGCGCCATCATTCGCCGGGTCACCGATTGGTTCACGGTCGTCGCCGACAACGCCGTCAAGGCTTACCTCGTCGACCCCAAGGCGGACCGCGCGACGGCCGCCAAGCTGACCGCGGCGTGGAAGCTCCGAAACGAAATAGTCGCCAAGAGCGAGGCGCGCCAGCGGCTGTCCGTCGAGCAAAATAACCTCTCGCAACAGACCGAAGAGACGCGGCGAAACCTTCGGGCCATCGAGAAAAACAAGTCGGCCGGGGCGCTCCAAGCGAAGCTCACGGGCCGTCTCGGAGACATGGCGACCCGCCTCGACGACATCACGAAGCAGGCCGTGGAGATCGACTCCAAGCTCGCCGAGCTCCGCGTGAGCTTCAAGGAGCTCCTGCGCGACATCACCATCGTCGACCAACCCGCTCCTTCCAAGTGACGCTCGTCGATCTGTCGCACGTGGTGGGGGCGGGGATGGAGACTCATCCCGGTCTGCCCGGTGAGCGCTGCTCGTGCGGACGGGCTCGTCGCGTCACTGGCGAACGAAAACCTACCTCGGAGGCCACCCCCATCTCAGCCGCGCCGCAGCCGAGCTCCTCTCGCGTCTAGCGATCGATCGCGATGGCGCGCGCGTCGGGAAACACGTCGCGGGCGAGCGCGACGATGTGCGGATGGCACGTGAAGAAGAGTACCTGGGTCTGGAGCGAGACGTCACGAAGGGCTAGGAGGAGCTGCTTCGCGCGCAGACCATCGAAGTTCACGAGCACGTCGTCCATCACGATCGGCAAGGGCTCGTTCTTCTCGCAGTACTCACCCACGTACGCGAGCCGGATCGCGAGAAAGAGGAGCTCGCGCGTTCCGGTGCTGAGCTGGTCGACCTTTCGCTCCGCGCCTCCGCGGGCGACGACGAGTAGGTCGTGCTCCCCGAGCCGCTGACGAACGCGGACGTACTCGCCGGTCGTCACTTGCTCGAAGAGCGCCGAGACTCGGGTGAGCAGCGCGGGCTGATTTTCTCTCTCGAAACGAGCGATCGACTCCGTGAGGACGTGCCTCGCGATGGCCATCGGGGCCCAGCGATCGACGAGCTCGCCGAGCTCTGTGCGCTTCGACTCGGCCTCCATGAGCAGCCGCGCCGACTCGCTCGTGCCGTCGAGGCGAGCCCAGGCATTCTCTGCCACCGCGGCCTCACGCAGGGTCTGCTCGAACGCGGTGCTGCTCGCACTGAGACTCCGCGCGATCTCCGTGCGTCGCGCCTCGACCTCGATCGGGCTCGACTGCGCAAGGACCTCGAAGAACGTCGCGCGAGCCGTCGCTCCCGCCGCGCCGGCGATCTGATCCTCCAGCGCGGTGGTCGCGCGCTCGAGGGCCTGGGCGTGCTCTGCCCGCTCGAGGAGCTCCACCAGCGGCGCGCAAGTTCGCCCATCGAGCTCCGACGTCAATTGATTGTATAATGCATCTAACTGCGCTTGCCATATTGCCCGAGCTTCTTCGTTGACGCGCCGGTACGCGGTGCGCTCTTCCAGAAGAACGAGCTTCGTTCGCGCTTCGGCGAGCTCCGAGGCGCGGCGATTCACCTCTTCGGGCGCAGCATCCCCGAAGGGCGCGGCAACGCTCGCCCAGGCATTCTTCCAGGCTCCGACGGGCTCCGCGAGATCGGCAGCGAGTGCCCTCGTGCGCGCGACCAGCTTTTCCAGGCGCTCCCGTTGGCGATCGGATTCCTCGATGCGCGCCCGTGCCGACTGCAGCGAAGCCAGTCGCTTCTTGCAGCGTTCGCTCAGAGCGGCGGGGTCGTCTCCCGGACCTGCGTCGGGGAGGAGGCGCTTCATCTCTCCGAGGAACGCGTGGAGGCGCTCGTCGATCGTCACCATCTCCTCCTCTGCGCGGCGAAGCTCACCCTCGCTCCGAGCGATGCGGTCGAAATCGAGGAGCCACGCCTCCATCCGCGCGGGCGGGAAGGGGACGATGCCCGCCGGACGCCAGAGCGCGTTCCATGTCGTCGTGAACGCGGTGAGCCGCTCCCCCGTCGCACCAAGCACGCCTTCGCATGTCACCACCCTCGCGGTCGCCGCTTCCAGCGCAGCGACCTGTGCGGCGCGCGCCGTCACCCCCGCGGCGTTTGCGAAGAGAGTGTCGGCTTCGACGTCGGCCACGACCACGGCCTCGCGGACGGCGTCAGCCAGCAGGATGCGCCGCTTTCCGAGCCATGACTTTCGCGCAGCGGCAACGAAGAGATCTTCTTTCTCGCCGAGGAGCTCGATCCCTTTGTCGCGGTAGGCGCGTGTGTCCGCCAGGCTTTCGAGCGTGGGGAGGCTTCTCGTACTGGTCGCAGCTCCGGTGTCTTCCGCCAGATCTGAGACCGTTTTTCGTGCGCGCGAAAGCTCGTCGCTCGCCCGCTGATGGGCGAGCGTCAGCGCTTCGAATACGGCGCGCTGCTCCCGAACGACCTCCACGTCGGGCACGCGAGGGTCCTTCATCTCGACGGGCGGCTCCAGGCGCGCGCGCGTTGTCTGCAGATCCCGAGACAGGCTCTCGCACCGGGCGCGGCGAACCTCGCGGGCGCGCGCAAGCTCGGCGTGGATGGGGGCGCGCTCCACGACCTCCCGCAGCGCTTCGTCCGGTGCGCGGGCAAGCTCCGTCTCGTGCTCTTTTTTCTCGAGCGCGACGTGCGCGAGTTGCTTCTCGGCGTCGGCGATCGCCGCTCCGAAGTTCTCCAGCTTCGAATCGAGGAGGGCGCGCGCGCTCGTGAGCTCCTGGATGCGTAGGACGTCGGGCGCTCTCGTGCGGAGGGTGTCCAGATCCCACCCCGGCATGCGGCGCGCTACGTCAGCGGCGAGAGCGCGCAGCTCTTTCTTCGGATCAGCGATGTCTTGCGTGGCGCGGAGCTGCACTTCTTCGAACGCGAGCCGCCGGATCTCCGCCGCGCGCTCGATCACCCGCCGCCGCGCCGCCTCGTTCGTACCGGGCACCGCTTCGAGCGTGGAGAGCTCGGCAACCGCGGCCTGTCGGCGGGCAAAGAGCGGCAGCGCTTTCTGGATCCGCTCGAGCGCGTCGAGCTCCGTTCGCTCGGCCTCGAGCTTCGCCTTCAGCCCCGCTGCCCGGGCATTCGCCTCGGTCGACTGATCGAGGACGAGCGCAAAGTCTTTTGCACGCAGCGCGGCTGCTTGCGAGGCGTCCCGAAGACGTATGTATTCTGCAAATGATGCTGCGATCGGCTGATTTTTCCCTCGATCCTTGAAGAGCGCTCCCAGGCTCGCATCCAGCGACGCGAGGACGGCCCGTACGTCGCGACCGCCGCCGAGCGCACCCGCGTAGATCGCGGACGTCAGGCTCGCGTGAGCGAGCGACTTTTCACCGAGCCCCAGCTCAGCGAGCCCGAAGGCAAATACGTTCTCGAACAGGGCCGCGTTAGCGTCTCCCAAGAGAGAAAAAAGCTTGGCCTCGTCGACCGGCGTTTTTCCTTCACCGAGCTGACCGTCGATTGGATTCTTTCTTCCTTTTCGCCGGCGGAAAGAGAGCGACTCTCCGCTTCGGAGACGGACGGTTGCGCTCCCCGCCATCTCTTCGTTGCGATCGAAAGCGTACGGATTTTTTTCTCCGAACCCGAAGAGGAGACCGCGCAAGAACGCGAGGAGCGTGGTCTTGCCAGCCTCGTTCGGCCCATGGAGAAGAACGAACGGAGCCTTGACGTCGAAGGTCTTTGACCTGAAGTGTCCGAAGCTCTCGATCTCGAACGCGCTTATTTTCAAGGCGTTTCGTCGTCGTTGGCAAGGAGATGAAGGAGGACAAGCTCGGCCTCTTTGACCCAGCCCCGCACCCGCTCGGGATCGTCGAAGCGGATCGCGTCTTCACCCGCGCCGGCGGCAAGCTTCGAGCGGAGGCTCTGGAAGACGGGACCGAGCTCGTCGGCGAGCAGGGGACGTTCGCCGAGGGCGCGCGTCTCCCGTAGAAGATCGCCGACCAGATCGTGACCGGCGCGCCGGGCCTCGAGGTTCACCCGCGGCGCGGTCGTCATGATCACCTTCTCTACCCATACGGCCTCGCTCACGTCGCTCGCGGCCGCGCGGACGTCGGCGACGAAGCGCGCCCGATCCTCGAGGCGCGCAAGCATCGGATGGGCCGCGCACTTTCCTTCGAACGACAGACGAACCGCGAGGGTGCGTCCGTCCGCGTCTGCAAGCGCCTTCGTGATTTCGCTCTTCGCGCGGCGAAGGAGCGCGTGGGTGTCGTCTGCTTCCTCGGCAACGACCTTGACGATGCTCCAGCGCATGACGTCGCAGGCCACGTGCTCGATGCGCGCGACGTCCCCCGCGTCGACTTCGATGACCACCGCGCCCTTCGCGCCTTGCTCTTTCACGTGCCGAGCCTGGGTATTTCCAGGGTAGACGACGTGCGGACGAACGTGGAGCACCTCGTGTCCGTGCACGTGTCCGAGCGCCCAGTAGGCGTACCCTTTTGCCGCAAGCTCCGTGACGGAGGATGGGGCGTACGGCTTGTGCTCGCTCCCTTCCCGTGCGCCCGACGCGCTTGTGTGAAGGACACCGATGTTGAACATCCCGGGAACGGGCGCGGGGTACCCGGCCGACAGATTTTCGGTGACCGCCGCGGTGGGGAAGCTCCGCCCGTGGAGGGCGACCCCGACGGACTCGAGCAAGAACGTCTCCGCCGCGTCTGACGAAAAGACCTTCACGTTCTCCGGCCACACGATCCGCGGCGTGAGATCGCTTTGGCGATCGTGGTTGCCGAAGACGATGAAGACGGGCGTCCCAGCCTCCTTCAAGCGAGCCAGCTGGCTCACCACGAAGAGCGCGGTGTGAAAGTCCTTCCAGTCGCCGTCGAAGAGATCGCCGGCCAGGATCAAGAAATCCGCGCGCCGTTCCAGACACAGATCGATCACCCGCACGAACGCCATGCGGGTGGCTCCCCGCGCCTTGTCCACCGGTGCCCCCGGGTAGCGCTCGAGGCCGCGGAGCGGGCTGTCGATGTGCAGGTCGGCGGCGTGAACGAATCGCATTTCGAGTGCCGAAGTTTGGTATCACGGCGCGAGAGAAATGGCACTCGGAGTCCCCACCAAACCGGCACGCTTCGCGGTACCCAACGCGGTGCTTGACCACGCGTTTTACGCACGAGACGCGCTGATCGTCGCGCGCGCATTGATCGGGACCACGCTCGTCCACGTCACTCGCGAAGGCGTGCGTGCGGTCCGCATCGTGGAGACGGAGGCCTACCGTGGTCCGACCGACCGCGCCTGCCACGCGCGCGTGGGCCTGACGAAACGCACCCGGACGCTGCTCGGCCCGCCGGGTCACGCGTACGTCTTCTTGATTTACGGAATGCACGATTGCTTCAACGTGGTGTGCTTGAGAGACGGCGGCGGCCACGCGGTGCTCATCCGCGGCGGCGATCCGCTCGTTGGGATCGACGCCAGCACGCGCGCCGATGGGCC
Source organism: Myxococcales bacterium (assembly GCA_043747615.1). Taxonomy (GTDB): domain Bacteria; phylum Myxococcota_A; class Polyangia; order Polyangiales; family Polyangiaceae; genus JAYTOU01. The sequence goes on along the minus strand of JAYTOU010000033.1, from coordinate 119,267 downwards.
TGGTCGTCTCGCGCGCGCCCTCGGAATCACGCGCGCCTGCAACGACATCGATCTCACCACGAGCGAGGGTCTCTATATTGCGCCGCGAACGAAGCGTCCGCGCGTTGCCGTCACCGCGCGGGTAGGGGTGGCCTATGCGGGAGCGGTCGCGGACGAGCCGTGGCGGTTCATCGATCCATCGAGCGCGCATGTTTCACGTCCGGCGAAAAAAATGATCGGCCGCGGTTCGTGATCAAGGCGAGGTCCAGGCGATGAAGCGAATGCGAATGGCCCCCTCGCCGTCGAAGCGCACGCGGATCACGGCGCCCTTCCGAACGCAAACCGGGCCTCGCTCACCAAGCGCACCCGCCTTCGTTTTCGTCTCCGCGAGGACGGCGCCGCTCTGATCCTCGAGCGTCGCGCGGAGCTCCGTCGACGCCGCAAAAGCCAGGCGAACGCACGCGTCTTTTTCGGCCCGGAGGACTTCCGTCGAAAGCGAATTCTCCCCGCTCTTCTCGCCGCGCACGATCTCGCGCATCGCGGGGGCAAGCCTGTCTGCACCTACGGCGAGCACCTCGAAAGCGGTCATTGGATCGGCCGCGTCCGGCGCTTCATGCACCAAGGGCTTCACTGGCGGCTCGATGGCCGGCGCGCTCCTCACCGCGGTCTCCCCAGCGCACGCAGCCGTCAGCGCTGCAGCGAGAGCCAGTCGCGAGACCTTCTCCACGAGCGCCAGACGGTGCTTAGGCGGTCTGCTGACCGACGCGGGCTACGGGCTTTTCCTTGGCGGCTGCTTTCTTCTCTTCGATCGGATCCATGCGGCAGCTTCCCTGGAACTCGACGCCGCGATCGATGAAGACGGAGGGGGACTGGATGTTGCCGACGAGCCTGCCCGGCGCGTGAACCTCGATCGCCGTCTTCGCGCGCACGTTGCCGTGCACAACGCCGCCGCGAATGATCACCGTCGCGACGTCGATCTCTGCATGCACCTCGGCGCCGTCGCCGACGACGAGCGTGTCATCGCTCTTGATCTCACCTTTGAAGATGCCGTCGATGCGGACCCGACCTTCGAAGTGAAGCTTTCCCTCGAAGGTGGTGCCACGGCCGAGGAGCGCGGTGATTTCCGTGGCCGGAAGGGCTGCTGAATCCATGCGCTCCGGTTAGCAGGCATCCGCCTTCGGTCACATGGTCATTAGCAAGCTAACGATCTTTTCGGAGCAGGCTCTCGGGCAGGGAGCAGTCACCCTCAGCACGCTCTGCCGTCAGACCCTTAACGGCGGCTGGCCGTCAGTGATAAATCATGCACAATTTAGAGTGGTTACGTATATGAATGCTGCGGAACGCAATATGCATAGAAGCGCTCGGGTTTCAGGGCCTCGGAAGTTTCGGCTTCCAGGCTTGGGTTGACACCTGCGCGCGATCGGGGCAATTCCCGCTCGCTCGCCGAGCCGACGGCGTGCTGGGAACGCCCTCGGTCATCAGACGGCCAGACGTTCAGAGGAGCAGTAAAACATGAAGACCTTATCTCGCCTCTCCCTTCTTGTTCGGACCGCGCTGGTCGCGGCCCCGCTCCTCACGTCCTCGCTCGCGTTTGCGCGACCCCAGGCAGGTTCAGGTGACGCGCCCGCCGCGCCTGCTGCCGAACCTGCCGGTCCGTCCGGAGCAAGCGCCCCGCAGACCGCGCCCTCGTCGGGTGCGAGCGTCACCCTCGGTGGCACGCCGGAACAAGCAAAAGACCAGCCGGTCGAAGTGACGCCCGAAGAGAAGAAAGACGAGAAGCTCAATCCGATCACCGGATCGATCCTCTTCTTCGATCAGAGCATGACCACCCAGACCGCGCACCTCGACACGCAGGCGCAGCAGTCGTACGTGCCGCTCTACGAGTGGTGGTTCTCGTTCCGGCCGCGTTGGAACTTCAACAAGCACCTCGCCTACACTCTTCGGCTCGACTACTTCAAGGAGTGGACGAACAACCAAGAGAACACGAGCTACCGTGAAGACGTGTTCGGCGACATCTGGAACACCCTAAAGTACAAGACGGCGCTCAGCGACAAGGGCACCTTCAAGCACACGGATGTTTCGGCGACCGCGCTCATCAAGCTGCCGACCTCGAAAGAGAGCCAAGACAGCGGTATTTACGTGACTCCTGGCGTCGGCGTCGGCGTCAAGCAGACCATCCCCCTGAACGGAGAATCGGCGAAGGCGCTCAACGAGATGCACGTTGCGGTGAGTGCGCTCTACACGCACCCGTTCTCGCGTGCGACCGTCCCCACGAACGGCAACCTGACCATCAACCGTCAGGACACCGAAGGTCGCTCCTTCGTGAGCGATCAGCTCCGCGGTGGGTCGATGACCAACCACAGCCTCCTCAGCGTCCTCGACACCGGCCTTCAGATCACGCCGAAGCTCTCGCTCACGCTCGACATGATCTTCATCCACAACTGGAAGTACGTCCCGAAGGAGGCATCGGTTCCGACCGCGACGGGCACCGTGGCCGTTCCGCGTGCGTCCGACAGCACGAACCTCGCGGTGAGCACCTGGTTCCTCGCCAGCGTCGACTACGATGTGATCGACGAGCTCACGCTCGGCATCGGCTACTACAACCTAGCCAACTCGATCGCGCCTAATGGCACTCGCCGCGGCCTCGTCGGCGGGGACAACATCTGGTGGAGCCCGGATGCGCGCGTGACGTTCACCATCACCGCCAACCTCGACAAGATTTACGAGACGGTGACCGGCACTAAGCCGAAGAAGGAAGTCACGAAGACATCACCGAGTCAGCGGGCCGCGCTCCAGGGAATCACCAACTCGTCGCTCTAGAAGCACTTCATGAAGACGTGAGCGCAATTTGGGCATGTCGCCAGCGACGTGCTCTACTTGAACCATGGCTGTCCGCCCTCCGTTTCGCGCCGCCATGCTGGCGTTCGTGCTCCCCGCGCTCCTCGTCGGCACGGCCTCTGCGCAAGCCCCGAGCTCTGCTCAGGCGCCAAGCGGATCCGCAGCGGCAGCAGCTGCGGGCACGTCCGCGACGCCTGGAACGGAAACGGGACCGGCTACTGCTCCGGCGAATCCGCATCCCCAAGGCTATGGCTACGGCGACTCGAAGCCCGCGAAGGCAGCGACGACGAAGCATCGCGGCGTCTCGCACGCGGCGGGCCCGGTCGCCACGCTTCCCGGCTTCGAGATGCTCCCCGACGGCGGCTCACGCTTCTTCGTCGAGATGACGCAAAACGTTCCGGTCGAGGAAAAAAAGGCTGCGGGCACCATCACGTACATCCTCAAAGGGGAGCACGTGGCGAAGATGAACAACGAGAACGCGCTCGTCACGGTGCACTTCAACACACCGGTCAGCCGCGCTCGTCTGCTTCCTTTCGGGCGCAATCTCCACTTCATTCTCGAGCTTCGCGCGAACGTGACGCCAGCCTTCAAGGTCGTCCCCGCGAAGGATGGCTCCGCAATCCTGCAAATTGAATTTCCGAAAGGGATCTTTCTCCCGAGCGCTGACGCAGACACCGTGATTTCCACGCCCACGCAGCCCGCGCCCGAGCCTGGAACCGATACTCCGGCATCTCCCGCAGCTTCCGTACCGCCAACGAGATCGTCGACCAAAGCCGGGCGACGCAAGCACTGAAGAGTGACGCGTGAGCCGGGACGGCACGTACGCCGCGCTTCTTTTTTTTCTTCTCGTCGCCGTACCCCGCGCGGCTCGTGCCGAGATCTTGCCGCTCGATGCGCACGCCGATGAAGTGACGCTCGACCCACGCCTGCGCGAGATCGAGCTCCGGGGAAACGTGCACGTGGACTCGGAGCCGTTTCACTTGCGGAGCGACGAAGTCCGCCTTCGCCGGACGTCGCGCGGCGTGGAGGTCGACGGAAAAGGCACGCTCGCTTTTTGTCCGTGCCTCGGGACGCCGCTCTCGATTGCGTTCGACGGAGCGATCGTCGCGCCACCGGGCGACTTGATCTTGCGTCAGCCACGGCTCGAGCTCTACGAGGTGCCCGTTTTTTGGCTGCCTTATTTCTGGCTCCGATCTCCGGCGCGGTTCGGCTTGCTTCCACCGGACATCGCCTACCGCGGGAGAGACGGCCTCTTTCTAGGCGACGGCGTGCACGTTCCGTGGCGCCAGGGGGACTTCGAGCACGGGCTCGACCTTCGCGCGGGCGCGTATCTCAAAGGCGGCGTGGCGGTGGAGGGTGATCTCCGGACGCCGTCGAGCCACACCAACGTGCGCTGGGACTACCTCGACGTTGGCGGCATCGCGGTCGACGCGCGCGGAGCCCTCGAGCATCGCCGGGACGAGAACGTGCAGACGCTTGCCTGGGACGCCGACGTGCTCCGGGGAACGCGCGCGGTCACCTCGACGACCGACCTCGACGTCGCGGCGCGGGTCGTCAATCGCGCAAGTATGGAAGCCTCGATCCGCGAAGGCGGCTTCACTTTCGCCACCGGCCTTCGTTCCACGAGCCTTCGCGGAGCCAGTCCCTACGACTTCGGCGCTGCGGGCCCCGTCGTCTCTCTCCGCGGAGCCGAGGGTATCGGCAGCTTCGGCGCATACGACATCGCCGTCTCGGGCGGAGGATTTCGCGACCGCATCACCGGCTCGACCGTGAGCTATGGCCGCTCGGAGGGCGGAGCTCTTCTTGCGACGCGGGCCTCTATCCTTGGCGCATCGCTCTCGCTGCGCGAAGCAACCGAGGTCGCCTCCAATGGTGAGCGTAGAGGCGCCGATGTCGCTATCATGGGGCGCGCCGATCTCCGCGCTCCCTTCGTCCGGAGCTTCGACTCGGGCGAGTCCGGAGATCCCTGGCGTCATCGCCTCGAGCCGCGTCTGTCGGCGGGAGCGCTCGCCACGCGCGGTGACGCGATCTTCGATTTGCTCCCCGGACGCGGTCGGGCCGACGTACGCGGATCAGCCTATTTTTCCGAGGTGGGAGTGAGCTCGGCCATCGGTCGATGGGCAACGGGTGAAGGCTTCGAAGCCTCCGTCTCCGGAGGCGCGGTGGGTACGGACGACGACACCGTCGTTCGCGCGAGCGGAGAAGAAAAGTTCGCGGCTCTCCCGGCCATGCGCTGGCGGGCCGCGGCGAGCACGCGCTGGATCGGCTTCGGCGGCGAAGGTGCCCACGTCTTAGGCGGCGTCCCCGGCACCGCCATCGTCGCGCGGGCCCGCGTCGGACGAGTCGACGGGCTCCGGGTCGGTGCGACGGTCGCCGAGCGCTCCGGCATCGATCCGGTCCTCGCACGTCTTCTCACCGATGCGCCGCTCGAGCCCTCGGGCGGATTCTTGGCCACCGACGGATGGACCGGCGGCGCGCACCTCTCCGTTCCTTGGTCCGCGTACGTCCTCACGCGCGCGGGAGCGGACGCCGATCTCTCCGCCCGCCTCCTCACCGCCGCGCGTGCGTCCATAGAGATCCGCGATCGCTGTGAGTGCATCGCCGTCCGCGCGAGCGGGGGGCATCGCCTGGGGCGACCCGGGACGGACGTATGGGTGACGATCGATCTCGCCCCACGCTCGCGGTAACGTAGGCTAGCAACGTGGTTACCTTTTCCTTCTCGAAGGAAGACGACGCGCTCTACGCCCAGGGATGGCCGCATCTCCGGCGGGTAGTCGACGCGCCCCTCGCCCGTCGGGCGATCGTCACCACGCTCGTCGAGGAGCTCTCGTCGCGCTCTCCCGTGTTCGGCGTGGACGTGCACCGCGACGTGGCCTCCGCCTTCTTGCGAGCGATGATGCATGGAAGGGACGACATCGATGCGCGGAAGAAGGCAATCGCCGACCCGCGAGGCGTCGACGACTACGTGCTTGGCGAGGTGATCGACCGCCTCTGCCCGTCGCTCGCCGCCGAGAGCTACGAGTTTCGCGTTCTCGACGCCGTGTTTCTTCTCGAGGCGATCCTCGGCGCAGAGCCGGTGGCGGAGGCGCTGGTGTCACGCTTCGTGCTCGCCGCGAAGAGCCCCAAGCTCTGGGAAGATGCGGCCGATCCGCGCGATCACGCATTCCACCTCGCGAACGCACTCGGCTGCCTTGGCCTACGCCTACCGGTCGATCGCTTCACGGCGCTCACGAAGCCCCTACGTGCCTTGAGCTCGAAGAGCCTCTTCGCCGACCGCCTCGCGCTCCTCGTCGATCGAGACGCGCCCCTTCGCAGCGGGAAAAGAATGCAGTCGTTCGCCCTTCCCGTGGCGATGGAGCGAGGTGACCGCGGCGCACTCCGCGACATGTTCGACCCGCTCGGATCGGAGCACTGGTACTCACCTCGCTTCTTTTACGTCGCGGGGGCCGACCTCCTCGATCACGTGAAGATGGGCAAGCTCCTCCGCCTCCCGGGCTGGCTGCAAAAGCGCATCATCCACGAGCATGGAACCATCCAGCATCCGGGAATGGTCCGGGTGGTGATGTGGCTCCTCGCGTCGGATCTCGTGAAGGCCGAGGCCGCAGTGTGGCTCGTTTCGCATCGGGCGTATGCGCGGCCGGTCCTCGAGGCGATTACCGATCCGAAAGAAGCCGCGCACGCCCACGCGGCGCTTGCCTTCGTTGGGGGCAGCCGCAGCAAAGCGAAGCCCCTCGATCCCAAGGTCGACAAGAAGCTTCAGGCGATCTTCCGCCATCTCGAAAAAGAGCTCCTCGCCGCGAACGAAAATCTCACAGCGGAGATCGCCATCCTCAAGGCAGCCTTCACGAAGTACAGCGAGGCGCGGGGAGGAGATGACGCAAGCCCCGCCTTCACCCACGACCTCGCCGATCTCCCCTGGAAGACAGGAGACGAAACCGTCACCCGCTGGATGGAGCTGGCGGTAGACGTAGCTGACGCGTAGTGAGCCCGGATACGAGCGGGCGCATGTGGAAGCCTTGCTCATCGCGTGGCAGTGCGCGTAGCAGTGCCTGCCTTCGTCGAGGCGATCGTTCATGGCATGAGGCAGTTTTTCGGCCCGCACGGCATCGCTTGAAGGCATCTATCTCACGGCGTCGCGACACCTTATAGTTCGCCGATGACCTCCGAGCCACTCGAGGAAACGCAGCTCTCCGTTGCCTTCCGCGCGCCACGCGGGGTGCACGTCCTGTCTTGGACGGACCTCGCCGGCTCCCACACGGCAAGGCTACAGCAGGGTGCCACCGTGGGCTCGGCTACCGCGAACGGCGTTGTCGTCCAGCATCCGACGGTGTCGCGCCTTCACGCGGAGTTCGAGCTCCGTGTCGACGGCCTCTGGCTTCGCGATGTCGGAAGTCGCAATGGCACGTACGTGGATGACGTCTTCATTCAGGTCGCTCGCGTCCGCGACGGCGCCAAGATCAAGCTGGGCTCCGTCCTGATTCAGGTGAACTGCCTCCGCACCGAGGTCGTCTCCGAGAGGCTCTGGCCGAACAACCGCTTTTGCTCACTGGTTGGGGAGAGCGCGCTCATGCGCACCCTCTTCGCTTCGCTCGCCCACTTGGCGCCGCTCGAGTCGTCGGTCCTCATCATGGGCGAGACGGGGACCGGCAAAGAGCTCGTGGCGAGGGCGATTCACGAGAGCTCGCCGCGCGCCGATCGCCCGTTCGTTGTCGTGGACTGCGCCGCGCTCAAAGACACGCTCCTCGAATCGGAGCTCTTCGGTCACGCCAAAGGATCGTTCACGGGGGCCACCTCGCATCGGGAGGGCGCGATCGAGGCAGCCGACAATGGCACGGTGTTCCTCGACGAGATCGGCGAGCTGCCGATCTCGATGCAGCCAAAGCTCCTTCGGATCCTGGAGTCCCGCACCGTTCGCCGTATCGGCGAGACGACACATCGCAAAGTGAACGTTCGCTTCATTTGCGCCACGCATCGCGATCTCTTGACCATGGTCAACGCCGGCGAGTTTCGCGAAGACCTGTATTTCCGCCTCGCCGTGCTCCCGATCAACGTCCCTCCGCTCCGCAAGCGGCCGGAGGACATCGCGCTGCTCGTCTCCCACTTCCTCCCGCTCTCCGCGCCAGCCGTCTTGGATAACGAGACGCTCTTGGAGCTCACGAGGCGGCCCTGGCGCGGCAACGTGCGTGAGCTTCGAAACTTCGTCGAACGCGTCCTTGCGCTCGGTGCGATCGAGGCGCTCGCGTTGAGCTCGGGCGCCGAGAGCTCTCGTACCGGAGAGACGACGATCGCGATCACGCTGGCGCCGAGCAGGGCGAACGAGAGCACGCCCGCCTCGTCCGAAGTCTCCTTCGCGCAGGAGTTCAAGAGCTTCCGCGAGCAGTGGGTCGATTTCGGTGAGCGCACCTACGTCGAGCGGATCCTCGAGCGACACGAGCGAAACGTGGCAGTCGCCGCGCAGCACGCCGGGGTCGATCGGACGTATCTCTATCGTCTGATGCGCAAGCACGGGCTCTAGCTCGCGCGGCTCGAGTCCGCGGGCAAACGTCGGAGTCGTCAGGTCGAGTCGATCGTGATCGCAGGCTCAACGCCGCAAATCGTCTCGACGAGAAACGACGCCACGTCGCTCGGCTTGGTTCCCGGGCCGAACCCAGCGTCATACCCGAGCTCGAGCGCGAGCTTGTGATCGATCCGCGGGCCGCCGAGGAGCATCACCACGCTGTCACGCCAGCCCTGTTTTTTGGCTAGATCAATGAGCGCGGCGGCGTTCTCCTTGTGGCAATTCCGCTGCGTGATCACCTGACTCACCAGGATCGCATCGGCCTGAAGAGCGCGCGCGCGTTCGGCGAGCTGCTCGTTTTCGACCTGCGCCCCCAAGTTGTAAGCCTCGAACATTTTGTAACTCTCGAGGCCTTTGTCACCCGCGTAGCCCTTGTAATTGAGTACCGCGTCGATCCCGACGGTGTGAGCGTCGGAGCCGGTGCACGCGCCGACAACGATGATCTTCTTCCCGTGGCGCGTCTTGATCCGGTGTTCGATCTGCTCTCGCGAGAGTGCTTCGGTCCGCACCTCCGGCACTTCGATTTGCGAAAAATCGACGGAGTGCGTGGAGTGACCGTAGACCACAAAGAACGAATAGCCCTTCGCGCACTCTTCCATCGTGGCGACGAGCGGCTCTTTCAACCCGTGCAGCTCGGCGAAACGCTTGGCCGCTTCCCGCGCGCGCACCGAAGGCGGAACCTGGAGCACGAACGACATTTGCACCATGCCGTCGCCTTCGCGATCGCCGTAGGCGCGGAGCGGACGGCTCGGATTATTCAGCGGGTGCATGGCGCTCGAGCTCCTCCAGAATCGGATTCACGTAGTCTTTGTCACGCTCCACGACCCCTGCGTAGCCTTTTCCGCCCGTGCGCGTGCGCTTCACGTCGGCGAATGCGCCGTTGCCGATCGACGTCCAGATCGTGTCACGCTTCACCTCGCTGAGGAGCTCGCGGGCCTCGGTGAGCACCGTCTCGGCGCGCTTGGCGATGAGCCCGTCGGGCTTGAACGTGATCTCGTCTCCCAGGTGCTTGGCGGCGCTGAACACGTAGCGTGTGGCCTTGAGTGAGAGGTAGCGGTCCATGAGCATCGGATTGTGGACGGCCTCGCTGAACATGCCGAGGAGCTCGATCGATTGCGCGGTGGTGACGCCGACGAGGTTGAACATCGCGTCGTGCACGTGGGCGAAGAAGATGTCTCCCACCTTGTGCTTCGTAGGCGGCATCCACTTGATGGGGCTCTTCGGAAAAATTTGTCGAATGAGCTGCGCCTGGGCGAGCTCGAGGAGGAAGCTGTCCTCGATCCAAGGGTCGATTTCGTAGGCGTGGCCGAGTCCCATTTCTTCCGGCCGAACTCCGGCTCGCGCCGCAAACGCTTCGTTGATGAACTGGCTGGCAAGGACGGTGTGGGCCTTTTCGACCGCGTCGGCGGTGGTGAGGTAATTGTCCTCTCCGGTGTTGATGATGATCCGCGAGCGGGCGATGAAGCGCCGCGAGACGTACTGGTCGATGAAGTTGCGACACATGTTGATGTCGCGAAAGAGGATCCCGTACATGGCGTCGTTGAGAAGCATGTCGAGGCGTTCAACGGCCGCCATCCAGGCGATTTCGCTCATGCACAGTCCGGACGAGTAGTTCGTCTGGTGGATGTAGCGCCCGTATTCCTCGCTCGCTTCGTCTGTTGCCCGCCGAATGATCTTGAAGTTTTCCTGGGTGGCGAAGGTTCCGCCGTAGCCTTCGGTGGTTGCACCGTGCGGGACGTAGTCGAGGAGCGATTGCGCCGTCGCTCGGATGACGGCCACGATGTCTCCGCCGGCGTGGGCCGCGGCTTTGGCTTGAACGGCGTCGTCGTAGATGTTGCCGGTGGCGACGATGACGTACTTGAGGGGCGCGGGACCAGGCTTCATGCGGGCCTTCAGCGCCTCGCGTTCTTCGCGCGCGCGATCGATGCGGTCCATCGCCGCCTTTGCGTGTGGCGCGAGGACAGCGCGCACTTCGTCGAGCGAGGGGCCGCCCGTGCCGTCGTCGAGCTCGTGACCGAACGCCAAACGCTCTGCCGCGTCTTGCGGCGTGGCTGCGCCAGAAAGCAGCGATCGCCCTAAAAAATAGCCAATTCCGTGACCGAGAGTTCCGGCTTTTCGGAGGCGATCGATCGCTAAGTTGACGAGAGGCGCGCCTTCGTCGTCGACGCCATCGACGCCGTACGCGCGGAGGAACGTCCGCTCCGCGCCGACGCTCGTGTGTTGATTGATGTAGGTCTGGACGTCGTCGGCGATGTCGGCCGCGAGCTCACGGCACTCGGCGACCTTCCGCTCGTCCATCGGGACTTGGGCCATGCACGTATTTGCCACATCGCCGCCGAAACCGTAACCCCCTGAGGCGTTCTACGGCTTCGCGACCTTCATGATCGTGCCCGCGTTGCCGGGCGGATTCGTCGTCCAGTAGATGGCGTCGTTGTCCTGCGCGAGCCCGAGCGCGTTGTGCTGCGAGCCGGCAAGCGTCTTCAAACCCTCGCCCTTGTCGCAACCGTCGCGCGGACAGCTCAGCACCGAGCCGTCGCTCGTCACCATGTCCATCGCGCCGCTGACCGTGCCGAGATTGGTCCAGTAGATGTGCGTCGCGTCGACGACGATGTTGACTGGATTAGGGTTTTTCATACCGTAGGATTTTAGGATGGCGCCATCGGTCGCGGTGCTTTTGTTGACGCTACCCGAGCCAGCGTTGAATTCGACCCCCCAGTAAATCCCTGTCGAATCGGTCGTGATCCCTCCCGCGCGGTCACCGAGGAGAGCGCCGAGCGTGAGAAGCGCGCCACCGTCGATAGGTAGGCCGAGGACGTTGTTGCCGTTGTTCGTCCAGTACAAATTGTTCGGATCGACTGCGACATGGAACGGCGAGTTGCTCGTCGGGAACTCGAGGAGGCCTCCGCCGTCGAGCTTGCTCGCATGAAGCACGGCGAAGGGCGAGTCCATCGTCACGCTCCGCGGCGATCGCGGCGTCGGTGTACGTAGCCCACGCACTCGCCGTCTGCCCGTTGCGCTCGTAGCACGCAGCGAGGTTGAGCAACGTTCCGGCCCCTGGGTCGAGCTTCTGGCTCTCCGCGAACTTGGGGCACGCTTCGGTGAGCGCCCCCGCGGTCATCACGCGCTTACCCTGGTCGAAGAGCGCCTGCGCCGCGGCCTGGCTCGATGCTCCCTGGGCATACGCTCGCGACGGAAACGCTGCCGCGGACGCGACGACCGATGCGTACACGATGCGATCTGGGTTTCGGCTTCGTCGGCACGCGCGGTACGGAGACAGCCACTGCGGCCGTCACGCTTGGAGCACCGACCGTCTCGCTCGTCTCGATCACGAGCGGCTTGGCCGCGGAGGGGATGAAAGCAGCGCTCGGCGCCGAAGCGACCGGCGGCGGGGACGACGGCTGCATCGTTTGGAAGACGAGCACTCCGCCGATGAGGAGGATGGTTGTGATAGCCCCGGCGGCCGCCTCGCACGCTTGGAGGAGGTAGTTGATGCACTCGTCGACGCTGCGCGGGCTCTCGACCCGATGGCCGAGATCACTCCCGACGCCCATACCGCCTACGCCGAGGACGCGCTCCACTCGGTACTTGCCGGCTAGGATTTCGCCGTCCGCAACCGGCGCTATTCGCTCTTTTTCCACGATTTGGCGCCGGACTCTACCACGGGGCCCGCCCTAATGCTCCGCCCGCCAGACGCGCCCTAAAAGATGTGTGACTCCGAAAAAAAAGAAAATGCTGGCGAACCCGACAAGAAGAAAGGTGGGCGTCCCCGGCGTATCGTCTTCGACGAGCGCGTCGCCGATTCGCTTTTCGATCGCGCTCGGATCGCAGGTTGCCGACGTGCTGCCGACGCAGCGGCTCACATCCTCCGGGCTGCGTGCAGCACGCGCTCCCGCTCGAAAAATCCCCCGATTTGCGCGTTCGAGCCAGGGCTCGCTGGTGCGCGTCGCCTTGGCGGCCGAACGCATTGCGCGCCACGCAGAGGCCGCGCTCGCGTCGTCACCTCGCGCTTCGGCGTCTCGCGCTAGGGTGTCGAGCCGAGCGTAGCCACGTGCGGGGTACGGGCTGGTTGGCACCATCGCTTCGGCAGCGGCGTGGGCGCGCACGATGGCGGTCGGGACGTCTCCGCGGGCGAAGGCTTCGTCGCTTTCGCGCATGGCCCGCGCGCCGACCGTGAGCTCGTGTGCTCCTCCCGCGAGAACGATCAGCGCGACCCCGACCAACCCGACGAGCACGCGGCCTCCGAAGGCGCTCAATCGCCCCGGAGGCTTCACTCGAAATCGCGTTTGCGAAAGATGAGCGCACCGAGCGCCAGCAACAAGGTCGAACAGAGGATCGCTTGCACACCGGCGGCCCCGACGAACGACCATACCGGCGCGTCGATCACTTGACCCAAGAGGAGCGCGCGCGGCGGGACGTAAACGTTGAGGTTCGGTACGACGTGCGACAGTGCGCGACCAATCTCATGGATGGTCTGGCCGAAGTAGCGCGCCGGAAGATTCGCGAGAGTGTCGGCAGAGCGCCCGACAAGAAAGACTCCGATCGTGAAGATCGCGGTGAGGAACGGCGACGAGAACGACGCAAACAACGTGGCGACCGCGGTCACGATCATCGCCTCCATCAGGGTGAGCGCGGCGGACGCAAGCACGAGCTGCCGTTCACCGCCGGCGGGCGCAGCGAGCAAAGCCATCGCCGCGAAGAGCGCGAACGACCACGGAATTACCACGAAAACTCGAGTGAAACGCGCGCTCACCAACATGACCGCCAAAATGATGGCGAGGAGCACGGACGCGCCGACCACCAGCGACACCTTCTGACCGGCTTCCAGCGCGAGAATCCCGAGGACTGCGCCTCCGTCGAGGGCGATGAACACCGCCAGCGTTCCCAGAGTCCCCAGGTATTTTCCGACGAGGTACTCGTGGCGCCTCAGCGGCCGCGTCAGGATCGGAAAAATAGTCTTTAGCTCGAGCTCGCGGTGGAGAGACGTGGCGCCAAGGACGATCGCCACCATGATCGTGTAGAGCGAGATCGACGCCGCTCCGAGATCGGCAACGACCCGCTGCTCTTGGTGGAGCGAGAGCGTTCCCACCACGAGCGAGTATGCGCAGCTCGCGAGGGCGAGAGCGAGGAGCCCGTAGAGCACGCGCGCCCGCACCGCCTCCCGGTAGGCATTGAGCGCAATCATGGCCACGCGGTTCAGCACGTCCGCCACTATTTACACTAAGTCGGGGGTCCCGCCTTCAACCGAAGCAGGTAGCGACGAAGGTTTTCTGGGACCGCGAGCATCGCGTAGCGGAGGCGCTCCTCATACAGGCTGCGGAGCATCCCCGGCCCCACGTCGACGAGGGCGCCATAGGTGAGGAGCAGGCGCGGTTGTCCGTCCTCGCTTGCCAGGAGCTCGTACCGGAAAAACCCCCACGCGTCGTCGATGGCGTGCGGACGAGAGGGCTCGAGCCAGAAGCGAATCCGCTTCTTTTCAGGCTCTTTCCGGATCCGCACGGTGTACGCGGCGTCGATGAGCGCGTTGCCTTGGTGAAGCTCGATGAAGAGATCGGGCGCGGGGCCCGAGACCTTCTCTGCGTACTTCGTCCTCGGGAGCACTTCGACGTACGCGTCGGCCTTGTCGAGAAGTGCGAAAAGCTCTTCGGGCGTGGCTGCCAAGATGCTGTAGGTCACGCCGCCGACGAAGCGCTGGCCATTCGGCTCGAAGGTGAGGGGCCGGGTTACCGTCTCGCCGTGCGCGAGGGAAGAAAGCTCCGATGGCGTGAGCCCGTCCGCGTGCGCCATCCGCGGCGCAGAGGAGATGGTCGCGAGCGTCATCGCGATCACGAGGCCGAGCACGCGTCGCGGGGGCATGGCCCGCACAGACTACCTCATCACGCGGCGTGCTACGTACCGACGACGATCTTGACCTTGGGGCCGATGGCGACTTCCAGCTCGCCCGACTTTTCGTGGAGATCGCCGTCGATCATGTAACGCATTTGGCCGTCGGCGCTGCGGATCGTGGCCTTGTCGACGACGGCCTCGTACGTAAGTCCCGGGCGCATCGGCTCAGCCCGCCAGATTCGCGGAAGGTCGCGCACGAATCCCATGTGAGACGCGTAGATGCCGAGCAGATGGAAGGTGTTGGGGCGTTCGTCGAAGCGATAGAAGGGCCTGAAATTCAGCCCGATCTGCGCGATCGTCCCCCCCGTCACCGACAGGTAATCGCGCTCTTCCCACGAGGTCCCGTCGTCGAACGACACCGATCCGCGGAAGGGGGCAGCCATGCGCCGCACCATCTCGCCGCCAATGAGAGTGCTCGCGACGCCACGTGCGAGCGTCTTTGCCGCCAGGAGAGGGGAGGGATCTCCGTCGCGGTAGTACTCGGCGAGAAAGCCGTAGGCCGCTCCGGTGCCGAAGAGAAATCCGTAGTCGGAGCCGACGCGCATCACGTGACGCTCGACGTTCTCGAGGGGCATCGACGCGCGCCGTGCATAGGCTCGCATCAGCCGGCCGAGAAGGCCTTCGGGGCGCCCCTCCGTAATGCCGACGGAGTTGGCGACCGTGTTCATCGTACCGCCCCGGAGAAACGCGAGAGAGGGGAGGGTGCTTCCGTCGTAGACGTTCAAAAATCCAGTGATGGTGACGTGGTTCGTGCCGTCACCGCCGCTGATCCCGAGGACGTCGATGCGTAAGCGCTTGAAGTCCTCGGCGATGCGGTGGAGCTCGTCGACCGAATGGGCCGCGCGGACGATGCCGTGATCGCCGAGTTTTCGGGCAAGCCGTGTGGCAGCCCGCGGATCCCGCAGATTTCTGCGGCTTCTGGGGTTGAAGACTACGCCGATCCCGGACATTCGGCGTTCGGTATGACGACAGACGGCGTACCGGTCAAACCATATCGCCGGGACGCGGCGTCCCAAGAGTGCTTAGAATAAACCGGTGGACGCTCTAACACTGAAGGATCACATCGCGCGCGCGCGCAGCGCCGTTCTAGCCGTCGAGGCACCGGAGCTCGGGGTCATGCTCGTCACCGGGGCCGATCGTCAAACGTGGCTGAATGGGATCGTCACCTGCGACCTCGCCAAGCTCGCGCCGGGCGCCGCCGCCTACGGGCTCGCGGTCACCCAGAAAGGCCGCATCATGGCCGATCTCACGGTGCTGGTGGATGCCGAGCGCCTTGTGCTTGCAGTGCCGAGCACGGAGATGAACGCGCTCAAGGTCTCGTTCGAAAAATATTTGATCATGGAAGATGCGGAGGTCGCGCCCGCGCCCGAGGCCTTCGTGGTGTGGCAGCTTCACGGTCCGAAATCCGCCGAGCTGCTCTCGCGGGTGCGCCCTTTCGGAGCGGTCGGTGCGCCGCTCGATTACACCGGGCTCGGAGGGGCCATCGTCGTCGTCGAGCGTGAAAACGAGGCTTCCGTACGCGAGGCCATGGCGGCGGCCGCCGGTGAGCTGGGGGGCGCGATCGGCGAGCAAGCGAGCTGGGAATCCCTTCGCCTTGCGTCGGGAATCCCCCGCTTCGGACACGACTTCGACGTCACCACCTACCCGCAAGAGGCGCTCCTCGAGAAGCGCGCCGTCTCTTTCAACAAGGGCTGCTACCTCGGCCAAGAAGTAGTGTGCATGCTCGAGCTGCGCGGGCACGTGAAACGAAAGCTCGTCCCGCTCACGCTTCGCGCGGGGCCACCCCCGGCAAAAGGAGAGAGCGTCACCGACGCTGCCGGCGCGGTCCTCGGTCAAATCACCAGTGCTGCCGACACCCCCGACGGAGCACCCATCGCGTTTGCCATGATCAAAGGCACGCACGGCGTCGGCGCCGAGCTCCACGTATACGGCACCACGGCATGCGTGACCGCGCCTTCGAGCTAGCCCCCATGCTGGGGGCGCCGCGTTACATTTTTCGCTGAAGCAAAAAGCGGCGGACTGTGCCTTCGGATTCGAGAAGCTGCACGCGGAGCATTTCGAGAGCGATCTCCTTGATGCGACCGTCTTTGCGAACCTTGAGGTGAAGCCGATCACCGTCGCTCTTCACTACGTCGCAGCTACCGAACGCGAAGTGCTCCACCGCGTCGCCTTCCTCCGGAAGAACGTCGTGGCTGGTGTCCGCGCGCGGCGGCGGCCTGGCGGGCATCGCCGACCCCGGACCTCCGCTCCTGAAGGGAGCACGCACGACCGGCGCTCCGTCTTTCGTGGCTTCCACACCCCCGGTGACCGCTTGCGACCACGCGCCCGGCGAGGATTCAGCAGCCTTTGGTGCGCTCTTTTCGACGACGGCGGGCGCCGACGGCACGACCGCGGGAGCTGCGATTTCCGGGAGATTACGAGCTTCAGCCATTTCTTTTCGTTCCTCTACTGCCATTGCCGGTTTTGCAGGCGTCACACCTGCCGATGCCCCCCGTCCGAGTCCGACGAGCCACACGCCCGCTTTTTCGTCGAGGATTCGATCCACCGCCACGTCATCCAGGGCGGTGACCATTGCCTCCAGGCCGACGACGGTGGCCGAGGTGAGCTCACCCGCCAGCGTCTCGAGCCCGCTGTCGGTGTCGCGGGCGATGACCACGCGCATTCCGATCGACAGCGTTCCGTTCGCGTTTCCGATCGCTCCCTCGACAGAAAGAAGGTGCACCGGGCCGGGGATTTTGTTCACGCTCCCGAGCGCGTTTTTCTTGGTGTCGAAGGCGCGAATCTCGACGTCGCGAACGACGCCGCTCCCTGACCACCAGCCTCCGGTAACAGCATGCTCGCGAAGCGCTTCGACGAGCGCTCCCGGGAGTTTCTCCCCCGAATCGGATCGGAGCAGGAGATGGCGGAATGTAGCGCTCGGCGTCGTCTTCACGGGGCCTCTCTAGGTGGTGCGGAAACGGAATCTTCAACCGGGCGTGCCGGAGGTGGAGGGGGCGCCTCGGGCGGGCAGCCTGCGTTCGCGCGAAGACCGGCGGTGCCAGGGCATTTGTCGTCCTTGTCGAGGACGCCGTCTTTGTCGGAGTCGAGCCCGAGGGGCGCGTAGGTGACCCCGAGCACGAAACGAAAACGAGGACTGGTGAGCGCCGCCTCCGAGCTGAGAGGGATCGGGCCGCCCCCGCCGAGCTGGATCGCGACGTCGCCCCCCTTGATGGGCGCGCTCCGAACGGCGAGCATCCACTCCGCGGGGATGATGTGCTTGCCGTTGGGAGTGCTCACGAGACCCTGCGCAGTCTGCGTCGCGTCGTGCTGCTCGGCAAACGTGGGGAGCGCGCGCGTGTCGATCATCACCGACAGAAGCTGCTTCTTCAGTAGATCGTAGCCCACGCCGAGCCCGACGGTTGCCTGGGTGCCGATGCGAGCGCCAACGAACTCTGCCGTTTGCCGCACCCGCGCGCCGATCTGGACGGCTCCGAACCATTTTCCTTGGCGATAATCGGCCGCGAGCGACGGAACGAGAACGCCGCCTTTTTCTCCGGCGAACTGGCCCCGATCGCCGGTGGGCGCGGAGACCTCCAAGCGCGCGGTGAGGGCAATGGGAGAGGTCTCGACGAGGAGCCCGGGATCGACGCGTTCACGCGGAAGGATCGCGAGCGTCGCGCCGAAGCGCATGTCACGCACGGCCGTATCGCGCAGATCCTGGCCGCCGGTGATGGCGCTCACGCCGCTGCCGCCCTGCGCAAACGTCATGGGAAGGATGAAGTCGAGCTCGAGTCGGTGGGTGACGCCGTACGCGAAGAGGAAGGTGCTGTTCACCTGATCGTTCACGGCGTTTTCGTCGGTGCCTCCGGGGCCGGGTGACGGCGTGTGGAGGATGATCGGTCGCGAGAGATAGCTGGCGACGAGCCCGAACCCTACGCGGCCTGGCTCGACGAGCTCCGTGCCTCCTACGCCGATAAAGCGCTGCGGACCGGCGTGAGGCCAGAGCGTGTCGTCATTGATGCACGCGCTCACGATGGGACGGTCGCACGTGCCGGCCAGGGCGAAACGCGAAGCGCAAAACGTGAGAGCGAAGAAGGCGACGATGGCGCGTGAGCGCATGAGGCGGGAAACCTACCACGGGACCGCGCTTCCGAACGAACGATCTGGTAAGAGCGCTCGTCGTGACCTCCCAGCGAATTTCGCCGTCGTCGCCGCTCGTCCTCGGAAGCGGTTCGCCGCGTCGCCGCGATATCCTCGCCAGCTTGCTGATTCCGAGCATCGTTCGCCCGCCCGACGTGGACGAGGCCGTGCGCGACGAAGAGGATCCGCATGGTTATTTACGGCGCGTGGTGCTCGCGAAGCTCGACGCCGTCCGCGCGCTCCTCACCCCCGAAGAGCGCGCCACCTCATCTGTGGTTTTGACCTGCGACACGTCGGTCATCGACGGAAAAGTGATCCTCGGGAAGCCCGGGAACGCAAGCGAGGCCCAAGAAATGATCGCCCGCCTCGCCGGCCGGACCCACGAAGTCCTCACCGGCTTCGCTCTCGCCTCCACCGCGAGCGACCCGCCCTTTCACGTGGAGACGGTCGCCACGCGGGTGACGTTTCGCCCCCTCGAGGTCTCCGAAATCCACGCCTACGCGGCGAGTGGCGAGGGGCTCGACAAGGCCGGAGGGTACGCGGCGCAAGGGCTCGGCGCCTCACTCATCTCACGCATCGACGGCTCGTACAGCAACGTGGTCGGCCTTCCAGCCTGCGAGCTGGTCGTGGCCTTGCGACGTTTCGAAAAACTCTAGTGCGGCTAGATCGGCAAACGCGCGACGGAGCGGCAGTCACCGCCGCAGCCCTCGCCGCACGCCTCGTCGTCGCCTTGTGGGCGGCCGGACGATTTCCCCCCGCGGCGGACGGCACCTACTACCACGCGATCGCCAAGCGCGTCGCGGAGGGCGAGGGCTACACATGGGTGTGGCCGGATGGCGTCGTCACCTACGCCGCGCACTATCCGATCGGGTATCCAGCGATCCTCGGCGCTCTTTACGCAGTGTTCGGCGCGAAGCCGGTGGTGGCGATGGTGGTCAACGCCGTGCTCGGCGCGCTCGGTGCCTTTGCGATTCACCGTTTGGCGTGGCCCATGATGACCCCGCGCCGCGCCTTCGCAGCCGGACTGGTGGTGGCTCTCCATCCCGCGCTCGTTCCGTACACTGCGGCGCTGATGACGGAAGGGGTGACGGCGGCGTGGCTGGCCATTGCGTGCGCCCTCGCGGCGGAGGCGCGCTTGCAGGATCACCCGTGGCGCTGGCGCTCTCTGTCCGGGATCGTGATGGGCATCGCCACGCTAACGCGCCCCCAGGTCCTCGTGCTCGCGCCGCTCCTCGGTGCTCTTTCTACGCGAGAAATAAAGGTCTATCCGCGAGTCATGTCCGCGATCGTCGTCTCCGTGATCAGCGTCGCTTGTTGCCTGCCATGGACGGCGAGAAACTGCGTGCGCATGAATCGCTGCGCTCTCGTGAGCGTCAACGCCGGATGGAATCTCCTCATCGGCGAAGAGAGCGAAAGCGGGGCCTGGGGCGAGATCCAAGTCCCCGAAGCGTGCCGCGAAGTCTGGGATGAGGCGGCGAAAGATGCGTGCTTCGAGCGCGCCGCACGTGAGCGGATCGCGTCGAGCCCGGGTCGCTGGCTCACGAAGATCCCCACGAAGCTCGCGGTGACCTTCGACTACTACGGAGCCGCGCCGTGGTACTTGCACACGTCGAACGCAGCCGCGTTCCCAGATCGCGCGAAGCTCGCTCTCGGCGTGCTCGAGACGGTCGTGAGCCGCGTGCTGCTAGTTGCTGCTCTCGTGGCCTCGGTCCGTGCGCCTGGTGCGCGATCGAAGGCAAAACTGGCTCTCGTTCTCCTTGGCGTCGTCTTCGGGCTCACCGTGCATGCGTGGGTCGCGCTGCTCGTGCTCGCGCTCCTCACCGCGCTCGTGCCGATCCATCCGGAGGACTCGCCGCTTCTTCCGTGGTCGGTCGCCGTCATCGTCGCGACTGCCGCGACCCACGCCGTTTTTTTTGGTGCCGGACGCTACGGGTTGGTCGTCGTGCCGTTCGTCTCGGCGCTCGCTTTTCTTCCGCCGCGAACGAAGAGCGCTTCGCCTCCCAACACGTCTTTCAAGAACTCTTCGAGCAAGGCGTGAGGCTCGGCTTTCAGCGCGCGCCTGAGGGCGCTCAGCGTGGCCCGCGACCCGTGACGCGCGAACGCTTTGTACTGAAAAAACCGCACGAACGCGTCGTCGTCAATGTGGTCCTCGACGCCTCCGGCCCACTCTTCGTCCGGTCCTGCGGCCATGGCGACGACGTTCCACGCCGCAGCGCGCACGGCGGGATCGCGATCGCGGAGCGAGCCGGCCGCTGCCTTGGCAGACTCCTCGGTCTCCAAGAGCGCGGTGCTGCCTATCATTGAGTCGTCGATGCCCGCGCTGTCGCGTTCCGCTTCTTCGTTGGCGAAGACGCGACCGCTCGGCTTCGACTTGAGGGCCAGAACGCGAATGGCGAGATCGCTCGCCAGCTCTCGAGACACGTCGCTCATCAAGCGATCGGCGAGGCTCTGGAGCATTTGATCGTCGTTCAAGAAGACGCTGGAGTCGGCCGCCGCGAATCCACGCCCACGCAGCGCGCCGCGCCACACCGTGGTTTTGTCCGCCTTACGACGCACCTCGCATGCGAGGTCGACGTAGAGAGAAGCAAGGGTGCGCCCGATCGTCGACTCCGTCTTCGTTCGCATCGCGAATCGACCGAGCCGGCACCGCGCAACGTAGCCGCCCGGGTCTCCGCCCTCGAGGGCGCGCGCCAGAAGCTCCGTCGTCATGCCGGCCGACAGGACGTGCGCCGGGCCCGGTGGTTCGAAATTCCGGGCTCCGGGGACCTCGGGGTGAGCGTCGGCGGCGACGCTGATCGGCTCTAGCTCCACGCGGGTGGCGTCGGTGCGCGCCTGGCTCGGCGTTAGGTTCGGCGCGTGCAGAGCGATCAGCGATTTGGTGCAACCCATCGCGGCGAACGCCAGAAAAAAGGTTGACAGGTAAAGGAGCTCGGAGCGCATTTCCGCGGGAGCATGCACCCATTGCGGGGGCGTGTGCAAAGTGACATCTTCCGTCGCGTCGACGCCACGAAGGCGGTCGCCGGTTTGGTGTTCACCTCCAGCAATGAAGGCCACGCGTCAAACGGGAGGAAAGTCCGAGCTCCAGAGAGTAACGATGCCGGGTAACGCCCGGTGGCGGAAACGCCCAGGAAAGTGCCACAGAAAAGAAACCGCCTCCCGCGCCAGCTTCGGCCTCGCGGGCGGTAAGGGTGAAAAGGCGGGGTAAGAGCCCACCGCGCGGGCGGCAACGTCCGTGGCAAGGAAAACCCCATCGGGAGCAAGGCCGCATAGGCAGGCACGGTCTTCGGACCGCGCTCCGAGTCGTCCGGGAAACTTGGCGACGAGGAGCTAGGGTTACTCGCCCGAGCCTGCGGGTTGGCTGCTAGAGGCGTCCGGTAACGGCCGTCCTAGAGGAATGATCGTCGCCGCGAGGGAAGCGATTCTTTCGCGGAACAGAACTCGGCTTACAAACGACGTCGACCTGTTCGCCCACGCCGCAAGGTGTGGGCGAATTGCTTTCAGGGTTCAGGGGTCGATGAAGCGGGCATCACGCGCCGCTTTCTCGATCCCCTGAGGCGCCTTGCTAGGGCGCTGAGGAGAGGGCGAGACGTGGTGTCGTCCGTGAAGTGTGGCGGAAGTCCTACAGTCCGTGAACAGAAGGGACTGGACGCGCGCGTTTCGCCCAAATCTCAGGGCGAAATGGCTGGCAAGGAACCTGCACAATCCAACGCCTGAATGGCCGCTCTCCGCGCTCGCTGTCTGTGGGGCCTCCTTGCGTGCGGATGCGCCAACCCGTGCGCCATATCAAGTGACGATGCGTCGACGGGGCATCTGTCTCTTGTCGACAAGGCGGGCGTTACTGCCGAAGTCGATCTGTCGACCAACGTCTCGACGGACTTCGTCGTCAACGGACTGCCGAACGAATTCTCGATCGAAGGTGGGATCCGCGTTGCCGGCGCGAAGCCTGCATCCGCCTCGCTCTCGATTCGAAGCATCGAGGCGTACAAAGTGATCGGAACGTTTCGCTTGGCGGATCTCGAGACGCAGACCTGCGTCTGGGTTGGCCCGGACTCCGTTGGCCATACTCCCAAGCTGGAGTGCACCCAAGGGATGCAGGGGACGATCGTGATCTCGAAAGCCGAGAAGTCGTGTCAGGGCACGGACTGCACGCAGGACTTCGTCGCCGACGTCACGATTCTAAAGACGTCTGGCAACCTCTCGGGCGCGATTCATCTTAAGAACCACATGAAATACAGCACGGACAATTGCGGGAAGCCCATTCACTAGACACCCATTACTAGAGAATCGTGAGCGCGCGGCGCCACGACCCGCGGCCGGTGCACATGCAGGTGGCCTCGCCGATCGCCTCGTCGACCTCGAGGCCCCTTCGGCAGATCGCCACGGCGGTCACTCCCAGTGGGCCCACGCAGAGACGACAGCGTGTGGGGCGTTCCTTGAGAAACGCCGCGACGGCGCGCGCGGCGGCGGGATCGTTTTCCAGATCCTCGTAGCTCTCGATGCGCGCGTTTTCGGGGACGTCGCCCCACTTCATCGTGCACGAATTCACGAGCGCTCCGTCGACGATAACGCGACACGCGCCGCACGTCCCATCCTGACACCCCCGCGACGCCGAGCGCACACCACGCTCCCTTCGGAGCACGTCGAGAAGCGTGTCGAGAGCATGAGCGTCCACCGTTGCATCCTAGAACGAACCGACATGCGTTCGCTACGCGGCCTCGCTCGAGTGCAGATAGACCGCCACCGTGGGAGGTCGTAGAGAAGAGGATTTCTTCTTCTAGCCCAGATGCGTCGCGTGCTTGGCGCGGTGCGCATCACCGATAAACCCGCAGCGACGCCCGACCCTTCCCCAGAAGATGTCCGCTACGAACACGGGTCTTTCCGGCGGTGATTTCCGCTTCTTAGACGGAGAAGCTCAAACGGAGAAGCTCAAACGGAGAAGGACGAGCCGCAACCGCAGCTGCCCTTGACGTTCGGATTGTTGAACTTGAAGCCCGACCCGTGGACCCCCTCGACGTAGTCGATCTCGGTCTCTTCCAGGTACTGGTGCGACAGCGGATCGACGTAAAGCTTTACGCCGTTGGACTCGTACTCCTCGTCCATCTCGCCCATTTTGTCTTCGAAGTAGAGGTCGTAGCTGAAGCCGGCGCAGCCGCCGCCGATGACCCGAAGGCGCAAACCTTGGCCCTCGAGCGCCTCGGAAGAAGCGATCTCTTTGACCTTCACTGCTGCCTTTTCGGTGATCGTGATCATGGTCTCTACTCCCTCGATACTACTGCGACTTGATACCAGAACATACGGCCGAAATACAGAAATGCCAGCCCACTGCCGTTTACGGCGGCACGCCGGGATCCCCCTCGGAGGAGACTTTGACGATCGCTCCGGTGTCGCAGAGGGCGAGCATGGCGCCTGTCTCCTCGCGCGCGTGCGTGGCCGGAGCAATCGCAACGATGTTGCCCAGGCCTTTGGAGGCAGTCGAGCTCCGGGCACATAGCCTCTCGCCCAGCGTCTCCACCGTTCCCTTCGAAGTGACGACGCCGAGTCGACCTTCGGGGGCGGCGAAGGCGATCGTTCCCGCGGCATCGACGAGCGTTCCGGTGTGCATGGTGGAAGTGAACGGCACCGTTCCGCCATCGGCGAGAAGCAGGGGAGGGGACGTGGCCACGAGCGTTCGGCTCATCTCTTGGCCAGACGGGTCGATTGCTATCGTGAACGTACGTCCTTGCGATTGCCAGAGGAGGAACGCCGTCTCACCGCGGACGGACGGAGGCCCGAGATAGAGTCCCCCTGCGGCAACGGCCCGCGCGACGACGACCCCATGCGCGAGGTCGAGCGCGGCGAGGCGCGACCCATCGATGACGGCCACGAGGGTGTGTGCGTCGGCGAGGGTTGCGCCGCCGTCGACCGGTCCGCCGAAGCTGCCGAGCCGCTGGGGCTCGCGACCGGGCGTCCATCCGTAGACGACGCCCGTAGCGGTGATCGCGATCACCTTGCCGAGCGCTGCGAGCAGAGGTGTGGCGAGGGTCTCCGAGACGACAGCGCGCGCTCGCACGCCTCCGTCGGCATCGAGCGCGGTGAGCTCGGTTGCCGTGGCAACGACCACCCCGCCGTCTTCGAGGGAGAGAGCGGACACGTGGCCGCCGAGCGATCGATCGCCCCCGAGACGCGTTCGAAAACGAATCACGCCGCGCCGTACGCCGACCGCTTCCCCTGCGGAGGTCACGACCACCACAGTGCCGTCGGAGAGTTGCGTGGGTGCGCTCGCCGCGGCGCTCGCGAGCATCGTGCGCCAGCGCTCGGTGCCGTCTTCGGCCAGGATCACCAATTCCCCGCGCCCGACGACAATCGCCGTTTCGCCGTCGGTGAGGGAGAGCGCCGGGAGCTCCGTCGCTTGTCCGAACGTGCGTCGCCATGACACGCGCAGAGGTCCCGCGGGAAGGGCAGTGCGGGCAAACCCGCTTCGCTGACCATCCACGCGATCGGTGGGCGACGGACCACGCGGCGGTCCAACGATGAGCGTCTCTGGCTTCTTTGGATCGAGACGCTGCGCCGACGCGGATGCCACCAGGAGCCCCGCGCTCGTGAGGAGCATCAGCGGGACGGCGGCCTTCACGGTTTCCTTTTGCCGACGATGAGAAAATCGGCTTCCACTTCCGGTAGCGATTTTCCGTCGGCGTTCTTCACTGCGCGAGTGACGTGGCCGTACGCGCGGACCGTGTCGCCGGGGCGCAGCCCGTCGTCGGCGCCGTGGGTCACGCGCGTCGGGCACGGGCGATGAGCGCAGCCACGATGATCGTTCACCACCGCGATGGTCTGATGGTTGAGGGTTCGCGACTCGAGCACCTCTCCCTCGATGACCAGCGATTGCCCGACGCTCGCCGCGATGTTCGCCGAGATGGCGTCGTAGCCAAGGAGGTGCACGCCTTCGAAGGCGCGCGCTTCGGTCTCCAGATGCTCGATCCTCCGCACCTTCAGGTGGACCGTGCGCGCGGCGAGTTGCGGAGGTGTGGCTCGAATCGTCAAAACCGTGTCGCCTACCCCGGGGGTCTCGAAGGGCTCGCCGAAGGTGCCCGCCGCGCTGAGATCGATCGGCCGCCCGTTCACCGTGACCTTCGATCCCTTGTTCGTCCGGCCCGCGACGAAAAACTTCGGCGTGTCGAAGACGGGATGGGAACCGGGCGCATCGATCTGAAGCGCGGCCACGCCGACCCTCGCGGACACGGTTCCGCGCTCTGTCTTTTGGCCCTTCAGGGTCACCTCGTACGGGACGGTTTTTTCGATCACCCGTGACTCCTCCGTCGATCCTTCGGTCTCCGCCGTGATGTCGATGGCATGGCTGCCTTTGCCGCTCGCGTCGAGCGCAACGGGCTTGCCATCGATGCGCACCTCGGTGCCTGGGAGAGTCTCAACGCGCACGCTGATCGCCGGAGGCTCCGCCGAGACGTCGGAGAGGTCCGCGCGCACGCGGTAGGCGATCGGCACGACCGCTTTGACTTTTTCGTCGCGTCCGATGCCCGGGCGATCGAGGTGAATTTCGATGGGGTTCTCGCCGACTTTGAGGGGCGAGACGAGATCGAGGTTGCACTCTTTGCTCTTGAAGGTGGCCGTCGGATTCTCCGCGTCCTTCGGCATCGTCGGGCTGCGGCCGAGGCTCGCTACGGTCCCGTCCGGACAGCTTTCGCAGACCAGGTGGAGCTGCTCGTTGTTCTTCTCGCCGAGGCGCGGTTGAACGACGAGGGGCGGCGCGCTTTTCCAGATTACGACCACCATGATCCCGAGGAGGATTACGAGCGCGCCAACGCCGCCCGCCACGAGCGCGAGTGGGATCCCCTTGCTTGCGGCCTTGCGGAAGGCTTCGGGCATCGGTTCGTTGAAGAATGTTTTCGGTCGCGGAACGATCACCGGAGGCTCGATCGGGCGAGAGGATCGCGGAGCCGCGCCGAATCCCGCTTGGAGCGGCGCGATCCCCGGAACGGCGACACCAAGCATCGTCTGGTTGTCGCCCCGGCCGGGGGGCTCACCTTGCCCGGCATGAATCGGAGCGACCCCCGGCATGGCGACGCCGAGCATCGTTTGGTTGTCGCCCCGGCCCGCGACGGCTTGGGGCGAGGACGTCGGGGGCACGGGAGCACGGCTTTGCGGCGGGAGGAGATCGACCGCGGCGATGCCCACCATCGTTCCGAGGGGACGTGCACGCGCGGCGACCTCAGGGGCCGGCGCCGGCGGCCGAGAGACGGCAGGGTCGGGACTGGACGCGAAGCCGAGCATCGTTCGCTGCGGGGGACGTTCGGCGGGAAGTGGCGCGGCCTTCGCGGACGTGACCGCCCCACCGCACTGGCTGCAGAAGGTGGCGCCGTCGGGCATCGAAGAGCCGCACTGTGAGCAGGGCTGGGGCATCGGTCGTTGGGCGATAGTACGCGAACCCAAGCGCAAAATCTGGCGTGGAAGGTGTAAAGTCCGACTGTGCGCATCTGGGTGCTCGGAAGCGGCTCGAGTGGGAACGCCGCCATCATCGAAGCGGACGGCGCGCGAATCCTCGTCGACGCGGGGATGGGCCCGCGCACCGCAGCCCGCAAAATGAAGGACCTAGGCGGCGATCTCTTCGCGTCGCTGCCGGGTCTCGAGGCGATCATCGTCACCCATCATCACGGCGATCACATCGCGCACCTCGAGCCGCATGCCCGTGCCTCACGAGCGCCGATCTATCTGCATCGGGGGATCAGCGTCCTGCCGCGGGTTCGGGAAAAATACGAGGTCCGCTCCTACGAGCCTGGCCGGCCGTTCAAGGTGGGCCCGTTCGTGATCGAAGCGCTCTCCATTCCGCACGACGCGCCCCAGGTCGCGCTCCGCATCGCCACCCCCACGCATGCCTTCGGCGTAGCGACCGACCTCGGTCACGTACCGAGCGATCTGCCTGCATTTCTAGGTTCATGCGACACCGTGCTCGTGGAGGCGAACTACTGCGCGCAGATGCTCGAGTGGGGCCCGTACCCTCCGCGTTTGAAGGCGCGCGTGGCCGGCGACATCGGTCACCTCGACAACGAGCAGACCGCGGAGCTCGCCGCGGCGCTCATCGGTACGCGCCTACGAAGGATGTACCTCGGACACATCTCACGCACGAACAACACGCCGGATCGCGCGCTTGCCGCCGTGAGAAAACGATCGGGCTCGCTTGAAGTGCGCGCCGTCCTCAACGGCGTCCCCGAGATCCTCGACGTCGTGAAGCGAATGTCCGCGCCCGTCAGCCACCCGATGACGCAACTGTCCCTTTTCGGGCACGCTCTTGCGGTTTAGCCGCCTACCCTTGGCGCCGAAGCCGACAAAAAGGTAGAAGGCCGGTCATCATGACCGACCGCATCGTCCATTGCCGAAAACTGAACAAGGACCTCCCCGGGCTCGCGCGCGCGCCCTACAAGAACGAGCTCGGGCAGAAAATTTTCAACGAGATCTCCAAAGAAGCGTGGGACCAGTGGCTCAAGGACTCGGTGAAATACATCAACACGTACCGCCTCGACCTCGCGTCGTCTGACGGGCAAAAGTTCATGCTCAAGCAGGCTTCGATCTACTTCGGCTTCGAGGACGGAAGCCTCGCCGACACCGCGTTTCAGTCCACCGAAAAGAAATAATGAGCGACTCAGTTCAGGAACTTAAGCTGGGGGTCCCTGGATTTTCGTTCGCGGATCTCTTTGATCCCGCCCGTCTCGGCGAGCTGCACGAGCTGTTTCAATCGTGGTTCGAAGAGCACGCTCCGGAAGCGCGAGCGCAGTTCGAGGCCTACCGCGGCTGCCGCGGCGTGGGGATGAAGCCCGAGGCGGTGAGTGAGGCCCTCCTCGCCGCTGCGCCTCATGTGAGCGCGTTCTTGGGCGCTCTTTTCGACGTCGATACGGAGCTCTTCGAGCTGCGGAGCCAGGTGCGCAGCCGCGATCCCCTGTGGCGCTTCAAGCGCGAGTTCGCGAAGAAACGGATTCTTCGCGGCGACGCGGGGAAGGGCTGGGCCGCGCTTGGATTGACCGTCGGCGACGCAGAGAACGTTTCGAACGCCGCGATCGCCGCCGTCATCGCGCGCACAGATCTCGACGAGGAGCTCGCCTTCGCGACCGGCACGATGCTTCTCTTCGAGATCGACGATGTGGCGCGAAAGGCAGCCAAAGCGGGCGGTGTGGTGTTCACGCCCGAGCTACAGGAGCGCGCGAAGCTCGTCAGTGATGCGCTTCGTTCGGGGGCTCTCGCCTTGCCGCTCCCGCCTCCGGAAGGGGCACCTGTTGCAGATGTGGCGTTCGCGCTCGAGGCCATCGAAGCGTGGCTCCATCACCGTCACAACGATCACCACGATCCAGCGCACCGCTGGGACTCGCTCCATCAGCCGCACACCCTCGACCACGCGAACCTCGTCCAGATTCGTCGCCCCGACCCCCACTTTCCCGAGCTGTTTGTAGGCCCGCAAGAGGAGCGTCGCGAGCGCGGCAGCTTCCTTTTGACAGATCCGCGTGGGGCCGCACGAGAGGTCGAGCGCGAGATCGACTACTGCATTTTTTGCCACAACCGCGACAAGGACTCGTGCTCCAAGGGCCTCCGCGATCCGAAGACGAAGGAAGTAAAAAAGAATCCTCTCGGCGTGGTCCTCGAGGGGTGCCCGCTCGAAGAGAAGATCAGCGAGATGCACATGATGCGCGGGGAGGGAGACGTGCTCGCCGCGCTCGCTCTCGTGTGCATCGACAATCCGATGTGCCCGGGCACCGGACACCGCATCTGCAACGACTGCATGAAGGCCTGCATTTTCCAGAAACAGGATCCGGTCAACATCCCGCAAATCGAAACGCGCGTTCTTACCGAGGCGCTTGCGCTCCCTTGGGGGCTCGAGATCTACGGCCTCCTCACGCGCTGGAATCCGCTCAACATCGCGCGTCCGTTTGCCAAGCCGTACAGCGGAAGGAACGTCCTCGTCGTCGGGCTCGGGCCCGCGGGCTACACCCTCGCCCATCATCTGGCGTGCGAAGGCTTCGGCGTCGTTGCGGTCGACGGACTGAAGCTCGAGCCCCTGCCCGCCTCTCTCGTCGGCGATCACGACCATCCGCCGATGCCGGTGCACGACTTCGCCACGCTCCATCGAGAGCTCGACGAGCGGATCCTCCTCGGCTTCGGCGGCGTGAGCGAATACGGAATCACCGTTCGCTGGGACAAGAACTTCCTCACGCTCCTTTACGTCACACTCTCGCGTCACCGTCACCTCAAGATGTACGGCGGGGTTCGCTTCGGTGGCACGCTCTCCCTCGACGACGCGTGGAGCCTCGGCTTCGATCACGTGGCCATCGCCGCCGGTGCTGGCCGCCCGACGATCATCGAGATGAAGAACAACCTCGCCCGGGGCATCCGCAAAGCGAGCGACTTCTTGATGGCGCTCCAACTCACCGGAGCCTACAAAAAAAGCTCGATCGCGAACTTGCAAGTAAGTCTCCCGGCGATCGTGATCGGCGGCGGGCTCACGGCGATCGACACCGCCACGGAGCTCCTCGCCTACTACGTCGTTCAGATCGAAAAGAGCGACGAGCGCTTTTCTGCCCTCTTGCGCGACAAGGGCCCAGCCGCCATCCGCGCCATGTTTGACGACGAAGAGTGGGAGACGCTCAACGTCCACCTCACTCACGCCAAGGAGCTCGCAGACGAGCGGGGGCGCGCCGAAAAGGAAGGCCGGCCGCCGCGGATTCAGGAGCTCCTCGACCAATGGGGTGGGGTGTCCCTCGTCTACCGGAAGACGCTCCAGGACTCGCCTGCGTACCGCTTGAACCACGAAGAGGTGATGAAGAGCCTCGAAGAGGGTGTGCACTACATCGAGAATCTTTCGCCGCTCGAGGCGGTGCTCGACGATCGCGGCGCAGTGCAAGCGGTCAAGTTCCAGCGCAAAGACGGCTCGGAAATCGAGCTTCCGGCAAAGACGGTGTGCGTCGCTGCTGGCACCAGCCCCAACGTGACCTACGAGCGGGAGTACGAAGGCACCTTCAAGCTCGACGCCCGCAAGCATTTCTTCAAAAGCTTCAAGGCCACGCTCGAAGGCGGCCACGTGACTCTCGCCCCCGTCACCAACCTCCGAGAAGGCTTCTTCACCAGCTACCTCCACGGCGACAAGACGGTCAGCTTCTACGGCGACAACCACCCGCATTATGCGGGCAGCGTCGTCAAGGCGATGGCCAGCGCGAAGGACGGCTACCCGCACGTGGTCGCCCTCTTCCCCGACATGGCGGCGCTCGATGCGACGACGCAGCCCGCACGCGATGCCAAGCTCCGCGCGCTTTACGCCACGATGGACGAGCAGCTCGTGGCTCGGGTGATGGCCGTGAATCGGCTCACGCCCACGATCGTGGAGGTCGTGGTGCATGCGCCCATGGCCGCGCGTAAATTCCAGCCCGGCCAGTTTTACCGCTTGCAGAACTTCGAGAGCCTCGCTCCGATGGTGGACAAAACGCGCCTGGCGATGGAGGGGCTGGCCCTCACCGGAGCGTGGATCGACGCAGAAAAAGGCTTGATGGGGACGATCGTCCTCGAGATGGGCGGGAGCTCACGCCTGTGCGCGGCTCTCAAGCCCGGCGAGCCGGTGGTCCTCATGGGGCCGACGGGCACGCCCACAGAAATCGCCAAAGGCGAAACCGTGCTCCTCTGCGGCGGCGGCCTCGGCAACGCCGTCCTCTTCTCGATCGCTCGCGCCTACAAGGCCATGGGCTCCAGCGTTCTCTACTTCGCCGGCTACAAGAAAGGCGAAGACCTCTTCAAGCAGGGCGACATCGAGGCCTTCACCGATCAAGTCGTCTGGACGACGGACACCGGCGCCGAGATCCTCCCCCGCCGACCGCAGGACAAACACTTCCGCGGCAACATCGTAGAAGCGATGGTGGCCTACGCCACGGGCAAGCTCGGGCCACAGCAGATCCCGCTCTCGGGGGTCCATCGCATCATCGCCATCGGCTCCGATCGCATGATGCACGCCGCGCAACAGGCTCGTCGCAGCGTGCTCTTGCCGTTCTTGAATCCGCAGCACCGCGCCATCGCCAGCATCAACTCGCCGATGCAATGCATGATGAAAGAGGTCTGCGCGCAGTGCCTCCAGAAGCACATCGATCCGGTGACGAAGAAGGAGACCGTGGTCTTCTCTTGTTACAACCAGGACCAGGATCTCGGCAGCGTCGACTTTGCGCACCTGCGCTCGCGCCTTCGTGCAAACTCGATGCAGGAGAAGCTCTCCGACGCCTGGCTCGCGAGGCTTCTCGCTATGAAGCCCGAGCTGATGCGAATCTAAACGAGCTTCTTCACCGCACGGACTCGGTTCACTTGATCACGCCGCCGAGCGTTGCGCAGCCGAAGGCGATGCTGACCTTGCCTCCGGTCGCCGCCTTCACCGAATCGCACGTCGCTTGGCAGAGATCGATCGCCGTCGGCGCGCTCGCGTTGTCGTAGTGCCATCCGGTGCCGCCCGTGCAGTCCCTGTTGTAGGCGAGGGTCTGCGGGCCCGCGGAGCTCGTGAACTGCACGTTGACCGCGTTGATGTCGAGGACCTGCCCGGATGGGGGCTTCGGCATTGCAAAGCTGCAGGAGGCCGTCGCTCCGCGGATCTTGTTCAGCGCGGCAGCGAGATCGGCCTTCGTCTTGTTCGGGTCGCCGACGGTGACCAAGATGGCCGAGCCAGTTCCGCCGCCGACGGCCATGGCGTTCAAGTTTCCGAAGTCGCTTCCCACGCCGATGACGTAGGTTGGGATCGTTGCGGCCACGGTAGCGGCTTCGGCTGCGACGTTGCTCACCGTGCTGTTGCAGTCGTTCGGGTCGCCGTCGGTGACGAGGACGACGGCGACCTTCTCACCCGGTTTCGCCGCGGCGGTGGACTTCGCGTAATCGATTGCCCCCTTCAGCGCGGGGAGAGTGGGGGTGCCGCCGGCCGGTGAATGCGTGCTTATCGACGACGCGAACGCCGGCGACGGGAGCGGGCTCAGCGGCACTTCTGGGGTCTGGTAGTTGCTCGACGAGCAGGTGCTCCCCTGAGAGAAGTACTGGAGGGAAGCGCTCATGCCTGTCGACGCCGCGTCGCTGAAGAATGCAGAGAGCGCCGCCGTCACCGGGCTCCACTTCACGGACATGTTGGGGCCGCCCATGCTTCCGGATTGATCGAACATGAAGACGAGGTTGGCCGGAGTCAGCTGCCCGCTGGCGCTCGACGTCGCGCACGCCGCGTTGACGGGGTTGACTGCGCCGGCGTCATTGAAGGCCGGCCCGTTGCCGCCACCGTCTCGTCCGCTCGTGCCGTCATTGGGAGCGCCGGCGCCGCCGAAGCTCGAATCGGGCGAGCCTCCGCATGCGGCTCCGACGGAGAGGAGGGCGGCAGCAAGGACGAAACCAACGCGATGGGATCTCATTCCACTGCATTTAGCAAGGTTCGTTCCACGGCGGCCATCCCGAAGATCACGGTGTTTGCCGCTGATTTTCACCGCCTCACCACCGCCATCCTGATGCACCGATGATCCAATCGGCGGCCTTGGTGCTCCTGGTCGGCCTCACCCTCGGATCAAATCGAGCCTACGTTCGTTATCGGCGTGCATCCAGACAGACAGCCAGCCGCCGACGCCGCCGCCCGTCGTGAAGTAGTCCCTAGCCGGAGACCGTTAGCCGGGGTACGTGGTGCTTTTCCTGCACCCCATGCGCAACCCCCTCGCCTACGACGGCTCCTTCTGGCGGAAACTGGCCCGCCTTGGTGCGCAGCGCGGCCCCGAATGGTGGCTTTGCTACAGCCCGCCGGTGTTCGGGCTCGTTGCGGCCATCGCTGTCCCGTCCGCGCGTCGCGCCGTCCTGCGCAACCTTCATCGCATTCGCGGCGATACCGGGCGCATCAACGACGTCATCGATACCGCGCGCACCTTCACCACCTACGCAGGAGCGCTCGCCGAGAGCCTCGCCTCCGGCTCGAAGAACTCCCGCATGCCGGACGAAGTTCTCGTCGGACGAGAGCACATCGACGAGTCCGTGCGCGGGAAAAAAGGGGTGATCATCGCCACCGCCCACAGCGGCGGCTGGGAGGTCGCGGGGCCGCTCTTCGCAAATCACTACAGCATGGAGATCATGATGGTGATGGAGCCCGAGCGTGACGCGCGTGCTCGGCAGATTCATGACGAGGCCCGCCGCTCCATTGGCCTCAACGTCGTCCACGTCGGAAGCGACCCCCTCTCCGCGCTGCCGCTTCTTCGCCACCTCCAGTGCGGGCAGATCGTGGCTCTCCAGGTCGACCGCGTGCCCGAGGGTATGCGCAGTCACCGGGTGCGACTTCTCGGGGCCGACGGGGCGATTCCAGAGGGGCCACTCCGCCTGGCGCAGCTCTCCGGGGCGCCGATCCTTCCGGTGTTCTGCGCGCGCCTTGGTTTTCGCACCTATCTCATCGAGGCCCACCCCCCGATTTACGTGCCCCGCCGCGCGACCGCGGAGGAGTCCGATGCCGCCGCGCAGACCCTCGCCGACACGCTTTCGGCCTTTTTGACCGCGCATCCGACGCAGTGGTTCCACTTCGGGAGCCCGGTGGTAGGGTAGCGCGCCTCCCATGACCACTCGCTTTCATATCGGCGCCAAAGATCTCCAAGGCAGTGTCGCGGCCTACGCGAAGCGTTTCGGTCTTCTCGAAGTGAAGGCAGACGCCCGAGCTCCGACGATCGCTGCGCTTCGCAAGTGGCGCAAAGCCGTCCCTCCGAACTTCGAGTTCACGATCATCGCCGGCCCGAAGCTCGCTCAGCTCAAAGCGTCCGCGGCGCTCGACGAAGATCTCGCTCTCGCCAAGCAAATGATCGACACGCTGCAGGCCCGCTTCTTTCTCCTTCAGACACCGGCAGACGTGACCCCGAGCGCCGTGTGGCGCGATCGCATGGGGCAGGTCCTCGAGCGCCTTCCGCGCGACGTGACCCAGATCGGCTGGGAACCGCGCGGCGTATGGGAGACCGACGACGCCGCAGAAGCCGCAAAAAGATGGGGGGTCGTTCTGGTGGTGGATGCCGCGCGCGAGACGGTACCCGCAGGCCCCGTCGCCTACGTTCGTCTGCGGGCGATGGGCGAGACGCGCTCCTTCGGTGAGTCCGCGCTTGCTCGGGTGGTCGAGAACATAGGCACCCGACGCGACGCCTACGTGATCCTGGAGACGTCGTCGGCCCTTGCAGAGTGCAAGCAACTCCGTCGCCTCGCCCAGCACCCGACCGGCCGCTTCGAGGGGGGAATGGGTCGCGTCGTTCGTCCGCGTGGCCTGTCGGTGAAGGTTCGCGACGACGAGCAGGAATAGGAATGGCTGATTCGCGCTGGGCGGTCATCGCGACGCAGGGAATCGCCCAAGAGGCCGCTGCCACGATGCTTCCTCGTGGGAGCGCCATCGACGCCGTCATCGCAGGAGTGTTCGCCGCAGCCGCCGTGTCGAAGACCGTGCTCCTCGGCCCCGTGCAAGTGCTCCTCGGGGGCGCAGGCATGGGCGTTCTTGCGGTTGACGGTCGACTTCGCCAACCCGGGCTCTCCGTGGCGCGCCCGCGCGGATTCGTCTCCGAGGAAGAGATCCCGCCTCCCGCGTACGTCGCCGTACCGAGCCTCGCGGCGGCCCTTGCGGCCACGCGGTCGATCGCGAACTCGTCCACGCTGAAACAAGTGCTCGGCCCCGCGCTGGACCTCGCCAAGAGCGCTTCGACCGCGCGTCACGCCCTCCTTCAGGAGATCGCGCGTCGCGGCCCACTTGCCATCGCTCAGGAGCCGTTCGCGAGCGAGCTGGTCGCGGCCGCAGGAAGACTCGCCGGCGGACTCCTCACCATCGCTGACCTCGGAGAAATGCGCCCGGCCATCACCGAATGCGCCATCGAGAAAAAAGGCGATCGCCGCGTAGCGAGCGTGCCGTGGCGTGATCTCGAGGTGTCGTCTCGGCACGTCGAAATTATCGCTGCCGCCGACGGGCAGGGGCGGGTCGCGATCGCCTGCTACGAAGCGCCCGAGGAGGGAATCCCCATTGCGGCCCTCGACCTCGCCGCTCCGCTCGCTGCCGCGCCCGTGAGGCGTGGGGAGACCCGCGTGCGTCCCGGGGAGCCGCGCCCCGCTGCCGCGCCCATGGCTCTCCTAGAGGCCGCTGGAATGCTCGAAATCGCGCTCGGCTTCGCGCGCTCGACCACCGCAGAAGAGCTCCTCTCCAGCGTCGTCGCCAGCTTCCTGAGCGGCACCACGGCCGACCAAGCGGTGACCGAGAGCTCCGTTCGAGGGAGCGCCCCCGTCGGCGTCGTCCGCACTCGTCTCACAGCGCGGGCCTTCAAGTAGACGCTCGCCCAGCTCCTCGCTGCACACCTTGGTGGCACGCGCGTCGCCGCCTAGAGTGCGGCGGTTCTCCTCGAGACCAAGCGAGTCTTAGAAGCGGGGAAGAAGCGGGACTCCATATACCGCGACGAATCCCGACGCCAGAATCGCGCCGGTATCGCCAAGAAACGCCGCGCTCTAAAGAGGAAGCTTGGCGTTGTGGCGCTTGGCGTACGCGGTCACGCCGATCTTGTCGATCGTGCGGATGTCTCGCGTCGTCAGGTTGAGCGTGACGAAGCGTTTCAGCTCCGGAACCCAGACGCGGCGCGTCTGAATATTCACGTTCTGCCAGCGCTTGGTCTTGATGTTCGAGTGGGAGACGTTCTGCGCCTTGAGTTTGCGCTTCCCGGTGATGTCGCTCTTCGCCATGAGGCCGCGGAAACTGAAGCAAATACCCCGATCTGTCAAGGGTACTCGGACGACATCGTCGGCCGGCTGTCGGTCTCGGCGCTCGCGCCCACGATTCGGTGCACGTCTACCTTGCGGGCCGAGCTCGCAAAAATCGCCGCCAAGAGCTGAAAAATCGCGTACGCGACGATGGTCGACGCAAAAAATTCTCCGACCCCACCCACCACGAATCCCCAGCGACCAAAACGACCGGCGAGACCGCTGTCGAGGCCGCCCACGAACGTTTGCGAAGCCAAGCGAAGGGCGTGTACGGCGAGCAGCAGGGCCGCCCAACCCGAGCAGCCGCCGCTGGTTTCTTCACCCATAAAGCCGAAAAATGCGGTCAGGATCGTGATCACGGCTGCCCCGTCGGCGACCCGGGTGATGTTCGGCGCCGCTGAGTCGAGCGTCCCCAGCGTGGCCAGGACCAAAAAGAGACCGCTCGCCGCCAGGGCCACTCCCAAAATAATGCGGGCCGCCGCGAACGCTCGGTAACGCGCGCGAAAAAGGAGCGCGCCGGGGAGCGCGGTGACCGTCAGGAGACCGGCGCCTGCGTTGAGGGTCCCTTCAAAGCCGATGGCCGAGAGCGGACCGTCTCCCCCCACGCCCATCAGCAGAGGAACGAGACCGACGACCACCGCGAGCGACGCCCGCGCGGCGTAAGGAACGGAGACGAGCGCGGCGACGGCGGCGACGATCGCAGTGGCGAGCGAGCCTCCAAAGACGCCCGGCGCGTTCGAACCGAGGCCCAGGAACGAGGCGAGCGCCGCGAGGCCGAACACGAGGGAAAACCCAGCGAGCCACACGCGAAGGATCGTTTGCCCGGGCGCGATCGGCGCGACTTCTTCGCGGAGAATGTCCGACGCGAGGACCGGCGGCTGCACGCACGGCCGCGAGGACGGACTGCGCGGTACTCCCACCGGAAGCGACGTCATTGACATCGGCGGGGGGGGAGGCTCGACCGGTGGAAGGGACGGCATCGACGACCCTAGGGTAGCGCTGTTTGGCCAAGCTTCGCCACAAGCGCGCGGCAAAACTGTCGCAGCGCGTCGAAGTTTGGCCCTCGGCGGAGCGTAGCCTCGTCCATGTAAAGCCGACGCGCGAGCTCGACTTGGACCGCGTGGATTCCGTGCGCGGGGGTTCCGTAGTTGCGGGTCGAGAAGCCTCCTCGGTACGGCTCGTCGTGGCGGACGGTGAAGCCATGGCCTCGCGCGTGCGCGTCGACGGCATCGATGAAGACGCCGGCGGACGTCGTTCGACCTTGGCTGCCCGGCACGACATCGGCGCGCGCGAAGCTGATTTCGGGAGCGCGGCGGCTCACAGGGTCACGCGCGTTGCTCGGCATCGAGTGCGCGGCGAGGAGCACCGCGTAGCCAAATTTTTCTTTCTTCCGCTCGAGGATGGCGCGAAGGGCAGCGTGGTAGGGGCGGTGCACTTCCGCCACGCGAGCCTCGAGCTCGACGCGGGAGAGCGGCTGCCCAAGTGCCGGCTCACCGTCTGTCGTGAGGCGCCAGATGAGGCCGCGGGGCATGCGCGCGCCGTTCGCTTGGCCGCCGATCACCGCTTCGTCGTCGAGGTCGCCCTCGGCGCGATTGAGATCGAGGACGTAGCGCGACGTATGGGCAACAAGGAGCGTGGCTCCTTCGCGCGGCGCGTCGGCGTAGAGCTCGTCGACGTAGAGATCAGCGTCACGTCCAATCGAGCGCGCGGGGGCAACGAGGTTCGCGAGGTAGATGGCCGGCACATAAACCCCCGCGTGCGGCACCTCGACGACGAGCGGCGTTTCCGATCGCTCCGGCTCAGTCACGGTAAAAAGAGGTGTCGCCACGCCGTCTTTCTATCACGCCGCGCGCGAAGTATTACGATGGCCGTATGCGGCTTCCCGTCAATCCGCCCCTCCTCCCCATGCTCGCCAAGCGAGGCCTCGAGCTCCCCGAGGGAGACGACTGGATTTTCGAGCCGAAGTGGGACGGGTTTCGGGCCCTCATCTTTCGAGACGGTGCCGAGGTGCTCATCCAGAGCCGCGACGGGAAGCCGCTCGACCGGTATTTTCCGGAGCTCGTCGAGGTGGTGAAATCCCAGCTTCCGGAGCGATGCGTGGTCGACGGCGAGCTCGTGATTGCAGGCGCGACTGGGCTCGAATTCGAGACACTCCAGCTGCGTCTGCATCCGGCGGCGTCGCGCGTGAAGCTCCTTGCAAAAGAGCACCCGGCGTCCATCGTGCTCTGGGACGTGCTCTCGCTCGGTGACAAAGATTTGCTCGCCATACCGTTTCGCGAGCGGCGCGCAGAGCTCGAGCGCATGGTCGCCACGTCGACGCCTCCTCTGCATCTGACGCCAGCCACCCGCGACCGCGCGCTCGCAACCGACTGGTTCACGCGCTTCGAGGGTGCAGGGCTCGACGGTGTCATCGCCAAACGTGCGGGCGGGGCGTACGAGCCGAACAAGCGGGTCATGCTCAAGGTAAAGCACGAGCGCGAGTGCGACTGCGTCGTGGCTGGTTTCCGCTGGCACAAGGGCGGTGCCGGGACCGCGCTCGGCTCCCTTCTCCTCGGCCTCTACGACGACGCAGGATCGCTCCAGCACGTCGGCGTGTCGTCGAGCTTCACTACGGAAAAACGGCGCGAGCTTGTCGCCTACTTGGCCCCGCTGCGCGAGAACGCGCTCGCTGGGCACCCGTGGAAAGAGTGGGCGGAACAAGGCTCACTGGAGGGAAGCGGTCAGCGCGTGCCCGGCGGAAAAAGCCGATGGAGCCAGGGGAAGGATCTCTCGTGGGAGCCCGTGCGCGCCGAGCTCGTCGTTCAAGTTGCCTACGACCACATGCAGGGCACGCGCTTCCGTCACACCGCGCAGTTTCGACGGTGGCGCACGGACAAGAAACCCGCGGACTGCACCTTCGCACAGCTCGAGGTCGTCGCGCCCCACGAGCTCGCAAACATCTTCAAGACTCGGTGACCGCGCGCGCGCGCTTGCCGCGGGTGGGATCGTCATCCGGATCGGGCGTCTCCTGCGCGGGTCGCACGGCCTCCGGGACGTTGCGCAGGTTCACGCGCACCCGCGTCCAGGTGGACGATCGTCCGCGCATGGAGTCGACGAGAACGTCTTCCACGGTGAGGTGCGCCGCCGCGTCGGGATGCTTGATTCTCCAACGCTCGAGGCCTGCGAGCGCGGCTTCCTTGCCTGGCGACTGCGCGACGGTGAGCAGCGGCATCTTCACGCGCGGCGATTTTTTTGCAGGCGTTTTTTTTGCGCGCGAAGGAGAAACGCGTGGCGCCTCGCCCTGCGATTTTTGGAAATGCGGAGGCCAGGGCGCGTCCCCGAGACCCGAGGCTTCGTCGCGGGCGGCGAGCTCGAGCAGCCTCTCGAGGGAGCCCGACGCCTCATTCATGTTCGCGTGCGGATCACCTATCGCCGCGAACCGCGTGGGCACGGTGAGAACGGTGAAATCGCCTGCCTCGCACTCCGGCACCTCGTTCCAGCGAAGAGGCGCCGACACCCGCGCGTCGGGGACGGGCCGTACCGAGTACGCCGAGCACGTCGTCCGATCCTTCGCGTTCTGATTGTAGTCGAGGAAAACGCCGTGGCGCTCCTCTTTCCACCACTTTGAAGTAGCGATGCTCGGCGCGCGCCGTTCGATCTCCCGCGCGAGAGCGATGGCCGCCCGACGCACCTCGGTGAACGTCCAGCGCGGAGCAATCCGCACGTTCACGTGGAGCCCACGCGAGCCGCTGGTCTTCGGCCACCCTACGAGCCCGATCTCGCCGAGCAGCGCGTTCACCTCTAGAGCCACGCGGCGAACGTCGCCCCACACGACGCCGGGCCCTGGATCGAGGTCGATGCGAAGCTCGTCGGGGTGGTCGAGGTCGGCAGAT
Source organism: Myxococcales bacterium (assembly GCA_043747615.1). Classification (GTDB taxonomy): domain Bacteria; phylum Myxococcota_A; class Polyangia; order Polyangiales; family Polyangiaceae; genus JAYTOU01. The sequence goes on along the minus strand of JAYTOU010000033.1, from coordinate 79,298 downwards.
CGTACGGGGTGCGGATGCAGCTCGATGCACCCGAGGTTTACGATCCAGGCGAGCCCGGCCGCGTCATCGACCACCACCTCCTCGGCGGTGCGTCCGGAAGGAAAAGAAAGGATCGTCGTGCGCAGCCAGCTCGGTCGCTTCTCGGGCGCGCGCTTCTGATAAAACGGCTGCCCCTCGGCGCCATCGACGAACCGCTTGAGCACGATCGGTCGATCGCGAATACCGCCGAGCGCACCCTCGGCAACCGAGAGGTAGTAACGGACGAGATCGATCTTCGATAGCTTCGTCTCTTTCGAGAAGTAGGGCTTTAGCGGGTGGGTGACGCTGACCTCGCGCCCGTCGATCGAAAGTACTTCCGGTGCGTCTTCCTTGGCCACGCCGTCAAGGTTACACAGTGCGCATGGGCGATATCAAAGAAGACGTCCTCGAGATGCTCCGGGAGCTGGCTGAGCTGACGATCCTCGACGAGGGCGACCCTCAATCGTTTCGCGTTCGCGCCTACGAGAGCGCGGTTCATTCGCTCACGGGGCAAGCCATTGATCTCAGCAAGCTCAGCGCGAAGGAGCTTCAAAAGATCGAGGGCATCGGCAAAGGCACAGCCGAAAAGATCCGAGAGTTCGTCGAGCTCGGCCGAGTCGCCAAGCTCCAGGGACTGCGCGAGAAGCACCCGGCGAGCGTCGTAGCGCTCCTGCGCATCCAGGGGCTCGGACCGAAGGCGGTGAATCGTCTCCGCGCGGAGCTCGGTGTCCAATCGATCGATGATCTCCGAGCCGCGATCGGCGAGAAAAAGATCCGCGCGCTGAAGGGCTTCGGCGCGAAATCGGAGGAGAAGATTGCCCAGACGCTCTCGCGGCTGGAGGAGCAAGGAGCCCTCGGACGGACGCCCATCTCCGTTGCCCTTCCGCTCGCGCGCCGCCTCGAAGCGCGGCTCCTCGAAGTGCCCGGTGTCGTTCACGTCTCGTACTGCGGATCGCTCCGGCGCTTTTGCGAGACCATCGGAGACGTCGATCTCGTCGTCGCTGCGAGCGACGCCTCGTCGGTGATGGAAGCCCTCGTCACCATGAGCATGGTCGATCGCGTGCTCGTGCGCGGCGAGGCCAAGACGAGCGTGGTCACCCGGCGCGGAACGCAGGTCGATCTTCGCGTCGTGGCGGCGCATCAGCTCGGAGCGGCGCGCCTGTATTTCACGGGATCGAAGGGTCACAACATCAAACTTCGTATGCGCGCTCTTGCCCGCGGCTGGACGCTCAACGAGTACGCGCTCTCGGAGATCGACGGCGGCAAAGTCGTCGCGAGCGAGACCGAAGAACAGATCTACGAGGCGCTCGGCCTCCCCTGGATTCACCCCGTTCTGCGGGAGGACGCGGGCGAAATCGAGGCGGCGGAGGTCGGCACGCTCCCCAAGCCTCCCGGCGAGGTAATCGGCGATTTTCACGTGCACACGACCGTGTCCGGAGACGGTCGCTCCAGCCTCGCCGAAATGGTCGCCGCTGCAATCGCGCGGGGCTACCGCGTTCTGGCGATCACAGATCACGCGGAGGGAACCGTGTCCGGCGTAGGGCGCCAAGCGCTCGTCGATCAACGCGCGCAGATCAAGGCGATGCAGGCAGAGCTCGGTGACGCCATGACGCTCCTCCACGGCGCAGAGCTGAACATCGGGCCGAACGGTGAGCTCGATTACGACGCCGAGTTTCGGGCGGGCTTCGATTTTTGCCTGGCCTCTGTTCACGATCATTTCGATCTGGATCGCGCGGCGCAGACAAAGCGCGTCGTGACGGCCATGCAGGACCCGTCCGTGCGAATGATCGGACACCTGTCCGCGCGCATGATTGGCGCTCGTCCGCCCATCGATCTCAATCTCGAGGCCATCTTCGATGCCGCGCAGGCAACCGGTACGGCGCTCGAGCTGAACGGCGCGCTTCCGCGCCTCGATATGTCCGCGGAGGCCCTTCGGCGAGCGCGTGGTCGCGATCTGACGTTCGTGCTCACCAGCGACGCGCACCACGTCGACGAGCTCGACAACGTGCGTTACGCGGCGCTCACCGCGGGTCGCGCATGGCTCGATACGGATCGAATTGCGAACACGTGGTCACCGGAAAAATTGCTCGCCTGGGCTCAGGCCCGGGGGTGAGCGCGGGTATAGGCGCTGCGGATGTGATCCTGCGCGACGCGCGTGTAAATCTCCGTGGTGCCCAGATCGGCGTGTCCGAGCATGGCCTGAACGGCGCGCAGATCGGCGCCGCCCCGAAGAAGATGCGTGGCGAACGAGTGCCGGAGCTTGTGCGGCGAGAGCGGCGTGGTGATGCCGGCTTTGAGCGCGTAGCCCTTGAGGAGCTTCCAGAAACCCTGGCGGGTAAAAAATTTTCCGCGCGGCGACACGAAGAGAGCGACGCTCTTCGGCGGCGCGTCGACGCGGACCTCCTCTACATAGCGGCTGATGGCGGCGAGAGCGGCCTCGCCCACCGGAACATGGCGCCGCTTGCCCCCTTTTCCGAACGCGGCGACCACGCCGGTCTTGGTGTCGAGATCCGCGACCTTGAGGCCGCACAGCTCGCTCACGCGAAGACCCGACGCGTACATCAAATGGATCATCGCCGCGTCACGAACGCCACGTTTCGTAGCCACATCTGGAGCGAGCAGAAGACGCTCGATCTCTTCGAAAGAAAGAATGCGCGGCAGCTTGCGCCCCACACTCGGGCGATCGATGAGCGTCGTCGGGTCGGCGGGGATCGCCTTTTCCCGCACCAGGAAGCGAAAGAAGCCGCGAATCGCGGAGAGCTGACGGGCGCTCGAGCGTGCACCGAAGCCCGTCTTGACGTTGTGGGCGAGGAGCGCGGAGATCTCGCCGGCGCCGATCGACTCGGGCGTCGACTCTCCAACGCTCGTCACCAAGCGATTCAGATCCCGGGCGTACGCTTCGAGGGTGTTCGCCGCCAGACCACACTCCACCCGGAGGTGATCGAGATACGCGTCGACCCACCCGGAGAGCTCCACGCTGCGATCTTATAGGCTCGCAGAGGCCGGGACGAACTTCGTGACGCGCGCCATCCGCGTGCGCGAGGTCAGGGTCCCGGCGGGCCGTGGGAGATCGCCGTGACCGCGTCGATCGAGCGCTTTTCGAGGGCGACTTCGGCCTGGATGGCAGCGAGCTTCGCGTCGATGTCCGTGCCTCGCAGCGCGGCCGCGTAGCGCGGGATCTCCTCCTTCGTGTCCTGAAGAATGCTCACGAGCTCTCGCTTTCGCTCGTCCGCCCAGGGGCTGGTGACGGTGCTCGTGCTCGCCAAGGTGAGGGCCTCGGCCGCCGCGGGCAGGGCATTTCGCTCCAATAGAAAGGCCGCCTCCGCTTCGTTTCCGCCTGGCGCCCCATCTTTTTCCCGCCGACTCGCGCGGTCATCGGCCTCCTTCAAGGCGCGATCGAGCTTCTGATCCGCGGCGATGATTCGGTCGATGGTCACCTTGTCCGCGATCGCGGGATCGACCGCCGCCGTCTCGGGCGAAGGGCGGCACCCCGCAAAAAAGAGTGCGACGAGCAGCAGCGCTTTTGAGGGAGCGGCCAGATGCATCGGTTTCAACTAGAGGATGAGACTCGGGAAATCGAGGCCAATCGTTGACTTTAAGGCGACCGCGCACGTAACTTCTCGCTCTCGTTCAGGAGATTCGATGGCCGACGAAAAGAAGCCGAAGATCGACTTAAAGGCGCGCCTAGGAAAGGCGTCGTCCACCGCAACGCCCCCGCCGGGAACCGTAATTCCGATTCCGAAGCCCGCGGGCAGTCGTCCGCCGGCTCCCGTTGGCTTGCCCGGAGTTCCCATCGGTCCGCCTTCGCCGTTCGGTTCGAGCCCGTCGGTGATGGACCCGTCGAACCCGCTCGCCGCTGTCGCTCAAGTCTACCGCCCGCCGACTGCCGCGCCTGTCCAGCCGCAGATGCAGCGCATCGAGGTCGACGAAGTCGCGGTGCACCAAGCGCGAAGCGGCGCTCGAAAGCAGGGCTTCGTCGTCGCGGTCATCGTCGCCGTGGCGTTCACCGGCCTCGGTTACATCGCCGGCGACGCATCACAAATCAGTCAGGGACGCGCCAAGAGCAAGACCGACGCGCAAGAGCTCTCGAAGGACGTCAAAAAGGCCGGCGACTCGCTCAAAGCCCTTGCAGACAAGCTCGAAGCCGGGCGAACGACCCTCACGAAGGAGCATAAATTCCCCGACCAACTCTCGAAGGAGCTTGGCGGAATCAACGTCGACTTCGACGGAAGCAAGCTCGCCGGGCGCAGGTTCAGCAGCTTCTCGCCCGAGACCTCCGCCGGTCTGGTCGAGTTCATCACCGCCGTGCAAGCCTTGAACGATCGCAAATTAATCGTCCAAAACCTCCTGACCAAGCTGCAGAAGCCGCTCACCGAGCAGCTCAACGCTCCCCCCGGGCAGTCCACGATCAACTACGTCGTGGTGGTTGACAAAGACCCCAGCGGCAATCCGTCTGCGCTCTTAGCGAGCGTCATTCCGCCGATTGTCTTCACGCCGCCGAACCTGCCGCTCCCCGCGGAGTTCACGTTCGCGAATCCGATCGGGCAAGGCAACGCGAAGCTTCCCGCCTACAAGGGCGGCGATCTTTCGACGAAACCCGCGGCGATGTACGTCGCACCGCGCACCTTCGAGAAGGCTTGTCCGAGCGAAGTGTCCGGCCAAACGGCCCAGCTCGCGGCACAAATCGGCAACGTCATCCACGACATTCGTGGCGACACCGCGGCCGCGCCCGAAGGGGCGATCGTCGACGTCAAGGACGGCCTCCTTCAGCGTGTCGACAAGGTCGTCGCCGGCCTCGACAAAGTAAAATAGTCTTTTTGTTCTAGGAAAGCGGCGGCGCGTAGCCCCACACGAGATCGTCGTCGCCCTCACCCGCGGCGGCGATGTTGACGAAGCCGCGCGCAAGGAGCGCCGAGCCCCGCACGCCCCGGGAAACGCGCTGCTTTCTGCCAAAAACACGGGCGAAGATGCCGGTAGGCGGCGTGCTGCGCGCCAAGATCACGACCTGCGCCCCGGTCTTCATGCTGCCAACTTCTGGGAGCTGGGAAATCACGTCGGCGATGGAGATCGTCGACCCGCCGCTGTCTCTTGCTGCTTTCAGGCCTACGAGAATCGAAGCCGACATGTTTACGAAGGCGAAGCCGCGAGCGGGGGAATTGTGCCCACGGGAACGATTTCGACGGTGACGATATGGGTCGCGTCCGCCTCGCGCACGATGAACTTGAGGCCGTCGAGCATGAGCGTCGTTCCCACTTCGGGGACGCGCCCGGCACGGTGGACGAGGAGGCCGCCGAGGGACTCGAAGTCTCCGTCGGGAAATTCTCTCCCCAGGCGGGCGGAAAGATCCGCGAGGGGCACTGCCGCATCCGCCACGAGACGTCCGTCTCCCATTTCCTGGATCTGAGCCTCTTTGTGGGTGTCGTGCTCGTCCTCGATCTCGCCCACGATCTCCTCGATGATGTCCTCGAGGGTGATGACGCCGCTCGTGCCGCCGAACTCGTCCGAGACGATCGCCATGTGGAGCCGCCGAGCCCGCATCTCGCGCAACATGCTCAAAATAGGCTGCGTTTCCACGACGAAGAGCACCGGTGAGCGCACGAGATTGGCGAGGGTGGTCGCGCTCAGACGGTTCTCATTCATCACCGCGAAGAGATCTTTCGCGTAGAGAAGCCCCACGATGTTGTCGAGGTTCTCGCGGTAAATCGGGAAGCGCGAGTGACCCTCGGTGGTCACGATCGAGAGCGCTTTTTCCAGGGTGGTCGCGACGTCGATCCCCACGATGCGCCGCCGGGCGACCATGACCTCCTTGGCGGTGAGGTCCTTGAACTCGAGTACGTTGCGGATCATTTCCGCAGGCTCGTTCGCGAGCGCGCCGTGCTTCTCGCCCTGGCTGACGACCCACTCCACCTCGGTCTCCATCGTGCGGGCGTCGGGCTGCTGGCGCTTCACGTAACGACGGCTGATGAAGCGCGCGAGGATGGCGAGCGGCTCGGCGAGAGGCACGACGACCCATTCGAGAGGCCACAAGAACCGGAGCCCGAGGCCCCCAATCACGTCTGGGCGGCGGCGGGCGACGGTGATGAGGAGCTCCGCGAAAAGTCCGTAGCTGCACACGGCGCCAAGGACGGCGAAGACCGGCGCTAGGTCTGCCTGGGCGCTGCTGATTCGCTCGGCGGCTTCGCTGAAGAGAACGGCCGCGAGCGCAATCATCGCGGTGCGCCCCACGAGCCACCGCGACGCGACACGCGTTCGATCGCGTGCGTACCGTCCGAAGACGCGCCCGCCCGTGTCACCGTCGGCGAGGACAGCGAGCCGCGCCTCGGGAAGGGCGGCGAGCGCGGCATCGCCCGCTGCAAACAGCGAACCGACCGCGGCAGCCGCGACGCCCGCCGCGATCAGACCAAATGGACTAGCTGGAACCGCGTTCACTTCGTATCGGACCCCACCCCAGACTCGAGGAGTGTACCGCGAGATGGGGCCAACTTGGTTATTTCGCGAGAGCTGGCGCAACTTTGACCGGCCGTGGCCCGACAGGAGCGCATGATTCCCCAGTTAAAGGCGCACATGCCTCCGCCCCCGAAGCCGGCCGGGGTAGCTCGAGGGACGCGGCCGACGGCGCCGTTCTCAGTGTCTCGGCGCACCCCGCACGGCCACACGCTGCCGAAGTCGACCGAGAGCACGGGGATTTCGCGCCCCGGGACGCCGCCGACTCCGAGCGCGACCGGAGCGAACATCACGGCCACGGCGACTGCAGGCGCCAATGAGGGTCGCGCGATGGCCGATGACCCCCTTGACCCGCTCGAGCGTCGGCGCGCGTTCGACATGGGCTTCTTTCCGGCGACTCCTATGGTGGCCCCGGCGCACTCTCCCCTTGAGGTGATCCCAGTCGACGCCTCGCATCGAGCCAGCCCCTCGCTCGAAGTACTCTTGCCGGCGCTCGTGCGGAAGATCGCGTGGTCGGGGGATGGCCGTCGTGGCTCGGTTCGCATGGAGCTTGGAGCTGGACCGCTCGCGGGCGGGGTTCTCCTCGTGCACGCCGATGGAGCGAACGTGAGCGTACATCTCGACGCGCCACCGGGAGCCGACAAAGTCGAGTGGCACGCACGGATCACGCGAGCCCTCGAGGGACGCGGTCTCCACCCGACGGTCGAGGTCGACTGACGCCTCAGGTTTTCAGGCCTCAGCGAGCACCCGCATGACGTTCTGCCTCAAGATTTTTGCAATGACCCGCTCTGGAATTTTTGCGGCGAGCATCGCGTCGGTGAGAAGCGGCAGGCCGGTGGGATCTTTGAGTGGTCGCGTGGGGACGATGAAGCCATCCCAGTCGCTGCCGAGTGCAGGGACGTCCTCCCCCACCACGTCGAGGATGTGTTTCAGATGCTTGACGACCGGCTCGAGCCCGTCGCCTCCGACGAAGCGCGGACAGAAGATGACCCCGACGCAGCCCCCCTTGTCGGCGACCGCGCGCAGCTGTTCGTCGTCGATGTTTCGCCAGTGCTCGAAGGCTCCGAGGACGCCGGTGTGACTGACGATCGGGGGCTTGGTAGCGAGCGCGCATGCATCGAGAAAGCCTCGCCGGTTGATGTGCGCGAGATCGATTAGAACGCTCGCGTTCTCACATCGCTTGACCAGCTCACGCCCCCACGACGTCAAGCCTTCGTCTCGTTTGCCGCGTCCGTAGGCCGGAAATCCCGCTTCGTTCGCGCTGAAGTGGAGAAGCCCTAGGTAGCGCACGCCGCGTTTTGCAAAGCCGTCGATGCGATCGAGATCACCCTCGAGGGCATGCGCTCCTTCGATCCCGAGAAGCGCGGCAACCGCTCCCGTCTTCGCGCATTCTTCGATCTCGTGGGCGCGCTTGACGAGACGGAGCTGCGTGGGGCGACGAAGAATGGCTTCCTCGAGCCCGTCGATCTGCTCGCCTATCACCCGCGCCATACCGTGCGCTCGCTCCTTCAGCGGAAGCGATACGAGACCAAAAAACTGCGCTCCTTGTCCCCCTTCGCGCATGCGCGGAAGGTCGACGTGACCACCGAGAGCCGCAAACGGAAGCGGTGGTTCGTGGCGGGTGTGCAAATCGTAGCCGATCCAGCGCGTCCACATCAGCGTGTCGGCGTGCAGATCGATCGCCGGGTACTGCGCGTGGATGTGCTGGGCTTCTTGGGACCCAAGCATGCTCACGACTATACTCGGTTCGAGCGTCGTCGTGTCGCGTGGTAGTGTGCGCAGGAAGATGGACAGAGCCGTCGCCAGTAGCGTGCTGGAGCTCGTGGGGCAGACTCCTCTCGTGCGGATCCGCCGCCTCGGACGTGACGCACCCCGCGCCGAGCTGTGGGCGAAGATGGAGCAGGCGAACCCCGCAGGATCGGTGAAGGATCGGATTTGCCTCAGCATGGTGGAGGAGGCGGAAAGAGCGGGGCTACTGAAGCCCGGCGGCGTGGTGATCGAACCGACGAGCGGCAACACGGGAATCGGTCTGGCCATGGTGTGCGCCGTCAAAGGCTATCGCTGCATCCTGACGATGCCCGAGAGCATGACCCTCGAGCGCCGCCAGCTCCTGCAAGCCTACGGCGCCGAGACCGTACTCACTCCCGAGGGCGACCAGATGTCGGGTGCGATCGCAAAGGCCCACGAGCTTGGCGCCTCGATTCCCGGCGCGTGGCTGCCGCAGCAGTTCGACAACCCCTCCAATCCACGTGTTCACGCGGCGACGACGGCGCTCGAAATCTTGGAAGCGATGGAAGGGCTGAGCATCGATGCCTTCGTCGCCGGCGTTGGAACCGGCGGCACGATCAGCGGCGTCGCTTCGGTCTTCCGCGCCAAGAACACTTCGACCGTGATCGTCGCCGTCGAGCCCGACGCGTGCGCGATGATCTCACGCGGCGAGCGCGGACCTACGAAGGTGCAGGGGCTTGCGGCGGGCTTCGTCCCAAAAAATTACAACGCCGAGGTCGTCGACGACGTGCGGACGGTGAGCGACGCCGACGCGTGGACGACGAAGACGCTCCTCGCTCAAGAGGAAGGCCTGCTCGTCGGAATCAGTGCCGGCGCCGCTGTTTTCGCGGCTCTCCAGGTGGCACGCGAGCTCGGCGTAGGAAAGAACGTGGTCACCATTCTCCCGGATACCGGCGAGCGTTACTTCAGCCTCGAAGAATTTTTTCCAGAGGAGCGGAGCCTTTGAACGCGCGCCGCGCCCGAGCCCGGGTTCTGCTCATCGGCGTTGGTGGACTCGGGTCGCCGTGCGCAATCGCCCTCGCACGCGCTGGAATTGGCACGCTCGGGTTCGTCGACGACGACGTCGTCGAGCGGACGAACCTGCATCGACAGATCCTCTTTACCGACGCCGACGTCGGGCGATCGAAGATCGAGGCCGCCCGCGACGCCCTCCACGCGCTCGCTCCGGACCTCGTGCTCGAAGGGCAAGAGACGCGCATCCTCCCAAGAAACGCAGATGAGCTCGTGGCCGCGTACGATCTCGTCGTCGAGGGGAGTGACAACTTCGCGACCAAGTTTCTCACGGCCGACGCATGCGCTCGCCTCGGTGTACCCGTCGTTCATGGCGCATCGGTGCGCTGGATCGGAACGGTGCTCGCCGTCGATGCGAAGGCCAAACCTTGCTACCGCTGCCTCTTCGAGGACGTGCCGCGCGGGGACGCCCCGAACTGCGCCGAGGCCGGAGTGATGGGGCCGGTGGTGGGGATCGTCGCCGCGCTTCAGGCCGACCTTGCGCTCGCGCTGATTGATGGTTCCGATGTGGCGGGCACGCTCGTCACCGTCGACGGCAAGGCCGAGCTCTTGCGTCGGAGGCGCTTGCGGCCGCGTGCGGATTGTAAAAACACCGGTAAATCAGGCAAGATTTCCGCCGCTTCAACCCGAGAAGTCTAGGAGAAGACCATGGAAACCATCGTTCGCATTCCCGCCGCCCTACGCTCCCTCACGGGCGGTCAAGACGAAGTCAAAGCGGCGGGCGCCACCGTCGGGGAGATTATCGACACGCTCGATAAGCAGCATCCCGGTTTGAAAGAGCGCCTGCTCGACGACAAGGGCGTGCGCCGCTTCATCAACATCTACGTCGGCGAAGAAGACGTGCGCTTCCTGCAAGGGCTGGCGACGGCGCTGAAGAGCGGCGACCAGATCACGATCGTCCCGGCGATCGCGGGCGGGATTTGATCGCGACACCCGTGAGGCACACCCGGCAGGCACGTCTCGCGGAGGTGGGCGCAGAGCGGCAAGCAAAGCTCGCGTCGAGTGAGGCGCGCGTGTGCTCCTTAGGGTTCGCCGGCGAGATTGAAGCGCGTTACCTAGCGGGCGCAGGGGTCGGCATTCTCACGGTGAACGACTACGCGCAGGCACGCGCAGCCGTGGCCGTCGATCCCTCCGTGCGCGTCGAGGTCGTGGACGGAACCGTCGACAATCACGCTAAAAATAGCCACGAAAAGGCGGTCACCCTTCCGCCGATCCTCGCCGCGCTCGATCCCGCCGCACGTGAACTCGCAGAGGGGGCCTTTCGCGCGCTTCACACGCTGCGAAGTCTCTTCGCGGCGAGCTGACGTGAGCGCGCTGCCTCGTCGCATCTCTCGACGCATCGATTCGGTGGTCGACGCGGTCGGCAACACGCCGCTCGTCCGGCTCCGCAAGGTGGCGTCTCATGTGCCTGCCGTCGAGGTTCTCGCAAAGCTAGAGTTTGCGAATCCAGGAGGCAGCGTAAAGGACCGCGCTGCGCTCCGCATGATGCAAGATGCCATGTCCGACGGGCGGCTCACCGAGAAGAAAATTCTCATCGACTCCACCAGCGGAAACACCGGCGTCGCTTATTCGCTCTTCGGTGCCGCGCTCGGGATCCGGGTTCGTCTGGTGATGCCGTCGAACGTTTCAAAGCCGCGCAAAGACATTGCGCGCGCATTCGGCACCGAGGTCATTTTCTCCGATCCGCTCGAAGGCTCCGATGGCGCGATCACGCACGTTCGGGCGATTGTCGCAAAAGATCCGGAGACGTATTTCTATCCCGATCAGTACGGTAATCCCTCGAACCCGCTGGCGCATTACGACACGACGGGTCCGGAGATTCTCGACGCCGTCGGCGATCGCATTACGCACTTCGTGGCCGGTCTGGGCACGACGGGGACGATGATGGGCACGGCGCGCCGACTGAAGGAGCATCCCCGGCCGATCCGCTGCGTCGCGGTGGAACCGGATCAGGCGCTGCATGGGCTCGAGGGACTGAAGCATCTCGCGAGCAGCATCGTTCCAGCGATCTACGACCCGCGCGTCCCCGACGAGATCATGGCCGTGTCGACCGAAGACGGCTGGGACATGGCCGAGCGGCTTTCGCGCGAAGAAGGACTGAACGTCGGTCACTCGTCGGGGGCGAACATCTGCGCGGCCCTCCGGATCGCCGAAGGTCTGCAAAAATCGGGGCGCGGAGGCTGCGTAGTCGTGATCGTTTGCGACCGCGGCGATCGGTATTTTGCCCCCATGAAGTGGGAGCGGCGATACGTTTGGTGATTCCGATGCAGGGCCGAGAGAAACATCCGTGGGTGAGCGGGAGCCTCGTGATTCGAAAGACCGCGCTCGAAGCGGTCTTTGAAGATGCGCGCGCAGCCTACGCACGAGACGAGGAGAGCTGCGGATTCTTGGTCGGGCCGCGGTCCGAGCCTCTCCTTGTCGACGCTGCCGTTCCCATGGAAAACAGGGCCAACAAGCTCCACGCTCTCGATCCCGTCACGTATCCGCGAACCGGCCGGATGTACTTCGACATCAACCCCATGAAGTTCGAGCGCGAAATTCGCGAGCGTGAAGCTCTCGGTCGTCCGGTAAAAATTCTCTACCACTCTCATCTCGACGTCGGCGCCTACTTCTCCGAGACCGACGCGAGCGCGGCAACGATGGGGGGCTCCGAGCCCGCATACGATCTGGCGTATCTCGTGACCAGCGTGAGGGGCGGCACGGTCGACGATCATCGCCTCTTCGTATGGGATCCAGCGACAAGCTCTTTCCTGGAGACGTCGCTCTCGGTCACGGCCGAAACTTGATGAGGCGGAGCGCCGGTTTCACGGTGTCGATGGTCGCCTTGCTGCTCACCTCGATCGCGCCAGCGGTCTCGGCTGACCTGCGCGATCTCGGAGCACGGGCGAACGATCAGTGGCGGGCGTCCGGTGCGGCGGTCGCTGCCGTACCAACCCGATTTATCTACGACAGCGAGACCATCGGCGTCGTCCTTCCACCGATGCCCTCCCAGCGCTGCACCACCGTCGCGCTCATCGGCGCACGCGGGATGAGCTTCCACGCCAAGTTCGGCGGAGCGAGCGACCCGCAGGACGAGGAAGACGAGTCAGGGGAGACCTCGAAGGCGCGCGGAGCGAGCGTCGCTGGGCTCCTCGAGCTGTCGCATTGCGATTCGGCGAGAGCGCCGTCTCCCACCTTCAACCGCGATCGTTTGATCGTGACGAGCGATGCTGGACGCGGAGCGATCGAGGTGGTGGTCGCGCGATCGAAATCCGCACTACCGCCGCTGCGCACCATTTTTCCCGAGCGCACGGGAGGGCTCATCCCCGCCTCGCCCGAGCCGGGGATCCTTCCGCCGCTTCCTGCGCAGGCTCGTCGCGCGGATGGAGCCGAAGGGCGTGCGAAGAACGAAGGCGGCGTCGTCCTTCCCCGGCATACGTGGCGTGCAGCCGAAGACGGCTCCGGCGCGGGGGAGCTCGAGCTCGATCCGGGGTGTCATCGCCTGGAGCTCTTCGGAACGGATCCGCGCACCGCGAACTCATCGCGCAAATTCCGACTCGACATCGATGCGGAGCTTCGCGACACCGACGAAGACGTGCTCCTCGCGCGCGATCGAACGGAAGCGCCCGACGGGCATCTCGAGACCTGCGTCGGTGGAACGACGCTCGGCGGGGTGGCGTTCGCAGGAGCGGTGCCTGGCGGCTCGGTGATCGTGACTCACGCAGCGTGGGCGATCCCGGCGCACCTCCCGCTCCTCTGGGGCGGCGGGCCGAAAGCAAAAATGGCGGCTGCGCTTCTCGCGCGCAGCGTGATGCCCCCCCGGGACGAGCCAATCTTCGTCGCCCAAGGCTCGTCTGGTCTCACCCCGATCGTCGTCCTCGTCGAGCCAGGCGCGTGCTACCTCGTGGTGGTCGGTGTTGCGCACGGGAATCCCCGCGGGATCGGCGTTCGAGCCATCGTGGGCAGCGTCGAAGCCTCGGACGATCGCGGAGTGAACGACGACTCTGGTGCGGTCGCGTTCTGCGCGCGAGATCACGACCACGCGCGTCTCGAAGTCGATGCCCGTGGGTCGTCGATTGCCTGGGGCCTCGGCCTCTACCGCATGCAAACGGGGCTCTGGGAGCTCGGACGATGAGACTGACTTCCCTTTTCTTTGCGGTGGTGCTCTCCGTCGGTTGCGGCTCTGGCGCGGCCCCTTCCGTGAAATTCGCGCGCGCACCCGTTGCTCCGCGGGTCATCCTCGGTGACCTCGACGCAAGCCTTCTCCTCGACGATATTCCCGCACGCGCAGCCCGCCTCGGAGCCGGGCCCGTGTCGATCGTCGCATCGGGAGAGGCCGTCGAAAATGAGCGGATCGGTGCGTTCGTCGAGGTTCCCGCAGACGCGTGCCTCCTTGCGTACGCGCGCGCTTCGAGCTCCGTCGAAGACATCGACGTCGCGGCATTCGCTGACGAAGGAAATCCGATCGCAGCCGACGAAGCTCCCGACGCGCACCCCACGATTCTCCTGTGTCCGCCGCACCCCGAGCGAATCTATTTGGCCGTTCACACCGCGGGCGGCGAGGGGCTCGTGGCGCTCGCCGCGCAGGTCGTTCCCCGCGATCGCGCTGCCGAGGTCGGACGTGCGCTTGGTGCGCGCGGAGGGCAGGGGGGCGGGCCGCGTCCCGCAGATGCGTGGCCCGGCCTCGACGACCACGTCCGTGCCCATCGCACGGCTCTCGGCGGTACGTGGGAAGAATTCCGCCGGATCGCGCTCACGCTGGACGCGCGCTCCATCACGTACGCGGGGCTCCCCCTGGAGGCGAATCAATGCGTCGATGCGGTCATCGTTCCGGACGACGACGTTGCGCTCCTCGAAGTGGAAGCGCTCGACGGCGAAGGGCGCGTCGTCGCCCGAGCTCACGAAGGCGTTCGTGATCGCACGCTCACCCTGTGCTCGCCCGTGTCCTTCAGCGGATCGCTCGCCATTCGCCCGCACGTCGGAGGGGGGCTCGCCGCGGTCGTTCTTGCCAAGGCGCGGGGCGAGGTTGCCAGGGATTTTTCGGGACGCCCAGACGTTGCGTGGGTCGCGTCACCGCTCTCGCTCGAAGCCTCGCGCGCGTCTCGCAACGCCGATCTTGCCAGGGCCGGGTACGGCGCGCCGTCGGCGAGCACGAATGGAGCGCTCGTGCTCGGGCGCCGGGTGACGATCCCACTCGACCTCGGTGTGGCCTCCGAAGCGAAGGTCGCCGTCCTCAGCGAGGCGGAGGCCAAGAGCGGGCGCCCCGCTCCTCGCGTTCCTGCGACGTGCAGTCGGATCGACGTGGTCGGCGGCGCTCCCTTGGCGCTCCTCGATGCGTCCGTTTGGGATCCGAGCGGCTCACTCCTCGCGTCTGCCGGCGCGTCGGGATCGATCGCTCTATTCGTGTGCGGTCGCGCGCGCGCCCAGCTCGAGCTCGAGAGCCGTGGGCGTCCCGGTCCGTTCTCCGTTCTCGCGCGCTCAGAGCGCTGGAAGGACGCTGCTTTTGCCGCGCACCCGCTCGCTTCGGCCCGCATGATGGCGCGCGCAGCGTCGGGACCATCGATGATGCACGAAGGATTTCCACTCGCCGCAAAGAGCTTCTCGCTCGATCCGGGGAGGCGAATTTCGTACGGCGAGAACCTCAACGCCGGGCAATGCGTGAAGGTCGCCGTGGGTGTCGAAGGGGAGGGGAGCGGTGTCGAGCTTCGGGTATTCGACGCGGGCTCCTCGGACGAGCTCGACCGCTCCGTTGCCGAGTGGAGCGCCGCTGTGCGTGCGTGCGCATCGCCCACCGGTCCGCGTTCGGTGCGCGTGGAAATCCGCGGCACGAGCGGCAGGCTCGAAGCCATCGTCGGCGAGCGACTGACGGGCGGTTAGGTCGCTCGGCGTTACGGAGTGGAGAGGCGGGCGAGGGCGACGTCGGCGCGTGCGGCATCGACGGCTCCGATGCAGATGGATGCGCCTTCTCGAGGAACGAAGAGAACGCGGCACCGGCCCTTCGCGCTCGGAGCGATGCTCGCCAAGCCAAAATCGAGGGCAATGCCCGCGGCCGTGATCAAAAATCCGATCATCAGGAGAGACGGAGATGCCGCGCGCGCGCCCTCGACGAACGTAGAGACTCCGACGTAGCTGCCGAGAGCGAGAGCGAGAAGCCCCGAATAGAACGCAGCATTCGGGTAACGAACTTCACGCGCGGCGCGCACCAGGCCTTCGCGACCGAAGATCACAGTCCGCTCGTTAAGAGTGCGACCAAGGATGATCGTGCGGAAGTGAATCGTAACGCTCTGACCGGAGAGGGTCACCTCGGCCGGGCGCCGGTACGCGAGCGTGAGTCTCGCCGCGAGGCGAGCTCCGTGGATCAAGAAGAGCAGTCCCGTGAGCGCGAGCGCAGTCGTGGCCAGCGGCGTTCGGGGAACCGGGGCCATCTCGCCCACGATGTGCTCGTCTGCGGCGCTCGCGTTTCCTCGCCCCGCGAACATCCGGAGGAGCGCTGGATCTTTAAGCTCGCTCGCGAGGGCCTTTGCCTGCTTTGCGGCGGTCGGGGACGAAGAAAGAGCAAGAGCGGCCGCGCCGAGGAGCGCTTCGCCGCGACCGAGGTCGGGGAGCTTGTGCGCGTCGATGCGACGAATGCGATCCGCGACGGCCGCCCAAATTTCTCCGGCGCTCTCACCGAGCGCGCGATCGAGGAGCGGCGTCGCGTCGTACGGCGTGTGCGCGGCGAGCCACAGGATGTCGGAGGCTAGGCGATCCTCCGCCTCTTGGGCCTTCGGCGGGCTCTCAGCGATCGCGTGCGCCCACAACGCGCAGCACAGCGCGCGCTCGGCGTCGTTCTCGGGGCCGCGCTCGAGCGTGGCGATTGGATCGCCGAACGGGGTCGTGGCGCCTTCCACGCCGAGCTTTGCTTCGTCGGCGAGGGCGCGCGCGCCTGGCCCCTTTGCGCTTGCACTCCGTGCGTCGGCAACATGGGTGATCACCGCGCGGGCGATGGCCACCAAGTCGGAGAGGCACGGGTGCTTGCCCAGCGCATCGTAGGCCGCTTCGACGCGCTCATTCGTGGCGCCGGTTTTTTGCGCATCGTTCACCATTGTCGCCAGACGTTTCGTCTACTCGAACGCCCAGGAAAGCTCCAATAATCCGTATGCCGCAAATTTGGCCCCGCACCGTCGCATTCTGTAAGCCCAACGTATGCGTACCAAGACCGAGGTTTTGAACGAGCTCCGCGGCATGCTTCGGGACATCTTCGCGGCGAAGGCAGCCGGCGAGACCCACGCGCGATTGGCGCGGGCGCACGGCTACGTAGACGGATACATGCGCGCCGTGCTTGAGACCGGAATGGCCGGCAAAGAGGAGCTGCTAGAGCTCGTCGCTCAAGAGCGCGAACGCGCTTCCGGCCCTGCGATGCGCCCGCTCGGGAACGTGCTTGGCGGCGGCGAATTCTGCGCAGCCTAAGAGCTACGGCGTGATGAAGGCGACGTCGCCCGAGATCGACTTCGCGGTGTGATCGGTCGTTCGCCACCAGTTGGCTATCTGCGGCAAGCCGGCAGTGTGGACGGGGAAGAAGCCCGCGAACCGATTGGGCTGCGGAACACTTCGCACGGTCCAGGTGTGCCCTGCGCCGCTGACGGCTCCGGTCGCAATGCGGAGCTCCCCCACCGTCGAGTCTTGGTAGGTGACGGTGATCGTTCCCGTGGACTCGTCGACCTGAATGCTCGAGTCGTCGCCCACGACGTGAAGGCCGTCTGCGAACGCGGGGGCGCCGACGCCGAGCCCTGCGCCGTCGTCGATGATCTCCGGTTTCAGGCCGGTTTTCCCGCCCGGAACGAGAATGTACTGGAGCGTCTCTTTGATGCCGTTGACGTAGCTCACGTGCCAGTCTCCGTTCGACGTGATGGCGAGGGATGCCGCCACGCCGACGTCGCCCGTGTCCTTCGCGGTGTTGGTCGAGCGAGCGCCCGTCTCTCCGTCGAGCGTCGTTGCCACCCAGGCGCTTCCGCCGTTGGCAACGCCCACCAAGTTTCCGTGGTAGCGGTCGTAGACCACGATGCCGAGCCCCTGCGGCCCGTTGACCATGCTGATGTAGTCGCCAAATGCGCTCGGCAATGCTTGGACGAAGCCGGTGTCTGCGATGCTCGCGCACGTCGCTTTTCCACTGACGGTGACGCAGGCTTTTCCTTTTCCGCAGTCGGCCGGGGTGCATCCGAGGACGGTCGGCGTGCAGGCTCCGGTGGAGATCACGCACGCATCCGTGCCGTCGCAAAACTGCGCGCGGCAGGGGCCGCTTTCGTCGATGACGGCGTCCTCGAAGGCCCAATCGGCGGGGGCGTGCGGTGTCGCAGTGGAGGCCTTGGCCAGCGCCACCTTGGAGCGCATGTGCCCGCCGTTACCTTTTTCCATGACTAGGAAGGCGATGACCGGATTGCCGGCGACGATCGTCATCTTTGCGTAGCGGCCGATGTCGCTCCCGGGCGCGCCAGTGACCGTGTGGGTCGACCAATGCTCGCCGTCGTACGAGGCGAACTTGAGCGCGGTGTGCGTGTCGTCGAAGTAGCTGACCATCGGCCGATCCTGGGGATCGAGCACGATGTTCGTGTAGCGGCCGACGTCGTCGCCGCCTTCGGTTTCGCCGCCGCGCCAGCCGTGCCGCTCGTTGGAGGGGCACGTTCCGTCGGTGCGCGCGGGGACGCCGTCCACCGATTGCCACGCGACCTGCTGTTTGGCCACGTCGTACTTGCCGACCACGAGGTCTCCGTAGAGGTGATTTTCGTCTGGTGTCACGACGGCGTCGTTGTACCCGGCGACCCAGATCGTTCCGTCCTTCGCTTTCGAGACCGAGGTGTAAGCGCCGATGAGCCCCTGCGGCAGCGCGGGATTGCAGACCTGTTTGCAGTCCGTGCCGCAACCTTCGGCGTTCACGTCGCCGGCACCTGCGCAGGAGCAACCCTGGCTGGTGGAGGCGACGAAGGTGATCGTTCCGAGGCCAACCGCGGCCGCGGTGCTCCGCAAGGAGGAAGCGCGCCGACGCCATCGTCGGCTTGAGAACGCGAAGAGCCCGCCGAGCGCGAAGAGGCCCCAGCCTCCCGAGACGTTCGTGGAGCCCGGCGTCGAACAGCCGCACCCACCGCCAGCGGCCAGCGAAGGATCGGGACGACCGCGGATGAGCGCGGAGCTCACCGTGCCGACGTTGCCCTCTTCGTCACGAACTTCGACGTCGACGGAGATCGCCCCAGGCGTGGACAGGGAAGCGAGCGTCGCGGCGGGCGCCCATTCCCCGAACTCGCCCAGCGTTGCGGCCGCACCTGCGTGGCCCGAAGTGGTAACGCGGTAACGCGCAACGAGGGCAGACTCGTCGCTGACGAAGTCCCAAGCCTTGACGGCCGACGTGCCCGCTGCGGTTTCTTTGATCTCGACCTTCGGAGCGAGCGTGTCGATCGTGAACGGGACGAGGGCCGGCGTGGAGTCTTCGCTTGCTTGCTGGCCGACTTCGCGGGCCCAGACCTTGAGCGTGTGTCTACCCTGGAAAACAAGGTAATCGCTCTTCACCGTGACTTCGCGATCACGCGACCACGCGCTTCGCGTCCCCTCGTCGATTGCCCACGCGTACTCGACGAGGTGCGAGCCGTTGTCGAGCGGCGAAGAGAAGATGGCGTTCAACTCCGGGAGCTTGTCGCGGGTGATGGTGCCGAGGGACATCGCCTCGGGATGGACCGTCTTGCCAATGATGCGGGCCTCGGTGTCGGCTTCGACGATCGCGTTTTTGGAGAGCGCGAGGTTGCCGAAGATCGCGAGGAAGTCGTCGCTGCCTTTGTGAAGCTTGCGAATCCCGCCGTCGGGGATAGTCATTCCCATTCCGAAAGATTTCAGCGCGCCGCCGATGTCGAAAGGCTTCAGCGCGCCGAAGAGCTGGCCCGAGAGACCGCCCAAGATCGCGGAGAGGGAGCTGGCGATCGTCGCCGGATCATCGAGGAGCAGATCACTGTTGGTCACGGTCGCGTTGGCGATGGCGATGTCGCCGAGCACCGGCAAGAGACCGCCGTTCGGGTTCGTTTTGGGATCCTTCGCCGTGGACAGATTGATGGGGATGGTGAGGTCGCCCGTGAACGTGAAGGCGCGCACGTAGCGGTCTTCGCTCCACACGTAGAAGTCGACCGCGAACTGCTTGAGCTCGACGCTGAGGAGCGGGTCGGTCTTGATGTCTTTGCCGCTCCCGATCTTCACGACCGGTGGAACTTGCGGACGCGTGGTGATCGCGACAGCCGCGCCTTTTTGCTCGAGGGTAAGGTTTTTGATGGATGGAATGAGAATGCTGAGTAGGCCGCTCTGCAGCTGCTGGAACTGCTCGGTCGAGACGCCGAGACAGAGGAGGCCGCTGTTGTACATGCTGCCGAACGCGTAGTTGAGGAAGCGCCCCGCGAGCGCGATGCCGAGGTCGGGTTGGGGCACGCCCATGGGCCAGGGCGCCTGGGTGTCGAGACGCATTTCGTCCGGCACAGGAATGCCGGTGGGGGCGGTGTTCTTGAACATCGGGACGCACGTTGACTGCGGCTGGGGCACCGCGCCGCCGAGCATGCCGAGCGTGAGGCCGTTCGGAGTATGGCCCACGTAACCGATGTCGTCGGCGGGCATGTTGGGAGCGGCGTCCATCGCGCCTGCGCCGGCGAGCACGAAATTCAGCCCGCCCGAGGTGCCCGGAGAAATGCTGCGGAGCGCGCTTCCGAGGTCCACGTGACCGTCGGTGCCGAGCTGCCTCGAAACGCACTGGGTCGTCCCAGGGAAGATGCAGAATTTCTTGTCCGCGCTGACTTCCGTTGCCGTGGGGCACTGGGGGGTGAGCGTGGGGTCCGGCTTGGTGCAGAGCGCGTCGCCGAGCTGGGTCTTCAGGATGTCGGTGACCTTGTTCTTGAGCGTGCCGAACGCTTGGTTCTTGATGAAGTTGAAGACGGCGTCGCAGCAAGCGCCGCTGCCGCAGCCCGGAAGGCCATCGAGGAAACAGCTCCCGCAAACGGTCACGTCATTCTGCTTGATGTCGACGTTCACGATCGCGTTGGCAATGTCGATCTTCGAGTAGCCGGCGCGCGGCGCGAGGGTCTCGGCCACGATCGGCAGCGAGATGTCGAGAGGGAACGCCTGATAGTCGACCGTCGGCGTGGGGCCATTGCACCGTCCCGAGCCAGCCGGCGCGCCGATCGCGACGTGGAGGCCGTTGATGTCCGGGAGCAAGTTCTGGCTCTTGGCGTCGATCGGAAGATCCTGGAGGCGGACGGGGAGGGTGCCGCTGATGAGGACCGAATCCGGGGTGACGGAGTCGAGGTGGAGCTGCGCGTTTCCGATGCCGATGTCCGCGATGCACTCCGGGGGTACGGAGGACGGATTCGGGGAGTTCGGGCAGATGTTTACGATATAGTGGACGATGTGCCCGCCAATGATCGGGATGGGTAACGCCGTGATCTCAGGGGAGCTCTTCGGGACGTCGATCGAGTAGACCCCGCCGGCCTTACCGAGCACCTTGGAGGCCACCGATCCGAGATTCGCGCCTATGAAATCGAGCCCCGGGCGCGTGAGTCGCAGCGACGCGGAGTTCGGGATCACCGAGTCACTCGGGAACCCTCCTGGGATCGCCGCCGAGCACCCGCCACACCCGCCCCCACCTGCACATGAGGCGATGGTGAGAAACAAGACAAACCCAAAGGCTCGACGCCAAAGATCTCGAAGCATGGATCCCTCCGAAGACGTGCGCAGCAGCGCCGCACGTTCATTCTGCCACTAGCGCATCATTACGCTAAAGCCATCCGCGAGAAAAGCGCATCGACGAGAGAGATTTGTCTCTAACGCGTCGCGCAAATCAGGCCGGCAGTGACCATCCCGACCGGGATAGTGCGGGAATCGCTTTGGATTCGGCCACCGAGTGGACGACGTCGTCTCTGGGACGATGAAGTAGTGCGTTAGTCGGTCGCGGCGTCGCTTGCGTCGGCGGCGTCGGGGCCCGCATCGGAGGCGGAAGTGCCTGGAACGCAGGTGTCGGTGCTCTTGCCGTCGTTGATCTTCACGGCGCTCGCCGCGAACGTCGCCGCGAGCCAGAAGCTGTCGGCGCAGTCGCCGGCCTTCTTGGTCGTGGAGCAGTAGTCGCCCTTCTGGGTCAGCTTGCCGTCCGTGCGCGGACAGCCGCCGGTGGCCGGATCCTTCGTCGCCTGGGTGAGGAGGACGCAGAGCGTCTCGTGGAGAACGTCGACCGGAACTTTGTCGGCCGCTTCAATGGTGATGTACCCGCCGAGCGCTCCTGCCGTCTTCCATTTCGCGCACGAGCTAGGGTCGTCGGCGCAGTCGGAGTCGAGGGCGGGGGCGTTGAACGAGCCGATGCAGTTTGAATCCTTCGAGATGGTGACGTTTTCGAGCTTCGCCTCCGAGAGCGGCAGCACGATCACACTTTCGCCCAAGAAAATAGGCACGTTGAGAAGCGGTGAGGGGGTCACCGTCGAGAACGTGTCACCCGTGAACTTGATGTCTTGCACGACGGGCTGGACCAAGATCCCACTGGCAGTGGTGTGGTCGTAGAAGCAAAAGCCGACGCCGAACGGATCCGCCGTTTTCGGCGCGCCGCCGGTCTTCATCTTCATCGTGGCCTTGTCGATGCTGAGCAGCCAGTTGAAGGCTCCGTCGCCTTTTTCGCCGCACTGCTTGGCGTTGAGATCGATGCCCTTGGTGACGACCGTCGCCTGGATGAAGGTGGCGGCGAGTGTCGCGGGCGCGGCGATGTTCAGGCGGCGAAGGCGGAAGTCGATCTGCGGCTTGCCGGCGTTGGTCGAGAGGGGCAGGCACGTCGCCGTATCTCCGCAGGTCGACGCGATGCTGCAGCCCATGCCCGTGCACACGTTGTCGGAGTTGTCGCAATCCGGAGCCGCGAGAGTGCCCGCCGTCGCCACGCACTTGTTGATGCCGCCGCCGCCGCCGTCGCCGGAGTGTTTTTCAGGCGGATCGAACCCGCAGGCCGCGAAGACGGCAATGCCTGCCGCACCGAGGGCCGCGCTGATGAGCCCGTATTTCGTAAGCCTACCCATCTCCATGAAGTTCCTCCTCCAAAGCGCCTTAATGCTCACTCGACGAGCGTCAGATTCCCACCGTAATCGACGAGGCTCGAAAATGCCTCGATTCGTGCCGCTAAATCGGCGCGGGTGACGGACGCCAGGCGCTTTGTGCCGATACCTTCGACGCAAAACGAGGCGAGCGCCGAACCAAAAAAGATGGCGCGGCGAAGCGTTGCAGGCGATGCCTCTCCGTGACGGGCCAGGTATCCCATGAGACCACCGGCGAACGTGTCGCCTGCGCCGGTCGGGTCGACGACGTCCTCGAGCGGATATCCGGGAGCGAAGAACACTCCTTTTTCGTCGAAGAGAAGCGCGCCGTGCTCGCCGCGTTTGATGATCAGCCGCGAGGGGCCGCGCTTACGAATGTCAGCCGCGGCTTTGGTGATGTTGTGGATCCCCGACAGCTCGCGAGCCTCTTCGTCGTTGATCATGAGCAAGTCCACCTTCTTCAGGACCTCGGCGAGGGAATCGGGCTCGCCGGAGATCCAGAAGTTCATCGTGTCGGCCGCGACGAGCTTTGGACGCTCCACCTGAGCGAGCACCTCGAGCTGGAGCTTGGGGTGAATGTTGCCAAGGAGGACGAACGAGCTCGAACGATAACCCGCTGGAATTTTCGGGCGAAAATCGGCGAACACGTTGAGCTGCGTGTCGAGCGTGGTGCGGCTTCCGAGATCCGCGGCGTAGCGGCCGGCCCAGCGGAACGTCTTTCCCGACACGCGCTCCACGCCGGCGGTGTCGACGCCGCGCTCGCGGAGCATCGTGAGGTGCTCCTCCGCGAAATCTGTTCCGACGATGCCGATCAGGCTCGCTCGCGCGAGGAGTGAGATGGCGATCGAGGAATAGGTGGCGGCGCCTCCGAGCACGTCTTTGAAGGATCCCGAAGGCATTTCGAGATCGTCGAAGGCGACGGATCCGACGACAAGAACGCTATCGATTTTCTGCACGGCAAGGACCTCGGATGAATGAGAAAAGAAGGACGTTAGCGGGAAATGTAGGGGCTGACGAGCCATCCGAGCATCGCCTTTACCTCTTCGGAGATCGAAGCCGGCGCGGTCATGATGGCGTTTTTCAGTGCTCCGGTGGCGCGACTCTCGGCGGGATTCGGCAGGGCCTTCGCCAGCTCCACGATGGCGCGGCGAGCGACGGAGACGTTCTCGCGCAGCACGGCAACCACCGCTTCGACGGTCACGTCGGCTTCCGCCGTGTGCCAGCAGTCGTAGTCGGTGGCGAGGGCGAGGGTCGCGAACGGCAGCTCCGCCTCGCGGGCGAGCTTGGCCTCGGGCATGCCCGTCATGCCGATCACGGACGCGCCCCACGAGCGGTAGAGGAGGCTCTCTGCGCGGGTGGAAAACTGCGGACCGTCCATGCAAACATAGGTGCCGCCACGGTGCACCTTGGCCCCCGCGCGCTCGCCCGCGCTCGCCAGTGCGTCGGCGAGGTGATCGCAAACGGGATCGGAAAAAGAGACGTGCGCGGCGATGCCCGCGTCGAAGAACGTGCTCACGCGGCGGCGGGTGAGATCGATGAATTGATCGACGCACACCAGATCGCCCGGGTGAATTTCTTCCTTCATCGAGCCGACCGCGCTGACCGAGACGAGGTGAGTGGCGCCCGCCAGCTTGAGCGCGCAGATGTTCGCCCGGTAGTTGATGGCGTGCGGCGGAACCTTGTGGCCTCGCCCGTGGCGCGGCAAAAAGAGCATCGTTACGTCCCCGAGCTCGCCCTTGATGATCGCGTCGCTGGGGCTGCCGTACGGCGTGTCCACGTGAAGTTCGGTCACGTTGGCGAGCCCGTCGACTTCGTAGAGGCCGCTGCCGCCGATCACGGCGAGCACGTTGGGGCGCTCAGTTGCCGCGCGGGGTTTTCGTTCGGTCACGTTTCCTCCGGAGTTCAGGTGCGAGGCGGGATCAGCGTCTGCTGGTGGAGGGGACAGCGTCGCTGCGCAAGAGCGACTCAGCGAGGGAGGCCCTTCGCCACCGACGACTGCGCTCGGCGAGGACGACACCCTTCAGGGTCTCGAAGGCCGTCGTCAGATCGTCGTTCACGAGCACGTAGTCGAAGAGCGCGTAATGCTCGATCTCTTTCTTCGCGACCTGGAAGCGCTTCATCACGACCTCTTCGGTGTCGCTTGCGCGGCCGCGGAGGCGCCTCTCGAGCTCGGGCATCGAAGGAGGAAGGATGAAGACGCCAACCACCTCGTTCACCTTGGCGCGGATCTGACGAGCGCCCTGGTAGTCGATGTCGAAGATCATTCCCCCGCAGCCCGTGGTTTTGCGCGCGCCGTCGATCTCGCTCGCGGAGGTGCCGTAGAGATTGTCGTGGACCTGCGCCCACTCGACGAAGGCGCCGTCGGCCACCAGGGCCTCGAACTTCGGACGATCCACGAAATGGTAATCGCGCCCGTCGACCTCATTCGCCCGAGGCTTGCGGGTCGTGTGGGAAACGCTGAACCGCAGGTCTGCGAAATGCTCCTGCAGCTTGCGGGTCAGCGTGGTCTTACCCGCACCACTGGGGGAGGAGAGGATGAGGAGCAGGAAGTCCGCGGACATGGATGCGCTCATCCTAGACGACCTTCGGGGAGCTGTGTCGTCTCATAAACATCGCGCGACCTCTCACTCGACGTTCTGCACCTGCTCGCGCATTCGTTCGAGCTCGGCCTTCATCTCGACGACGGCATGCGCGATCTGGGCATCCGGACTTTTCGCGCCCGCGGTGTTTGCTTCACGGGACATCTCTTGGAGCAGGAAATCCAGGCGTCGGCCCACCGCCTTCGTGCTCTCGAGGAGGCGCGAGAACTGGTCGCAGTGACTCTCGAAGCGGGTGAGCTCCTCCGAGATGTCGATCCGTTCGGCGAAAATCGCGATTTCTTGCTCGAGGCGGCCGTCGTCCATCGCCACGTCGACGCTCGATCGAAGCCGCTCGGTGCGCTCCCGGAGCCTCCGGCGGTGGCCGTCCATGAGATCTGGTGCGCGACACGAAGAGATCCGGGATGCTCGCGAGCATCGAGAAGGGCACCTCGGTCCCGGGGGCGATCTCGTCGCGCAGGTCGCAGAGCTCCTTGTAAGCGCTCTTTGCTCGATCGCGATCCAGCGTGGTGAGGCCGAGCGCGAGACCGTCGACGCGGAGGGCTACTTCGAACCGCCCGCGCGACAGGCGTTCACGCGCAAGCTGCTCGACGAAGCTCGTGAGATCCGCGAGCTCACGCGGTACCCGCACCCGCACGTCGAGGAAGCGATGGTTGACACCGCGGACCTCGATCCCGAGCCTCGCGCTCCCGAGTGTCGCGTTCCCCGATCCGAAGCCAGTCATGCTGCGCATCGTCGACCTTACACTCCAATACGTGAGCATAAGGCCTGCGGCTGGCGTTTGAAAACCCGCATTTTGCAAGCGCCGCGTTACTCGATTCGAGTGCTCCCCGCGCTCACGCGGTGGTCGGGCGATCTGTTCGCGCCGGCGCGCGAGAGTGCAACCCGCGCGCAATGAGGAGCCCGCGGTCCGCGACGCCGACGTGCCGCCGCAGCTCCGCGACCGACATCGTGAGCAGATCATCGTACGGCACGTTGTCGCGAAAGCGGGATCGCGCCTCGCGTCCGGCTGCGAACGCGCGAACCGTTCGCCGCGGGGCGACGAGCATTCCGAGCGTGAATCCGAGGCAAATGATCGCCGCGACGTACATGCTTTCCGGCAGACCGGCCGCGATTTCCCAAGCAGAAATTTCGCCCTCGCCGGCAAAATCCGTCCCGAAGCCGGTCGCTACGTGGTGCAAATCGTGTTGGGCGATGGCCCGCGCACGGGCGCGTGTATTGGGAATCTGAAGCTTCATGCCGAAGAAGGACGCGTCGCCCCACGCAGCGGTATACGAGGCGAGCGTGAACCCGTTCTCCGAGAGGTATTCGTCCCGAGCGTCGCGTACACTGCTCATGCGGCGATGGTGGGGTCGAGCTCGCGAGGGGTCTAGAGGGCGATCGCGCCTCGAATCCCTCGATGGCTTGCTAGGACAACCCGCGCTTTCGTTTCACCTGCTCGAGCACGCGCGCGTATTCGACGTCCCAGCTCCGTGAGTCTTCGGTGATGTGTTTCAGCTGCCCGCGCACCTCGCCGTCGAGCTCTGCATCCTCGGACATGTTTTTCTTGAAGATGGGCGCCATCTTCCTTCGCATCTCGACGTCCTCGGCGAAGATCTCGTCGACGTTCGCCGAGTGGTGGAAAATGTTGACTACCTGGTCGAGGAGGTAGTCGAGCATCTCGTCTCCCACCTTGATCCCCTGCTGCTCGGCCATTTGCACCCGCAGACGCCCAAACTCCGTCATCCCGCGGCCGGTGCGCTCGAGCTGGTCCTTCGTCTTCTCGTTCACGTCCTTCTCGGTGGAGAGGTACTGTTTGAGGACCGCTTCAATGTCAGCAACGACTTCTTTCGAAGACCCGCACTCGATGTCGTTTGCTGCGCTGAGAACCCGCACGACTTCGGTCGCAATGGGCGAGATACGTCCACTAAAGAGTCGCATGCCGGCACACTAGCCTGTCTTAAGGGTGGAGTGAGACGCATTTTGAGGGCTTTTTTGGCGCCGCCAAGTCTCCTGATATGCTCACCCGGTCATGGCCGTCTGCCCCAGGTGCAAGGCCGAGCTCAAGGACCCGAGTAGACCCTGCCTGATGTGCGGCAGACTCTCGCAACCGCCTCCCTCGACCGAGCGCATCGTCATCTCCGACGTTCCCGATTTGGCGATTCCCATGTCCTCACAGAGCGTTGGGCGGCCGAGCCCCAGTCTCGCCCCGCGCATGAGCCCTCCGCCGACCGAGCAAAGCTCCTC
Source organism: Myxococcales bacterium (assembly GCA_043747615.1). GTDB lineage: Bacteria > Myxococcota_A > Polyangia > Polyangiales > Polyangiaceae > JAYTOU01. Next base: position 52,168 of record JAYTOU010000033.1, on the reverse strand, counting down.
AGGCGAGTTCGACTCCGACGACATCTTCGCGACCGGTGGTGGTGGGGAAGCTCCGCTCGAGCTCGACATTGGCCCGCAGGCAAAGTCGCTTGCGCCGCATCTTTCGTCGAGCTCCATGAGGGCCGCTCCTTTAACCGACGCGCGCGTCTCCGTCCCGTCGGGCCCGAGCTCGGGCGCAAAGCTGCCTTCACCGTCGTTCGATCGCCACCGCGCCCCAACGCCTGCCGCCGCACCGGGTGAGGTCGATCCGTTCGATGCCCGCGCCCTCGCCGACTACGGAGAACCACCGACCAAGCCCTGGCTTGCGCCGATCTATGCGTTCCGCGTTCTCACCCGCAAGGCCGAGCTAAGGCGGCTGCTCGCCACCGCCCGCGACGAAGCGAAGCGCGCTGCCCTTCGTTCAGAAGACGTCTTCGTCGGCTTCGCGGAGCGCGCGCGCTCGGTCATCGAGAAGAATCCTGGTCAGGCTCGTGCCCTCGACGAGGTCGTCGCGGCCGAGTCACTCCTCCGTTCCCGTGACGGTGCGCTGGCGGGGGAGATGGACGCCAATCGCGCGCGATTATCCTCGATCGATTCGCGAATCACCTCGCTCGAAGGTGAGCTCCTCGCCGCCCAAGCCGATGAACAACGCGTCGCCGACGAGCTCGGCCAGGTAGTCGCGGTGCGTGAGCGAGCGGACACGAAGATGAAGAGGGCCGAGATCGAGATTCGCAATGCGGAGGCACTGCTCGAATCCAAGCGTCAGCCGCGGCCCGGCGTGAGGAAGCCATGAAACAGATCATGGATGAAGAGGAGCTCGCGGCCCGAGCCCGCGCGGAATCACGCGTGGGAAAGGTGCTGAAAGAAAAGTGGCGCCTCGACGCGCTCCTCGGTCTTGGGGGAATGGGGGCGGTGTACTCGGCGATTCACCGCAACCAGAAGCGGGTGGCCGTGAAGATGCTGCTGCCCGAGCTGTCCGGAAACGCCGATGTCCGCCAACGATTTCTTCGCGAGGGCTACGTCGCCAACACCGTCGAGCATCCGGGCGCGGTCTCCGTTCTCGACGACGACGTCACCGAGGACGGGATCGCGTTCTTGGTGATGGAGCTTTTGGAAGGAGAGACCCTCGAGGCGCGCTGGGAGCACAAGTCACGGCGCCTGGACGCACTCGAAGTGCTGAGCTGGATCGACCCGCTGCTCGACGTGCTGGTCGCCGCGCACAAGAAAAACATCGTCCACCGCGACATCAAGCCCGAGAATCTTTTCCTCACCAACGACGGCAAGCTCAAGGTGCTCGATTTCGGGATCGCTCGGATCTACGAGATGTCCTCGCGCCCCACGACGCGCGCCGGATCGATCATGGGGACACCGGCCTTCATGGCGCCGGAGCAGGCCCTGGCGAAATGGGACGAGGTCGATCAGCGCACCGATTTGTGGGCGGTGGGCGCGACGATGTTCACGCTCCTGTCGGGCGAGCACGTGCACGAGGCGGGGACGGGAAACGAGCAGTTGATTCGAAGTGCCACGATGCCCGCGCGATCGGTGGCGACGGTGACAGCCGGGCTTCCGCGGTCGGTCATCGCTCTGGTCGACCGCGCCCTCGCGTTCGAGCGCGATCATCGCTGGCCAGATGCGGCCACGATGCAAGAGTCCGTTCGCGGAGCGCTGTCCTCACTCAAGGCGCGGTCCGACGCGAAGCCGCAGCAAGCCCCGACTCCCGTCGCGAAGAGCGCGACCCCAGCAGCGACGCCCCCCTCCGCGCACGCGCTGCTTCCGACGGCCGATCCGGCGACGATCCAGACGCACATCGCGGAGCGAGTTGCCGAGAGCGATGCCCGCGCAGCCGAGATGGAGCGTCTTCGGCCGACCATCAACGAGATCACCGGGCGTCTCAACGTGGCGCGGCGGCGGGTGGCCGAGGTGAACAACCAGCTCACCCAACTGAAGAACGAGCGCGCCGCTATTGAAGAGCGATCGAAGCGCCAGCAAGGGACCAGGGCCGCGGGTGTCGACGACGCGAGAAAAGAAGCCCGAAAAGCACTCGCAGACTTCGGCCGTCGGGCGCTCGAGGACTCGAAACAGTTTGGCGCCGAGTTCGACGGCGCCCGCCGAGATGCCGTGGACCTTGCTCGGATCCAGGAGGAGCGCGCCCACGACGTGGCGGTCCACGAAGCAGCGATCGACGCCTACGATCCGAAGGCGTTGCACATGGGCATCGCGGTCGCCGCGTTCGCGCTCTTCCTCTTTTTCGCCGCGCTCTTCGGCCCACTCACCTACCGCTCCCTCGTAGGCGTCGAGGCTCCTCCGCTCCACCCGCCGACCACCGAGTAGGCTCCCGAAGTCGCGTCGGTCAGGTCTTTTTCTTTTTCGGCGAAGCGACCGGCGCCGGGGGCGGCGTCTTCATCTCGCGCATGCCGAGCTGCAGCCGCCGCATGACGGCCTTCTTCTGCCGTTCCTTGTACTTTGCATGCGATGCGTCACCCCGCTCGTTTTTGGCTTCGGTCTCGCGATCGATGACCTGAAATTCACAGACCACGAAGATGATCGGACCGAGGGCCCAAGAGCTCGACGGCGCGCGTTCGAGGAGCTTTCGCGGGAGACGGACCGGCATGTCCACCACGAAGTGGATCACGCGATACGACTCGGCGGTGAACCGATTGTCGCTGGGTGTGAAATCGTCGTCCGGCCCTGCCTGCATCGAGGGAAGCATTGGCTTCAGGTGCGGCTGCTTCAGGCAGTAGTCCTTGAAGTAGAACATCGAATTGATGCTCTGACCGGGGATGACGTAGTTGAACGGAAAAAGCTTTTTCGTCAGGTACTGCATGACCGGGAAGATGTCGTCGTACCCGCGGGTCACGATGCGAAAGCGGAGCTTGTCGTAGATCTGCGCGGCCACCGTCTCCTGCTTCGACAGGAGCTTGGTGTAGAGCGAATCCTTGTTTTTACGGCCTCCGATGAACTCGGTGATCGGGAAGCCGCCCGCGAGCATGCTGCCGATCACGCGGTAGACCTTCTCCTCGACGACGTGAAACACCTCTTGGTCGGAGAGCGGGAGCACGAAGAGGAGCTCGCGCCCCTGGAGGTGATGGATGATGTGCATGCACTTCAAGATCGTGCACGCGCACATCTGGCGGTGGCCGCTGCTCGCGGCGATGAGCATCAGCTCGATCACCGTGGCGTTCTCGATCGGCTTGGGGATCGGAAATTCGAAGTGCCGGCGGAGGAAGCTGATGGCTTCGCCCTTCATCGCCTCGAGCTGCTTCTGATCGGCGGGCTCGTCGGGATGAAATTCCTGGGCCACGAGGCACTCGCGGACTTCATCCTCGCTCTTGAAGTTCAGGCGATGCCAATCGATGACCGAATCGCCGCGCAGAATGAGGCGCACCGCCTCCAGGTCCGCGAGGGTGAACTCCTCGATGCGCTTGAGGCGCTCGGGGGCAGGTCGGTCGGAGCTCATGGCCCAACCACGATACCCGCTATCAAAACGCTAGGCGATCTTCGGCAGCGTGTGGCGCATGGTATAGATCGCGCCGGCGGATGCGAGGATTCGGCCCCAAGCGCGAAAAGGCCCTGAAAGAGGCTCTCGACGCGGTGCGCGCAGGTTGCGACGTCGAGACGCGGCGCGAGCGAGACCCGGTCGGCATCGTTCATCGCTACGCCGATTCGCGCGACCAGGAGATCGTAGGTCTGGTCGCGGCGTGCATTGCCTTCGGCAACGTCAAGACCATTCGCGCAAAGCTCGGCGATCTCCTCGCGCGGCTCGGGACCCATCCGGCCAGTGCCGCGGATGACGAGCTCGCGATGTTCGCGCAGCTCGACGGGTGGGTGCATCGCGTCTTTCGAGGCGAGGACATCGCGCGGCTGCTCATCGGCGCCCGTCGCGTGCAGCGCGCGAGCGGCAGTCTGGGAGCGCGATTCCGAGACGAGCTCACGACACATGGAGATCTCAAAGGAGCGCTCGCCGCGTGGAGCGACGCCATTCGCGATGCCGGCAGCCTGCGATCGATCACCCGGCGCGGCCCGGCGCATCTTCTTCCAGACGTCCGCGGCGGCAGCGGCTCGAAGCGCCTTCTCCTCTACTTGCGCTGGATGATTCGCCCCGCGGACGGCGTCGACCTCGGCCTTTGGTCGATCTCCCCGAGCGTCCTTTATTGTCCGATCGACACCCACATCCACAAGCTGTCGCAAAACCTCGGCTTCACCAAACGCAAGGACCTCTCCTGGAAGACGACCGAGGAGATCACCCAGGCCCTCCGGCGATTCGACGCAAAAGACCCTATAAAATACGATTTTTCGCTGTGTCATCTGGGAATGCTCCAGCGTTGTCCGTCGCGAAAAGATCCGAAGCGCTGCGAGGGCTGCGGCGTGAAGCCGGTGTGCCGTCACTGGGTGTAAGCATCGAAGCGCAGGCTTGCGGCAGGCCGCGAATGCGTAGGCGGGCGATCGAGGCCCGCGGATTTAGAGGCGCGCAAACTCCGCTTAGCGTAAACGTTAAAAGAGGAGTCTCGCCCCACACGAATGGCCGACAAGCGTCAAGAGTTTACCCTCGATTCCGTCCGCACCGATGGCTGGTTCGAGCGCATTGGCGAAGGCATCGGTAGCTTCCAGGCGCTCTGCGAGATCGTCGGCGAGCGCTTCTTTGCATTTTCGATCATCGTCGGGGCGCGGGTCACGGCGCTCACCGTCGACCGCCGCAGCCCCGATCAGACGCTCGTCGATTTCGTCGTGGGCGTCGGCGAGGCCGAGGGCGATCTCGATCCGCAGAGACTCAGCCTCGCCGACTTCCGCCGCCGCCTCGTCGGTGCGCTTCTCGTCGAAGAAGGTAGGGGACCGCCCCCGCCCGCGCGCGAGACGGACACAGAAGCCATCCAGCTCTTCATTGGCGTTCGCTACCTTCTTCTCGCGCCGCTCTACGGCTACTCCCTCCGTAAGCTCGTCGTCGCTGCCGGCGCCGAAGCCGAGCTCATCGTCTCCCACGATGGCTCCGAAGAAGAATACGAGCTCGACGCGTTTCGCGCTCGGATCCGAGCTCTCGTCCGCGAGGAGCTCGAGCGCGTCGCAGCCGGTGCGCGAAGTGCGATCGATCTCTCGAAGGTGGCAGAGGCCGAGGGTGCGGCGCTTCGGCAGGAGTGGCCCAAGGTCATCGCGCTCCTCGGAGCTTGGCCGGCACCCCTGGCGATCTTTCTCCGCACGCCGGAGGGCCAGATGCTCGCGCCGGACGCGCGGGCCCTTATATCCAAGGGTCTCGGGCTCCTCGGGTCGGCCTGCGTTCACCTCGGGGAAATTGAGCAAGCAGAGGAAGTGTTCCGCATCGGCATCCAATACGCCCAAGAAGGAGTGTCCGCCGCGGACCTCTTCCGTCGCCTTGGCGAAGCGCTCCTCCTTAACGAACGGCCCGGCGAGGCAATCGGCCCGCTTCGCCGCGCGATCGCGTTCGGGGGAAGTCGCGCCGACGTGATGCCCCTTCTCGGTCGGGCGCTTCTGCAGCGGCGTCGCTACGTCGCCGCCTATGCCTGCTTTCGCGATGCGCTCGAAGCCGGAATTGGCGAGCGGGATCTCGTCGACGAGCTTCGCCAGATCGAATCCGCTCTCGGGCCCGCGCTCACCGCCTGGAAAGCCACTCGCATCTGAGCGGCTGCCCCCCTTGCGGGCCTGGGGCGGGCCTGGGGCGGGCTGGCGCGGCTCTGAGGCGCCCCTCCCTTGCATCGATAGGGCCTTTTCGCGTCGCGGCCCAGTCATTGACACCTACGGCGGTTCGCGACTACATATCGCCGTGATTTTACCGCTAAATAGGGCGCATTTCGATCCGGCAGTCCGCCGTCGAAACGCCTCGTAAAGAACGGTCAGGAACACGCGATGGGTCTAGTCGACAACTACATGCCGATGTTCATGATGATCGCCACGGCGGGCATCCTGGCGGGTCTTTTCTTCTTGGGGGCGAGCACCCTAGGAAAAAAGAACCCGACACCCGAGAAGATGATGCCCTTCGAGTGCGGCTCCGAGAGCTCCGGCGGAAATCACGTGAAGCTCTCGGTGAAGTTCTACCTCACAGCCATTCTCTTCGTTGTCTTCGATATCGAAACCGTCTTCATCTATCCGTGGGCCGTTCAGTTTCGTTCGCTCGGGTGGGCCGGGCTCGCCGAGATGGCCAGCTTCCTTGCCGTGGTCATCGTGGCCTTGATCTACGTGTGGCGGAAAGGAGCTCTCGAATGGGAGAGCTGAAAAATATGGAATCGAAGGGTAGCGGGCAGCCCGCAGGTAATCGCCAGGTAGTGCTTGATGGAAACGAGTCCGGGTTCGGGACGACGCGCCTCGACGCGCTTCTCAATTGGGCGCGAAAATATTCGCTCTTCCAGTACCCGTTCGTCACCGCGTGCTGCGGGATGGAGTTCATGGCCGTCGCCAGCCCGCGTTACGACGTGGCTCGCTTTGGCGCCGAAGCCCCCCGGTTCTCCCCACGCCAGGCCGACTTGCTTTGGGTGGTAGGCACGATCAGCCAGCGTCAAGCGCCCGTCCTTCGCCGCATCTACGAGCAGATGATGGATCCCAAGTGGGTCCTTGCCTTCGGCACGTGCGCGAGCAGCGGCGGGTTCTATGACAACTACACGACGGTCGCAGGCATCGACAAAATCATCCGCTGCGATGTCTACGTCCCGGGCTGCCCTCCGCGTCCCGAAGCCGTTCTCGATGGGCTCATGCTCCTTCAGGACAAGATCGCGACGGGAAATCGAACCCCGGCGATCGTGAAGCCCCGCGAGGACCCGGCGCAGCTCGTGACCCTCCACCGCAAAATCAACAGCGAGGCAGCAGAAACAGAGGCCGACGAATGAGCAAGGCCGTCCTCGAAAAGCTCAGCGCCAAGTTCGGCGCGGCCGTCCTCGAAACCCACAGCGACTTCGGCGACGACACCGCGGTCATCGATCCCGCGAAGTGGAAGGATGCCTGTGAGTTCCTCCGCCGCGATCCGCAGCTCGATTTCGACATGTTCATCGATCTCTGCGGGGTCGACTACCCGGCGCGCACTCCGCGCATGGAGGTCGTTCTTCACCTCTACTCGACGACCCGCCGTCACCGCGTTCGCGTGAAGACCCGCGTCGGCGACGAAGACATGGAGAACGCGGAGCTCGACTCACTCACCTCGATCTGGTCGGGGGCCAACTGGTTCGAGCGTGAAGTCTTCGACATGTCCGGCGTCACCTTTCGCGGGCATCCGGATCTTCGACGCATCCTCATGTACCCGGAGTTCGTCGGGCATCCGCTGCTCAAGGATTACCCCGCTCAGCGGACGCAGCCTCTCGTCGAGTACCGCACGGAAGAAGAAGCGGGCCTTCCGCTCGAGAAGCTCCCGCCGTTCCGCGAAGACGAAGGCATGAGCTGGGGCCGCGTCGACTGGAGGAAAGAAGGCGATCGGACCGTCCGGGGCGCGCCGCTTGCGCCCGACAGCACGAAGCTCGAACGCGGCGAGCCGTCGCGCGCATCCGAGGAAGCCATCAAGATCCGGCTGCTTCCGGATGGAACACCCGCCCCGAAGCCAGGAGCAAACTGATGGAGCCCATCGATCTAGATCTCGAAGACGGTGAGCTCGAGCTCCCCGCCGAGCCGATGCACTTGAACATGGGGCCGTCCCACCCGGCGATGCACGGCACGGTACGGATCGTCCTCGAGCTCTCCGGCGAAACGATCGTCAACGCGGACGTGCAGATCGGTTACCTGCACCGCGGTTTTGAAAAGATGTGCGAGCGCGGCACCTGGGCGCAAGTGTTCCCGTACGCGGACCGCTTGAACTACGTGTCGCCCATGCTCAACAACGTGGGCTACGCACTTGCCGTCGAGAAGATTTGCGGGATCGCGGTGCCCGAGCGCTGCGCGTGGTATCGCATGATTCTCGGAGAGCTCGCGCGCATCTCCGACCACCTCACGTCGACGTGCGCGATGGCCATGGAGCTCGGTGCCTTCACCGTGTTTCTGTGGTCGATCAAGGCGCGGGAAATGGTGTGGGACATTCTCGAAGAGGAGACGGGCGCCCGCCTCACTCACTCCTTCGGTCGCATCGGCGGAATGGCGGCTCCCCCCACGGCTTCGCTCAAGGATCACTGCCGCGCCGCGCTGCCGAAGGTCATCGCCCTCATGGAAGAAGGGGAGAAGCTCCTCCTCAAGAACCGTATCTTTCTCGATCGCCTGGAAGGCGTCGGGCAGATCAGCGGCAAGGACGCCGTCGAGCTTTCGTGGACGGGGCCGTGCCTCCGCGCTGCGGGAGTGGCCTACGACGTTCGGAAAGCCGCGCCTTACCTCTTCTACGACCAGGTCGATTTCGAAGTGCCCGTCGGCAAGAACGGAGACAACCTCGACCGCTTCCTCGTGCGCCTCGCCGAGGTCCGGCAGTCGCGCCGGATCATCGAGCAGTGCCTTGATCGCATGCCCGACGAAGGCCCGATCAACGTCGATGATCCGCGGGTCATGCTTCCCCCGAAGGGCGATGTTTACACCACGATTGAAGGCACCATTCAGCACTTCAAGCTGATCATGGAAGGCGCGAAAGTCCCCAAGGGCGAGGTCTATTCGTACACCGAAGCCGGCAACGGCGAGCTAGGCTTTTACCTGGTGTCCGACGGAACGGGCACCCCGTACCGCGTTCGCATTCGTCCTCCCTGCTTCGCGGTCACCGCGGGTCTCTCGAAGCTAATCACCGGGCGGATGCTCAGCGACATCGTGCCCACGTTCGGATCGCTCAACATGATCGGTGGCGAGTGTGACCACTGAGATGCATGTACTCTGCAAAGACTGCAAGGGATCTCTCTAATGCCGACCTTCAAGCTTGACGGCACCACCATCCCCTTTACGCCCGGGGAGTCGATCATCAAGGCAGCCTGGCGCCAGGGCATCGAAATTCCCCACTACTGCTGGCATCCCGGGCTCTCCTCGCCGGCCAACTGCCGCATGTGCCTCGTCGAGATCGTACCGCCCGCGAACCAGTCCGCGCTCACGCTCGACATCCTCGAGTGGGACGCTGGCGTTGGCGACTACATCCCGAAGAAGAAGCCGAAGCTCCAGCCCTCGTGCCAGATGGCCGCCGTCGAAGGCCAAGAAATCTTGGCGGACACCAGCCAGCACGTCCGCGAAGCGCGAAAGGGAGTGCAGGAGTTCCTCCTCCTCAATCACCCGGTCGACTGTCCAATCTGCGATCAGTCCGGTGAGTGCAAACTGCAAGATTACTGGCTCGAGCACGGGCAGTTCCAAAAGCGGATGCGCGACGAGCCGGTTCACAAGCCGAAGGGGGTCGTCTTCGGACCGACCATCGTCTACGACGCTGAGCGCTGCGTCATGTGCACGCGCTGCATTCGCTTCATGGCCGAGGTCGCCGAGGATCCCGTTCTCGACATGCGCGAGCGAGGCAACCTGAACGAGATCATGGTCGCCCCCGGCCGCGTGCTCGAGGGTCACTACACGTTCATGACCGAGCACGTTTGCCCCGTAGGCGCGCTGACGACCACCGACTTTCGCTTCAAGGCTCGGGTGTGGTTCCTGCGCAGCGCGAAGAGCGTTTGTCAGGGCTGCGCGACGGGCTGCAACGCGCACCTCGATTTCGATCCGCGCTTCAACAAGGCCTACCGCTACCGCCCGCGAGACAACGAGCAGGTCAATAAATTCTGGATGTGCGACGAAGGAATGCTGACGTACAAGCGTGCGCACGAGGGGCGCGTCGTCGAGCCGCGTGTCGGCGGCAAAACAGCCACCTTGGCGAAGGCCCTCGCCGAAACGAAGCGGCTCTTCGAAGGGGTTCCCAAGGAATCGATTGCCGTTGTCTACTCGGCGCAGCACTCGCTCGAGGACAACTGGGCTCTGCGCGAGCTGGGCAACGTGCTCTTCGCCACGCGCAGCTCGTACGTCTCGGGCCTGCCGGATGGCTACGAAGACAAGATCCTCATCCACAAAGACAAGAACCCGAACACGCGTGGCGTGAAGGAGCTCGTTCCCGAGGCGAAGTCGTTCGCCGAGCTACTTCAGGACATCGGGAAGGGCGTCGTCACCCACTGCATCGCACTCGGCTGCGGCGTGAGCAGCGACGCCGAATCCGACCTCGCCGTCTTCCGGACCGTGAAGGCCCTGGTCACCGTTTCGTCGCACGAAGGGCCGATGGTCAAAGCCGCGCAGGTCGTCCTGCCCGCGGCGTCGTGGGCCGAGGCGAGCGGAACGTATGTAAACTACAAGGGTATCCACCAAGTCTCGGAAAAGGCTCTCGAACCGCAGGGAGAGTCGAGGCCGGCTTGGCAGCAGCTGTCGGAAATCGGTCAGGCCCTCGGTCTCGACGCCGGTTGGACGAAGCTCAAACAAATCCGCGCGAAGCTGAATCCCCCCGAAAAGACCACGACCGAGGCCTCTGCGCCTCCGGCGGAATGAAACGATGATCCTCTCCCAAGCTCTCTGGGCGCTCTTCAAGATCGTCCTCATGATCGGCTTCTTGGTCAACGTAGCCGGCGTCCTCACCTGGCTCGATCGCCGGCAGAGCGCGATGATCCAGGACCGCATCGGCCCGAACCGCGCGGTCATCAAGATCGGAAAATTCGAGCTGCGCTTGGCTGGGCTCCTCCACACCGCCGCGGACGGAGTGAAGTTCTTCTTCAAAGAGGACTTCATGCCGCCGAACGCGGACAAGCTTCTTTTCAGCCTCGCTCCCATCCTGGCCATGATGCCGGTCATCGCCCTCGCCGCGGTGATCCCGATGGGCGACACGCTCGACCCGCGCGCACTCTTCGCGGGAGGCAGCCACGCCTTCGTCGAGCGCTTCGGTGCGCCGCCCATCTCTCTGAGAGAGGGGTTCTATCCGGTGAGCATGGCCATCGCGCCCCTCAACGTCGGCGTCCTGTACGTCTTCGCCTTGGCTGGGCAAGGCATCGTCGGCGCCGCCATCGCGGGCTGGAGCAGCGACAACAAATTTTCGCTGATGGGCGCCCTTCGCGCGGCAAGCCAGATGGTGAGCTACGAAGTAGCAATGGGGCTGTCGCTCATCGGCGCAATGATGATCTACGGCACCGTCCGCCTCGACGACATGGTGCGCTGGCAGGGAGACAACGCCTGGGGGATCTTCGTCCAGCCGGTGGCCTTCTTTCTCTTCTTCACCGCGGCAGTCGCCGAGTCGAAGCGCATTCCGTTCGATCTTCCGGAAGCGGAGAGCGAGCTCGTTTCCGGCTACTTCACCGAGTATTCGGGGATGAAGTTCGGAATGTTCTATTTCGCCGAGTACATGGAAGTCGTCACGAGCTCGATGCTCTTGGTCACGATTTTCCTCGGCGGCTGGCAGCTTCCGTTCTTCCACCGCGACGGGATCACCGTGGCCTTCGGCGCCACGAGCATCATTCACGTGGCGATTCCTCACCTCGTGATGTCGATCCTCGGCGTCCTCGTCTTCTTCGGTAAGACGCTGGTGATCTGCTCGTTCCAGGCCTTCGTGCGCTGGAGCCTGCCGCGCTTCCGTTACGACCAGCTGATGAAGCTCGGATGGAAGGTGCTTCTGCCGGCGTCGCTCGCCAACATCTTCGCGACGGGGACGATCTACCTCGCGATCGACAACGCCGGATTGGAGCTGTCGAACGGTCTCAAGATCGCCGGCGACGTTTCCCAGGCGCTCGTGGCGCTCGTCCTCACCACGTTCGTCATTCGCGGAGTCGTCGGGTTCTTCTCGACCACCAAGAGAAAACCGAGCGCGTTCGGAAGCGCCGGGAAGTACGCAACGGATGCCGGCGGCACCGAAACCACCCCGATGCAGGCCTAGCGAGGTAAGACGAACATGGGTACGGCATTTCCGAAAAAGGCTTCTTCACCCACGAACGCCGTCGCGGTCGTTGGCGCGCCGCGCACCGCGGTCACCCAGGCGTACTTGCCGGAGATCTTCAAAGGGCTCGGCGTATCGATGGAGCACTTCTTCCGCAATACGAAGGAGATGATCCGGGGCAAGAGGCCAGATCCGATGACCGAGCGCTTCGACGAGGGGATCACGACGATCTCGTATCCGGAGCAGAAACGTCCGTACCCCGAGCGATTCCGCGGGCTGCACCGCCTCACCCAGCGCGAAGACGGAGATCCCCGCTGCGTGGCGTGTTTGTGCTGCTCCACGGCCTGCCCAGCGCAGTGCATCTTCATCGAGGCGGGCGAGTACCCGGTGGGCGACGAGCGCCGCGGCTACGAGCGCTTCCCGGTGAAGTTCGTGATCGACGAGCTCCGTTGCATCTTCTGCGGTTATTGCGTCGAAGCGTGCCCGTGCGACGCCATCCGGATGGACACTGGAGTGCACGCCGTCCCTTACGATTCGCGCGAGCAATTCATTTACGAAAAGGATCTTCTTTTGCAGGTCCCAGGCCGCGACGGCACCGTGAAATCGGAGAACCCGCGCCACGAACCGGGCGACCCTTCGTACCCCGGCGTCGACCGTCTCCACCATCACTAGATACAAAAATTTCCGGAAAAACTCGTCGTTCTTGCGCCTCGGGTGAGCTAAAAGCGGTGCTCCGCGCGTGATGCTGTCGTGCGGGTTTTCGCCGACATTTTTCCGAGGTTCGCGCCATGACGGTCACGATCGAAATTCTTCGCGGTGAGCTCGAACGACTCTTCTCGCTCGACGAGATGACGGCCATGAGCAAGACGCTCCTCGGACTCGATCCCGAGGACGTCGGCGGCGTCGCGGCGAAGGGCAGCTTCGCGAAGGCGCTCACCGAGCGCTGCGTCGACGGCGATCGCATCGAGGCGCTGGTCGACGTGATCCTCGTCTCCCGAAACGAAGTCGACCCGCGCGTTCGCGATATTGGCGGTCTCCTGGGCATCGACGACATTCCGGCGGGAACGGTCGTCGGCGAGTACACGGTCGAGCGGAAGGTCGGACAGAGCGACCTCGGCGTCGTCTACCTCGCGAAGAGAGACGGAAAGCCCTACACGCTGAAGACGCTCCGGCGCGAAGCGGCGCGTGATCGCCGGGCCGTGCATCGCTTCCTCACCGCCAATCGCTTGGTCGCTGCGGTGAAGCACGAGGGACTTCCCCAAGGCATCGACGCCGGACAGCTCGATCTCGGATCGACCGCCACGCACGGAAAACGCGACGGTGACGGCGTGTTCTACGTCGCCTACGAGCACATCGACGCGCAGCCCCTTGCAGCCCGTTTCGCGCGAACCGGTCCGTCTCACATCAACGAGCTCAAGCCGATCATCCGAGGGATCCTCGAGCCGCTCGCAGCGCTCCACAAGGCGCAGCTCGCGCACGGCGATCTGAAGCTCGATCACGTGCTCCTCGCAAAGGCCGCCGCGGCGGGCGGAGCAGCAGCCCCAAACGGCGCCGACACCACGCGCGTCGTGCTGATCGACTTCGGTGGCGACAGATTGCGCCCCCGCCTGGCGGCGACGAGCGCGGGCTTCGGCTTCCTCGCGGTGTTCGGATCGCCGAAGACGATCGCGCCCGAGCAAGTACGTGGCCGCCCGTCGGACGCCCGCACCGACGTCTACGCGTTCGGCGCGATGCTCTACGAGCTCCTCTCCGGCAAGCCCGTTTTCCCCGTAGAGAACCCGACAGACGCGGCGTTCGCGCACCTCGCAACGACGCCAGAGGTCGCGAGCGCTAAGGCTCCACGCGGTTGGATCACCAAAGAAATCGACGAGTGGATCGCCTCGATGCTTCAGAAGGATCCGGCGCAGCGCCCCAAGGACGCCGGCGCACTTCTCGGCACGCTCGATCGTCTGGATCGCATCGCCACGACCAAGCCCGGAACGACGAAAATTCCTGCCGAAAAAGTGGAGTCGCTGCTCGGAATGCTCCTCGCGGCCCCTGACGATTCGGAGGCGGCGATCGCACTGGAGAAGGCCGTCGACGAGGGAGCCGACCCGAAGCGCGTGGCAGAGGCGTTCGCGAAAGCGGCGGCGGCCCTAGAAGTCGACACCAGCGACGAGCGAGAGACCAAGAAAGCCCTCTACTTCCGCGCCGGCCGCATCTTCGACAACGCTCTCAAGGACAAGGCTCAGGCCGAGGCGATGTACCTGAAGATCGTGGAGCTCGATCCAGCGGACGAGATCGCCACCATTGCCCTCGAGGAGGTGCGAAAGTCTCTCGGCAAGTACGAAGACATCGTTGAAATGCTCGTCACGCGGAGCCAGGCAGCGCTGCCGGGCGAAGAGCGCGGACGTGTGATGGCCGAGATCGGTCGGCTGTACGCAGCGGAGCTCGAAGACCCGGAGCAGGCGCTCGTCGCCTTCACGCAGGCTCTGTGCGAGTCCCCGACGAACGAGGAGTATTCGAGCGAGATCGAGCGCCTATGCGGGCAAAACGCGAAGCACTGGACGGAAGTGCTCGAGTCGATCATCGAGGGCGTGAAGAGCGAGACCCTGTCCCAGACCGATCGCAGCGTGCTCCTCTCGCATGCCGGTCGCTGGTACGACGGCAAGCTGGGCCGCGCCGACATGGCCCTCATGGCCTACCAGCAGATCCTGGTCGCGGATCCGGCGAGCGATCGGGCTCACGAAGGCCTCACCGTGATTTATCGCCGCGCCCAGCAGTGGCCGGAGCTCGCGGGAATTCTCCAGGCACGTGCGGACGCAGCGGCGACGACGCCCCGCGCCCGTGATCTGAAGACCGAGGCCGCAGAGCTCTTCGAGACCCGCCTCAACGATCCGGCGCGCGCAAAGAAAATCTACGAAGCCGTGCTCGCCGAGGACCCTGGCCACGCCCGTGCCGGAGACGCGCTCGCGCGCCTTGCGGAGCGAAGCGGAGATTTTCAGACGCTGGTGAAGCTCCTCGAGACGCGCGCCGAGGCGCGGCGAGGTCCCGAGCGGGCTCAGGCTCTGTCGAAGGTTGCCGAGGTCTACGAGGATCTGAACGATCTCGCCCAGGCGACGCGCCGTTACGAAGAGGTGCTGGCGATCGAGCCAACGAGCCTGAACGCGCTGAAGGGTCTCGATCGAATCTTCAACCGAAACGGTCAGTACCGCGAGCTCCTCGAGATCCTCGAGCGTCAGGTGGCAGTGGCCGCGACTCCGCGCCAGAAGATCAACCTCTACGAGCGCATGGCCGGCCTGCACGACGAAGAGTTCCTGGATCACGGCCGTGCCGCGAGCGCTCTCGAAGAGATCCTCAAGATCGATCCGCCGAACGACAACGCGCTCACCGCGCTTGCTCGGCATTATCGCGCGCTCGACAACTGGGAAGGGCTCGTAAAGCTTTACGACAAGCACGCGACGGTCACCTCCGACGAGCCGCGACGGGTCGAGCTCCTCGTCGCGAAGGGTCGCATCCTCGCCGAGCAGATCGGGTCTCCCGAGCGCGCGATGCGCGTTTATGAGCAAGTCCTCCAGCTCTCGTCGGGTCACCCCGGCGCGCTCGAGGCCATGGCTCACTTAAAGGAGCTTTCGGGTGACGCGCACGCTGCGCTTAGCGCGATCGAAGTGCTCGCCGGCAAAGCGGGCACGCCCGAGGCAAAGGGTGAGCAATGGATGCGCGCGGCACGTCTGCTCGAGACACGTGGCGACAAAGACGGGGCGATCGAACGCTACAAGCTCGCCCTCGAAGCGAACCCGCGCGACACGGGCGCATCCTCCGCGCTCCGTCAGGCGTTTGCCGTTCGCGGGGACAGCACGTCCGCGCTCGCGCTCATCGAGCGTGAGCTGTCGTTTGCCGAAGGAGATCTCGCCAAGGCCCGGCTCCACGCCGAGATGGCGAAGGTGTACCGCGATCGCCTGAAGGACGAGCCGAAGGCCTCCGTCGCCGCCAAGCGCGCCCTCGAGCTCGACGCAAGCAACGCGGAGGCCCTCAGCGTGCTCGGCGATCTCGCTTACAACGGAGGTCGCTTCCTCGAGGCCACCAAGCACTACGAGTCGCTTGTCAACCGCGCGACTGCTCTAGACAAAGACGACGCCATCCGCGTCCTCATTCGCTACGTCGAGGCGGTCGGCAAGAGCGGCGGCGGGAGCGCTTCACCCAAGGTGGCCGACTCTGGTCCCCACTCGTCCAGCGCTCTTGGCAGCCCGACCAGCGGGGGGCGGATCTCCGTCGCGCCGTCGTCGATCCACGCACCGAACCCCCGGATCGCCGCGGCCGTCGAGGCTCTCCAGAAGCTCGCGCCCGCCGATGGCGACGCGCTGCAGCGAGCGGCGAGGGTCGTCCTCGAGCATGGCGAAGCTCCGATGGCCCGAAAGATGTACGAGGAAATCTTGGCAAAGCACGCCAAAGCCCTCGGCTCATCCGAGCGCGCAGAGGCGCTCTATGGCCTCGGAGAATCTGCACGCCGGGCAGGGGACCTCGACGCTGCGATCACGCCGCTGCAGGAGGCAGCCAACGCCGATCCCTCGAATCCGCTGCCGCTCCGCGCGCTCGCGAAGATCTACGACGCGAAGGAAAATTGGCCGGAGGTCTTGCGCACGAAGAAGCGCAGGCTCGACGTGGCGAGCGGCGCCGAGCGATTCGATCTGCTCATTGAAATCGGCGACCTCTACTTCCACAAGATGAACGATCGTTCGCTCGCCTCGAAGACCTATGTCGCCGCGCTCGAAGAGCGTCCCGACGATCGCAAGCTCCTGACGCGCCTGATGCAGCTCTACTCCGAGGAGAAGGATTGGGCGAAGCTGGTCGAGGTCGTCCTCCGGCTGGCAGATTTCGTCGAGGATCCCAAGCAGCGCGCGAAGTACATGCATACCGCAGCTATCGTCTCTGCCCGTCAGCTCGGAGAGATCGATCAGGCCATCGCCTTCTACGATCGCGCGTTCGAGTTCGATCCCACGCTCGTGAAGGCGCTCGAAGAGGCCATCGAGCTTCGCCGCACCAAGGGCGATCACGACGGGATCGAGCGGCTCCTCAAGGTGCAGCTCGACCAGGCCAAAGCGGCGGGCGATCGCGTCAAGCTCACCCAGATCCTCGACCAGCTCGGCGCGCTCTACCAGAAGTTCTTGAACGAGCCGGAGATGGCGATCGACGCGTACGAAGCGGCCCAAGCCTTCGACCCAGAGGACCGCCCCCGCGCGGAGCTCCTCGCCGAGCTGTACGCCAGCGACGTCACTCAGTACCTGGAAAAAGCGGTCAAATCGCAGACCCAGATCCTCAAGCGAAATCCTTACCGCGTGGAGAGCTACAAGCTTCTTCGCCGTCTTTACACCGAGGCCAAGCGGGCGGACGCAGCCTGGTGCCTGTGCCAGGCGCTCACCGTGCTCAAGCTCGCCGAGCCAGACGAGGAGCGCTTCTACAAGCGGCACCGCGCCGACAATGCAGCCCCCGCGCAGGCAGCGCTGAGCGACGACGACTGGGCACGCCTCGCCCACACCGATCAGGACGCGCTCGTTACCAAGATCTTCGCGATGATTCAGCCGACCATCATCCGCACCCGCACCCAGGCGCTCGATGCCATGGGCTTCGACACGCGCTATGCGATCGATCTCTCTCTCCACCCGTATCCCGTGTCGCAGACGCTCTACTACGCTTCAGGCGTCCTCGGCATGGCCCCGCCGCTCGTCTTCCAGAATCCAAACGATCCGGGCGGGCTCGGATTCCTCCACGCCCAGACACCGTCGATCGTTCTTGGTCGCGCAGCCTTCGAGCAGTCGCGAGTGTCGACGCCTTCTCTCGCCTTCGTGGCCGGGCGCCACCTCACGTATTTCCGCCCCGGATATTATGTGCGTCACCTCGTCCCGACGGGTACCGGGCTGAAGGCGTGGCTCTTTGCCGCCATCAAGCTGAGCGTGCCGCAGTTCCCCGTAACCGCTGATTTGCAGGGGCAAGTAGGCGAAGCCATGGCCGCGATGGCCCACGAATTCCAGGGTGCGCAGCGCGAGCGTCTGGCGAGCTTGGTCTCGAAGCTCCTCCAGGCTGGCGGCGCGCTCGATCTGAAAAAGTGGGTCGCGTCTGTCGATCTCACGGCCGATCGCGCCGGCTTCGTCCTCGCGCACGATCTGCAAATCTCGACCGAGGTCATGCGGGCCACCGAAGATGCAGCCAGCGTCGCGGCGAAAGAGCGCATGAAGGAAATCGTCCTCTTCAGCGTGAGCGAAGAATACTTCGCGCTCCGCGAGAAGCTGATGGTGACAATCGACTCGTGAGCCGCACGTGGTAGGCTTGGTCACTCGCCGACAGTCGGCGCTTTTCTTCTAAGGAGTAGCCCCCCATGATTCGACCCATCTTCGCTTCGTTAGTTGCTTCCACGATCGCCCTGTCGGTCGGCGCCGTTTCGTTTGGCTGTAGCAGCAGCACCACCAACAATTCGGCCACAGGTGGGGACGGCGGCACGGGTGGCGACGGAGGCGGCGGCGACGGCTCGGTGGGCGCCGGCATGGCCAAGCAAAAAGGGAAAATGGTCGAGCTCGGTCAGGCGGTCGGCGTCGTCGGCGCCACGGTCGACCTCGGAGGGCACTCCGCCGTCACCATGGGCGCGCCTAGCAAGGGCGTCTACGAGATCGCAGTCCCCATCAACACCCCGTACTTCATGACGGTCACCGAGCCGGCACACGTGAAGCTCATCGAGCAGGAGTGGCAGATCTCCGCCGACTACGATCGCAGCACGACCGGCATGGTCGACATGGGGACGCAATCGATGCTCCAAGGCGCGCTCCCCGGATTCGACACGACGAAGGGCGTCCTCGGCGTCGGCATCACGAAGTCCGCAGGCGGCGCGTGTGCGAGCGAAGCGGGGGCCACGATTGCCTTGGCCGTGCCGGGAAATTCCAAGGTCCGGTACTTCAAGGGCGGCTTCCCCGACGGCTCGACGATGGTTGTTCTCGACGGTCAGACCACGCCGTCGGCCGTCATCTACAACATCGACATCGGCGCCGACCTCACGCTCGCCGCGACTGCCCCGACCAACTGCACGCTCGACACCTTTCCGCATGTCGAAGGCGCCGTCACGTACACCGGAAAAGCCAAAGTCGAGGCGGGGGCCTCGTCCTTCACCCGTGTCTTCGTGAAGTGAGCTTTTCGGGACGTCGTGCCGCGTGGGGCGGCGTCCTCGTTTGTCTCCTCGGAGGCGCGCTCGGGTGCGAAGGGTGCAAGGACGTGAGCGGGGCGACGGCTACGACTCCGCCGCCGCCGCCGACAGCCATCGCGTCGGTCGCGGTGAGCATCGTCGACGCGTCGCCCCCCACGAGGCCGCCCGAGAAGCTCAACGTCATCCTCATCTCCATCGATTGCCTGCGGGCCGACATGCCCTGGGCTGGATATCCGCGTCCGATCGCACCGCGCCTGACGGAGCTCGAGAAACGCTCGGTCGACTTCTCGCACGCCTATTCGCTCTCGTCGTACACCTCCATGAGCCTCGGGGGGATGCTTGGCGGAAAGCTCCCTGGGGAGCTGCGACGCGACGGCTACTTCTTCGGCACCTACGGAAAGGAGAACCTGTTCTTCCCTGAGGTCCTCCACGAGCACGGCATCCGAACCATTGCCGCGCACGCGCACGGTTACTTCAAAGACGCGAAATTCGATCAGGGCTTCGACGTTTGGGAGCTCGTCCCCAACATGAAGTGGAACAACACCACGGACGAGAACATCACCGCGCCGCAGCAGGAGGCGATCGCCGAAAAGCTACTGGGGGACCCGGCGCTCGAGGCCACGCGCTTCTTCGCCTGGTTCCATTTTCTCGATCCTCACGATCAGTACCTCGCGCACGAAGGCATCGGCCCATACGGAAAGCAGCAGCGCGATCGCTACGACGCGGAGGTCACGTTCACCGACCGGTACATCGGAAAGTTGCTCGACTTCGTCGCGGCGCGTCCGTGGTCACAGCGCACGGCGATCGTGGTCACCGCCGATCACGGTGAGGCGTTCGGTGAGCACAAGCAGTTCTTCCACGGCTTCGAGCTATGGGAAAACCTCGTTCGCATACCGCTCTTCGTCGTGCTGCCGAATGCAACGCCGCGCAAGATCGACGAGCCGCGCAGCGCCATCGACGTCGCGCCCACCATCCTCGATCTCTTCGGTATCACTGCGGACCCGGGGTTCGAAGGCAAGAGCCTCGTGCCGGACCTTTACGGCGCAAAGCCAGAGCCGCGCGACATGGCGATCGATCTCCCGGCGACCAGCGACAACGATCGGCGTCGCGCTTTCATCCATGGGAAATACAAGCTGATTGCCTTCGGTACCGAAGCCTACAACCAGGTTTTCGATCTCGAGGCGGACCCAGAAGAGAAGAGCCCCATCGTGCGGGGCGAAGTATTTGCCGACATGGTTTCGCGCTTCAAGACCTACGAGAAAACATTGAAAGACGTGCCCCCCTACCAGTGCAAAGAGACGTGCTTGAACGGCGCGTACTTGAAGCCTCGCGACGCTGGCGCTGCTCCGGAGGAAAAGAAATGATCGTCACCGCCATCCCGTGCCTCAACGACAACTACGCGTACCTGGTGGAGTGCCAGGAGACGAACGCGCGCACCTTAGTCGACGCGTCGGAGACCGCGCCCATCGTCGCCGGAGTGGGAGACAAAACATTCGGAGCCATCTGGAGCACGCACCATCATTTCGATCACGTCGGCGGAAACGAAGAGGTCGCGGCGCACTTCAAGGTCCGTGAGATCGTCGGTCATGTCTCTGATCGCGGGCGAATTCCTGGGCAAACGCGCTTCGTCGAAGACGGAGAGACGTTCGCGCTCGGCTCGCTTCACGTGCGAGTTCTTCACATTCCGGGTCACACCCTCGGCGCCGTCGGCTATCTGGTGACGGACACGAGGAAAGGCGAGTCCGCGATCTTCACCGGAGACACGCTCTTTCTCGCGGGGTGCGGGCGGATGTTCGAGGGCACTCCACCCATGATGAATAGATCGCTCGCGAAGCTCGCCGCGCTCCCGCCAGCCACGCGCGTCTACTGCGGTCACGAGTACACCGAGGCGAACTTGCGCTTCGCCGCCCACGTCGAGCCCGACAACACAAAGATCACCGCGCGTAGCGGAAGGCCGAGCCCCACTGTGCCCGGCACCATCGGCGAAGAGCTCGAGACGAATCCCTTCTTCCGTGTTCGCTCGGCGACGATTCGAAAAACGTTGGGCATCTCTGCCGCGGCCGACGACGCGGAGGCCTTCGGCGCGATTCGCAGCGCGAAGGACAGCTTCAAGTAACGCAGCCGTAGCGCCGTGGATGCAGCCCGTCACGACGTGGACGTCAGAGTTCCGGAGCGTGCTCCGCGACGTGACGCATGACCGCGGCCCGCTCGCGCTCGAGGAAGTCGTCGATTACGTCGCGCATCCGGTGGTCCTCGAGCCAGTGCGCCGAGTGGGTGACCGTCGGAAAAAATCCGCGGACCCTTTTGTGCTCGCCACCGGCTCCGGGCTCGAAGACGTCCAGGCCGCGCGCGATGCACTCCTTGATGCCGTGGTAGTAGCAAACGTTGAAGTGCAGAAAGGGGAAGTCCTCATTTGCCCCCCAGTAGCGACCGTAGAGCGTCTTTCCTTTGACCACGTTGAACGCGCCGGCGATGGGCTTGCCGCCGCGGCGAGCGATGACCCAGGCCAGGCGAGACTGGAAACGCTCCACCAAGAGCTCGAAGAACCGCTCGTTCAAGTAGCGTCTTCCCCATCGGAACTTGTCGACCGTCGTCGCATAGAACTCGTACATGACGGGCGTCGTCTCTTTCGTGTACTCGCCCGGGGCGAGCGTCTCGATCGTCACGCCGTCTTTTTCCGGTTGGCGGACCTCACGCTTGATCTGCGCGCGCTTTTTGGCGTTGAACGAGGCGAGAAAGTCGTCGAAGGTTTTGTAGCCGTTGTTTCGCCAGTGAAACTGGACACCAACGCGATGAAGGTAGTCCCGCTCGCACCAGAGCTTCGTCTCCTCTTCCGTAGGAAAGAGCACGTGGATGCTGTGGGCCTTCATCTCGGGGGCCACCTTCACGAGCGCACCGGCCATCGCCTGCACGAGCTCGGCCCTATTTTCCCCGGGAGCGGTGAGGATGCGCGCGCCGGTCGCAGGTGTGAAAGGGACGCCCACGACGAGCTTTGGGTAGTAGGGAACGTGCATCCGCGTCGCGAGGTCGGCCCAGTTCCAGTCGAAGACGAACTCGCCTTCGCTGTTGTCTTTCAAATAGGTCGGCGCGACGGCTACGAGCTTTCCCTTCTTGTGAAGGGCGAGGTGACACGGAAGCCACCCCACCTCGGGCCCCACGCAGCCCGACTCTTCGAGGCAGTCGAGCCACGTCCACTCGACGAACGGAGAGTCGCGGTCGCCGACCAGCGCGTCCCAGCTCTCACGCGGGATGTCCTTTACGCGCGATGCGACGTGGAGCTCGTACATCTTTTTCGAGGCATCAGCGCGTGGCGAGGAAGTACGCAATGGCGACGGCGAGGAGCACGGCGCAGATCGCGAAGAGCGACCACGCCGGACTGGGAGCCGCGTTCCGGATCGGCGCGTGCCTTACCTGTGCCCACGCAGAGACCTCGGCGGCATCGATTCCGCGGTCGGCGCCCGCGATATATTCTGGATATGACTGCATTGGCCGTCGCCCGCCAGCCTTCGAGGGATCGGCCGTGACCGGCACTTCGATCGGCGTGGCGATCGCCAGGCGGGTCACGACAGATACCTCGCCCTCTTTTCGTGCCTCCAGCCTCCCCTTGAGCGCGTCGGCCTTGGCGGCATCGACCACCGCAGTCCATCGCCCCTCACCGCGCTCCTGGAGAGTCGCGCCGGAGTCCTCGAGGAGGTTGGTGAGATCGAATTGGCTTCCGCGCGGAGCCTCGATCGCCATGACCACCAAGCTGCGCCGCTCCACCTCTCCGTCCGTGAGGCGGGCGCGGCAGTCGACGCACGACGCGGTGTGGACGATGGCGTCGTTCAGATCGGCGGAGAGATCTCCGTGGCGAATGAGAGCCAAAATAGGCTCTTCAACGTGCCCGGAGCTCAGCGCGGCGCTGCCCGTGCTTCGCGCAAGCTCGCGTAGCTTGGTCTCGCGTCGCTTCTCCGGAGGGCTCGCTGCTCCCCCGCGGCGGTCGGCCTCGCCCTCGATGTTCAGCGTCCCGGCGTGCTCGACCATCCGATCGCGCGCGGCGCGCACGTCGGTTTCGGACAAGCCAATGGTCGTCGCCACGATCTCTTCGCTGCTGTCGTCCTCGATGAGGAGAGAAAAAAGGAGACGATCGTGCGGAGCGAGCGCGGCCTTCAGACCATCGAGCTGCGCGCGTGCTTCGCGAGACGCCACGTCTGGCGGCGAGGGAGGCGGAGGAAGATCGGCATCGAGCGCAGCGAGATCCTCGGAGACGGCGTTGAGATCGTCGCCGGCTGCGACCTGCTGGATGAGGGTGTGGCGGCGCTTGGCTCGGCCTGCCGCGTGGCGAACGATGCTCCGAAAAAAAGCGTCCGGCGTGGCAATCGCCGTCGGCGCAAGGGTCTTCGATTTTCCGAGCTGCAGGAGTTCGATCTCGAGCTCGCGCGCCACGTCTTCGGCAGAAATTTTCTCCGCGTTCGTCTGCACATAAACACGAGCCATCTTCAGCAGAAGCGCGCGGTGTTGATTGACGAAGACCTCCACTAGGCGGCGACCGGGGCAAGCGGCTCACGGCAGAGCACGAACCATGCATCCATCCATTTGCCGCCTTTGCGGGCGCGCCCCACGGTGACGTGCTCGGAGACGCCGCGCATCACGTCGACCATCCCGCCGTAGACGAGGCCGCCGAGACGCACGGAGTTCGGCTGAATGGCGGGCCAGCTACCCGGTTTTTCGGTGGGGATCTTTCGGTAGTCGATGTCGACCTCGCCCGCGTTCTCTCCGGGGACGGTGACGAAGTAGCCGGGCCCGGTGGCCCAGCTCAGATCCTGGTGGTTGTAGCCGAGCAGCTGCTTGCCCGTCACTTCGGGGTCCTTCGGCTTACAGAAGCGCTTCTGGAAGTGCGTGAACACCGGGAGGCTGTTTTTTCCGTGGTGAATCACTTCGACGAGCGGACCGGCGTCGCTCGGTACGAAGTTGTCGAGGGTGATCGTGTGGCCCGCGGCGCCCTCGAAGAGCGCGGCCTGCGTTGCCTTGTTCCAGCCGCGAATGGTGTCGACGCGGGCCAGGTGCCCGAGGCCGTCGAGGACCTCTCTCAGCCGATGAAAGTTGATCGTGGGCTCGAGGAGAACGCTCAGTTCCATGGCGCTTCCATAACATCTTCACTTGCGGCGCGCCTGCGGGAAATTTGGCCCATGCGGCGGCCGCACGTTACCGGGGGAGACATCGATCCTACGAAGGGAACCCCCATGAAACTGTCGACGTCGCTATTCGTGCTTGCTCTTGCTGGACTCTCTTCTGCGGGCTGCGCCGCGAACAAGGCTGCCGCAAAAAAATCCGAAGTGCCGTTGGCGACCGCGTCGAACAGCCAGTGGGACAAGAAGCCCGCACCGGACGCGTCGATCGACACCAATGGGCTTCACATCTCCGAGGCCATCGCGCGCGCGTGCGGGCTCCCAAAGACGCAGGTCCCGCCGAGCTTCGACTATGATTCGTCGAGCATCGCCGACGAAGACCGAGCGCTCCTCGGTGCGCTCGCGAAATGCCTGAGCGAAGGTGCTCTCAAGGGCCGCGGCCTTGCGCTTACCGGCCGCGCAGACGCACGCGGCGAAGGCGAATACAACATGGGCCTAGGAGAGGCACGCGCAGACTCGGTCCGCCGCTTCCTCCACGACATGGGTGTGCAGCCCGACCGTGTGAACACCACGTCGCGCGGCGAGCTCGACGCCGTCGGCATCGACGACGCGACGTTCGCGCTCGATCGCCGGGTCGACGTCGATCTCTCGAACTAGCGAGCATCACGCTCGATCTGGCAAGCGTCCGCGCGACGGAGCTGGTGAAGCAGATCCTGGCGCTGAGCCAGCGCAGCCTCCATCCGTCACCTCGAAAACGAGGCCTACGCGCCGCATCGGCGCCTCGATTTTTCAGCGTTCGAGGCCGCCTACTACGTCTTGCGGCGGCGGGATCGACGTACGGTCACGGGAATACGCACGCAGCGGGGAGGTGAGGCGCCGCGTTCTTGCTGCAGTCACCGACAGCCAAGAACTCGCTCTGGCCGGCGTCTCTCTCGCATGCCATCAGGCACGCATCCGTCCTGGGGGACGGGCACGCGTTTACGCATTGCAGCATCTGCTTGCAGTCCGCACTTGCCGCGCACGCCATCTCTTGCGTGCAGCAGTCTTGGTCCAGGCCCGCTTGGCACTCGGCGGCGGTGCTGCCGCCGGGCGGATTCCGGACGCGCCAGTCGAAGGTGAGTCCGCATGTGCCCGCCGGTCCGGCTTCAACGGCAGCATCGTTTCCCGCGGCGCCGTCCTTCGGTCCATCCGTGGTCGCATCTGCGCCGCTTCCACCGTCGGCGCCCGACGAGACCGTTGAGGAGCTGCTGCATCCTGTGACCATCGCCATCACCAACGCCAACCCTTGGAGTTTCATGACCGTCCTTCTCCCACGACTACGCTTGTAGCACCACAAGGCGAAACTCGTGTCACTTCACGAGCGGCGGCGGCATCGTCCGCCTCCACGTGCCCAAGTAGCGGCCCTGCACGAGCGGATGCGCTTCGAACGCGCCAGGCTCCTCCATCACGGCCACTGCGCCGTCGAGCAAAAGGATCGCCCGTGTGCAGACTCGAAGCGCCTCGGCCACGTGGTGATCGGCGAGAAGCACCGCCACGTTCTCGCGTAGTGCGAGCTCCTTCAGAAGCTCCGCCAGTCGCTCCGAGCCAGCAGGATCGACGCCGCTGAAGGGCTCATCGCACACGAGTACGCGCGGCGTCCGGGTAATGGCCCGCGCAAATTCCAAGCGGCGACGCTCCCCCGCGGAGAGCTCTCCTGCACGCACGTCGAGACGCTTCGCGAGATCCACCCGCACTGCCGCGGCTGCGAAATCGCCGTCCTCTCCGAAGGTCACGCGGTGAAAGAGCTCGAGGTTCGCGCGCACCGTGAGATCCCACAACACGCTCGGGGTCTGCGGGATGTACCCCACGCCTTTTCGCGCGCGTCGCCAGAGTGGCCAGCGGGTCACGTCCTCGCCGTCGAGGGTCACCGTTCCGGCACCGGCGTGAAGCTCCCCGACGAGCGCGCGAAAGAGGGTTGATTTCCCGGCTCCGGAGGGGCCGAGGACACCGAGCACCTCGCCGGCGTCGGCGTGTACGTTCACGTTGCGAAGGAGCACCTTCGATGAGCGCTCGACGCGAATGCCCTTGGCCTCGATCCTGCGCGTCACGATCGCGTCTCGGTCAAGGCTTGGGCGGGACCGGAACGGATCCTTTGACCTGGGTGAGGACGACCTTGCCGGTGGCGATGTCGATCTTCGCGCTGTCGGCAGTGAGCCAACCCTGGCCGCGCGTGAGACGCACGCCTCCGCGGAGATCCAGCACCTGCCGAAGGAGATCGACCTCCACCTCCGGTGCCTCCGCGTGGACCCCTTTCACGTCCGCCACCACGCCGCCCGATCCGCGAGCCCAGCTCATGTGAGGAGTGGTGTCGAACTTCAGATCGATCCTTGGGCACGCCACGTGGAGGCCGCCCTTGGCGAGAGAGACATTTCCGGTGAGCACGGCTTCACCGGCGACGACGTCTACCTCGAGCTTGTCGGCTTGGACCGCGACGTCACCGCCGGTCACGTTCAGGATGTCGGCCTTCGCCGGCGAGACGGAGCCCGCGAAAACGAGAATGATGAGCCCTACAAAAAAGGCTGCGGGTCGCATCCTGTCGTGGTGCTTCAAAAGAGCCTTTTAGGCAAGAGCTTCTGCCAGCGCCGTGAGCTCGGTTCTCAAGCCGCCGGCGCGGGTCGCGTGGGGCGCTACGATCGCCAAAGCGCTCAAATACTCCACCAGCGAGGCGAGCGCGGCCCGGGCGAGCGGCGTGGCGGCGCGTGTGCCGACCTCGAAAAATGCGGTCTGACGAACGAGGGTGCGCGCGAGCGGAAGGAGATCGGGCGGGGTGAGCGCGGTGCCTTCGGCCAGCGCAGCGAGCCCGCTCGCGAGAGCCGGCGCGAGGTGAGCGAGCGCACGGTCGACGCGGTAGCGAGCGAGGATCGGATCGGCGGCCGCGGCCTCCCGATCGAGCCCGGTCACCACTACGTCGAGATCTCGCTCCCACGCTTTCGCCGCGCCCTCCAGCGACTGCGCGAGCTTCTTCGCCGCATCTTCGCCGTCGCGATCGATCTTCGCCGCAGCACGAGCGAGGGCTTGGGTGCGCGCGGCATCGATGGCTATGCGCGTTGCTTCTTCGTCCGCGAGCGCCGAGGCGCGAGCCGCTAGCTCACCCACGATCTTCGAAGCGCGCCGGCGAAGCGCCCGCTCCTTCAGCTCGGCACTCCGGGCGATGATCTCTTGGTCGAGGAGCTTTTCGATCGCGCCCCAGCGTGATTTTTCGAGGGCCGCAGCATCTCCCAGGCGACCTTCCAGCGCGAGGCGCGCGCTCATGGCGAGGGGAGGGCTCCACGAAGCGAGACCGATCTCGTCGAGCGACGTGACAACGAGCTCCATCACCTTCGCCAGATCATCGGTGCTCAGACGGTCGGCTTTGTTGACCAGCATCTGCACGGGAATGCCCGCGGCCTTCGCCTCTTCGAGGACGTTCCGCTCGGTGCGCTTGAGCGGCTGGGCGGCGTCGAGGAGCCATATCACCGCGTCGGCTTCCTCGAAGGCAGCCCGGGCCGTGTCGGTGTGGCGTGCATCGGGCGCGTTGAAGCCTGGGGTGTCGATGATCTCGACTCGGGTGAGAGACGAGATCGGAAGAAGGATTTCTACCCGACGAATCGGCTCGTTTTCGATCTTCTTCAGCGTAGCGCGGAGCTCGCCAATGGGAACGATCCGCTCCGTCGCGTTGGCGTGCCCGGGCTCGAAGAAGATGCGCGCGATGGCGTCCTGGGCGTAGCGAAGATGATGAAGCGTCGCCGTCGTGGGGAGGACACCGGTGGGGGCGATCTCCGCTCCGATGAGCGCATTGATGAACGTGCTCTTGCCGGCGTTGAACTCGCCGACGATTGCCAGGCGCACCGGACGACTGCGCTCAGCGGCAAGTGACGCGATCTGGGACGTCGCCTCGAGATCGTGAAGCGCGCGCGCATGCACGTCGAGACGGGCGAGGAGCGGCGACCACGCGGCGGGTGCGCCTCCCGAAGGGACCCACGTCCGCATCGCCGATTTTCGGAGCGCGCGGGCCCACGGAAGAACGCGCTCGGTCTTCACGTCGTTGAGAGCGTCGAGACACGCCGCGATCTTTTCCGCGCTCCCGATGTCCTCCGCGGAAGGGAGGAGGCGCGCGTCGGCGAGCATCGGATCGTTCGCAGCGTCGGCCGGGAGCTTGGCGAGCGCATCGACGCGCGCGCCGTCGTCTTGATCGTCGAGGGCCGCATCGAGGAGGGGGCGCGCGGCCGACGCGTCGCCGGCAGCGAGGGCATCGCGGAGGGCAGCCCGGGCCTCATTGGGTCGACCGTCGGCCCTCGCAAAAGCAGCGCGCCATCGGGCAAGGCCTGCTTCTCCCCGCTCTTCGACGACCGTGCGTACACGCCCGCGCGTCAGCTCGTCGCTCGGGATCCAGGCCAGCGTCGACGAGAGCAGCTCGCTCGCTCCCGGCGCCTCGAGGACGTACCCGCGAAGGATCGAGGCGAACGCGAGCGGATCGGCCGCGAGCGCGAGCACCCGCCCTCGGGTCATCGCGGCGCGCGCGTCGGTTGGAGCGCTGTCGAGAGCTTCGATCCATTTGCGCGCTCCGTCTACGTCGCGCTGGGCGAGGCGCGCCTCGGCACGTCGCAGGACGACGTCGGCAGATTTGTCTGCTGCAGTGCGTTCGAGCCAGAGCTCCGCGCGCGCGCCATCTCCCTGCTCTAGATCGAGATCGGCAAGCGCGAGCAGCGCCTCCCGCCGGGCTTCGCTTCCGGCCTCTGCGACTGCGAGCCCGCGCACGTACGCCTCGCGCACCTCGTCGAGATTGCTTCCCGTCTTCTGCCGCGCGCGACCGAGACGCACCCAAACTTCTGCGCGCGAGGCCACGCGCTTGGCGAGCTCCTCGAGGGTGAGCGCGAGCTCCGCGTCGAGACCACCGAGCTCACACGCATCGGCGAGGAGCGCTAGTCCGAGCGGCGAGCCCGGCAGCCGCCCGAGGACCGCGTGGGCAAACGAGCGCGCACGCATGAAATCGCCTTGTTTCAGCGCCTCTTCGCCGGACCTGAGCGTGTCGTCGGCACCGGCGAGGACCACCTCCACCCGTCCGAGCCATCGACCAATCGTCTCGAGTAGCCGCACGCGGTTTGCATAGCTCACTTTCGCCGTGAAAGGGACGACGGAGGCTGGTCGGCCTCCACCTCGGTCGCCAGGAGAGCGGCAAGCCGCGCTGCGTCCACCCGAAGCGTCATCACCTTCTCGCGATCGACCACCACGAGGCCCGGCGGCGAGCGCCGCGGTTTTCGCACGTAGCGCCGCGCCACGTGGGTGATCTCCACGAGCGTCTCCCCGCGCGCATCTGAGAAATGCGCCGCGAGGTGGGCGGCGTCGACGAGAAGCTCCCCGGTCGCGTCGTGACCCTTGCCGATCCATGCGACGACGTGAGCCCCCGTGTCTCCCTTGGCGTGAAGCCACAGGTGATGCGGGCGGGCGATCTGGAAGGTGAGCTCGTCGTTTTGCGCTGCTCCGCGACCGACGAGAATGCGAACGTCACCTTTGCCGACGAAGGTGCGAAAGGGCGGTTTTTTCCCTTGGAGCTTTGACGCTGGACGAGCCTTCGTGCGCTGGAGAGCAAAGTCTTTCGGAGCGAGCGCCTGGGCACGCGCGAGAATGGTCGCGAGAGCGTCGGCGTCTAAGGCTTGCTCGATCTCCGCGAGCACGAGCCCGAGCTCGGTATGCAGAGCTTCGGCGTCGCGGAGTCGCCCGAGCGCGATCGGCTTGCCTTCGCGGAGGCGCCGCGCTTTGCGAAACATGCCCTCCACCTGCGCGCGCGGGGAGAGCGCAGGATCGAGCGGCACCTCAACGCGCGCCTCTTCCCCCGTCGACCAATCGCTTCCGACGAGGACGCGCGAACCACGCGGCGCCCGCGCGGCGGCAGGAACGAGCCAGGCCGCGCCCCTCGCGAAGATCTCCGCTTCGTCTATTTTTGCGAGATCCCCGCGGATCGCCGCAGCCCGCCGAAATGCCCGCGATGCGGCCTTCGCCACCGAAGCTCGAAGGGCGGCGCGGAGCTCCTCGATGCGCGGATCCTGTGCATCGTCTTTTCCTGTGTGCGGCAAAAGTCTATCTTTCCAAGCTTGAGCGCCAATCGTACGAGCTATCCGGCCGGGCAGGTGAGCGCATCGATGGCGAAAGCGATCCTGCTTTTTCTCCGTGCGGAGAAAGGCCCACTTGCGGCCGACGCCTGGCTCAAGGCGATCAACATGCAAGGCGAGGATCTCGAAGACGAGACCAAGGGCCTTCCGATCTCGCTTCTTCACGTGGGCTTGCAGGCCTTCGTCAGCGTCACGTCGCGCGCGGCGATCAAAGATGACGTCTGGCAGTACGTGCTCGCCGCCGACAACCTCGGATTTTGGATGCGCGTGCTTCGCGGAACGCAGACTCCCGGCGACGCGTACGCGCGGCTCGAAGCGGGAGACAGCGAATACGGGCGGACCGAGCGATGGGAGACGATCCTCTCCGGGCGCGGAATCTGGCGCGGCCGCGTTCACCTCGCCCACGATCCGCTCCTCGAAGAAGATGGCCTCCTCGCTCTCGCTCGCCTCGCCCAGCTGCGCGCTGTTCCCGCGCTCTTCGGCTACGGGCCGGGGGACGTCGCTCGCGGGGTGACCACCGCGGCGAAGAGCGAATTCTCGCAGGAGTTCGAAGCCCGCTGGAGGGTCCCGAGCGCACCCATGTCGACGCTGGCGGGCGCGACTCTCGGCGGAACACTTGCGAGCTTCGGTTGGCTCGTCCCGGCGACCATCGTAGCCGGAGAGGTGACGGCGATCGCCGTCGGCGCGTGCGCAGGCGCGCTGCTCGGTGCGGCATGGGCCCGCGAGCGCATTCGTCGATCGGAGACGATCGCCCAGACCACGCGCGTGCACGCGCTCGAGCGAAGCATCACCCTCCGCGAGTCGCGCGAACGCGACGCCGCCGGACAAATTCAAGGCGCCGTCGTGGCCGGGGAATACCGCATCAAGCAGCGCATGGGCTCGGGCGGGAGCGGCGTCATCTACGAGGCCGAGCGGGTGCGCGACGGGATGCGCGTGGCCATCAAGCTTCTGCGCGCGGCCGCAGCGCACGACGCCGTCGCGTCCGATCGTCTCCGTCGCGAGGCGCAGGCCCTTGGTCTGTCGTGGCACCCCAACGTGGTCGAGGTGATCGATCACGGGCACCTCCCCGACGGCACGGCGTATCTCGTGATGGAGCTCCTCGAGGGAGAATCGCTCGCCGCGTACGTCCGGAGCAAAGAACGGTTGACGACGGAGGAGCTCCTCCCAATGGCGACGGAAATTTGCGATGCGCTCGTCGCGGTTCACGCCGCCGGAGTGGTGCATCGCGATCTCAAACCGTCGAACATCTTCGTCGAGCGATCGACCGCCGATCGCGGGCAGCGCGTAAAAATACTCGATTTCGGGATCGCTCGCGTCGAGTGGGAAGAGACGCGGATCACGAACGTGGGCGCTCCGGTGGGGACGCCCGGGTACATGTCGCCGGAGCAAGAGGTCGGCGGCGAAGTCGATGCGCGTAGCGATCTCTTCGCGTTCGGATGCGTCCTCTACGAGTGCCTCGTGGGCGAGCCGCCGCCTCCGACGCCGAGCGGGCTGTGGCTGGCCGGCCCGCAGGCACCCTCAGTCGTCCCCAGGAGCGCGAGCATGAAGGTCGGTCTGAGCCAGATCCCGCCGGCGTGGCAAGACGTCATCGAGCGCGCGCTCGCTCCTGCGCCGCGTGATCGGTTCCAGGACGCGAGGGCGTTTGCGCAAGCTCTGCGCGCTCTCGGTGGCGCGGTGCCTGTACCGGTCGAAGCCACGTCGAAGGCGACCTTGTGAATGACGCTGGACCGTTTCTCGTCGTACGATAGCCCACCGTGAACGCCCGATTTTCGAAACCGTACCGCCTCGTCTTTCTCGCCGCCTTCGTCGGTTGCGCGGGAAATTCCCAGCAAACGCCCGCGAACCCTCCACCGCCCGCGTACCCGCCCCCGTACGGTCAGCAGTACCCGCAGCAGTCGTACCCGCAACAACAGCAGTATCCCCAGCAGCAGCCGCAGCTACCTCCACAGCAACCCTCGGCTCAGCTGCCACCACCGCAACTGCCGCAGCAGCAAGGGCGCGCGCTTCTTTTTCCGCTGAGCGGCGCGGCCGCGTGGCAAGCCGAGGTCCGCACCATCCTCGCCGAGCTCATTTCCAACTTGAGTCCGCAGAACCAGGCCAAGGTGCGTGGGATCCCGCTGGTGATCGATCCCGATCCGAACGAAGTGAATGCCTTTGCCGGTTGCGACGAGCAGGGCGCGCCTTTCTTGGCGGGAACCGAAGGTCTCCTCGAAGCCGTGGACGCGATTGCCCAAACCCGCGCGACCGACGAGCTCTTCGGGACGCAGACCTACGAGGCGTATTCGAACGTCACCATGCCGAGACTCCTTCAACCGAAAGGAAGTCCCGCGCTCACGCCGGGCATCATCCCCTCACAGTTTTTGAACAATCCGCAGCGGCTCTCGCACGCGCACGAGATCTTCGACGACATCATCGCCTTCACATTCGGTCACGAGCTCGGTCATCATTATTTGAACCACACAGGTTGCGCGAACGGGCAAGCGATGAACGGCGGGCCGAACCTCGCGGTGCTCAATCAGATCGCCACACGCATCGCCCCTGGCCTCAACCAGGCCAACGAGTGGGCGGCCGACAACGCCGGATGCATCAACGCCCTCGATACTGGTGCGGCGCGCCGTCCGAACTACCGATGGAGCGAGAAGGGGGGCCTCGAGCTGATGGATTTTTTCGCGCGTCTCGAGCGGGCCTCGGGCATCTCGGTGTTCAATCCGATTGGCTTTCTTCGCACCCATCCCAACCCGCAGCTGCGAATTCCGCCGGTTCAGTTCGCCGCGCGCACCTGGTATTTTCAGCACCCCGCGATAAACCCAAACGCGACGTGAGTTGAACACGGTCGCCGTCCGTCGCTCAGCGTCGCCAAGGTCTGCCCCGGGGTCGGGAGGCTCGCCGGGTCCACGTGCTGAAAATAAATCGCGTCGATCGCCAGGACCACGCCGCGCGTGGATCGCGAACGATGTTGCGGAGTGAGTCCACGCGGTTGTTGGCGCGGCGGTCGGGCAACATCAGCGTCCTGTCGTCGTGAACGCGGACGATGCCGGGCACGTCGGCGCGCGGTAGTGGTCGTCCACCCCATATCGATGAGGCAAGCTATGAGGCTTGTGTTCTCGACGGCAACTCGCTTCGGTGTTCTTCTCGCCCGGTGAAAAGCAATCCGAAGATCATCGATCTCTTGAACGAGATTCTCACTGGCGAGCTCACCACCATCAATCAGTACTTCTTGCACTCTCGCATGTGCCAGAACTGGGGTTACGCGCGGCTCGGCGAGAAGATTCGCAAGGAGTCCATCGACGAGATGAAGCACGCCGACCAGCTCATCGAGCGCGTTCTTTTCTTGGACGGACTTCCGAATTTGCAGCGCCTCGGAAAGCTGAGCATCGGGACCACCGTGCCGGAGATCCTGAAGAACGATCTCGCAGCCGAGCTCCTCGCCATCCCGCTTCTCAACACGTCGATCCAGACCTGCCGCGAACTCGGCGACAACGGCACCGAGGACTTGCTCACGAAGATCCTCGTCTCCGAAGAGGAGCATGTGGATTGGCTCGAAGCGCAGCTTGAGCTCATTCGTCAAGTGGGAGACGCCCACTACCTTGCACAGCAGATTCGTGATTGATTCAAGATGTTTACGATTTTTGTCAGCCGCATCTTGAAATGAAAACGGTTTTCATTATCTTTACCCCATGTTCATTTGCGTCTGCCACGCGGTCACGGACTGCGACGTCGAACAGGCCATCGAGGGCGGAGCGTGCACGCGTGAACAAGTCACCGCAGCGTGCGGCGCCGGTGGCGACTGCGGAGCTTGCCACCTCACGATCGAGGAGATGATCGAGGTTCAGCAAGAGCTCGTCTCCGCCGCACGTCTCGTTCGCCGAGTCCGCGCGGCGTAGTCAGCCAGTATCAGCTGATGGCGTCAGCTGATGATGCGGAGGCTCTTGCCGACGACGAGCACTTCGTTGTGGCTGCCCGTGCGGTAGCCCTGAAGGTCGAGCGTCACGTACTGAAAGCCGAAACGCTTTCCCGCTTCGACGATGGCATCGCGGTGCTCGAACGCGCTGAGGAGCTCGCCCGGCGCGACCTCCACGCGGGCGATCGCCCCCGACTTCGTTTTCGGCGTCGTGCTGTCTTTGCCGATGACCTCACCGAGGGCGTGCCAGCGGACGCGCACTTGCCGTAGTCCGAGAGCGTGGAGCTCGGCTTCGAATCCGCCGATCTGCGTGAGACGCTCGCGGGTGACGCTCGTTCCGAAGGGAATGCGGCTCGACAAACACGCGGCGGCCGGCTTGTCCCATACGCTGAGGCCCATGAGGGCGGCGCACCTTCGCACGTCTGCTTTGCGAAACTCGGCTTCGATGAGCGGGCTTCGCACCGCTGCATTTTTTGCAGCTTCGAGCCCAGGCCGGTAGTCCCCGAGATCGTCGAGGTTCGTGCCGTTGATGGCGAAGGCCAGGCCCCATTCGGTCTTCTTGATCGCGCTGAGGCGGTAGAGCTCGGACTTGCAAAAGAAGCAGCGGTCGGTGCCGTTCGCTTGGTAGCTCGGATCTTCGATCTCGCTCGAGGGAACGAGCTCGTGCCGCCCGCCGATCTGTTTGGCGATGGCGACCGCGGCCTCTTCTTCGAAGGGCGCGAGGCTCGGGCTAACGGCGGTCATGGCGACGGCGCGGTCACCGAGGACCTCGTGCGCGACGGCGTAAATGAACGCGCTGTCGACGCCGCCCGAGTAGCAGACAAGCGCCGATCCCATCTCCTTGATGAGCATGCGAAGTCGTTCGAGCTGAGGATCGGCGGTCATGATTGCCGATGATCTAGCACACGGGTTGGCTCAGCGCTGAGGAGGACGGTGCGGTCCGCCGTGTGGTCCGGTCTTTCGTTTCCACGGCGGGCGAGCCCGATCGACGCGCGAGGTCACCGGGTAGCCGCCAGCGGGCATTTTCGGTGGTTCGACGACGGTGAGGACCTTCGGAGCGCACGGTCCGTCGTGCCCTGCGAAGCGGAGGAGACGAACGACGAGGGTGAAGGGATCGACGTCGCGGACGAGCCGCGCGGCGAGGCGCCTCTGGCGAAAATCGGGCGCTTCGTCTCCCAGCGGTGCAATGAGCTGGGCTTCAAGCCGAGCATCGGCGGCGGCATGGATCTCGTCCGCCGTGGGGAGCGGTCGCCACACCACGGTGGCCTTGGCGCGACCGAGGAGACGCAAGGCCTGCTCGCGCGCGTTCATCGGCACGAGCATCACGTTGAGCCCTTTTTTTCCGGCTCGCCCGGTGCGTCCGCTGCGGTGGGTGAGGGCTTCGGGATCGCCCGGGAGATCGGCCTGGATGACGCGCGTGATGTCGAGGACGTCGATCCCGCGCGCTGCAACGTCGGTGGCGACGAGGATCTTGATCTGACCCTGTCGGAAGCCGTCGAGCACGCGCGTGCGTTCGCGTTGCTCCATGTCTCCGTGGAGCGCGGCGGCTGAAAAACCGGACTTCGCGAGGTGGTGCGCCACTTTCGTGGCATCGATCCGCGTCTTCACGAAGACGAGAGTGAGCTCGTCTGGCGCGAGGAGAAGTAGGTTAACGAGGGCGTCGTCGCGTTGCTCTGCGCGAACGAGATGCGCCACGTGGGCGATGTCGACGTTGGCGGCACCGAGGCGCGTGGCCTCGAGATGAACGGCATTTTTCTGGTAGCGGTTCGCGAGGACGAGCACCGGCCTGGAGAACGTCGCCGACATCATGTGCGTCTGGCGCTCCTTCGGGAGCTTCTCGAGAATGGCCTCGAGGTCCTCGCGAAATCCAAGATCGAGCATTTGATCGGCCTCATCGAGGACGACCGCACGGATGTCTTCCACGACGACCGTGCCGCGCTTGAGATGGTCGAGGAGCCTTCCCGGCGTGCCCACGACGAGATCGGCGCCGCGGGACATGGTGCGCATCTCGTCACGCATGCTGGTTCCACCGGTGACCACGCCGATGCGGGTGGTCTCGGTACCGTCCCCGCCGGCGAGCACCCATGACAGCTCGCTCCTCACTTGTTGCGCAAGCTCGCGGGTTGGGCAAATCACCAGCGCTCGTGGTTTTCCCGTGCTCTTCGCCTCGGTGAACAGAGGCGCGAGAAGAATCCCCACGGCCGCCGTTTTTCCAGATCCGGTCTGCGAAGAAATGCGCAAGTCCTTCCCGGAAAGCGCGGGATCGAGCACGCGTTGTTGAACGGCGGTGAGCTCTGTGAAGCCACGTTGGCTGAAAGCGTCCTTGATGTGGCGCGGCAGCCTTTCGAATGACATGGGGCGGCGTTTAGCATGTCCGACGTGTCCTTGTCGCTGCGGCAAAGGAAGAGATGGCGGCGACTTTCGCACTTCACGAAATAGGTTGCCAACCACACAACTGATAATATGTTCAGTAGTATGGCAGCGCTTTCCCTCGAACTTTTGGCCTCTTTTGGGAACCGTGTGTCGCTCGGAAACATTTTCCCGGGGCAGCGCAGCGGGCAAAAAGACGAGGTGCTTTCGCTCGGGTGGCCCGAGCTCGAAGCGCTCTTGCCGGAAGGGGGATTTCCCCGCGGTGCGGTCGTCGAGCTCGCGTCGCCTCATGCCATCGGGGGCTCGACCCGCATTGCGCTCTCCGCCGTGCGCGCGGCGCAAACAAAAGATCCACGGGCGTGGTGCGCGTGGATCGATCCGGAAGGAACGCTCTACGCGCCCGGGATTGCACGCGCTCAGGTCGATCTGCGAAGGCTCTTCGTGGTGCGTCCCCCGCGGATCGATCTGGGTCGCATTGCCGTGAAGGTGGCTGCAGCGGGCGCGTTCGAGGTCATCGTGATCGACATGGATCCCGTGCGGGCCGCGCTTCTTGCCTCCGAGAAAATTCCCGCCGCTCGCCGTGGCCAGACGAGAAGGCGCGTCCCTCCCGAAGTGCTCGTGCGTAAGCTCGCCCTCGCAGCCGCGGAAGGAGGGGCTCACATTTTTCTTCTCACCGATGCCTCTGCGCCGCGAGCGGTGGCGTGGCCAGTAGCTCTTCGCCTGGAGGTTGCGCGCCGGCCCGATGCGCTCGCCGTTCGCGTGGCAAAAGATCGTCGCGGAAAAATGGGGCTCGCCAAAACGTGGATCCCGCTCTCCGAATCCCTTTGAGAACATGCGCTGCGCCGCCGTTACATTTTTTCGCCTTCGCGTAGAGCTCGCCCAAAAAAACCTACCGCGCTTCGTGGCACCAGGCGGGGCGTCGTCATCCTCGTCACCGCTCGCGGTCGTCGTCGGCAGAGGCGCGGTCGTGAGCGAGCTCTCCCTTCTCGGAAACACGCGCATCGACGAAGTCTCTCCCGAAGCGTGGGCGCTCGGCGTTCGACCAGGCTTTACCATCGCTGCCGCACGGGCAAAAACAGCCGATTTGTGCGTTCGCGTGGTGCACGCGCGCGCGGTCGAAGAGGCCTTGGGTGCCATCTCGGAAATGGGCTTGGCCTTCGGCGCGACGACCGCTTTCGCCGTCGACGGAGAGTCCGATTACGCACAAGACGTGGTCTTCGTCGACATCACCGGGTGCGCACATCTTCATGCCACCGCAGAGGATCCCGAGGGAGAGCGAACCATCGCAGCGAGGTGGCAAGCCTGTGTGAGTGCGCTCGGATACAAATGCCGAGTGGCCATCGCCGCAGGTCCGCGGATCGCGTCGGCCGTCGCGCGCTGGGATCGCAGCGGAAAGAAGCTCGAAGATCCCATCGTGATCCCTCCAGGAAAAGATCGCGAAGCCATGGCCCGGCTCCCGCTCACCGCGCTTCCATTGAGCGACGAGGCCGTGCATTGGCTTCGCAAGCTCGGGTTGAAGACGGTGCTCGATCTGCGAAATCTTCCCAAGCGCGCGCTTGGTACCCGCCTCGGAAAAGAAGCGGAGCTCGTGATGCCGCTCCTCGAAGGCGAAGATGGTACGCCTCTCGAGGCCTACGTTCCCCCGCGCGTTCCCGAAGAGCGCGCCGAGCTCGAGTACGGCATCGAGAGCGCCGAAGCCCTTCTTTTCGTGGCCAAGACGCTCTCCGATCGCATGGCGGCACGACTCGCAGGAAGGTGCATGAGCGCATCTCGCATCGAGCTCTGTCTCGAGCTCGACAAGGGAATAGAGAAAAAAGATCCTCACGCCGTCCTCGCGCTCTCGCTCGCCGCGCCTCTCTACCGTGCTCAAGAATTTTTGAATGTCCTTCGCGCACGCATCGAGTCGTACGAGATCACCGCTCCGATCGTGGCGGTGAGGCTGCGGTGCACCGAGATCGTGCGGCGGGAAGGGAAGGCGCTCGATCTCTTCGTTCCCGAGGCGCGCGCCGAGAGGATCTTGCCGCGTCTGTCGGCCGAGCTCTCCGCAGAGATCGGCGAAGCGCGCGTGGGAATACTTGCACTAGGCAACTCGTGGCTTCCTGAAGATCGAAGCGGGCTCGTGCCCTACGCAAAGTCTCTGAAAGCCCGCGTGGCAACCGTGTCGCTCATTTCTTCCGCGCCGGAGCCGGTTCGCTTTCTCTCTCAGTCGGTCCCCTACGAGGGGAAGCTCGTTCGCCTCTTTGCGCGAGGAGAAGCCGTCGAGTGGTGGAAGCGCGGGGTGGAGGCGCGCACCTGGGCCGAAGGCTGGGCGCGCTTCGTGGCACCCGACGGGGTGGTGAACGAAAGCCCAGCGTGGGTAGAGGTCGATCGCTTCTCGGGGTCGCGAAAAATCAAGGGATGGATGGACTGACGATGTCGCGCGTTCGCATCGATCCCAGCTCGCGCATGCCGCTCGAGGACGAGGCGGAGCTCCCTCCGCTCCAGCCCCTCGAGACAAAAACACGCGAGTACGTGGAGCTCATGGTCCGCTCGAATTTCTCCTTCTTGCAGGGGGCATCGCCGCCCGAAAAGCTCATGCAGCGCGCCGTCTTCCTCGGTTACGACGTGGTGGCCATCACCGATCGCGACGGGCTCTACGGAGCGGTGCGCGCCCACGAGGAGGCAAAGAGGGCCGGGATCCGTCTGGTGCTCGGGTGTGAAATTACCCTGGAAGTGCCCGGATTCTGCACCATGACGCTCCACGTAGAGAACCATGCAGGATACACGAATCTCTGTCGCATCCTCACGGAAAGCCACAAGCGTCATCCCAAGGGAAGGCCGCGAAAGAAGAAAGAAGGTATCGCTCGAAACGTCTACGCAGGGGTGCCGCTCGAGTTCGTAGCCGCGAACGCCGAAGGCCTGTGGGCGCTCGTACACCACCCCGAGCACATCGCGCCTCTCAAGGAGGCCTTCGGAGAGCGCCTGAGCGTAGCCATCCATCGTCACCTCGACGGCGAGGATCGCGGGAGGGTAGGGGCTCTCGTGCGCGAGGCAACCCGAGAGGGCGTTTCCTTGTGCGCGACGAACGTCGTTCGTTACGCCGAGCGTGAGCACAAGCTCATGTACGACGTCCTTCATTGCATCCGCGAACAGTGCACCCTCGATCAAGCGGGGCGCGCTCTGTCATGCAATGCCGAGGCGCACCTCAAGAGCGAAGAAGACATGAAGCGTCTCTTTCGCGATCACCCGAGCGCCATCGCGCGCACCCGGGTCATCGCCGACGCGTGCCGATTTTCTCTCGAGGAGCTCAGGTACCGTTTCCCTTCGGAGATCGATGATCCCGCATTCGTTGGAGAGACCCCCGATCAAGCGCTCCGTCGCCTCACCTACGGCGGGGCCGAGCTCCGTTACCAGGGAAATATACCTGCAAAAGTGACGATCCAGATCGAGAAGGAGCTCGACCTCATCACCAAGCTCGAGGTCGCCCCGTATTTCTTGAGCGTTCGGATCATCATCGACATTGCACGCCGCAGAGACATCCTCTGCCAGGGCCGAGGGAGCGCCGCGAACAGCGCGGTCTGCTACTGCCTGGGGGTCACCGCGGTCGATCCGGCGCGTTCGAACCTCCTCTTCGAACGATTTTTATCGGCGGAGCGCCGCGAGCCGCCGGACATCGACATCGACTTCGAGCATGAGCGCCGCGAAGAGGTCATCCAAGAGCTCTACCAAAAGTACGGACGCGATCGCGCGGCGATGGTGAGCGAGGTCATCTGCTACCGCGGAAAATCGGCACTCCGCGAGGTGGGAAAAGTGTTCGGGCTCTCCCTCGAGCAGGTGGAGCGCCTGAGCGCCATCGTCTCCTGGTGGGACACGGTCAAGGGCATCGAAGACAAACGGTTGCAGAATGCAGGCTTCGATCCGAAGGACACCCGCCTCCGTGAGGTGCTCGCGTTTTCCCAGGCTATTCAGGGCTTCCCGCGTCACCTCTCGATCCACGTGGGGGGCTTCGTTCTCAGCTCCGAGCCGCTGGTGAACGTCGCGCCCATCGAGCCCGCGACGATGAAAGATCGCACCGTCATCCCTTGGGACAAGGACGACATCGAGACCCTCGGGTTTTTCAAAGTAGACGTGCTCGGCCTCGGGATCTTGAGCGCCATTCGCCGCGCCCTCGACATGACCCAGGGCGATCCCCGGATTCAGGCGGCGACGGCGATCGATCGCCTGGCCAAGATCCCCGCCGAAGACCCCGAAGTTTACGAAGCGCTCTGCCACGCGGACACGGTCGGAGTTTTTCAGATCGAGAGCCGCGCCCAGATGTCCATGCTCCCGCGCCTCAAGCCGCGCGTCTTTTACGATCTGGTGGTGGAGGTGGCCATCGTGCGCCCCGGTCCGATCCAGGGAGGAATGATTCATCCTTACCTTCGTCGCCGAAACGGTCAGGAGTCTCCCGTCTCGCCGCACCCATCGCTTTCCGCGATTTTGGATCGCACTCTCGGCGTTCCGCTCTTTCAGGAGCAGGTGATGCAGATCGCGATCGTCGGCGCGGGTTATACCGGTGGCGAGGCAGATCAACTTCGCCGCGACATGGCGGCTTGGAAGAAAAATGGAAGGCTGGAGCGGCACCACGCGCGTCTCCTCGAAGGCTTCGCCGCCCGGGGAATTTCGCCCGATTTCGCGGCGCGTCTCTACGCGCAAATCCAGGGGTTCGCCGAGTACGGATTTCCGGAGAGCCACGCGGCGAGCTTCGCGCTCCTCGTCTACGCGAGCGCGTGGCTCAAGGTGCATCACCCCGCGGCCTTCGCGGCCTCGCTCGTGAACAGTCAGCCCATGGGATTCTATTCGCCGAGCACCCTTCTTCAAGACGCGCAAAAGCACGGCGTGGAATTACGTGCCATCTGCATTCACAAGAGCAACTGGGACTGCACGCTGGAAGGTTCTGGAACCGCTCCACCGGCGCTGCGTATTGGGCTCCGGCAAGTGAAGGGGCTCGGGGAAGAGAGCGCGCGCCGCATCGAAGCCTCCCGCCTCGAAGGGGACTTTCGGACCATCGAAGATCTCTCGGCGCGCGCCTCTCTCTCCCGCGTCGAGCTCGAGCACTTGGCCGAATCGGGCGCGCTCGAACCGCTCGTTTCCGGCCGAAAAGAAGCGATCTGGAAGGTGCGCG
Source organism: Myxococcales bacterium (assembly GCA_043747615.1). Classification (GTDB taxonomy): domain Bacteria; phylum Myxococcota_A; class Polyangia; order Polyangiales; family Polyangiaceae; genus JAYTOU01. The sequence goes on along the minus strand of JAYTOU010000033.1, from coordinate 10,601 downwards.
CACCACGCGGCGAAGGTCTCTTCACCGGCCTCGATCTCGGCGACGCGCTCCCCCAGATGCCCGCCCTTACGCGGGCCGAGCAGCTCTCCCTCGACTACGAGCGAACGGGGCTGTCGGTCAACGATCACCCGATGAAGCTCCTTCGCCCCCGTCTTCCGAGCCGCGTGAAGAGCTCGCGCGGGCTCTCCGATGCGCCGCACGGCGCGCCGATCAGCGTGGCGGGCTTGGTGATCTGTCGTCAGCGCCCGGCCACGGCGAGCGGGGTCGTCTTCGTGACCATGGAAGACGAGCTCGGGTTCTTGAACCTGATCCTCTACGCGCACGTCTTCGAAAAATTGCGCCACGTGGCGACGACCAGCGCGCTCCTTCTCGCCCACGGCAAAGTCGAGAAGGAAGGCGAGGTGGTCTACGTCATCGTGGAGCGGCTGGAGGCGTTGCAGGTGACGGAGGCGAATTTGCCGGGGATGAGCCGCGATTTCCATTGAGTACCCCGCCCTGAGTGCGGCGGACCGGAGGCGCCGTGAATCTCGCGGCGGGTCCTCCGGCCGTCCTACCTACCCGTGCGGTTTCACGGCGTGCTCGCGGCGCCGACCTCTCTCTGAGATGTACCGCGGCGTGCTCCGAGCCCTGTCGTCCTGGACGGCCTCACCTAGTTTCGTGGCGCTCCTAGCGCTATAAGCGCCGTGAACGACGATGACGACCCCGGACGACGAAGCGGGTGGGCGCGTGTCTGAAACGAATCGCTGGACCGAGGTCTGGGCGGTTGGCGGTCTCGACATCCCCCTTCCGCCCTCCCGGAGCGACGAGACGTCGTCGGGCGAAGCCGGCAGGTGGGAGAAGACGTTCAGGAGCCCCGCCTGCGAGGATGGGGTGCAACTCGCACGGTTCTACGACCGTTGGGCAGAGGCGGCGGGTCTGAGGCTGGCGAGCGAAGGCCCCTTTCCGGGCGGGACGGGACCGCTCATGCGTTCCTATGTCCTTGAGGGAGGCGGGGGGCATGTGTGGGTATCCGGAGGCGGCCGCTGGATGGGGATACCTACCGGCGTAAAACTCGTCGTCCTCGTCCGCAGCGCCCTTCCGCGGACGGCGTGCAAGGGCGGTCGTCTCGAAGCGTTCGGGTTCTCCGTCCCCTTGCCACCCGGCGCGCAGCCGGACGCGCACGATGATCAGACATCCTATGGCTTGTCGGACGTCCATCACTTCGTAGTTCCGGGGTGTACGTCGCCAGAGGCCACGGACCTGTACGTGACGTGGGCCGCGACCCAGGGGTTCGAGCTGCGGGACCAGGTGGAAGGTCTCGGCGACTGTCACTTATTCTTTCGCCATACCGCACGACAACTCGCGTTCGACGTGTGCCTAGAGACCTCCGACGGCGCCCCGATTCTTGCTCTCTCCTTCCGCGCTCTTGACGATGGCGCCTAGCGTTGCCCTCGACCCTGGACGGAAGCGCAGAACGAGCTTCCGGACCGCGACGTGAGGCGCGCAGGCGTCAGCGGCGATCCTCGGGGACCGGCATGCTGCTCGCCTTCGTGACGCGCAGGTACGCGCTCGTCATCCTCCCCGCGGCGGCGGCGTCGTTCGTGGCCGCCCTCGCGATCTCCGTTCGCTGCCCGCGCTGGCGCGCCCGGATCGTGAAAGGGATGCAGCGCCTCCGCGAGACGAGGCGCTGCCCGGAGTGCGCCGCCTCGTTCCTTTGAGGCCAAGAGCAGGCGTCTGCCGGGGATGACCTCGCGGCGCGGCCGTCGTTCTCCGTGGTACGCTGCGGTCAACGCCGAGGTCGCCTCTCATGACGAAGAAGCTCGCAGCCGGGTCGTGTCTGATCGCGGTCCTCGCGGCCTGCAGCGGGGACGGGGGCAACTCCGCTTCACCGGTGGCGCCGGAAGCGGGCCCCGGCGCGCGAGACGGGGGCGGAATCGAACCCGACGGCGCGCCTGGCGCGGACGCGGCGCCCCCCGACGTCCCAACCCTCCGCAACGACGGAGATCGTTTCATCGTGACGTACCCGGCCTTCGCAGGGGGAACGGTGACCGAATACCGCCTCTACTCCATGCGAAACGCCACCGACCCTCCGCGGGTGATGGTGGACCGCGCGGCGCCCGGGCAGCGGACGATGTCCGATCGCTACGTCTACGACGGGATCCACGTCTACTACCGGGTCTACGCGGTGGTCGCCGGCGCGGAGCAGCTCGTCCTCGCCGTCGACGGCGTCCAGCCCGCGCGGGCCTGGAGCGCGCCGGTCACGATCACCGCCCCCGGCGTGTACACCGGCAACTGGCGCTCGCTCGATCCGTCCCGGTCGGCCGTGCAGATCGCGGCGAACGTGAAGGGGGTGATCGTGGAGGACGCCCGCGTCGCGTCGATGGGAAACGGGATCGAGGTGGGGGCGGGCGCCGAGGTCGAGGTGCGGGCGACGCGCGGCTGGGGCCTCCATCCGTTGAAGCAAGACTCGGCGAACGGGAAGTTCGTCACTGCAGGCAAGCCGAGCTCCGTGGTGGTCGAGCACAGCTACGCCGAGTCGTGGCTCTTCGTCGCCTACGTCGACGGGCAGCTCGACGGCGCGCAAAAGAAGGTCGCGGTCCGCTTCAATCGAATGCGCAACGTGCAGGGGCGCCAGACCAACGCCGACGGCACCTACAAGCCGCTCCGCTCCACCGCCGGCGGCGTCGCGCACGCCGTCCAGCTGAACGCCGTCTCCTCGTGCGCCGCGGCAGACGTCGGCTGGAACGAGATCTCGCAGGAGCCATCGATCGGGTTCTCGGAGGACATCGTCAACATCTACGAGTCGTCCGGCACCGCCGCCGCGCCCATCCTCGTGCACGACAACGTCGTGTACGGCGGGTACGCGACCGAGCCCGGCAAGCCCGCGGGCCCGGGCGGCGAAGGGGGCGGCGCGTACGCCGGGTGCGGCATCATCAGCGACGGCGCGGATCCCGGCGGCAACGAGGCGCTGAACGGGCACACGGACATCGCGAGCAACATCGTCATCGGGACCACCAACTGCGGGATCGGGATCGCCGGCGGATCGAACGTCCACGCCCACGACAACCGGATCCTCAGCGCCGGCGTCCTCGAGGACGGGACGGTCATCTGGGCCAACAACGTCGGCGGGTACCTCTGGAAGCAGTACGCGACGGCGTTTCACGCGAACCTGATGGATGGAAACTACGCGGGCTGGATCAACGCGCCCGGCAACTACGCGAACAAGACGACGAGCCCCACCAACAACCCGTTCTGGTTCCCGAGCGACGCGCTCAACGGATCGCGCGGCGTCCTACCCGAGCAGTCGTTCGCCCCCACCCCAATCACCGTCCAGACCGAGCGCGACGAGTACCAGCTCTTTTGGGCGCGCGCGCGCCAGCAGGCGGTGACCGTGGGGCTGCCGTGAGGGTCGATCGCGCGCAAGCTGCGCCCTAGCTCGCGCGCGGGCGATGCTATTGAGGAGGCGGCGCTCGTGCCGCTCCTTCAGCGCCTCGAAGCGTTCGGAGAGGGCGTGGTATCTCGGCTTGCCCAGGTGCTTGCGAGTCGCGCGGTCAGCTTCAGCTCGACGTCGCCGACGCCGACGGTCTTCGGCACGATCTTCTCGAACACTGCTTTGCTGATGATGGCGAGTACGTTCGACATGGCAGGATACGCCGGCCGACGACAACGCGAGAGTCCTGACGGCAGCGATCAACGCCCGTCATGCTACCGTCCTGTCGTCGTGGCCCTCTCGATCCTCGAACCCGTCGCGAAGGCAGACGCGCCGATCCTTCGCAATCTCTTCGAGCTCTATGCGCACGACTTCAGCGAGCACGTGCCGCTCGAGCTGAAGGCCAGTGGCCGGTTCGAGGTCGATCCGGGCGGTCGCTGGTGGACGGACGACGCCCACTTTCCGTACTTCATTCGATGCAACGGCGGACGGCTCGCGGGGTTCGCGCTCGTTCGGCGCGGCTCGCGGATCACCGGGGCAAGCGACGTCATGGATGTCGCCGAGTTCTTCGTCGTTCGCGGAGAGCGCCGTAAAGGAATCGGCGTGGTCACCGCTCACGCCCTCTTCGACGCCTTCCCGGGGCCGTGGGAGATTCGCGTGCGTCATGCGAACACGCCGGCGATGAGCTTCTGGTCGCGCGCCGTCGGTGCGCGCGTGGAAGGGCAGGTCGCGAGGACCCGCGTCACGCTCGACGGCGTCGACTGGGATGTTCTCGGTTTCGAGTCTGAATCCACCGCACCATCGCGCTAGCTCGCGCGCTAGTCTCGTCGCTCCCACCATGGGAGTGCTCGCTCTCCCGCCCCCCCGACGTAGGCCGCGATGCTCGCTCGAATGCGCGCCTAAATCATCGGGGTTACCCGCGGCGTGCTGCGTCGATCGCGGCAACGTCGATCTTCTTCATCGACATCATGGCCGACAACGCGCGCTTTGCCTCGGCGCCGCCGGCAGCCAGGGCGTCGGTGAGGGTACGCGGGGTGATTTGCCAGGACAGGCCCCAGCGGTCTTTGCACCAGCCACACTCACTTTCCTTCCCGCCATTGCCGACGATAGCTTTCCAGTAGCGGTCGGTTTCTTCCTGATTGTCGGTGGCGATTTGGAACGAGAACGCCTCGCTCTGCGTGAACTGCGGGCCGCCATTCAGACCGAGACATGGAATACCGAGCACGGTGAACTCCACCGTGAGCACGTCGCCTTCCTTGCCGCTTGGGTAGTCGCCCGGCGCCTTGTGAACGGCGGTCACTTTGCTGTTCGGGAAGGTAGCGGCGTAGAAGAGGGCCGCCTCGTGTGCGTCCTTGTCGAACCAAATGCAGATGGTGTTCTTCGGCGTCATCTTGGTGTGCTGCTCCTCGTGCTCGATTTCTACACGATCCTTGCCGTCAGCGCGCACCCACCCGTGCGCTCGCGATGCCCCGCCACATCGTTGCTCGAGTCCTGCTAAGATCGTTCGATGAGCCGCGTGTTTTTTCTTTGCGCAGGGCTGGCGCTTTTCGGCTGCGGCAACGACGCGTTCGGGACTGCGGACGACGCCTCCGCGGACGGAGCGAGAGACGGAAGCGCGCAGGACGCCACCCCGCCGGGTGACGCAGGAGACGCGGGCGAGACCTCGAAACCGAGCGCGTGTCCCGGTACCGCGGGACCCATTGGGATTCACGTTCGCGACGGCATCGCAAACTTCTGCATCGACGCGACCGAGGTCACCCACGCGCAGTACGAGGCCTTCGTGCAATCGGCCGCCGCGCGCGCGGTCCTCTTGCAGCTCCCGTCCTTCTGCCCGCCGATGCCGGTCTTCGGCGCGCCCCCAGTCGCCGATCCGGCTGATTTTCCTGCTCGAAACATCTCGTGGTGCGATGCCTGGGCCTACTGCCGCTACGCAGGAAAGCGCCTCTGTGGACGCATCGGCGGAGGCCCCTCTCTCACCACGACGGAGCAAGCGACGGCAGCTCACGACGAGGCGTACTTCGCCTGCTCGCGCGGTGGACGTCAGGCGCTGCCGTACGGCGACACCGACATCCCGGGAACGTGCGACGACGGCTTCCCCGACGGCGGGGCCAATCCCGACGCTTCGCCCGGACCCGTCGCGAGCTGGAGTGGGTGCGTGGGCGGGTACCCCGGGCTGCACGACATGGTCGGCGGGGTCGACGAGTTCTACGACGCCGTCGAGCGGAACGACGCAGGCGCGGCCACCTACTTCGGACACCGCGGCGGAAGCTGGATGAGCGCCAAGGCCGACTGCTCGCTCCACAGCGGCATCGACGTCGTGAGCGCGAAATACATCGGGATCGGCTTTCGCTGCTGCGCCGACGCGCTGCCCTGAGGCGTGGCCGGCGTCCTCGTCTTTCGCGAGCCACACGAAGCTCGGCGCGCAGATCGCGATCCGCGACGAGCGCGGCCCGCATCGTGACCTCGTCGTACTTGCGGGGCGCCTCGAGCGCTGCGGGCTGCTGCCTTCGACGCCGGAGGAGCGATCTTCCGGGTGCGGTCGCAGCTCGGACGTGAGAACGACCTGCACCACTTGTGAAGGTCGGAGCGGTGGCGTACGTCGTCGTCGATGGTTTCGAGTGGATGGAACGAGTCCGCGGCGGCGTGGATCGCGGCGGTGGGAGAGCTCGGCGACTTCGGCCGCCGCTTCGTGCTCGACCAGCCCATGCTGGAACGAGTCAGGCTACGCGCGCACGCAGCCGCGCTCGACGTGGGATGTGGCGAAGGACGCTTCTGTCGAATGCTCCAGCCGCTCGGCATCCGCACCGTCGGCATCGATCCCACCGAGGCCCTGGTGGCGCGCGCGATCGCGCTTGATCCCATGGGCGACTACCGCCTTGGAATGGCGGAGAAGCTCGACTTCGAGGACCAGCGCTTCGATCTAGTGGTGAGCTACCTGTCCTTGATCGACATTGCGGAGCTGGGCACGGCGCTCCCGGAGATGGCGCGCGTACTTCGACCCGGCGGCGCGCTTCTCGTGGCCAATCTGACGGGCTTCACGACGGCTGGCATGGTGTTCGGAGGGAGGCGGCCGCGCGGTGCCGAGAAGCATGCAGGCTACCTCGACGAGCACTCGAGCCAGGTGAAGTGGGGCGACATCAGCATCAGGAACTGGCACCGACCACTCGAGACGTACATGAAGGGCTTCTTGGATGCCGGACTGCACTTGCGGCATTTCTCGGAGCCCAGACCGCACGGTGGCCCACCGGAGAAAATCCGCCGCTATCTGAAGGCGCCTTACTTCGTGATCATGGAATGGACGAAGCCAAACGCGTAGCGCACTCTCAGCGTCTTTTCACTTCGCGGGCGATCGCCGAGAGCACTTCGCGCACCTTTTCGATCTCGCTCACGAGGGCCTGCCGCCCTTGCGGATCGAGATCACCCTGGAGTGCGCGGACCTTCTTCAGGACCACCGCGCCGCCGAGGGCCTCTCGGATCTTCTTCATGCGCCCCAGGAGGAGAGGGCCGGTCAGGCGCACCTCCGGCGCTTGCCCTGTCTCGGCGAGCAGCTCACTCACGTATGCGCTCGTCTTCGTCTGCGTGAGATTGAATTTCGTTACGTGCTGCGCGGCGTCGCGGAGGCGGCGATCTTCGCGGAGTGGAAGGAGGAGCTCCTTGCGACCGCTATCGAGGCCGCGCCACGTCTGATCGCTGATCCGCTTGTCGTAGGCCGCGACGCGCACCGCGATGTAGAGCATGCGCTTCCCGATGCGGAGACTCGGCCCGCCCGCGCGGCGAACGAGCTCCTGCCAGACGGGGTTCTTCGATTTGTCGTCGAGCGCAGCGGCGGCGTCGTTGGCGAAGACGACGTCGAGCAGCCAGCGACCGTAGGCCGAGACCTTGGCCTCGACCTCGTCCGCGAGATCGGCGCCGAGCAGGAGGGCCTCGCTGAAGACGCGTTTCTCGGCGGCGCTCAGGTAAACGGACGCACCGCCATGCTCGGCGCGTACGAGCGCGGACGGCCGCGCGGGGGGCTTGAACCTGGGCTTTGCCATGGGTCGAAGACTAGGGAGGGGCGCAGTTGGGTGCAAGGTACACGTTCTTGTACCGGCGCCAGTACGGGAACGAAGTGGCTTTAAATTGGCTCGATTTCGGGGTGATGCGCAACGGAATTCTCCACGTGGTCGGCGAGGTCGATTTCAACCCTCAACCGCGTGCTCGCGCGTCGGACCCCGAGGTAACAGCCGCCCCTCGGAGAGACGTTCCGAAGACCGACGGGCGGGTGGGCCGATCGGGAAAAGGACGCGCGTCAGGATCTTCCCCGCGATTCGCACGCCTTCGCTCGGGCAAGAAGCAGCTCGCGTTCGCGGCTATTTTGCGCCAAGAGAGCCGCGCGCTCGAACTCCTTGCGGGCTTGATCGTTGCGGCCGAGCTTGGCGAGCAGATCACCTCGAACGCTCGGGAGCAGGTGGTAGGCGCGCAGAGCGGGCTCCGCGACGAGCGCATCGACGAGCTCGAGCCCCGCGACTGGCCCGAATGCCATCGAGACTGCGACCGCGGCCCTGACAACGGTTTCTGGTTCAACGGAGTCGGCCACTTCCAGCCTGGCTACTACGCGGGCACCGGCTGGGTGCGCTGAACGCAAGCGTCACCCCGCACGGTGGGTTGTTCGGCCGACCGTGCAACTCTAACGTGCACGCATGAACCGCCGCGTCGCGTTGCTCCTCATCGTGTTCGTCCCGTACGGCGTCTTCTCAATCGACGTCATTATGACCCGCGGGTTCGGCGGTCTGTTTGCGCTCGTCGGTCGCGAGCCGTGGGCGCTTCAAATGTTTCTCGATCTTATCATCCTCTACGTCGCGTTCTCCGTGTGGCTTTGGCGGGACGCGCGTGAGCGAAAGACCGCAGCGTGGCCGTTCATGGCCATGACCCTCAACCTCGGCTCGATGGGCGCGCTGGCCTACCTCGTTCGGCGAGAGCTTTGGCGCGCATGACGGCGAAGTGGCTCGTCGTCGCTCTCTCCACCATGACAGGGTGTGCGAACTGTAACGAGGGTGATTCCGACAGCTCCTCGACATCGCGTCCTTCAACGACGGCTACAGCAACAGTTCCGAGCGCGGACAAAACGACGATAACGGACGATGAAATCTCGCTTTCGCGGACGGACGAAGTCGATGTCGCAGCCGCACTGATGGACTTCACCTCGGTCGACCCCACGAAGACGGACCTCGAACGTGCGCGTTTGTGGCTCATTCGAAGGTCCCCCTGGGGATGGGATGGGCTACTGGGGATTGCAGCGAAAGTTGCGAGAGAAGAGCCCAGAGCAGCGTTCTGGCTCAAGGTCGAGCATCACGGTGAGGACGCCGCGATACTCGCGTCCATCGATGGTCACCTCGCGATCATGAAACCGGACGCGCTGAAAGACCCCCTGTCTAGACGGATGGTCCGTAGCTCCGCTGAGGCCGAACGCGTGATGAAGGTATTGGCGCCCGTGAGAGGCGAAGACGCGAGCGACACCGCGTTGTCCGCGGGCGAACGAGAGGTGGTGGAAAACAAGCTCGTGATGCCCTTGTGGCCAGACACTGAAACCCTTCGCAATGGTGAGCTTGTGGACGGGAGTCCGTTCGAGGATTTCCGCATCGAGGGAAATCGCTACCTGCCCGAACGCCTCGTAAACGAGATCCTCGATCTTTCGATCAAGCTCAATGGGTCCATGTCCGCCGTGATGCAGAAGGCGTACATCCGAGCTCGCGACCGCATTCAGAAGACCAGGTCCAGCTCTGAGCTTCCCAAGCCGCCATTCGCGCCGACCACGAAAAGGCTCACCGACAAAAAATCCGTATTTCTAATCATGCCGAGCTGGATGGCTCTTGAAGTCGAGCGCAAAGCAGCGGAACTGGACTGCTCGCAGTCGACGGTCATTACGGCAGCGGTTGTGTGGGGCCTACCTGACGTTGCGAGGGAGAAGTAGGCGTTCAAGGAGCGCGGAGTGGGCGAAGTAGTCCATCCGTTTGCGAAAGGCCTCGCGCGGACCTCGGGTCGATTCTCGCACTTTGGCTGCGACGAGTCGTGGCGAAGTGGCTCTACCCCGTAATGAAGCGCCACGTCGTCCTGTCGGTCCTCTCTCTCCTAGCGCTTGCAGCATGCGGCTCGTCCGTAGTCGCCGCCAACCCAGCCTCCCCGCCGGCTGAGACCGGAGACGACGCAGGCGCCATCGATCCCGGCGAGAACGATGCGGCAGCGATCGACGGAGGCGCCCACGATGGCGCGACGAAAGACGGCTCCACGAAGGATGGCGCAAGCGCGGATGCCGCGGGCATAGCGGACAGCGGTACGGTCTGCGTACTCCATTGCGGTGCCGCGACCTGTGGCGACGACGGATGTGGCGGGTCGTGCGGGCCGTGCGTCAGCCCTCAGTGGTGCGGTGGGGGAGGGATGGCCGGGCGCTGCGGCACGGGCGGAACGATCCCGGCGTACCCGGGGATCACGCCGACCAAGATCGACAACGGAGCCGCGCTCGGGCTCCGCGCAGCGGGCGACGAAAAGCACGTGCTCGTTCAGCGCACCGAGGCCTCGTCGTTCGACAAAGGCGCGCTCGCGGTGGTGACCATCGGCGCGACGGGGACGGCGAGCGCACACGAGCTGAGCACCGCCGTCGCATTCACGAACGGCGTTCCGCGCGCGGAGTTCAACGCCGACAGCACCGGCCTCTATTTCGTCGACGTCTCGACTATGCCCATGCATCTCGCCGCTGCGTCCGCCGACGGAACCGGCGTGCATACCATCGTCACTGGCATCATCCAGAGCTCCCAGGTCGTGGGGAACACGCTCGTGTACATGACGGATCCGCCTGGATTTGGCGGCGATCGAACGGTCGCGGCCGTGTTACTTCCGAGCGGCTCGCCGGTGCAGCTCGTCGCGCCTGGCTCCGTCTATTACCCCTACGTCACGCCGAATCCGACGGGCACGGCGGTCTACGTCACCGACCAAAATGAATCCGCCGTTCACGAGATCATCCAAACCGCGACCGGCGCCATCACCTCCATCGGCGCTGCCGGCACCTCGCTTCAAGGCCTCTGGTCTCCCGACGGCGCGTACTTCGCCTACTGGTCCGGAAGGACCGGGCCCGTCATGACCGTGCGGGTGGTGAATGCGAACGGCAGCGGCGACACGCTCATCACGAGCAGCGCTGCGATCGTCTCGCCGATCTTCT
>JAYTOU010000032.1:0-117898 GCA_043747615.1 Myxococcales bacterium | reverse complement strand
CTCATCACGCCGGTGGGTCTCGAAGAGCAGATGCGTTTCGCCATCCGCGAGGGCGGGCGAACCGTCGGCGCAGGCATCGTTACCAAGGTTCTCGAGTAGACCTGAGTCTAGACAAGGAAATCACATGGCAAACGCCACCAAAATTCGTATTCGCCTCAAGGCGTTCGATCATCAGCTCCTCGACAAATCGGCGAGCGACATCGTCGAGACTGCAAAGCGCACGGGCGCTCGGGTAGCGGGTCCGATCCCGCTTCCCACGCACATCTCGCGTTACACCGTTCTTCGCGGACCGCACGTCGACAAGAAGTCGCGCGAGCAGTTCGAGATCCGAACCCACAAGCGACTTCTCGACATCCTCGAGCCGACGCAGCAAACCCTCGACGCGCTCATGAAGCTCGATCTGAGCGCTGGCGTGGACGTCGAAATCAAGTCCTGACGGCAGTCGCAACGAGCTCTTGTTGGAGGTCCTTTTGGGAGGCCCTCCTGTCGTCAAATTCATTATCGAAGGTAAAGAAACATGGCAACGGTCGACGTCTACAACATGAAGCGCGAGAAGGTCGGTTCGATCGACCTTTCGGACGAAGTGTTCGGCGCGGAAGTGAAAGAGCACCTCTTCTACGAGGTGGTCAAAGCACAGCTCGCGTCTCGCCGTCAGGGCACTGCCTCCGCCAAAGAGCGGGCAGCGGTCAGCGGCAGCACGAAAAAACTCTACAAGCAGAAGGGTACGGGGCGCGCGCGCCACGGCTCGATCCGTGCACCGATTTACGTCGGCGGCGGTCGCGCACATCCTCCGAAGCCGCGTGACTGGAGCTACCGTCCGCCGCAGCAAGTTCGCACCGGAGCACTCAAGTGCGCGCTCAGCAAGTTCGCCAAAGAGGGCAACCTGGTGATCGTCGATCGCTTCGAGCTCGCCGAGGTCAAGACCAAGGGGCTCCTCGCCGCGCTCGGTACGCTCAAGGCGAAGAAGAAGGCGCTCGTCGTCGACGTCGCAAACGAGAACCTCAAGCTCTCGATCCGGAACTGCCAGCTTCACCAGTTCCTTCCGCCGGAAGGGGTCAACGTGTACGACCTCCTTCGCCATGACACGCTCGTCCTCTCGAAGGACGCAGCCAAGGCTCTCGAAGTGCGCTGCCTGAAGAACGGCCCCACGGCCGCGGATGCAAGCACCAAGGCCGCACCGAAGAAGGCCTCAGACAAGAAGACGCCCAGCACAGGAGCGGACAAGAAATGACCCCCGAGGAAATCATCCGCAGGCCGATCGTTCTCACGGAGAAATCCAGCCTCCTTCGCGACGAAAACAAGGTCATCTTCGAAGTCGCTCGCGACGCGAACAAGATCCAAATCCGTCAGGCCGTTGAGAAGCTCTTCAACGTCAAAGTGACGGAGGTGAACACCCTGGTCATGCGTGGCAAAGATCGCCGTATGGGCCGCGGGTACGCCAAGATGCAGAATTGGAAAAAAGCGATGGTGACCCTGAAGGCAGGGGATTCGATCGACTTCTTCGAGGAAGCCGCGAGCACAACCTGACCCTCGTTCGTCCCACACCAGGACGACCCGCGGCGAATCATCTAAGGAAATAGAGTCATGGGAATCAAGTCATTCAAACCGACATCACCGGCGCGCCGGTACTACTCGGTCTCCGATTTCAAGGAGCTCACCAAGGGCGTCGAGCCGGAGAAGAGCTTGCTCGAGCACCAGACGCGCAAGGGCGGACGTAACGCTCATGGGCGCATCACCAGCCGCTTCCGTGGCGGGGGACACAAGCAGCGGTACCGAATCATCGACTGGAAGCGCGAGAAGGTCGGCATTCCCGCGAAGGTCGCGACGATCGAATACGATCCGAACCGTACGGCGCGCATTGCGCTCATCAACTACGCGGACGGCGAGAAGACGTACATCGTCGCGCCGGACGGTCTGTTGGTCGGAGACACGATCATCAGCAGCAAGAACGCCGACATCAAGCCCGGCAACTCGATGATGCTTCGGTACGTCCCCCTCGGGACGACGATCCACAACATCGAGATGCGAAAGGGCAAGGGCGCGCAGATGGTTCGCTCCGCAGGCTGCGGCGCGTCGCTCATGGCAAAAGACGGTGACTACGCGCAGGTTCGTCTGCCCTCTGGCGAAGTCCGCCAGGTTCACCTCGATTGCCACGCCACCATCGGCCAGGTGTCGAACATCGATCACCAGAACATCTCGCTTGGAAAGGCGGGGCGTACGCGGTGGCTCGGTCGTCGCCCGCACAACCGCGGCGTCACGATGAACCCGGTCGATCATCCGATGGGCGGAGGCGAAGGGCGAACGTCCGGTGGTCGCCACCCGTGCTCGCCGTGGGGGCAGCTCGCGAAGGGTCTCAAGACCCGAAACAACAAGCGCACTGATGGAATGATCATCAAGCGCCGTGGACAGAAGGGTTGATGGAGTAAGCGATGCCGCGTTCAATTAAAAAGGGAGCCTTCGTCGACGGACACTTGGCGGAGAAAATCGCCGCAGCCGGCGCTGCTCAGAGCAAAAAGGTCATCAAGACCTGGTCGCGCCGCAGCACCATTACCCCGGATGCCGTGGGGCTTACCTTCGCCGTGCACAACGGTCGGAAGTTCGTCCCGGTGTTCGTCACCGAGTACATGGTCGGTCACAAGCTCGGCGAGTTTGCGCCGACGCGTACCTTCCACGGCCACTCCGGAGACAAAAAGGGCAAAGTAAAGGGTGGGGCCAGCATGCCTCCCCCCGCGCCCAAGAAGTAACCAAGCGCGCAACACAAAAAAAGGAGGGCCGGCGAGTTCGCTCGTCGGCCTCTTCTTTTTGTCCGCGTTTACGTCTCCACGACGGCGAGGAGATTTGCGTCCGTCGGCCTACTCGTAAAAAATGCGAAAGCTGTTCGCTCCGAATTTTTTCACCGGCTCGTAGGTCGCCATTTCTACGTCGAAGACCTTGGGAGCGTAGCCGGCGGTCGGAAGATCTTGCCAGTGGAAATCGAGGTTTGTGTTCACCTCGAAAATCACGTTGACGTCGTTCGCGACGCCCGGGTCGACGACGATCGGACTGATCGCAAATTCGTAATAAGCATGCCCTCCGGCGGTGACGAGCTTGAAGCCGCCCGCGTCCACTCCAGGAAGAGGGTTCATTCCCGTGGCGGGCCCGTAGGTCGTCCCTCCCGTGGCGAAGCTGGAGCTGAACCAGCCTTGATCGTGGCTAACCCCGTCGATCGTGGTTCCGTTGGTGAACACCATCACATCGATGAAGTCTCCCGGCGCGGTGATCCCGGCCGCGTGGTACGCGCCAGCGACGGTGTAGCGGACGTGCGAGACCGGAACGCGCGCGACGGTGTACGTGCCGCCCTTGAGTGATTTCGCCGACACTTTTGCGACGATGGTGTCGTCCTTGTCGTTGAGCCCCGCTTCGACCGAAGCGCCCTCGTAGACCTTCAGCGGCGAAGGGTCGCTCGCCGAGGTCATGAGCGTGAGACCGCTGATCCCGATTTTTTCGTTTCGTGCGGTCTGCGCGGCAAAGCCATCCGTCTGCGGGAACGCAGCTTCGGTGGCGCGCACATGGATAATGACGAGAGGGCCTGTCGGCCCGCCGGAGCCGTCGACGCTGGGGCCGCCTTCGGAGCTTCCGGCGTCCTGAGGGTCGGCCCCGACGTTGACGACGGCGCCGCTGCAGCCGGTGGCTGTTGCGAGGAGAACAAGAACGAGCGTGGTGGTCTTGGTAAGCATGATGGGAGTGAGTGGCGGACCCCGCCCTCCATTATGAAGCTATCTAAAACTTTTTTCCGACAAGGGCCTCGACCCTCCGAAGATGCGTCGAATTCGGGTAATTTGCGGCAAATCGGCCGGCTCGCGCGTTGGCCTCGGGCATCGTCCCCGTCTGGGTGAGGGCTTCGATGGCGATCACTTCCCGCTCCTGGGTAAGAAGGCCCTGCGGAAAACGATTCGCGTGTTCCGTGCATAGTGCAAGTGCTTCTTGGGGCCGCGTGCGAAGCGCGTCTTGGGCGCGCTCGAGGAGCTTTACCTCGGCGTCGGGGCTCTCGACCACCGCTGCCGCCTTGCGCGCACTAGGCGCACTGATTGATGCGGCGGGCACCATCGTTTCGACAGGAGGGGCGAGCGTGCTTGCGGCGGCGACGGCCGTTGCGGTGGAATCCGAGATAGTGATTCCCGTGGCAGCCGTCTGCGTCGGCGTGGCCATGATCTTGGGGACATAGATGGCGGAGCCCACGGCGAGGGTTGCCGCAAGCACCGCGCTCCCGGCGATCTTCAAGGCCGACCCGACGCTCGCCGTCTTGGCAGCAACCCCGCTCTTCGCAGCGATCGCTCCACCGCCACCCGCGCCGCCCGCACCCCCGAGGATCGGTCCGAGCTTCAGCGCCAACGCCGCGAGCTTCGCTTCGTCGGGCACCTCGCCCTCACCGGCTCGAAGGATCGAGCGAACGTACGGACTCGCGGAGTCGAGGAGTCGCGGCGGATCTTGTTGGCTCATGAGCTCCTCCCGAGGGCTGTTGCGCCGTGCCGGGCGCGCTCGATGCCCGATTCGACCAACTTTCGTGCGGCGTGAAGCCGCGAATACGCGGTCTGCAATGGACAGCTTACCGCGTCGGCGACCTCCGCCATCGAGAGCTGCTCGATCTCATAAAGAACGAAGACCGCGCGCTTGTCGTCGTCGAGCGCGTCCAAGATCCGATCGAGGATCGCTCGGGCCTGATGATGGGCGAGCTCGTCGTGGGCGTTGTCGTTGGCGATTTGCTCTGGGGGTGTTTCGGTCACGAGCTCTCTCCGTCCGTATCCGCGACGCCGGTAGTCCGAGGCCGTCCGCGCGCAGATACCGTAAATCCAGGTGCGGAGCGACGAGCGCCCTTCGAAGTCGCCGAGCTTGCGGTGAATCACGACGAACACCTCTTGGCAGACGTCCTCGATGTCTGACTTGGCAACGCCAAGCCGGCGGAGCACGCGCCACACGAACTGCGCGTAGTCCCGAAAAACTTGGGCCGTCGTCACCTCCGCCGCCCGAGGGACCGTGGCCTGGTCAGCGATGATGTGTGCCAAGGACGTGTCCACTGAAGTGGGGGCTCAGGGAGCCGATTATCATGGAAAGATCACCCCGATGCCGACATCGAGGGTCGTCGCGACTACCGACATCCGAAAAAGCTCGCCGCTCGTCCCGTCGGAGCGCGTGTTGACGAAGTGATCGCGGACGATGTGGACGATGAGCGCGACCCCCGTGCGGAAGACGAACGGGCCGACGACCTTCACGCTCAGACGCCTTTCGGCCGCCTCGTTCACGACCGGGTGAAATGTCGCCGAGGCCGGGACGGCGAGCGAGGTGCCGTCGCTTCGCAAGACACCGACCTGCATCCCGAGGCATCCATAAAGATGGACTGTTTCGGTGTGCAGCCTAAGAAGACAGAGCGCGCCGCCGACGTAAGCGAGCTGAAAAGCCACGCTCCCACCGCCATCGGTGCTCTTCGATCCAAAAGGCCAAAGCGCTGCGTACCCCTCGAGCCCGATGAATCGCGGAGGCTCGATGATCCCGCCCACATACGCGCCGATCGGAGCGCCCGGCACGAGGCCGAGGCTCGTGATCGCCGCCGCGCTCGCCTCCAAACGCCATGGCGCCGAGCGCGCTCTTGCGGGAGCTGGAACATAGACGCGTTCACGCTCGACGATGATCGTCGGAGGCGGACGAGCGGGCGCAGGCGGCGGCTCCGGAGCGGTGGGCGTCGGCGCGGGCGGTACGGGGCGCGGACCGAGCGCAGCATCGGGATCGATCATCACCGCGATCACGAGGGCGAGAGGCTCGCGCATCGCGTCGCACGATTTTTCGTCCCGAGCGAGCTCGCGCGTGCCGAGGAGAGCACCCCCGTGCATCCCGGAGGGTGATGACCGCATGCCAGCCCTTTGCTTTTGGCTCGATTCGCCCTTCGACGGAGACATCGGCCTGCGCCGCCGAAACGAACACCGTGCGCCCAAGACGCGCTTCCACCGCGCGCGCTAGGGGCTGCGTCGCCACGCATTCCTCTGCACCAGGAAGGCGAACCCAGCTAAGAGAAGAGGTCCGCGGGCTCGCAAGCGCTTGCGCATGGGCATGCCGTTCGGCGCCTGACGCCAAGAAAAGGACGCCCAGCGCTCGCATCGCCCATTTCAGGGTGTCCCGCATCGGCAGCGCTGACTCATCGCACGAATGCGCGCTTCATCCCATGCCCCTTTTTCCCTTGCCAATTGCCCATCCGCGCGTAAAGTACGCCTCCCTTCGCCCACACGTGGGTTGAGGATCGCATCGAAGTTCGCGTTTCTTCGTAGGTTTTAGGCGGTCGTAACGGCCTGCTCCTCGTACGCCGAAAGGCGCAGAGGAAGCTTTTGCCAGTCAGGCAAGCAGGTACGACGACGTCGAAAGGTTCCAAAAGTCATGGTTAGCAAAGCGATCGCCCGCTTCGCGCGGCTCAGCCCGCGTAAGGCTCGTGTTGTCGTCAATCTCGTCCGCGGCCGCTCGGCCGGGGAGGCTCTTCAACTCCTTGAGTTCACCAGGAAAGCGGGTTCGCCCGTTTTGAAGAAGGTCATCGAGAGTGCCGTTGCCAACGCGCGCACGCAGAGCCCCGGGGTTGACCTCGACGCGCTCTTCGTCGAGACCGCTTTCGTGGACAAGGCGCCCAATAAATTCATGCGCCGCTGGCGTCCGCGAGCCATGGGCCGCGCCACGCGAATTCAAAAAGGTATGAGCCACATCACCGTCATTCTGGGCGAGCGCGCCTAGTCATTTCGAGGACACGAAAGAACCATGGGTCAGAAAGTCCATCCGTTAGGCTTCCGCCTCGGCATCATCAAAACCTGGAACTCCAAGTGGTTCGAGGACAAGGCGTACGCCAAGTGGCTCCACGAAGACATCCGCATCAAGCGGGCCGTCAAAGACTACCTCATGAACGCCAACATCGCGTCCGTGGAAGTCGAGCGCGCCGCGAACAAGGCGAAGGTCATCGTCTACACCGCGCGCCCCGGTATGGTCATCGGCAAGGGCGGCAAGGGGATCGAGATCCTCAAAGTCGGTAATCTGAAGACGGCAGTCAAAGGGGAGACTCTTTTCCCGGGCGTGCAGTCCTTTACCGAGAACGAAGTCTTCATCGACGTCCAGGAAATCCGGAAGGCGGAGACTTCGGCGCAGCTCGTCGGCGAGAACGTCGCTACCCAGCTCGAACGCCGCGTGGCGTTTCGGCGAGCGATGAAAAAGGCCCTCTCCACGGCCATGAAGTTCGGCGCCAAAGGCATTCGTATTCGCTGCTCCGGCCGGCTCGGCGGAAGCGAAATGAGCCGCGTCGAGACCTACCGTGAAGGACGCGTTCCGCTTCACACCCTCCGCGCCGATATCGAATTTGGTCTCGCTGAAGCGAAGACGAAATACGGAATCATCGGAATCAAGGTTTGGATCTTCAAGGGCGAGGTTCTCCAGCGCCGCAATCGCCGTCCCATCGCGGGCGTGACCTCCTGATCATCTAAGAGACGACCAATGCTTTCTCCCAAACGAACAAAATATCGAAAGATGCAGAAGGGCAACAACCGCGGCCTCGCGCAGCGCGGCTCCGATGTTGACTTCGGCGACTTCGGCATGCAAGCCGTCGAACCGGGTCGCCTCACCGCCCGTCAGATCGAAGCGGCTCGAATGGCGATCACCCGCCACGTAAAGCGCGCCGGAAAGCTCTGGATTCGCGTCTTCCCGGACCGTCCGGTCACGAAGAAGCCGCTCGAAGTTCGAATGGGAGGCGGCAAAGGTGGCGTCGAGGAGTGGGCGGCCGTCGTCCTCCCCGGTCGCGTGATGTACGAAATTTCCGGCGTTGACGAGAAGTCAGCGCGCGAAGCCTTTCGCCTCGCAGGCCACAAGCTCCCCATCGGTTACAAATTCCTAGTGCGTGGAGTGACCTGAAAATGAAATCCGCGAAAGCCAAGGATCTCCGCGAGCGTTCGGTGGAGGATCTCAAAGAGCTCGAAAAGAAGCTTGCCGGCGAGAAATTTGCCGGGCGCTTCAAGAACTTCACGAACCGCCTCGACGACACAAGTGTCATCAAGAGCACGCGCCGTGAGCTTGCGCGCGTGAAGACGCTTCTCGTTCAAAAAGCGATGGCAGCGAGCGCGGGAACGGAAGCAGCCCCGAAAGCTGCGAAGCCCGCCGCGAAGCTTGCTGCGCCGAAGGCTCCGAAAGCCGCAAAAACGGCCACTGAGAAAACCACCAAGCCGAAGGCCGCGAAGGCAGCGGCGAAGAGCGAGAAGAAGTAGCCATGGCAACCGCAGAGAAGTCGCAAGCGCCGAAGAAAAAAGCGGCTCCCGCAGTCACGAAAGCCGTCGCCCCCAAGGCGCCGAGCTCGACTGCCGAGCTCGACTCGTCGCACGAGGCCCACGGGTTCCGCCGCAAGATCGTCGGCAAGGTCATCAAGAACAAGATGATGAAGACCGTCGTCGTCGAGGCGATCAACTCGCACCGCGACGCGCTCTACGGAAAGTACGTTCGCACGCGCGTCCGCTTCAAAGCGCACGACGAGACGAATCAATACAACGTCGGCGATCAGGTAGAAATTCAGGAGCACGCCCCGATCTCGCGCGACAAGCGCTTTGTCGTCGTGCGCCTCGTCAAAAAGTTCATCGAGGAGTGACGACGCGTTCCCACGCGGCGTCTAAGAAAGAACAGTCATGATTCAGATGCGAACCATTCTGGACTGCGCCGACAACAGCGGCGCAAAACGAGTCCAGTGCGTGAAGGTGATCGGCGGATCGCGCCGGCGCTACGCCAGCATTGGAGACGTCATCGTCGTCTCCATCAAAGAAGCTCTTCCCGGCGCCAAGGTGAAGAAGGGGGACATCGCGCGAGCGGTCGTCGTCCGCACCCGCCGCGAGCAGTCGCGCGCCGACGGCAGCTACATCAAGTTCGACGAGAACAGCGCTGTCCTCATCAACCTGCAGTTCGAGCCCATCGGGACCCGCATCTTTGGCCCGGTCGCTCGCGAGCTCCGCGGGAAAAAGTTCATGAAGATCATTTCGCTTGCGCCGGAGGTGCTGTGATGGCGGCTCGTCTTCGTAAGGGCGACACCGTCGTCGTCATAAGCGGCAAGGACAAGGGCAAGAAGGGCAAGATCGCCCGGATTCTCGTCGACGACGACAAGGTCATCGTCGAAGGAATCAACCTCATCAAGCGCCACATGCGCCCTTCGCCGAAGAGCCCCCAAGGCGGGATCCTCGAGCGCGAGGCGGCCATCCACGCCTGCAAAGTGATGCCGGTCGATCCGAAAACGGGCAAAGGCACGCGCGTCAAGTTCTCGGTCGACGACAAGGGTAAGAAGACCCGCGTCGCGGTGAAGAGCGGCGAAGAGATTCCGTCAGCGCCCCGCGCTGAGAAGAAATAAGGGACCGTCATGGCTGCTAAAAAAGAAAAAAAGGGCGAGAAAAAGTCGAAGTCCGACTCGACCCCCGAGTCGAAGGTCACGACGTCCGTCGAGGGGATCGCGCCGCGGTTCCTTGACCGCTACAAGAAGGACATCGTCCCCGCGCTCACCAAGCAATTCAGTTACAAGAACCCGAATCAGGTTCCCCGCCTTCAGAAGATCGTTCTGAACATGGGCCTTGGCGCTGCGGTCACAAATCCCAAGATCGTCGAAGCGGCGGTCGAAGAGATTCGCGCGATCACCGGTCAGAAGCCGGTCATCACGCGGGCCAAGAAGGCGATCGCGAGCTTCAAGCTCCGCGCGGGCATTCCGATCGGGGCCATGGTCACCCTGCGCAGCGCGCGCATGTGGGAGTTCCTCGATCGTCTGATCACGATCGCGCTTCCCCGCACCCGTGACTTCCACGGCGTCTCGCGCAAGGCGTTCGACGGCAAGGGAAATTACACGCTCGGCCTCCGCGAGCAGATCATCTTTCCGGAAATCAACTACGATCGCATCGACGTCATCAAGGGCATGAACATCAGCTTCGTGACCACCGCGCGAACCGACGACGAGGGCCGCGCCCTTCTCCAACAACTTGGGATGCCCTTCCGCGCAGCCTGATCGCCCGATCACGCCGCTCTCGCGAATTTTACAAAAGAGGAACTGAAGATGGCTCGTGCCTGTCAATTCGCAAAACTCAATCGCGCACCGAAATTTCCGGTGCGGCATCGTAGCCGCTGCAAAGTGTGTGGTCGCGCTCGCGGTTACTACCGCAAGTTCGAGCTTTGCCGCGTGTGTCTGAGGCTTTTTGCGCTCCGTGGGGAAATCCCCGGAGTGATCAAGGCGAGCTGGTGATCCCATGATGACCGATCCGATCGCTGACATGTTGACTCGTATCCGCAATGGCGCGCTCGCGCGTCATGACCGCATCGAGATGCCGCACTCGCACTTGAAACAGCACATTGGTGAAGTGCTCAAAGGCGAAGGCTTCATCGACGACGTGCGCGTGAGCGACCCCGATGACGTTGCTCCAGGAACCAAGCCCGGAACCGTTCGCACGCTTACTCTCGTCCTCCGTTATGGCCGCGACAAGCAGAGCGCGATCGACGGCGTCCGCCGCGTCTCGACCCCTGGTCGCCGCGTGTACGTCCGCCACGATCGCATTCCGAAGGTCTGCTCGGGGATGGGCGTTTCCATCCTCAGCACCAGTCGCGGAGTTATGACCGACAAGGATGCGCGTAAGCAGCGTGTCGGTGGCGAACTCCTCTGCGAGATCTGGTGATCCCATGACTGCCCAAACCACCAAAGCGGCTGCAGCTCCCGTAAAGAGCGAATTCAAGCAGTCGCGCGTCGGAAAGATTCCCGTCGAGATTCCCAAGGGAGTCACGGCAACCCTCAACGCAGGCGTGATCGACATCAAGGGCCCGAAGGGGTCCATGACCCGCGTCCTCCCGCCGAACGTTGCAGTGAAGATCGAAGGAGCCACGGTCTCCGTTCAGCCCACCATCGGTGGTCGCGACGGCGCGCGGTTTCAAGGCCTCGCGCGCGCGCTCATCAACTCGATGATCCTCGGCGCCGGCACTGGCTACACGAAGACGCTCCAGCTCGTTGGAACGGGGTACCGCGCCGAAGTGAAGGGGCAGTCGATCAATCTCCTCCTCGGCTTTTCCCATCCGGTGCTCTTCCCGATCCCGGCCGGGATCAAGGCCGAGATTCCGGGCGACTCGAAAGGGACGATCATCATCCTCACCGGCGCCGACAAAGAGAAAATGGGCGAGACCGCGGCCAAGATTCGTGGCTTCCGCCCGCCGGAGCCTTACGGCGGTAAAGGCGTTCGCTACCAAGGTGAAAAGGTCCGCATCAAGGCGGGCAAAGCTGGAAAAGGCGGGAAATAGTCATGGCAATGCAAATCGTAGGGCGCGAGCGCCGCAAGCTCCGCATCCGCCGCAAGATCAGTGGAACGAGCGAACGACCGCGGCTGACGGTCTTCCGCAGCGCGAAGCACATCTACGCGCAGTGTGTCGACGACGTGGGCGGGACGACCGTCGCACACGCGTCTACGCTCTCGGCCAGCGTTCGCGGCGCAGACGATGCGACGAAGAGCGCCGAGGCCAAGAAGGTCGGCGCGGTCATTGCCAAGCTTCTCCTCGCCAAGGGCATCAGCTCCGTGGTCTTCGACCGCAACGGATACCTCTACCACGGGCGCGTTGCAGCCCTCGCCGAAGCGGCTCGCGAAGCCGGCCTGAAGTTTTAAGGGACATAGAACATGGCAGCCTACGATCAGATCGACGAAGACAAGCTCAAAGAGCGCATCATCCACATCAACCGCGTGGCGAAGGTCGTCAAGGGCGGCCGCCGTTTCTCGTTCGCGGCGCTCGTCGTCGTTGGCGACGAAGCTGGTCACGTGGGAGTAGGGCTCGGCAAAGCGAATGAAGTTCCCGAAGCCATTCGGAAGGGGAATGATCAGGCGCGCAAGAACGTCTTCCGAGTGCCGCTGAACGGCGTCACCATTCCGCACCAGGTCCTCGGACATTTCGGTGCGGGCGAAGTCTTCTTGAAGCCTGCCTCGGCAGGAACCGGCGTCATCGCGGGCGGCGCAGTTCGCGCCGTCGTCGAGAGCGCGGGCATCCACGACATCCTCACGAAATGCATCGGCAGCGCGAATCCTCACAACGTCGTTCGCGCGACCATCAAGGCTCTCAAGTCACTCAAGAGCCTCGACATGATGGCCGCCAAGCGCGGCAAAGTCGCGACGGATCTCATCCCGCTCGATCGCAAGTCGTCGGCGAGCCTCACCAGCCTGACCGGCACTCGCCAGAGCGCACCCAGCATGGAGACGCCGTGAAAACCAGCCTGCGCGTCAAGCAAATGAAGAGCGTCATCGGGCAGTCGGAGCCGATGCGTTCGACGATCAAGGGGCTCGGGCTCCGTGGCCCCGGCTCGGAGGTCGTGGTCAAGAACACCCCGTCTTTCCGTGGTGCGGTCAAGAAGGTCATGCACCTCATCACCGTGGAGGAAGTCGACGGCTGATTGCCGCCGCTTCTTGAATTCTCATGTCGGACACACTCTCCAAGCTTGCAAAGCCGGTCGGCTCTAACAAACCGAAGACCCGAAAAGGTCGCGGCGTCGGTTCAGGCCTCGGTAAGACCGCAGGTCGTGGCCAAAAAGGCCAGTACGCGCGTAACGGTATCAAGCGCGGCTTTGAAGGCGGGCAGACTCCGCTCGCGCGCCGCCTTCCCAAGCGCGGATTCACCAACGCCTTTGCCAAGAAGGTGGCAGAGGTCAACGTCAGCTCGCTCGAAATCTTTGGCGCCGGCGCCAAGGTCGACGAACGCGCTCTGCGTGACCGCGGTCTCGTGAAGGGCGCATGCGACGAGATCAAGATCCTCGGCAACGGGGAGATCACGAAGTCGGTCATCGTCACGGCCCACGCGTTTTCGAAGACGGCAGCTGCGAAAATCGAGAAGGCCGGCGGCAAGGCCATCCTCGCGACCGCAGTCGCGGCCCAGTAGGACCGAGGCACTTCACATGGCTGGCCTCTCCGGTTTCGCGAACATCGGCAAAGTGCCGGAGCTCCGGAAGCGGGTTATTTTCACGCTCGCTTTGCTTGCCGTCTATCGCATCGGCGTCTTCGTCACCATTCCCGGAGTCGACCGGAATGTGATGCAGGCCGTGGTGAGCAAGCAGGGCGGAGGCCTTCTCGGTCTCTTCAATATGTTCAGCGGCGGCGCGCTCGGGAACCTCTCGATCTTTGCTCTCGGCATCATGCCGTACGTCAGCGCGAGCATCGTGCTCCAGCTTCTGACGATGGTCTTCAAGCCCCTCGACGAGCTCCGCAAGGAAGGCGAGCAGGGGCAGCGTAAGATCAACCAGTACACGCGATACGGAACGATTCTTCTTTCGCTCGTGCAGAGCTTCGGTATCGCCATGAGCCTCGAAGCGCTCAACAACGGCGATCTCTCGGACAGCTCCCACGTCGGCGACGTCGTCGTCCACGCGGGCTGGAGCTTCCGCCTCATGAGTGTCCTCACCCTCACCACCGGCACCTGCTTCATGATGTGGGTTGGCGAGCAGATCACCGAGCGCGGTATCGGCAACGGAATCTCGCTCATCATCTTCGCGGGAATCGTCGACGGCATCCCCGCTGGAATCTTCAACTACTTCCAGACGAACAAAGGGAACATTCAGCCGCTCAATCTCGCGGCGGTGACGGCGCTCGTTCTCGCCACCGTGGCCACGATCGTTTTCTTCGAGCGTGGGCAGCGGAAAATCCCGATCTACTACGCACGCCGCACGGTCGGCAGACGCGTGTACGGCGGGCAAACTGCGCACCTCCCGCTCCGCGTGAACACCGCAGGAACCATCCCGCCGATCTTCGCCTCGTCGCTGCTGATGTTTCCGGCGACCCTCGCGAACTTCAAGATCCCGGGGATGTCGACGCTCCAGGGCATGCTCCAGCGCGGCGACTGGGTCTTCAACATGTTCTACGTTGGCCTGATCATCTTCTTTTGCTACTTCTACACGGCGGTCACCTTCCAAGCCGTCGACGTGGCCGACAACCTCAAAAAGCAGCAGGCTTTCATCCCCAGCATTCGCCAGGGGAAGCAGACGGCCGACTACATCGATCACGTCCTCACGCGCATCACGTTTGGCGGGTCGCTCTACGTCGCTGCAGTATGCATCGTTCCCACGGTCGTGAGCGAAGCGTTCCACGTCCCGTTTCGCTGGGGTGGGACGTCGATCATGATCGTTGTCGGCGTGGCCCTCGACACCGTCAGCCAGATCGAAGCGCACCTCATCACGCGTAACTACGAAGGACTCTCCGGAGCCGGCGGCAAAGCAACGCGCGTCCGCGGCAGGAGGGACACGTGATGCGCGTCGTTCTCGTGGGCCCTCCGGGCGCAGGGAAGGGGACGCAGGCGAAAGAGCTCTGCAAGCACGCCCACGTTCCGCAGATCTCGACGGGTGACATGCTTCGGGCCGCGAAGAGCGAGGGCCGGCTTCCGCTGGAGCTCGTCGCGAAGATGGCAGCGGGCGGTCTCGTTCCTGATGACGTGGTGATCGATCTCATCGATCAGCGCACGAAGGACGCGGACGCAAAGAACGGATTTCTCCTCGACGGATTTCCCCGCACCGTTCCCCAGGCAGAAGCGCTTGGTTCCCTTCTCGCGCAGCGCGGGCAAAAGCTCGACACGGTCCTCGCCATCGATGTGCCCCGTGAGCTCCTCATGGAGCGCGCAGTGCTACGCCGCACGGACAAACGTACTGGACAGATTTATCATTTGAAGTACAAACCCCCTCCCCCCGATGCGGAGCTCGAGCACCGGGCGGACGACCATGAAGCCGTGGTTCAAAAGCGTCTGGATACGTACGACAGCATGACCAGTGAGCTTCTTCCGTTTTACGAGAAGCGTGGGAATCTCAAGCGGATCGATGGAGTGGGGTCGGTAGAAGAAGTGACCGCACGGGTTCTTAGCGCCGTCGGCCTCTCTGAGAAGAAGCCGGAACAGAAGAAGGAATCAGCCAATAAATGAGTGAGCGTCGGGAACGAAAAGAGCCTAAGGGCGACAAGCTGGAGTTCGACGGCGTCGTCCAAGAAGCGCTGCCGAACGCGATGTTTCGCGTGAAGTGCGACAACGGGCTCGTCGTCCTCGCTACGATCAGCGGCAGAATGCGCCAGTTTTATATTCGAATCCTCCCAGGTGACCGCGTCACGGTCGAAGTCAGTCCATACGATCCAAGTCGCGGCCGCATCACCTATCGACATAAGTAGAGAGTCCTATGAAAGTTCGTCCCTCGGTCAAAAAGATTTGCGACAAATGTAAAGTGGTCCGCCGTAAGGGCGTGGTCCGAATCATTTGCGAGAATCCCCGTCACAAGCAGCGTCAAGGATAACCACAAATGGCTCGTATCGCCGGCGTCGACCTTCCCCGTCACAAGCAGATTGCCTATGCCCTTCCGTACCTCTACGGCGTGGGAAAGACGCTTGCGCGTGAGATCTGCAACCGAGCGGGAATCCCGCTCAACAAGCAGACCGAAGAGCTCACTGAGACCGAGATCAAGAAGATCCGCGAGCTCCTCGAGACCGAATACAAAGTAGAGGGCGACCTCCGTCGCGAAGTGCAGACGAACATCAAGCGATTGATGGACATCGGCTGCTACCGCGGCCTTCGCCATCGCAAGGGCCTCCCGGTAAACGGGCAGCGCACGCACACGAACGCCCGCACCCGCAAGGGACCGCGTAAGGGCATCCTTTCGCGCGCGCGAAAGCCCACGGTTTAAGGTTCCTGGAGTAACTCATGGCAACTGCGAAATCGGCCACGTCGGCCCCGAAGGCAAAAACCCCCAAGAAGAAGGTCAAGAAGAACGTCGCGACGGGAATCGCGCACATTCAATCGACCTTCAACAACACGGTCGTCACGATCACGGACGTCAACGGAAATGCCGTTGCGTGGTCGAGCGCCGGCTCGCGCGGTTTCAAAGGCTCGCGCAAGAGCACCCCGTTCGCCGCCCAGCTCGCTGCCGAGGAAGCCGCGCGCAAGGCAATGGAGCACGGGATGCGTTCGGTCGCGATCTTCGTGAAGGGCCCCGGAGCCGGTCGCGAGAGCGCGCTCCGTGCGCTGCAGACGGCGGGCTTCAAGGTCACGCTCATCCGTGACGTGACGCCGGTGCCGCACAACGGCTGCCGTCCCCCCAAGCGCCGCAGGGTGTAAGCCCAAGACACCCCGAGCCGACAACCCGCTCGGGGTGACTTGCAAATCGTTGGGAAAGGCGTAAAAAGCCCTCCCTGCTCGGTCTCCGAGCGGTATCCGGGATGAAGCGCGAAAGCGTGTAAACCGGTTTTTTAGTCTTCGAAAGAAGACTTCTAAATAAGAAGGACAAATCGAATGGCTCGTTACATTGGCCCGGTGTGCAAACTCTGCCGCCGTGAAGGCATGAAGCTCTTTCTCAAGGGAGAGCGTTGCTACACTGAAAAGTGCGCGTACACGCGCCGGCCTTATCCGCCGGGACAGCATGGGCAGGGGCGCATCAAGCTCTCCGAGTACGCCGTTCGTCTCCGCGAGAAGCAGAAGGTCCGCCGCATCTACGGGATCCTCGAGCGCCAGTTCCAGGGTTATTACTTCGACGCCACGCGCCGTAAGGGCCGCACCGGCGAAGAGATGCTCGGACTCCTCGAGAGCCGTCTCGACAACGTCGTTCATCGTCTCGGCTTCGGCGCTACGCGTGCAGAGGCTCGCCAGGTCGTGAAGCACAATCACATCCTCGTGAATGGCAAACGCGTGAACATCCCCAGCGTGATTCTCCGCCCGGGCGACAAGGTCGAAATCCGTGAAGCCAGCCGCAAGATCGCGCAGATCAGCGCGTCTCTCGCGCAGACCGAGAAGCGTGCACAGCTCACGTGGCTCGAGCTCGACAAGGCGAACTTCGCCGGCATCTACAAAGGCGCCCCCGTCCGCGAAGAGCTCAACGAGCCGCAAATTCGCGAGCAGCTCGTGGTCGAGTACTACAGCCGCTAAGCAGCCAGGCGACTTCCTCTTTTTATCTTCTACATACGGGCAGGCGACGGACTTCGCTGGCGAGCGGGTTCAAAAGCAAGTTGGGATCGCCGCGTAAACGAATCATCGGGAGCGAGTTGAAACATGAATATCGTTACTAGGAATTGGCGAGATCTCATTCGTCCGCGCGGCATTCAAATCGAGAGCGAGACGATCACCGAGTTTTACGGCAAGTTCACCTGCGAGCCGCTCGAGCGCGGTTTCGGTATCACCATCGGCAACTCGCTCCGGCGAATCCTCCTGTCGTCCCTCCAGGGCGCCGCCATCACGGCCGTCCGGATGGAAGGCGGAGCGCTCCACGAGTTCACCACGATCGCGGACGTCGTCGAAGACGTCACGGACATCATCCTCAACTTGAAGGAAGTCGTCCTCAAGGCCGCGAACGCGAAGACGTACACCGTCCGCATCGAGAAGGAAGGCCCCGGCCCGGTTTACGCGAAGGACATCCTTCTCGTCGACGGCCTCCAGGTCCTCAACCCTGATCACCTCATCGCGACGCTCGACAAAAAGGGCCCGCTCTCGATGGAGCTCACGGTCAACGTGGGCCGCGGCTACGTCCCCGCGGACAAGAACAAGACGGCGACGATGCCCATCGGCACCATCCCGATCGACAGCCTCTTCGCCCCCATTCGCAAGGTGAACTACACGGTCACCAACGCGCGCGTCGGTCAGGTCACTGACTTCGACAAGCTCTCGCTCGAAGTGTGGACGAACGGCAGCGTGAAGCCCCAGGACGCCGTTGCCTACGCGGCGAAGATTCTGAAAGAGCAGCTCTCGATCTTCATCAACTTCGAAGAGACGGAAGAAGCCAGCTACGTCGTCGGCGGCGGCGAAGACGAGCCCCTCAACGAGAATTTATTCCGCTCGGTCGACGAGCTTGAGCTCAGCGTCCGCTCGGCAAACTGCCTGCAGAACGCGAACATCACGCTTATTGGTGAGCTCGTTCAGCGTACGGAGCAGGACATGCTCAAGACCAAGAACTTCGGCCGAAAGAGCCTGAAGGAAATCAAAGAGATCCTTGCCAACATGGGGCTCTCTCTCGGAATGAAGATCGACAACTGGCCGCAGATGATCGAGCGGTGGAAGGCGCAGCAGGCTCAGGCCTGATTGCGATAAGGAACTGAGTCATGCGCCATAATAATGCAGGTCGGAAGTTCGACCGCAACACCAGCCACCGTCGAGCGATGTTTCGCAATCTGACGGCCAATCTCGTTCTGCACGAGCGGATCGAGACGACCGACGCGAAGGCGAAAGAGCTTCGCCGCGTTGCCGAGCGCCTCCTCACCAAGGCCATCCGCCTGGGTGAAGTCGCGTACACGCCCCAAGACAAGCTCTCCGACCTCGACAAGGCGCGCCGGCTTCACGCCACGCGACTCGTCGCAGCCTACATTCCGCGCTTCGTCACGAAGATCGAAAAGGGCGGAGAGTCCAAGCGCGTCGACATCGTGGAGAAGGTCTTCCTCGATCTCGCCAAGCGCTTCAAAGGTCGCGCAGGCGGCTACACCCGCATCGTCAAGTTCGGACCCCGCCGCGGCGACAACGCACCGATCTCCATGATTGAGTGGGTTGGCGAAGCAACGCCCAAGGGCGAAGGCGACGACAAGCCGAAGAAGAAGGCCGCTGCACCGAAGGCCGCTAAGGCGAAGAAGGCCACCACGGCAGCGAGCCCCAAAGAAGGCGTCAAAGCCGAGTAACTTCGGTTTCGCGAATACCTCGCACGATGAGCGACGGGCTTCTCTAGCTCGTCGCTCTTTTGCGTTTGTTGGGACGTCGCCCGAAGAGGATCAGCAAGGCGACTGCTGCTGCGGCGCCGCCCCCCGCCCACTCCCAACGTCGCACGCGCGCATCACGGCCTGCCGCAGCGGCGTCGATGCGAGCGAGCTCCGCACGTGCCCTCGCGTTTCCGGGATCGAGCGCCGCGGCTTTCTGGAAGCGCGCGCTATCGACCACCCCATGTGCGAGGAGCTCCTCGCCTTCGAGGTAGGCAACTTCGCTGGCGATCTGCCCTTGTCGCGCGTTCTCCGGATCGAGGCGGGCGGCTTTGCGCAAGTAAGCGAGCGCACTTGGCCGATTCTTCTCCTCGATAGTCAGTGCATACTGCACATAAGTGGGCACGGCCTCGGAGCGGCGATCGAGCATCGGCTGCCGCGCAAGAATGCGATCGAACGCCACCACGGCCTCGTCGAGCTTGCCAGCTTTCTCGAGGGCGAGGCCCTCGTCGAGGAGGGCATAGACCTCCTGCAAGCGAACCTTGTCGTAGGCTAAAAATAGCTCTTTCGCGACCTGCGCGGCGCTCCAGTCGTCGCGCGCGTTCTTGCCCGTGAGGTTGCTGTGTGCCTCGCGCAGCTTGGCGAGCGCGTCCTGTCCGTAGGCGCCGAGCGCCTCGCGTGCCGCATCCCGGATCTGCACACGGTCTGAGTTGACGAACGACAGGATGACGCCGATCGCGTCCATGTCGTGGATATTTCCGTAGGCCATGAGGACGTCGGCGAGGACCTGGTTGCTCTTGCTCTGCACCGCGTCACCCGGGAGTTTCTTGTTCATCGCTTCGAGGACACCGCTCGACCACGAGCGCGTAGCTGGAGATGCGCTCTTTCGGGCCTCGATGAGCGCCGCGAGGGCTCGCTCCCCGATCACCTTCACGAGCCGATTCACCTCTGCACGAAACGGCGCCATCGCGTACGCAGAAACCAGAAGCCGAGCGGCTGGGGTGGTACCTATGTGACCGAGCCCGCTGAGGAGGCAGGAGATCTCGAGAGCGACGCGGTCCCCCATTGGGTCCGAAGGGGGCGCGTGGAGGAGAGCCTCGGTGAGGTCGAAGGCTTCACCGGCGTCTTCACCGGCTGGGGGACTGGCGTCCATCGCCGCTTTCACGCTGGCGGCCACCCTGTCGTCGACACGGTCTCGAACCTCGGCGAGCTTGGCTTGCATCGCGGGGAGGGCTGCGGGGAGCGCGTTCGGTCCGAGCGCACCACAGCGCTTCGTAGCTGCGCTACCGATTTCCACGGTCGTTTGAGGCACGTCGGCGGCGGCGGGCGGGGCACGGAACGCCAAGGCTAGGACAACGCCAAACAATCCTATTTTGCTGCCGTTCGTCATCGCGTGCCCACGTCGTGAGAACGCCGAACCGAGGAATCTATTGCGTGATCTCAAAATCCGCGTGCTCACCGCTGTAGCTCCGCCACCGGACGTCGCAGCTGTCGACCCGTGCCGCAGAGGGGCCGTGATGTGCCCAGCTGATGATCTCTTTGATGGAGTCTTCGTCCCCTTCGGCGAGGATCTCGACCGAGCTGTCGTTGCGGGTCTTGACGAAGCCTGTGATGCCGAGGCGCCGCGCCTCGCGCTGCGCAGACGCTCGAAAAAAGACTCCCGTGACCCGACCTCGAATCACGAGCTGCACGCATTTGTTGGACATGAAACGGTCTTACGCTCGTAATCGAATTGAGCGAGATTTGGCAGAGGAATGAGTGAGCACCCTTTCCGCGGTGCACGCGGAGCGCTATTGCCACACGATGCGTCACGTCTGGACGAGCCTTCTCGCGCTCGCGCTCTTCGTCGCGGCGGGCCCTGCCTCCGGCGAAACGGACGACACGCGCCTTTTGCCCGAGGTGCAGCGGCCCCCGACGCTGCCCGAGCTCACTCACGCCGACAGCGAGGCAACGCTGGAGACTACGATGGGCGCGTTTACGTCGAGCCCCACGAGCCCCCTCGCGGGCGGTCACGTTCCCGTCCAGACCCAGAGGCTCAACGTAGAAATCCCCCTCGCGCGTCGCCGGTGGTTCGCCGGCGCAACGTACCAAACCGCGCTCGGCGCGCCCTCGAGCCCTCAGCCCATCCGCGTCGTAGGGGGCAATGCCGAAATCTACGGACGCGCCGTGTGGGCTACGCCAACCGGGCTCGCATTCGGCGGCGGATTCGGAGTCATGGTCCCTACGGCGAGCTTCAGTCGCGAGAGCGAGAACCGTGATGTGGCGCTCGCGGCGGTGACCCTGCGCCCGTGGGACGAGTCGGCATTCCAAGAAGGATTTCTTGCGATCCGTCCGTTCGTCGACGTGCGCCACGTGATCGGGCCGCTCGTGCTCCAGCTCCGCCAGGCGCTCGATTGGCAGTTCGCGGTGCGTCGAGGAGGGAGCAGCCGTCTTCTCGCCGTGACCTCCGTCTACGTCGGCTACCGCGTGACCCACCTCGTTGCCGCGGGGGTCGAGCTCTTCGAGCTTTACTATGTCGACGCCCCCGTCGCCGACGACCGCCGCCTCTACGTCACCGTGGTGCCGAACGTTCGACTGATGTTCGATCGCGTGCAGCCCACGTTCGGCTTGGTAGCGAACCTGGTGAATGCTGTTTTCCCAGGCGCAGAACAGGTGTGGGGCGCTCGCATCGGCTTGACCGTTCTTTGGTGAGCGCGGTCGCACGCGGGTGCTACTACGCTCCATGCGCGCGATTGTAATCACCCAGTTCGGCGATCCCGACGTCCTCCAGATCCGTGACGTACCGACGCCGGAGCCCGGGCGCGGCGAAGTGCGCGTGAGGGTGCGCGCTACCGCCGTCAACCGCGCCGATCTCCTCCAACGCATGGGCGCGTATCCCGCGCCGAGCGACTGCCCGGCCGACATTCCCGGTCTCGAGTTCTCGGGCGAGGTCGATGCGCTCGGTGAGGGTGTGAGCGGCGTCGCGGTCGGAGCGCGCGTGCTCGGGCTCGTGGGCGGCGGATCGTATGCAGAGTACATTGTTACGCACGCTCGAACGCTCGCGAGAATTCCGGACGCGCTTTCCTTTACGGATGCGGCTGCGCTCCCCGAAGCGTTCACCACGGCTTACGATGCGATGGTCCTCTTGGGGGGCCTCTCCGCAGGGCAAATCGTGCTCATTCCGGCGGTGGGCAGCGGCGTCGGTACGGCCGCCGTGCAGATCGCCCGAGCGATCGGTGCACGGTCGATCGGGACGGCGCGCACGAAGAGCAAGCTTGAACGGGCGCGCGCTCTCGGCATGGACGAAGGAATTGTTGTCGAGGGGAGCGCATTCTCCAGCGAGGTGCTTCGCCTGACGCACGGGCGCGGGGTGGACGTCGTCGTCGAGCTCGTTGGGGGCGCCTACGTACCTGAGGACTTGACGTGCATCGCCACTCGCGGACGGCTCATTCTCGTCGGTCTGATGGCGGGGACCCGCGCAGACGTCGACCTCGGCCTGGTCTTGCGACGGCGGATCTCGATCGTGGGAACCGCGCTCCGCAGTCGACCGATCGAGGAAAAAATCGCGGCAGGGCAGGCTTTGGCGAACCACGTGATGCCCCTCGTCGAACGGGGGATGTTGCGACCGATCATCGACCGCGTGATGCCCCTCGATGAAGCCGCAGCGGCGCACGCCTACACCGCGACCAATGCGTCGTTCGGCAAGCTCGTGCTCGAAGTGTAGGTCACCGCATCCCCCACAAACTTGTCCTCAAGGGTTGATCGTCCGCGATTCGTTTCACGCCCGAAAAGAGCGCCGTGACCGGGCGGGCCGGCGTAGAGGGAGGCGGTGCATGGTTTTCGGTGCGCGACACGGGCCCGGGAATTCCCGAAGATCAGCAACGACGGACGTGTCTGAGGGTCTCTACACCCTCAGTGATTGCGGGCGTGCGCGAGGCAGAGCGTGCGTTGCTGCCCGCCGCATTTTTCGCAGGAGCAAACGCGAATGTCTGCGCCGTCCTCCTCGCGTTCGCCGCAGATCGCGCAGCTCCGGCCTGCAGCGACCGCCGGTGGCGGGCGGCTCGACGCGCGGTTGGCAGCCTGCCGGACAGCGAGGTTACGCCCCTTCCACAGTCCCCAGAGATGCTCCCCGAAAAAGAGCAGGTAGTTCGCGGAGCCTGCGACGACCGCCGCTCGCATCTCCCAGCTCCCCGTTACCGCGCTGTACACGAGGAAGCCGCCAGAGAGGATGCCGAGCCATTTCATTTTGATCGGGAGGACGAAAAAAAGAAGAATCTGGTAGTCGGGAAAAACGGTGGCAAACGCGAGGAACAAGGTGAGGACGAGAAGCCCGCTCCCGACTGCGCCGCCGCTCACTGCTGCAGCGATGGTCGTCCCGAGCATGCCGGTCAGGAGGAACATGTTGAGCTTGAACGCGCCCCACTCGCTCTCGAGGCTCGATCCGGTCAGGTAGATCCAATAGATGGAATAGCACCAGAGGATCATCGACATTGGCGACTTCAGATCCGGCAAGTACGTCGGGATGAACACGTACGTGAAGAGTCGCCACACTTGCCCTTGAGCAACGCGTCCGAGATCGAGATCGATGAGATTGATGAACTGCGGCCGCACGACGGAAAGCAGGAACACCAGGACCGTCCCCGCGACGAGCACGGTGGTCAGGTTGGCGACGGCAAACTTGCCGAAGCGGCGTTCTAGGCGGGAGAGAAGGTGATCCAAGGCGTCGGGCGATTCTTCAGCGTTTCGTTTTCAGTTGATCAGTTGAAAGGTGCGCCGCACTTGAGCCACTTGTCGACGTCTGCATTTTCGGCCGCCGTGGCCCCTGCGGAGCTAACGCTACCACCGGTGACGGGCATGGTCGGTGTGCACGAGCCCAAAAGATTGCAGCTGAGCGCGGAGGTCGCGGGATCGACGGAGCACGGGTTGATGTAGACCTTGTTGGCAAAGCCGGTGAGCCCCGAGCCTTTGTAGTTCGCAAGCTGGAGATAGGCCTTGTCGGCTTTGTCGCTGATCGAGGGGAGCTGCGCCGACCCGGGGCCGTGGCAGTTGGCGTCTGCGCATTTCCAGGTGCCCGCCGCGGCGATGTACTTCGGATAGATCGTGGTCGTCCAGCTCACCGCGCACGCGCCCCCGTCGAGCGGCCCCGCGCCGCCGCAGAGATCTTTGAGCGTTGGCCCCGTCATCGTCATTCCACCGTCGCCTCCGGGGGCAACGGTGGCCGTCGTGCTCGGGGTCGGGAGATGCTTTCCCGCGAGCCCGTTCGAGTCTCCGTACTTCGTCGTGTCCTCGGTGCACGCGGCGAGCACGGTGGCAAAGACGCAGCCCGCCGCGAGAGCAGCCAGTGTCGATCGTCCGATCATGACCTATTCTGTGAGCACGGGACGTGCCGACGCAACTAGATCTCGAGCGATCCAGCACGACGAGACGCGTGCAAGCCTCTGCGACCCGTGTAAACTCACTATGCGGGCAATTCGCTGGCTCCAGAAGTTTGGAAAACCTGGCGTGGCTCGTGCAAACCTTGGCACGATTGGGTGGACTTTTTAGCCTCCCCCCCCGAAGGAGCCTGCGATGGCGTGCATCACTCGTGTTCGCACCGTCTTTCAGTTTGGTGTTTTGGCGGCCGTGCTCGCGTTCGAGGCGGCCACCGTGACGGGCTGCGCGACCGTCGCCCCGTATGAGCGCGGAACGCTGGCCCACCCGACGATGGTGCCGGAAGACATTTCCACCGGGTTGGACGAGCACGTGCGGGCCGTATCCGAAGGAGCTGCGGGCGGTCTCGGCGGCGGCGGCGGCGGCTGCGGCTGCAACTAGCGCTCGCAAACGTGAGCCAATTTCCGGTACCGTAAAACCCGTGGGTCGCCGCTCCTTGCTGCGCGCCGGTTTAGCAACGCTCCTCGCGCTCGTAGTCGTACTCGTCGCTGGCCCTTCCCGCGCGGCCGGAGATGACGCGGCCGTTGCCTCGGGAGCCCAAGCGGTGCTCGGCGAGGAGTACGTTTCCGCGAGCTACAGTGACGCCAAGAAGAGGCTTCAGGCGCTGCTTGACCGTTGCAACAAAAGCAAGAAGTGCTCGGCGGCGACGAAGGCTCAGGTCTACGTCGCGATGGGCATGGTCTCGTCCCAGATCGGGCAGGCCGACGAGGCGAAAGCTCATTTCACGTCCGCCCTCCAGGAAGACGCGAGCGCCAAGCTGCCTGGGTCAGGCACCAGCCCGAATATCCGTTCGCAGTTTGCAGAGGCGCAGAAAGCCGTCGCCCCGCCGCCCCCGCCTCCGCCCGCCGCGACCGAAGAAGAAGAAAAAGCCGCCGTCGCCGTGCCAGCGGCTGCTCCGGAAGAAGGCCGCGCGCCGCCGGGTTGGTCGAGCGCCAAGGCATTTAAGCTCGCCAGCGCGGGTGTTGCCGCGAAGCTCGCGGGCAATCTCGAAGAGTGCATCGACCAAGACAAAGAATCGCTCAAGCTCGAAGAGCAGCCCGGCACGCGCCTTCACCTCGCCTCCTGCGAGAACAAGGCGGACAAGGTTCTCGATGCCGTGAGAGATGCGCAGAAGGCGCTCCAGCTCGGAATTCAGAGGAAAAATGCGCCGGTGATGAAGGTGGCCGCGGCGAAGGTCCAAGAGTTCATCGCGCGCATCGCCCACGTGACGTTCGTGCCACCGGCCGGCGTGACCGACTTGAAGGTCACCTTCGACGAGCGCGCCGTGCCGACCGAGAGCCTCACCAAGAAATTTTCGATCGACCCGGGCAAGCACAAAGTGCAAGCCGAGGGTACGGGAAACGGAATTCCGCTCGGCTTCGACGAGGAGATCGTCGCGAAGGATGGCGAGCTCGTCACCGTTAAAATCACGTTGACCTCGAAGACGCCCGAGTTCCTCACGCAGGGCCAGCTCAAGTGCATGCGCGAAGCGAAGAGCCAGGAGGAGATCCTCAAGTGCCTTCCGCAGAAAGCGAAGAACCTCGTCGTCAGGGCCGGGATCGACGTGAGTGGCTACACGGATACGAATCACGTCCACATCTTCACGCCCGCCATCAACGCGTCAATTGTCTCTCCTACCTCGGGATGGAACGTTGGCGCGAGCTACCTCGTCGACGTGGTGACCGCCGCGTCTCCGGACATCGTCTCGGAGGCTTCTGCGCGCTACAAAGAGACGCGCTACGCCGCGTCGCTCAACGCCGGGTACAAACCGGGGCTCTACGGCATTCAAGGTAACGCCGGCGTCTCCGCAGAGCCCGACTACCGATCGATGCACGGCGGCCTGGCGATCACCGGAGATTTCAAGGACAAGCTCATCACTCCCCGGCTCGCCTATTCACACTCGGCGGACACCATCGGTCGCAATACGACGCCTTTCGACACGTTCCACAACACGCTCCTCGTGAACGACTTCGAGGGAAGCGTCACCATCGTGATGTCGCCGACGTCGCTCATCCAAGTGGGCGGGACAGTTTCAGCGGAACGTGGAGATCAGTCGAAGCTCTACCGCTACATCCCCATGTTCTCACCGCTCATCGCTTCGCGCATTCCGGTGGGCGCGACGGTCGACCTCGTGAACTTCTACCGATTGCCGTTCCGTCCGCTCGAGCAGCTGCCTACCGAGCGTGATCGCTACGCGGCGGGAATCCGCTTCCTTCACCGATTCTCGACCGCCACTCTCCGACTCGAGGAACGCATCTACGCCGATTCGTGGCAGCAGAAGTCGACCACCACCGACCTTCGCTACATGCAAGACCTCGGACGCTATCTCCGCGTCTGGCCCCACGTGCGCTTCAACGCGCAGACGAGCGCGAATTTTTACCAGCTCGCCTATGCCGCGCTTGTCGCTCCCGACGGAAAAATCACGACGCCGACGTACCGTAGCAACGATCGCGAGCTCGGCCCGCTCATCACGATGACGGCGGGCGGCGGCTCCCGAATTCTCCTTGGCTCTCCGGAAGCGACGACGCAATATGCACTGACGATCGCCGGAGACCTGATGTACACGCGGTTTCTCAACTCCCTCTTCGTTACCACGCGAACGGCCCTATATGGGTCGGTGGGGTTCGAAGTGGAGTTCCAATGAAGACCGACTTGATGCGCCGAGCGGGAGCGCTCGCAGCTGCGACGCTCGTGGCAGGATTTTCCGCGCTCACGATTGTATCCTGCACGAATCCCGTTCCAGACGGAGAAATCGCTGCTCTCGGCGGAGAAGCACCGAACGTCAGTCCCGGTCCCACCCATCGCGCAGGGCAGCCCTGCGTGCTGTGTCATTCCGCTTCCGGCCCGGCCAACTCGTTCCCTTTCACGGTTGCTGGAACGATCTTCCAGTCCCCGTCGATGGCGGTCGGCGTCGATTCCGCAGAGATTCTCCTCGTCGATTCTATCGGCTCTTCACCCAAAAACCCGGTCTTCACCAACGCCGTCGGCAACTTCTACATTTCGGCCGACCAATGGAATCCCGCCTTCCCGATCTTCGCGGGCATCTTCAAGGACGGCGTTCGCCGCAGCATGCAGAGCCACATCAGCCGCGAGCCGTCATGCGCCTACTGTCACAAGGATCCGGTCTCCGCGGGTGAAGCTCTCTCTGCGGTCGGACACGTCTACCTCAACAAATGATCTCGATGCGTCGCAAAGCACCCCGACGGAATTACGACAAGGCCGTGCGCGTCGCGGCGATGGCTGCTGTATGCGGAGGTGTGCTTACGGCGATCGCGTGCGGGAACATCCCCGACAACACGCGCTACACGATCGTTCTTGCTCCGGACCCTGCGCAGTTCCAGGCGGGCGTGAGCCTCTTCTTCGAGCGCCGCTGCGGCACGCTCGACTGCCACGGACAGGTCGGCCGGCCCATGCGTGTCTACGGCGCGCGAGGCCTTCGGCTCGGCAACGAGGCAGGCCTCCGGCCAACGACGGGTGACACGTCGATCGAAGAGATTGCCTCGAACTACCGGTCGATCGTCGCGCTCCAACCGGAGGAGACGAGCCGCGCCGTCGCCGCGAGCGGACAGGACTTCGCCTTGAGGAAGCTACTTATCGTCATGAAGCCCCTCGGCCTCGACAACGGAGGCTTCGTGCACAAGGGAGGCTCGGTGATTTCCAGCGGCGACGACGGCTACCGCTGCATCGCCACGTGGATCCAGGGCGCCACCGATCAGATGGCGTGCAAGACGGCGGCAAACGCCTTTTAGGCTCCAAAAAAAGAGGCCCGCACTACGCGAACGTAGGCGGACCTCGACCTTCTCAACGGTCTTGCGCGAAACGTGCAGACTACATCTGCACGGCGTTGGTGATGCCGGCGATCGACCCACCGCGGTAGAAGTCCTGCACGCGTCGCAGGTCACCCTTCGCGACGGCGTAGGCTGCGGCAGCTGCGGCAGCTTGCGAGGTCATAGCGCTTGCTTGTCCCGGAACGTCCGCGCCGGTGGCCGGGTTGAATCCCGCGACCGAGCCGTCGACGGCGATGCTGCCGTGCCAGCCGGTCTTCGTGTAGCCGTTGCCGAAGACGTAGAGCCAGTTGGAGTTGCCCGGCGTACCGTCCGGCCAGCCGCTGCGCTGCGTCGGGTCTTTCGGAGTGTCGCCGTGGACGGTCATTACGATGCCGTCAGCGAGCGACTTTGAGCATCCCGAAGGATCTGCCGACGCTTGGCAATCGGCCATGAACGCGTCGAGGATCTTGCCGAGCCCCGCCACGATGGCGACGGTGCCCGTCATGTCGTTGAACGCGCCGTGGGGATCGTCGCGGAAGGCCGGAAGGATGACCGAAGACGTGAGACCGAGCTTGAAGGCCTTCACTGCCGTGCAGAGCGCGTGAGCAATCTCGACGAGGGTGGTGGGCGATCCGCCGTTGATCCCGTACGCGAGATCGTCGGCGCCCGTGGGTTTGAGCTGCTCGGAGAGATTCTTCCCGAGGAGGTTCGCCGCCACCTTACCGGTGTCGAGCGAGCGGCTCATCGTCTTGCGACCGGCCGCCGCGTTGAGCCCCAAAAACGCCTTGTAATAGGCTTCGTTGAGCGCCGCTGCTTTGGGCGTCGACAGAAGCGTCTTGGACGCCGCGCTGTTGAAGAGGTCGACGAGCCCCGCCGAGTTTGCGACCGTCGCAATGCCGGGGGCGCCTGGCGCCGTTCCGTACACCGTGGGGTTGATGCCGATTACTGGGAGGAGCGTCGGGTTCGCCTGCTGAATGGCCGCGATGGAGGCGATCATTCCAGTGCCCGTCGCGATCGTCGCAGAAGACTGCGGCGCCGACGTATGGGTCTCGTTCGTGCCGGCCATGAATGCCGAGATCTGTTTCGTCTTGCCGAGACTCTTGAACGGAGACTGCGGCGCGTAGACGAGGGGCTTGTCCGTCCCTGCAGCAGCCATTGCCGAGCCTTGGGCATGGAAGGCCACGTTGGGATCGGTGGACATCGCGATCGCGGTGTGCGGCCAAATCAACTGGAACCACGCGAGCCCGCCGTTGCCTGCAACCATGTGAACGGAACGCATCGTGGAGCCGCATGCAGCCTGGTCGGCCAGTGCCACTCCCGCAGAACCGCTGAGCGCGTCGAGAAAACGCGCGCGCTCGAGTCCGAGAACTGCGGCCACCGTGGCGCTCCATCGCAAAAACTCTCGTCTACCGGGGCCGCGGAGATCCTTCAATCGCTGATCAGACATGACAGGACTCCTTTATTCGCAGGTGTGCGCTGCTTCGAGCAGCGAGGCGATGGCGATCTTCTGACCGTCCGCCAAGGTGAGGCCCTGAGCTTGCGCTTCGGTTACCGCTTGATTGGCGATGAAGACGTGCTCGTCTGTCGCCGGCTTACCCATGATGCATGAAAGACCGTCCATCGTGAACTTGCCGCCCGCGTCGAGGAGCGTTGCTCCGGTGCAGGCTGTGGCCGTTGCGAAGTTTGCCTGAATCTCACCAGCTGCCGCAACGAAGACGTCGAACTCCTTCGAGACAGCTGCGGTCGACGCGACGAGTGCTTCGGGAACGCGCCCAGGGTAGTTCGCGACGCCGAGTGCCGAGCGGCCTTGGCTGTAGATGGCGCCTGCCGAGTTGGCAGTCGTGGACTTCGTGTTTACGCCGCGGCTGGAGAGGATGGACCCCAGAGCCGCGTACGGAATCTTCGCGCATGAGTGAAGACGCGCGACCACTTCCGGTGAGCCGACGGCCGAATTGTCTGCGCTCGTCTGGGTAGGATCGTTGACGCCGTTGTCTCCGGTGCCCGGATCCTTGAAGTGGTGCTGGGTGTCGTTCCCTGCGGCGAGAGAGTTCGGGTCGTACGAGTTGCCGTCCGAGCCCGAGAGGCTGTCGTTCGCGCCGTTCGAGCATCCCGTGAGGGCGAATGCCGCGGTGGCGAT
This sequence comes from Myxococcales bacterium, assembly GCA_043747615.1. Taxonomy (GTDB): domain Bacteria; phylum Myxococcota_A; class Polyangia; order Polyangiales; family Polyangiaceae; genus JAYTOU01. The sequence continues at coordinate 87,941 of JAYTOU010000032.1, read as the reverse complement.
GAGAGTGAGAGCAATATTTTTCATGGTCTTTTTCTCTCCTCCCTTAGAATTTCACGAAGTCGTCGGAGGTGAACACGTTACGAATGACCCGTTTCATCTTGAACCCATTGTCGGTGAAGTCCTTGACCAGCGGGTCGGTGACGATGTCCGGGATCGAAGCGAGGTCGTTCACGATGTCACCGCGCGACATGGCTTGGTTCCAGATGCGATTGACGGCGCAGCGAGCGACCGCCGGATCCTTGGCCATTTCAGCGCCGAGACCGGGAATGTCGGTGACTGCCGCTCCGCCGCTGCGCCAGTAGAATGCCTGGCCGGCGGGGAGCCAGTCCGTGAGGACGGCGGTGGGATTGCCTGCCGAAGGGGTCTTCACCTGGATGGCCGTGTTGAACGCTCCGTTCGCATCGAAGTGCGCAAACAGCGGAGCCTGATGGTTCATCGTCGTGTGGCAATTCGCGCAGATGACGGCGGACGTATCCTGGAAGTTGATGCGCGCCGTGGTGCCGCCAGTGATGCTGTTGAAGTCCCAAGGGCTCGTATACGCGCCGGATCCCATCGGCTTCGGCGCAGGCCCGAACTCCGTCGGATACTTCGAGCACACGAACGTCTCTTGGACGAAGCGCACGCGGCGGAAAGCCATGTTCGCGAAGTACTGCGACATGAGGCCCGCGTCGGTGAGAAGACCAGCCGTCGGTCCCGTTCCCGCGCAATTGCCAGGAGTGAAGGCACCGGTCGCGTACGTGGGGCAGGTGCCCGTCGATGCCGTGAAGAGGTCGGTGTAAGGCCGATCGCCGACGACCACTGACGCGGCAAACGTGGCCGCGGTATTGAAGTCGGGTGCGCCCATTGCCGGCGTGCCTTGGTTACCGGTCTTGAGGGTGTCTTTCCACCAGGCGATTTGCTTCATGGCGAAACGCGGGTCGGAGAGAAGCGAATCGATCTTCGCCTCGTAAACCGCTTTGCCGCCTGCCTTCACCGCGTTGATCTCCGCGAGGCTCGGCAGATCACCAACGAGCTTCAAGCTGGCCGTGCGAAGGGCTTCGCCGTAGTCGAGCACTCGCGAATCGAGGCTCACGTTGCCGGTCGCTCCGGGGGTTGCCGGTGCTCCAGGAGCTCCGCCGCCGGGCGCGCCACCGGGGTTGTTGTTGTTCGTGTTGTTCCAGCCGTCACCGGTGGTGTTTGCGGGGCCGGGAATTCCGCCTCCCGAGTTGCCGCAGCCCGCCACCGCGACCGCGATGCCGAGAGCAGCGATTTTCCAAGCGGAATTTCGCAATGTACGAGCTCGCATCGTGTGCCTTCCTTCCTTCTGGTCAATCACGGTTGTTGTGCTTTCTTTTCAGCGAAATCAGTGTGGACTGAGCTCGCGGGAGTTATTCGGCGTTGATCCACGTGGTCATCATCGTTTCGTAGGCGCTGCCTGCAGCGACAATCTTGCCGCCGCCGTGCGGGAACGGATCTCCCATCAAAGGCGCGAGCAGAAGGGGGCTCATCGGCTTGTTCGTGAGGTTCACTTTCGTGAGCGCCTGCGCGCACGCCGCCGCGTTGTCCGTGCCGACTTTGGAGAGGTCAAGCGCGCCGGTTGCTCCGCCGTTCTGACCTTGGTGGCAATTGAGGCACGTGTCGTTCTGGAGCGCGGGAATCGCGTTGGTGACGAAGCTCGCGACCTGCTTGCAGCCGCCGCTGGTGGTGCCGCCGTCCTTCGTGGTGCCCGTGCCGAGCTTGGTGAATTCAATCTTCAGCTGTGCGCCCATCACCCAGTGATAAATGTAGAGCGTGCCGTCGCCGAGGGGGGCCGTCGACGCAGCAGCGGTAGTCTGGTCGAGGTTCGAAAAGTGGTCGCTTGCGTCGCGCTTCGGCGCGCCACCGTCGGTGGACGGGAGCATGGTGAAGTACGGGTGAACGACGTGCACGCCCGTCGCCGTCGGCGTCACCAGATTCAGGTTCGTAAACTCGATGATCGTGTCGGTGGACAGCGTGGTGATGGTGGCGTTGAAGGTGATCTTCGCCCCGTCGACGCCCGTGCCGCCTTTGCTGATGTCGACGGTGTTCACGCCGTTGACGATCGTGATCGGGTCCGTAGACGGAAGAATCGCTTCCTTGAGGGCCAGGGCTTCCTGATTGAGCCACGCGGTGACCTTCTCGCGGAGGTCCTTGTTGCTGTCGTCGACGAGCGAAACACCGAGGTGGTTCGGCTTCGTGAGGAGCTTGCTCGCGAAGACGTCGTCGGTGACGAAGCCGGGATAGGCTTTGACCGTCGCGTAGGTCGGGAGCTTTAAAAAGGTCGGCGCGTTTCCAGTGGTGCCCTCGACGTGGCAGAGGCCGCCGCACTTCATGTTCAGACCGGGCTCGACGGTCTCGTGGAAAAGCTTCTCCGCAAGCCGCGCGCTCTCGGTTGCCGTGCCGCCGCCGTCGAAGCCCCCTGCGCCGCCGTTACCGCCGCCGCCGCTCCCCATGTCGCCGGGGTTGTCGGTGAGGCCGCCTGGCGTGTTGTCGCAAGCCGCTGTCGCTGCCAGTGCAGCGCCGAGGACGAATACGCACGCCAGGAGGCACTGTTGCCCCTTCATGCTCATCGCTCGTCCGGGCCGCATACGTCACCATGCTGCACGGAAGGGGCCAAGGGCGGCCGACCGAAAAGCGCTGTAAAATCAATACGCTTTGGCCGGTTCTGAGCGATCACTGGATCGTCATGAGACCACCGGCGTCGTCCATGCGACATACCGCTCAATGCGTGGACATCTTCTCGTGGCAGATGCGCGCGGCTTCGCGGAACGCAGGGTTCTCCGGATGCTGCTGCGACAGCTGCTCGTAGAGCTTCGACGCGAGCTCGAAGTTGCCTTCGGTCCATGCGTCTGCTGCGAGGCGCTCTTGAGATTTCTTGAGGGGCGTGGTGCCCGCTGCCGCGGAGGCCGCGGGGGTGGCGCTTTTCGCGGAACTTGACGGCGGTGGGGTCGGAACTGCGGGAGGCGGGGTTGGCGTTGCAGCAACCGGCGAAACCCCCAATTGAACACCGCCTCCGGTGTTACCCATTCCTGCTCCAGGATTCGAATTGAACGAATTTGCGCCGCCGAGCCCATTGCCCATCGGCAACGTCTGTCCCCCGGGGGTCTGACCGTTCTGCATCCCGCCGTTCTGCATCATGGGAAGCTGACCGGGCGCGCTCATCGACGTCATTGCACTTACGGACGGCGCCGGGCTAGGCCCTTTTCCGTCATCGGACGGCCACGCGAAGATCACCGCCAGAATGAGGAACGGCCCCATTCCAAGGAGAAGCTTCTTCGGAGTCGACGCAGCGTTCCAGTCGGCTTTCAGGGAGTCGAGGCCGAAACCGGTCTTCGCGGGCGCGGCAACGATTTGTTGCTGGGGCCCGGTGCCACCGCCCCACGGATTCTGATTCATGCCCTGCATTCCGGGCTGACCTTGCATGCCTTGCATGCCCTGCATTCCGGGGGGCATTCCTTGCATGCCTTGCATTCCCTGCATGCCGCCGCCGTGCATTCCCTGCATGCCCTGCATGCCCTGCATGCCCGGAGGTAGCTGGTTCATCATTGGCTGAGGGGCACTCGCGGCCTCCATCTGCGGAGGAGGGAAGCCGGCCATCATTCCCGCCGCAGGGCGGGCCATCGGGCGCGCGTCCTGCTGGTGGGCTTGACCCATCGCGACGGGGTTGAAGCGCGTGGACTCGTCGTCTGCACGGCTCGCAAACTCACCGCTGTTCGGCTTGAACATCGCGGGATGTGCGATGGCGCGCGTTCGCTCCGAGTCGGGTGCGCGCCCTCCGCCTGCACCCAGCGGCTGCGCAACGGTCATGTCGCCGTCTTCGTATTCCTTGGCGTTTGACTTGTAGATCAGCTCCGTTTGGCCGAGCGCAATCGTGCTCGGTGCATGGACCTGGGTCCACGCCGTTCCCACGCGATGATTGTTGACCATGACGGGCGACTTGTCGTCGGCGCTCTGCACGAAGAGCGCTTTGCCGTCGAAGTAGACGTATCCGTGGACGTCGAGCACGCCTTGGCCGTCGACGCGCCACATGCCGGAGCGACCCACGCTCGTTGGTTTGAGCACGGTTCCGGCCGTGAGCGCCATCGACGAGGGATCGCCTTCGCCAGTCCCGCTCCGAATCTCGATTACTTGTCCCGCGTCAGCCATCGACGTGTCCAGCGTTGCGTCGCGCCACGGCATCGTGGACAGCGGCGGGAAGATCTACCCCGTGCTCGTGTATCTGCTCGATGCATCTCGGCATGATCCCAGACGGAACGAAGTCGCTCAAGATCTCCCCTTTGGACCCAGTGCCCTTGTACTTCCGTACGAAGATATCCTGCATTTCGTAGACTCCCAACTTCTCGTCGAAGCCGAGAACTTCGGTAATGTGGGTGATCTTACGTGATCCGTCCTGGAGGCGCGCCACTTGACAGATCGCGTTTACGGCCGATCCGATCTGGATGCGGAGCGCGACGAGGGGCATCTCGATGTCGCTCATCATCGCCATCGTCTCGAAGCGGGTCATCGTGTCTCTGGGATACGTTGCGTGGAGCGTCGAAAGGCAACCGCCGTGACCGGAGGTCATGGCTTGGATCAGATCGAGGGCCTCGCCGCCGCGGATTTCTCCGACGACGATGCGGTCAGGCCTCATACGCAGCGTAGCCTTGAAAAGATCTCGGATGCTGACCCCAAACCGACCCTTCGCATCCGGCGGTCGACCCTCGAGCTGGACGACGTGCTCTCGCTGAAGCTGGAGCTCGCGTGAGTCCTCGATGACGACGACGCGCTCGCCGTCGGGGATGTAGGACGAAAGAGCGTTGAGCATGGAGGTCTTGCCGGAGCCCGTACCGCCGGCGACCAAGACGTTGAGCTTGCTCGCAACGAGCGCATGCAGCGTGCTCGCGGCGTCTTCGGTGAGCGCGCCGAACCCGATCAAGCGCTGAACCGTGAGTGTCTCTTTGAAGAATCGACGTATTGCGATGTGCGGACCGTCGGGTCCACATGGGGGAAGAACGGCTTCGACGCGCGATCCGTCGGGCAAGCGCCCTTCGAGAATCGGCCGTTGCTCGTCTGCGGTCTTGCCTACGTATTGCGCGAGATTTCGCAGCGCGGTCAGCAAGGCTTCGCGATTCACGAACTTGGCGTCGGTGAGCGTGAGCTGCCCCTTTCGCTCGATGAAGATCTGATTCGGTCCGTTGATCATGATCTCGCTGACCGTGGGGTCATCGAGAAACGGACGGACGGGAGCGAAGAACTGCAGGATCGTTTCTTCGAAAACTTCTTTCGGAATCGCCGACGCAGTCATGGCACGCTCTTGAGCAGGGAAGATTGGGCTTCTTCGGCATGGGCCCCACCGGGCTTGAGCCGCAAGTACTCACGGAAGTGACGATCCGCGGTGACTATGTCTTGTTGATTGTCCCGCATCAAGACCGCGAGTGCAAAGTGTGCATCCGCTTCTTCGGGCTTTACCTGGAGAACGCGCTCGAATTGCACACGTGCGGCTACGTTGTCGGAGATCGCGAGGTAAAGGGCAGCGAGCACGAAGCGCGTTCGGACGTCGTTCGGGTGTTTGCGGAGGAAGGTCTCTCCGTACTGAATGGCGACGCGGTAGCGGCCATCTTGAATACAGACCTTGAGCAGCAGCGGGGTGATGACGGCGTCGTCGCCCCCTGCATCGAGCGCGGCTGTGAAGTACTGCTCAGCGCGCGTCAGATCGCCAACCGCGGCGAACCCTTTTCCGTACTCGATCAGCCGCTTCGGATTGTGGTCCTTCTTGTAGAGCGCGAGGTCGGCCTGCATCTTGTTGCCGCCCTCCGCGGTCGCACACGCGGCGAGCGCGGACGTGAGAACAGCGATTCCTACGCTGCTCGCTAGTATCCTACGCACTTCGCTTGCTCCTAAGATCTCGGCCGTGAGCTCAGCTCGGTCGCCCGAGCTTGAGTTTGAGCTTACGATCGAGATTCGAAAGCCAGCTCACGTAGTCCCCCTGCTTCCCCTCCGTAAACTGGAGGAGAAGACGGACCTCTTTGCGTGCAGCGATCAAATTGAGCGGCGGATCGGGAGGCGGAGGATCTTCCAGGTGAAGGAAGTGATCGAGACGCACGCGATGCGTTCGGTAGTCGTCATTCAGCTCCTTGCGGAGCGCTACAGCGGATCCGGCCGTTTCGACGGCGGCATTTTGATCGCCCGCCACTCGGTAACAAACCGACGCAAGCTCGTAGAGCGGCACGGCGTCGATGCCGTCCTTGACGTGAAAAGGACGCCGCTCGCGCTTGGCGTCGGCTACCACGTTTCGTTCACGGGCGAGGGCGATCGCTTGCTCCGGATTGTGCTGCGGGCACGCATCGACGGCCGGCCCCCAGAGCTCCGGCGCGTCCTTCGGCGCGACGATGCCGGTCGCGACGGTGTCCCCCATGAAGTAATACGCGCCGCCGGCGATCAGCGCGACCAGCGCGACGAGGGAGACCATGCTGCTCCCCCCCTTTTTTTTCGCGGTGACCGCGCCTTGAGCGCCTTCCGCGGCAAGGGCCACGGTGATCTGGAATTGACCGATGCCGAGCACGGACTCGGGCGCGAGCGGACCCTGCGTGAAGGGGACGTTGTTGACGGTCGGCGGAGGCTGAAAGCTCATCGCCTGAACGAAGACGCCCGCGGGGCCGACCTGAATCAGCGCATGCTCGATGGCGGCCTGATCGAGAGGAAGACGAATTTCGCAGTGGGCACCGCTGCCGATGCGGACGCGCTCCGACTCGATGAGAAGCTGATCAACCTGACCTGATGGCTGTCGTATCTGAAACCTTAGGACACTCACGACGCTCCCCTTTTTCTTCTTAGAACCCGCTGCCGATGGTGAGCATCGCGGGCCCCAGAACGAGGCCGAGCACGACGACGAACACGAGCATCAGCGGTCCGACGATAGCAACGCCCGCTTTGGCAGCTGCTTCCTCTGCGCGCACCGAGCGGCGCATACGAGATGTCGTCGCTTGAATCTGCAAGACCTCGGCGACCGGATTACCGCGCTCGTCAGCTTGGATGAGCGCACCGGTGAACTCTTTCACGGTCTCGACCGGGGCACGCCGCTGGAACTCGATGAGTGCCTCTTTGCGTGTGCGCCCGAAGTTGAGTGTCTGCAAGATGAGGGTAAATTCTTCGACCAACGGATCGTCCGGTTGGCTGGTCTTCTCGACCACCTGACGGACGGCACCGGGGAAGTCGAGCCCTGCGCCCATGGCCATGGCCATGAGATCGACGATGTACGGGAGGCCGCGCCCGATTTCCTTTAGGCGCTCTTGCGCAACGCCGCTGACGGTCATGTAGACGTACGACGCTCCCAGAAGAGCCAGCGGGATCGTGGCTACGCTCCCGAACCCCACGACTTGTCCGAGAATGTAACCACCGATCAAGCCGGCGAAGCAGGTCATGATACTGAGTGCGACGTACTCATCTGCGGTGAGGCCCATGAAGTCGCCGGCGAGGGAAATTTCCTCGTCGATCTTGGTCCGCAAATCGTCGCTGATGAGCCCGCTCACCCGCACGCCCAGCCAACGAACGAACGGTTCCAGGTTCTGCCACGCCTCGCTTTTTGCGAGCATACGCGTGCGCTTGAGACCACGGAGACCGAGGCGTCCGGCCACCCGCGTGGGCGCCGCCGCGACCGAGTAGAGCGCACCGGCAAGCCCGAGGCCGACAAGAACTAGGGCGGCGTACTGGTACCCCTGGCATTCGTAACTGAGCGCGATCCCAGGACCCATGTTCAGATATCCACGTTGAGGATTTTGCGTGCCGAAACCATCGCACCGACCCACAAGATCCCGCAGAAAAACGTGATAATGTAGCCGGTCACGCTTTGACCAAGCGGCTTGAAGTAGCCCGGCGTCATGTAGTTGAGCAAGAATATCATCACGAGCGGCAGAGCGCCGAGCACATAGAGCTGCATCTTTCCTTCGGCCGTCTTCGAGCGAACGACGCCGTCGAGGCGAGCCATTTCACGGAGGCTGTTTGCCGTGGCTTCGAGCACCTTCGGAAGATTTCCGCCGACCTGACGGCCGATGAGGATGGCCGCGAGGGCCGAGTCGTATTGCCGACTCCCAATGCGCGAAGCCATGTGGAGCAGGGCCTGATCGAGCGTGCTGCCGACCTTCATTTCCTTCACGCACAGATCAACTTCCTGGCGCGTGGGATCCTGGAGAATGGAGACGACCGAGGCGAGCGCCCCGCCGATGCTGGGCGTAGTTTTGAGTGCGTTTCCAAGACCGAGGATGAAGTTGTCGAGCTGAAACTCGAGCAAGGCGACCCGATCACGTCGCATCTTCTCGATCGCAATATAGGGGGCAATCAGGATGACCACGACGAGCACGTACCAAAACGGCACTCCAACGGTGACTTGGAGAAGGGCGAGGAAGACGAGCGCACCGAGCTGCCCGAGTGCGACAGCGGACCCCTTCGTGAATATGAATTGTGGCCGAAGCTTTCGTTCGATCGCGGAGGTGTATTGCCCCCAGTATCGCCAGAGAAAGCCTGTCTCATCGGACGTCGACGACCATGTTGCTACGAACAGACCAAGCCCCACCATCAGGAGCCCCCCGAGCTTCATCAGCTCTGCCGGGACTGCGCCGGCGCCACCAAGGTTGATCATAGGTAATTGGCTCCCTTTTTAACGAGGCCCATGACGATGAAGTCGTTCAAGTAGGAAGGGAGATAGCCGGTGGACCGGAAATCGCCGATCACCTTTCCGCCGGGGCCCGTTCCGGTGCGCACGTACTCGAAGATCGGCCGCATATCGATCTCGCCGGAGTCCTCGTTGACGCCGATTACTTCGGTGATTGCCGTGACTCGGCGCGAGCCGTCGGAGAAGCGCGACTGCTGCACGATGAGGTGCACGGCGCCCGCAATCTGATCGCGGATGGCTCGGATCGGCAGCGTCAAGCCGCTCATGAGGACGAGCGTCTCGAGACGGCCGATGGCCTCTGGCGGCGAGTTAGCGTGCGTCGTTGTGAGCGATCCGTCGTGACCCGTGTTCATGGCCTGAAGCATGTCGAGCGCTTCGCCGCCGCGGCACTCTCCGACCACGATTCGATCGGGACGCATACGGAGCGCGTTCTTGACGAGATCGCGAATGGTGTACTCGCCGCGGCCTTCGAGGTTCGGCGGACGGGTTTCGAGCGACACGACGTGCGGCTGCGCGAGCTGGAGCTCGGCCGCGTCTTCGATCGTCACGATGCGCTCTTCGGGCGGGATGGAACCCGACAGTACGTTGAGCAGCGTCGTCTTTCCGCTGCCCGTGCCGCCGGAGATGACGATGTTCTTCTTGGCGAGCACGCTGCGCTGGAGAAAAAGTCCCATGGCCGGCGTGAGGGCACCGAAGCCGACCAACTTTTCCAGGGTGAGCGCGGTCTTCGCGAACTTTCGAATCGTGATGCAGGAGCCGCGCAGCGCGAGAGGCTTGATGATGGCGTTAACGCGCGAGCCGTCTTTCAAGCGGGCGTCGACGAGCGGCGACGACTCGTCGATTCGGCGACCGAGCGGGGTAACGATACGTTCGATGACGCCGCGAACGCGATCGTCGTCGGTGAAGCGCGCGTCGGAGAGGATGAGCTTGCCCGAGCGCTCGATGTAAATCGTGTTCGGGTCGACGACCATGATCTCGTTGACCGCGGGATCGGAGAGAAAGCGTTCGAGTGGACCAAGGCCCAACGCTTCGTCAGCGAGCTCGCCAATCAGCTGATCGCGATCGGTGTTTGGCGGAAGACGCGCCTCGAGCATGCCGACGATGCGTCGCAGCGCCCCGAGGACCTTCGGCCTGAGTGACGGGTCGTCGAGCTTCGCTGCTTCTACTGTCGCCAAGTCGAGGTGCTCGACGAGGAGCTTGTGCATGTCCTTGCGGAGCTGGACGTCTTGCGCTCGCTTATGGAGCATCTCCGGCGTCGTTACCGGAGGCTTGTAGGCGCCTCCGAGCTCGGGCTGGAGCGCGACGGGCGCAGCTGAGGGACGCTTGATCGCCGCCTGCGCGCCTGTAGCGAGCTCGCCCGGCATCGTCTTCGGTCGGCGAATCTGCGAAGTTCCAGGTTGGGGCTGAGGCCGGGCGGACATCTGCCGCGGCTGCTGCTGCTGCTGCGCACGCGGCGGAGGAGGAGGAGGAGGAGGCGGAGGCAACGCGCCGACGGCTTGTTGCGGCTGGAGGAAGTAGACCGTGAAATTCCCGAGGACGATGGGAGTCTCGTAGGGCACCTCAATCGCTTGACGCTTGAGAAGCAGGTCTCCGACGACGGTACCGTTCGTCGAGACGTCCTCTACTCGAATCGAGTTCGAACCGACCTCGACCACCGCGTGCTGGCGCGAGAGCAGATCGCTCTCGAGTCTCAGCACGCACTGGGCGTGGCGACCAATCGTGATCGGTTCCCCGGTCGGAATGAGCTCATTCCTCTCCTCGCCGTCATCCGATTGGATGAGGACCTCGACGTGCGATGCGTATTGCTCGGCTTGCCGTGCACTCACGTGGCTTCAGCTCCCCTGAAATACTCGAGGCATGCCCCGAGTGGTGCCGAGATGATCACTTTGCCGAAGGGGGCGTCTTGTTGAAAGAATCCGCCTTCTCAATTTCGCCTTGGTAGTCTTCGTACCCCGCGAGCGCGTTCTTGATCACTTCAATCGCTGACTTCGGAACGGTCTCGATGATGCTCGGAATAATGAAGACCGCGCCCTCGACTTCTTCCTGCCCGTCGGTGTGAGCTCCGAAAAGCACACCGATAACGGGAATCTGGCTCAGTCCCGGCAGACCGCTCACTTCGTGGCGTTCCGTCCGGGTGCGAATGCCCGACAGAATGAGCGCCTGCCCGAGCTTCAAGTTGACGAACGTGCTGAGCTTGCTCGTGTTCCGACCCGGCACGTTGCCCGTGATGGCCGGCGTGAGCTCGGAGACCTCGGCGTCGAGCTTGATCTCGATTTCCTTCGTCTGGGAGTCGAAGCGCGGAAGCACGCCGATGTTCGTGCCGAACTGAATCTTGGAGAGCAAAGGCGTCAGGCCCTGGGTCGTCAGGATGTTCGCTTCGCCGCCGCTGTTCCACAGAGCTTCGGAGCCGTTCGATGTGATGACCGTGGACTGCTTGAGGACCTTCGCCCAGCCATGCTTCGAGGCGATGTCGAGGGCCGGCAGCGGCTGGTTGACGATCGAGGCTTGGGCGGTCGTCGTCGTTTTCGCGATGAAGTCGTAGGTGAGGTTGTTGGAGACGACCGAGGCGCCGTCGGAGTTCGCGCCAGCGATCTGCGCGGGCCAGCTGAGGCCTACTGCGTAGCTTGCGTTGCGATTGTACGAGACGAAAAAGAAGTCGAGCCTGACGAGCAGCTTGCGCTCTGCAGCGCCCGAGCCGATCGTGACGAGCGACTCGACCTGGCCGGGGTAGAGGGTAGCGATCTGGGCGATGCGCTTGAGCTCGCCCTCGGTCGTCACGCCGCCTTCGAGGAAGAAGCGACCGCCGACGCGCCGTACGCGCACGCCCGTCGTCCCCTCGAGGAGCTGCTGGATTTCGCGCTCGACCGCGGCCGGTGAACGCGTGGAGACCGTGACCACCCAGTTGATCTGCGTGCCGTCGTTCTTGATGAAGAGCAGGGTCGTCGTTCCCGGCTTCTTGCCGGCGACGATGAAGTTCGTTCCGTCGGGCGTGAGGCGCGTGTCGATGATGCCCGGTGACCCTTCCGAGTAGTTCTTTACGTCCTTGGCCGAGATCGTCTTCGTTTCACCGACCGCTAACGAGAGCTCCTCGACGTGGTCGCGATCTCCGCCTTTCGGCTGAGCGAAAACGGTGGAGCTCGAGGTAAGAGAGCCAAACCCGATCGAAAGTGCAGCGGCTACCGTGACGACACGACCCAATCTCATTTTGCACCCTCGTCAATTTTGCCAGGAATCCCCGTCCCACCTCGGCGAAGCCCCTTCACCTGAGTGAGTTTTTCACTGTCGAGAAGCGAGTTGGACGAAACGTCCGGGATGCGTTCCGCGGTACGCTGATCCTCGGGATTGCGCAGCGCCACCGCCAACTTGCCGCGTTCGCCGGCGAGCGCGAGGAGCTGCGCTTCCGGCGTGGTCAAGCTGAGGGTGAGGAGCGATGCCTGCTCCTCGTTCTTCGGACCTTCGGATTTCGACCGGTCGCTGACCGCGTCGGGTGAAGTTTCGAGACCGGTCGCGAGGACGAGGACGCGCTGGAAGAGCACCACAGCCGCGTGGACGTCGTTCGCCTGACCCGGCTGTGGCATGATCGCGATGACGTCGACGTAATCGCCTGGGCGAATGAGCGCGACACTGGAATCCTCGCGGGCCATCTGGACGGAGACTGCACGATTGCCAGGCTGGATGAGGGAGCTGAGATCGCGGCGCTCTTCGCTCGCGGTCACCAAGTCGGTCCACATCATCGTCTGCTGAGCTTGGACGGTGTTGCCCACGCGGAGCCCGATAATCTTCGCCTTTTCGACCTCTTTAATGGCGCGATCCTCGACATAAGCTTGAGGCACCTCGCGCGTCGAGACCATCTCTTCGGTGATGACTTTGCCACGCTCGATTGGCATGACGGCGATGAGAAGCTTTATCTTCTCACCCCCGGACGCTTCCGTCTCGAAGCGCGACTGGTAAAGCACCAAGAGCGCGACGCCGAGAACAGCGACGATAACCGCGATGAGGAGAGCGCGACGGTTCATGCAGCGAAGAGACTATCCGGTTTTCTTTCGCCAGGGAAGCGCTGCGCGCGCCGCCTTTTTCCGCGTCGTTTCACTCGACGCGCTGTTCCGCAAGGCGCGTCTAGAGATCCGAGCCAGGGCACCTTGCTTTGCATGCGCTGTACTTGTTGGCGCACGCTTTCAGTCGAGCGAGGCAAGGTTCGCACGCGGCCTTGCACGAGGTTACCTCGTCGGCGTTTCGCTGCCTGCAGCTGCCCGCGCGGCAGACGCCACCGAAGCCGCGGCACTCCTTATCGCTTGCGCACTGGTACATGCAGCGCCCGTTCATGCACGCCTGCACGCCCTCCTTGCCGTCCTTGGGGCCGGGGCACGGTTCACGGGCCGAACAAGCATGCTGCCGTTCAATCGTTGTTTCGCAGTAGCAACTCTGGAGGCACTCGGTCGCTTTCGGGGCCTTGCACTCCGTCGGCAAGCCTCGGCCGCACTCCCGACGGCAGGCCGCCCCAAACTCACCCTCACGGCCGACGAGCCCCTGTCCGTCGCCGGTGAAGGCCTCGGCGTCGTTTCCGGCCTGGACGTAGGGAGCCTGCTCCACGACGCTGAGGATCGAGACGCCCAGGGAAGCTGCGACGCCCAGGAAGGTACGGAATATCGTGTGCATGCGGAGTCCTTGTTCGTTACTTGATCGTGGGCGTTACGATTTCTTCGTCCACGCCGAGCTCAGCGATCGCGACGCTGGTCTGCCCATCTTCCGACACAAGTTGAACGATCGCCTGGAGGGCACCCTTCGTGTAGAGGTGGGTACCCTTCGCTCCGGGATCGAGCTCGGGCGCCATGTCCTTGTGGTCGGCCAGCGCATGTCTCGCCCAACCCTTCTTCGCCATATCGGCGTCGTAGAATGTGACGACGTTCGCCTGGCTCTCGGTGGTCGTGTACAAGCGGACGCCGTACGAGGTCCCTTCGATGTGGGCGTTGATCGTTCGCTTCGATGAAGGCGGACGGGCGACTTGACCGTCGTCGTTCCCCGCGGGCTCGGAGCCGTCGGGCGGCAGGAGCTTGTCGATGCTGAACGAGTCCTCGGTCCATGCGGACAAAACGGCCGTGCTTCCGGTCGACGTTTTCCGTGCGTAGGCGTAGCGAAGCTTACCGAGGCTGCCGATGTCGCGGGTCTGGCCGAACGCCGTCATCGCCTTTTCGTACGTCGACCCGCTCTTGGCGCCCTTGGTGATGCAGAGCACCGTGCCCTCATTCGCCGTTTCGCTGCGAAAGGCATCCCCGTTGATCGACGGATCCTTGAGCTCGCCCGTGCGTTTCTCGGCTGGCACATCGTTCAACCGTTTCAGGATCTCGTTGAAGGGCCCCGGGTTCTCAGCGCAGTTCGCTTGAAACCGATCGAGCACGCTTTTCACCGGCTCCTCCGTGATCACGGAGCCCATGAAGATATGCTCGCCGTTCAAGTTGACGTTCGTCGCCCGACCAAGCACATCGGCCAGGGGAACCAGATCGCGCCCGAGGGCGATCGCTGCTTCCCCCACATCGGCCTTTGCACGATGCGTGGCAGACACGATGGCAAGCGACCCGAGGGCGCAACCGAACACGGCGAGCCGCGCAACGCCAAACCGATGATGCCACGTCTTACGGCGAGCCGTAGAGCGGGCCGCAGAGTAGGAACCGCGGAGGTCTGCTTTCACGTAGTGACCAACCTTGAACATCGCGTCCTCCTTCAGTCAGTTCTTATAAGAAGTTCTTAACAACCTGGTCGAGGACATTGCTGGTCTCGGGATCTACCGAAACCTCATTACAGAAGTTCCACGACTCTGCCTTCACCTTGAGCGTCTTTCCGAACGCCACGTTGAAGGGCTTTGCGTCTGCCGCTCCGCTCGCCGTCGAGTAACCCGTGGCGATGAGACCATTTTTCACGTTGACCGGCGCGCTCTCCGCCTTACCGCCTTTACCCTCCGCGCCCCCGGGGGCATTGGGGTATCCGTTCGCGGTGTCCTTGCTGCCGGACTTGGCACCTCCCGCTCCCGTGCAGGACTTGGACGTGTAAGCCCAGCATTGGTTCCGCGACTCCCCCATCTTCAGGAATTCAACTTTGTGGAGATTGTGGAAGTAGGTCATGTACGGAAGGAACATCACCATAATCGGGAAGAGAAGAGAGCCTTCGACGAGCGCAGCGCCTCGCGTCTTTCCGCGACTGATCAACCGTGTTTTTTTCGAGCGTTCCATGTTGGCTCCGGGGGATCAGTGGATGACGACGAATTTGGTGAGGCTGTTGAGCATACCGACGAGTTTGGCACCAGCGCCGATGCTGGGGAAGTGGAAGCGAACGAGACGGGCACGCCAGCCGATCGTGTACATCGCGTTGTCGACCTCCGGCTGATCCTCGCACTTTGGGTCCGTCCACGTCTTCGTGCAGTCGTAATAGAACTCGGCCTGGGCGAAATAGAACTTCGTGCTCTTGTCGTTCGTTCCGGCCGCACCTCCCCCAGATCCAATCAGGCCGCCGACCGCAACTGACTTCTCCGCTTGTTCTGCGTACTCGGGAATCGCAACGCCGTAGACGGAGTTCCAGTCCGAGCCGTTACCGAGAGGGCTGCCGGTGTACGCCCACATCTTCTTGGGGCCCTTGTTCTTCTCGGTCCACCAGCTCCCGTTCGTCGCCAATCCGGGTCCAGGGATGATGACTTCGCACTCGTCCCAGTGTGGGACCTGGTCGAATGTACCGGAGCAGAAGAGCTCGCGGATGGCCGTGCTGGCGAAGCCGAGGACCTTCGCCGCCTTGCCCAAGCCGGGGACCTTGAAGTATCTGATGAGCTTTTCGCAGAGAAAGCCGGGCTCTTCTTCGAACACCGGAAGCCCGATGCGGCCCGAGTCCAAGCCGGGAATCGAGAGTCCTTCCGAGAAACCGATAACCGTGGCGCCACCGGATCTCGACTTGAAGTTGCTCACGGTATAAACGCTCGCGGCCGGACCGGCAATCCACGCCGTCCAGGCGAGGCCGTACTGCACTGCGCTCAAGGCGGTGAGGGTGAGCTTCATGCCTGTGTCGTACGCCTTGAGCGCGAACGCCGCGCCCTCATTGAAAGGCACCGATATCGTGCAAGCCGCAATGCCTGGGACAAATGGGGGGATAAGGCAAGCAATAGCGCAGGTAGCCGCGTTTATGATGAGCGTCGCGAGGTGAACGAGCGCGAGCACGAGGTGGATGACGACAAGCGCCAACATGATGAGGTTGATTGCCGCGATCAGGTTCATGAAGCGCGCGTGCACGACCGCGCCTGTGAAGGCGGATACGTCTGCCGCTTCTTGCATGTGATCGTGGAAAACCAACGCATCGCCGATTCCCAGCAAGAAGAACAAGCCACCGATGAGGAAGAGCGTCATGAAAACGCCCAGCACCATAATGGCTCCGCCAGTATCCGCGATAAAGGTCTTCTTGGCGCTCATTCCATCCTCCAATACGATTCTGCGATTGCGTTCCACGAATCCGATAAAACGACCCAACAAAGCAGCTTACGGTAACTTGTAGCGGGCGCCCTGATGGGCAAGAGAAGCCTCTCGCGTGATCAGCACGATGTTCAAGCCCAGCGCGTTTCCGAGACCGAATAAGCCGCCGCACGCCAGCCGCTTTCCGAGCGGGACGGTGCACACGTAGACCGCTTCGACCGTCACGTGGGTGGTGTTGTAGTTCGAGTTGAAATCGTCGCCCGGGGGTCCGTCGGGAAAGTCAATCGTCACGGTCCTGAGGAAGAGCGACGGCGCATTCCCGGCGAGGAAGGGGTTCAACGACCAGGGTCGGGTCGCTATGCCGAATGCACCAAAGAGCCCGAACGGCGGCATTAGAGCGCTGGTGCTATCGCCGCCGACGAACGTACCGGGATTGTCGGGCTGTTTGATCACGACGGCCGCACGGACGACAGCGTTCGCGCCGTGCCGCACGGCTAGGTCCGCCGTGTACAGGGCGAAAAGCTGCCAGAAGCCGAAAAAGATGAAAAATAGCGGCATCACGGCGACCGTGAATTCGACGGCAACGGCACCGCTCAAATCGTTACGGAGGTTCTCAGTCGTGGTTTTCATGGTGACGATCTCCACTCCGTAATTGTCATTACCAGTACGCCAAGAAAAATCGCTGGTCCCATCCGGAACCACGTCATCATCTCTTGCTGAACCTGGAACTTCTTGGTCGCGGGGAGAAACGGATTCACCATCAGGATGGCCGCATTCTTAATCGTGCTTAACAACTTACCCTCGTACGCCAACCGGGCCGGAGCGATGAGCGCCGCAACGAAGAAGCCATACATCTCGGCTTCGACCCCAAACATCGTCATGCAAAGGGCGCCTATGGCGGCAAAGAGCTTTACGTCTCCCCCGCCGATGCCACCACGCGAATAAAGAAGCAGCGGAATTAGTCCACAAAGCAACAGGCCACCCACCGAATATGCGCCTGCTATGAAGGCCGTACGAACTGGCAAGTGGGTAATCGCTACTGCCTTTGCCACGTGAGCAATGGGCGCAAGTGCCATTGTTCCGAACGTCAACCAATTCGGAATCTCACCCGTTCGCCAATCAGTCCAGGCGGCGACGCCTGCGAGGATTACCGCTGCAACAAGAAACGGATGCATCGAGTCTGCCTTTGGTTTGTTAGATCCTCTCGCTCCACGGACCTGCGTGTTGGTCCTCGACCCGAGCGTCTTGAAGGCCGCTACTCCGGCGACCAAAATAGCGACGAGAAAAAGAGCGTACTCGACGGATGTCGCGCCCCGCTCAGTTTTAACAATTTCCTGAACGAGTTCTTTGCGGCGATCGTCTCGAGGTTGGTCTTCATGGCCGTGTTCTCTTGGTTATTTGCGGTTTCCGGGTTGAGAACAGACCACCTCAATTCGCTATCAAAATCTCCAGAAGAGATAAAAGTGTTGTCGAGCTTAGGGAACAGGCAGCAGGATCATCCCTTTTGCTTCCTTGTACTGGCTGTAAACGAGACGCCCTTCGTAGGAGATGGCGGCGGTGCTGGGGATAACGAACATCACGAGGATCATTGCGTACTCGACGGCGACCGCGCCCCGCTTGTCTCGCCCTAGTTTGCTCTTCTCTCCCGGCATCGTATCCACCCTTCCGTGTCCAACGAACACTTCTATTGCATACACGTCTCGTGCCAGCTTTATTTTCTTTCCTGACGGTACTCCCGAATTTCACGAACTGCGGATTCTTCGAGGATTCTAAGCAATTCTTGTGGGAGTGAAAGAATCTAGTGTGGCTTGAATCTGGTCGGGGCGGATCCCCTTTCATCCATCCCCCCATGGACAGTTGATCCAATGGGAGCGTTCTCTACGTGTGGGGAGCGATCGAGCGGTGCATGGAAAGGCCTCAGTCCTCGGGGTCCCCCGCCCCGATGTTGACCGCGCGCCTCGGCCCTGCATGGAAGACGGTCTTCTGCTTCTCCAGGAAGAACTTCTGGTCGAAGGACTGAAGATCGTCATGTTCCCGCATCGCGAAGGTGCCAGTCGGCATTTTCGGGCGCAGAAGCTCGTTCCCCTTTTCGCTCGTGTCGAACTGAAGCTCGAATTGGTCCCCAGGCCTCATCTTGAGGAGGATGTGGGCCGTGCCCGAAGCATCCGTTCGCGCGACCGGCTTGCCCAAGTAGAGGACAGGCAGGTTCGGACCATTCTCCGCCCTCACCGAGACGACGAGCTTTCGAGTCGAGGGCGGGCAAACGGCGCTGTACTCCGCGAGCTTCGTCTTGTCGGCCATCCGGTGGAGGTAAACGTTGACGGGCTTGGTCGGTGAAAGGAAGTCCGCCGGGCACTCGACGTTGAAATCGAGCTCGTCCCCCTCTTTTCCGGGAAGCGAGAGCTTTGCTTTGCCGTCGAGCCCAGTCGATGAGACCACTTTTCCGCTGTGGCTGACGCTGGCGCCGCCCACCGGGGTTCCCGGATCGCTCTCCACCTTGATGAGGATGTCGAAGGGCTGCGCGTCCGTGACCGCCGCGAACATGTTGCAGCCGATCATGATCGGCACGGAAATGCCTGCCGTGACGTAGCTTGACGCGCGCATCGCTATTCGCCGATTTTGTGCGGACGGGCGGGGCCTGCGTGATAGACGACTGGAATCTTCTCGAGGAAGAACTTCTGATCGAAAGATTGGAGGTCGTCCCGCTGGCGCATGGCGAACGTTCCCGTGGGCATCTTGGGGCGAAGGCGCTCGTTGCCCTTCTCGCTGGTGTCCAGCTGGAGCTCGAACTGATCGCCAGGCTTCATGGTGAGAAGGATGTGCGCGACGCCAGAAGAGTCGGTGCGGGCGACCGGCTTTCCGAGGTAAAGGACGGGCAAATTCGGGCCGTTTTCCGCCCGAATCGACACCACGAGCTTGCGGGTCGTCGGCGGGCAGAGCGCGTTGTACTCCGGGACCTTCGTCTTGTCGGAGAGACGGTGAAGGTAGACGGACACGGTCTTCGAGGGCGAGGTGAAGTCCGCCGGGCATCGCACGGTGAATTCGTACGCGTCGCCTTCTTTGCCGGACAGGGTGAGCATTGCTCGTCCATCGAGCCCGGTGGCGATGATGTCTTTTCCCCCGCGGACGATCGCCGCCCCAGGGATGGGAAAACCGGGGTCGCTCTCCACCTTCATCACGATCTCGAACGGCGCCGGGCCTTCGGGCGGCGGTCCCTGGCAGCCCGCGACGGCGCTGCAGGTAACGATGGATAGACCGAGCAACGTTTTCGTCAGGAGCGTCATTCTTTGCCTCGATCGCCTTACTACGTCCCGCGACTCCATTCGACCTTGCGAAAAATTCGTGAGGGTGTCAACGCGGGATCTTCAACAATCGCGCCTATTCTCCGGGGTTTCTCGGACAACGTGCGCGTTGGGTGTCAAGGGCCCACATCGAGATCGTAGCGGGGTTGACCGTGGAAGCGCCACTAAGGAGAAGAAAAGCAGCCCAGCGTTCGCATCACCTTCCGCCAGGCGAGGATGCTCACCACGATGAAGGAAAGCTCGCCGACGTGAACCACGATGGGGAGATACCTGGCTTGAATCGGCACTAGCAGCGTCAAAGAAAGGAATGGGGCAAACCAAAATAGCAGGTAATAGTCTTTCAGAGCGGGTCGAAGCTCGGTGTTCGCATTCCACAAGAGAATTGCGGAAATAGCCAGTAGGCTCAGATCGTAGATAATGACGTACGGCGTGAGCCAAAAGGCCAGTATTAGTGAAAACGCGAAGGCCACCTCGGGCCTGGGCTTGCGCCGCCAAAGAAGCACGAACGCCCCCACCGCAGCGGCTTGCGAGAGCAAGGTAACGACCTTCACCACGCCGGTGTGCCCGCCGAGAAGCGCGTTCCAGAACACGTAAATGGTGTGCTCTTTCACGAAGAGAGAATCCGAGCCCGCTTGGAGCGCAGCGAAATCGTGCGTGAGCGTTTGGACATATGAGCGACTCGCTTCGGGCAAGGCGATGACGCAGAGCAGGACGAGACCGCTTACGCCGAGGCCCAAACCGAAGAGCGCTCGATACGCCCGCCTCCAGTCCAATAAAAAAAGAACCGAGACCCCAAGCATGAGATTAGGCTTGTAGGCAGTCAGACTAAAGAGGAGGCCGGCGGAGAAAAAATACCCACGCCTCCAAAGCACGTATGTGCCCGACACCAGCAACATCGTCAAAAAGGTGTAGTGCCCATAGCTGCCGACGCAGAGGACCGGAAACCAGCTCAAGACGACGAGCAACGTGGCACCCGATGGCTCTCCCAGGAGCCGCAAGCAGGAGCGCAAGAGCGCGAGATTCGCCACCGTGTAAATGGCAAAGGCGGCAAGATACGGAATGAGTGCGAACGCGACGAACGGAATGGCTACGAACGGCGGCTGATTGAAGTTGAGCAGCCCATCTAGATGGGTTTGCGTGATTTCGTGCTGCAGCTCCCTTTGAACACTTCGCTGGTAAAGCGTGTCGCTCTTGCCTGCGAGGAGGGTCTTTCCTGCAGCATAGAATTGAACGAAGTCGGCGCCGACGATCAGACCTGCCGCGTCGGTCTTCTCGGGCCGGTGGAGGAAGGCCCCGACCGCGACATCCAGCAGCCACAGGCCCCACATGAGCAAGGCTGCCATCGCAGCGAGCTTGCGGGTTTCGGTGAAGATCGCGAGCCCGCGGAGCTTCATCTTCGATTTCGAATTAGCGAGCGTGCTCTTTTGCCCGGGCGAGTGCAGCGTTGACCATGATTTCTTGATCGGCGGGATCGGCCCAGCGGCGGCGCATCGTTTCGCTGAGCTGATCGAGCGGATCGTAGTAAACGAAATACTCGCCTGGCTTCACTGAAGGCGCTGTGTACACGCTGATTCCCGTGTCGCGATCGTAGTACTCGTACGAGTGGGCGTTACGCTTTCCGCCGCCCCCCGGTGCGTCGACGACGAAGGTGGGCGTGTTGAATCCGGCAGTGCTGCCGCGCACGTTCTTTTCGATGAGGAGCGCGGTGTCGAGCGTGGTGCGGAGATCTTCGACCCCCTTCACGAGATCGTGAACGTAGACGTAATACGGATGCACGTTCACGTGCCCGAGGCGCTTTACGAGCATTGTCATGACCTCGGGCGTGTCGTTTACGCGGCGCTGGAGCACGCTCTGGTTTCGCACCGTGATTCCGCGCTCGAAGAGCTTGTTCATCGCGCGGCCGGTGATGGCGGTGATCTCGCGCGGGTGATTGAAGTGAGTGTGGAGCACGACCTCTTTGTGAAGCTTGCGGCCCTTCTCGACGATAGCGGTGAGGGCGTCCGTCCAGGCGTCGTCGGTAAGCACCTTTTGCGGCATGACCGCCGGGCCCTTGGTGGCGAAGCGCATACGGCGGATGTTCGGCATGGCCAGAAGGGCCTCACCGATTTCGGTGATCTGCTGCGCGCGCAAATTGTAGGCGTCACCGCCGGAGATGACGATGTCTTCGAGCTCGGGGCGCGACGCAATGTACGCGTACGCTCGTTTCCATCGCTCGTCGTTGACCTTGATGCTGACCTTCTCGACCTCTTCGGTGTCGATTCCGACCGCGTAGCTCCGCGTGCAAAAGCGGCAGTACACGGGGCACGTGGCGAGAGGCAGAAAAAGCGCCTTGTCCGCGTAGCGGTGGGTCAGGCCGGGGACGGGAGCGTCTTCTTGCTCGTGAAGAGAATCCAGATTGAGTTTGGGATGATCGGGCAGAAGGCGCGAGCCGACCGGGATGAACTGGATGCGCAGCGGGTCGTTGTAAGGGTCCGACCAGTCGATGAGCGACAGAAGATAGGGGCTGACCCGAACGCTCATGGGCGCGTGCTTGAAGCCTTGCTCGGCGTCGGCGATGAAGGCCGGGGAGACGAGCCCTTCCACGGTCTTCAGAAGCTTCGCGACGCTGGTAATCGAGTTCTTCGATTGCCAATTGTGATCGAGAAACTGCGCCTCGCTCACGTCTCGGTAGGTGGGAAGCTTCTGCCAGAACGGTCCGTCGAGGAGCGTCTTATAGGTGAGCGTTTCCGGCTCGACGGGCGCCTTCTTGGCGACAATGGGCTCGGGAAACGTAAGTACGTTCAGCGCGATCGACATGGCACCTTTTTCCCATGGACCAGCCTTGCACGCAACTCAGTTGACGCGGCACAGAACAGCGTGCTCGTCGCCGTAGAGCCTCTCGCAGCCGGCCCCGGCCATCATCGAACTCAACTTCGAAGACGGGGAAAGTAGGATGTACTTGGCGTTCAAACTCTTCCCGAACTCGATGAATCCTTCCGGAGTCTCTCGCGCGAGGAAGTACTTTTTGTAGAAAGCCTCTCCTAGAAGCGTATTTCGGTCGTCCATCAGAGGGCGATTTCTGGGCCACAATCTGAGGGTCAGAAACCCGCCCACGTCGGGGCCAGCGAGGATGTCGCCCGGCGGAAGCGTCTCGATGAACGCGGTGGCGTCGTAGGGATACACGGCACGCGGCGGTTCGAGCGGATGCGCGCTCATGAAATACCCCGCAAGAGCAAAGAGAATCACGATGCCTGTCAGGAGCTGCGCCCCCGGCATGGCCACGCGACCCTCGCGCTCGTTCATCCACGTCGTGAGGCGCAGCAGGATCCCCGACGGAAAGAGCGCCCGGAAGACCCGCGTCGAAGGCAGGGCGTGAGCGCCGCGAGCGGCAAGGACTGCGGATGCAATACCGAAGTACGGAACCATTCTGACGCTGCGAAGGGCACAGAAAGCGAATATTGCCGAGAGCAGGGCGTCGGGCAGCCAGTTCTCGAGGCTGGCTTTGAAGCCACGTTCGCTCGTACGAATGGCATCCCACACTCCGACGACTGCGAAGGCGGAGATGGCGAGAAAGAGCACACCTTCGACAGACGCGAGCTCGATCGGCAGCCACTCCTGATGAAATTGCATCAGCCACTTGCTGCCCCCCAGCGCGACGATACTGCGGTGAAGTCCGGCGCCGTTTGGGTTGGCAAAGGTAGCGAGGAGCGAAAGCGCGCAAAGGGCAACGGGAACGACCGAGCGCTCCTTCTTGCGAGCTAGGAACGACAGATAGAGCGCGCCGCCGATCGCGAGGGGGACGACGCCAAGCACGAACGAGCCATGCATGTTCGTCCAGAAGAGAAAGAGTAACGGGAGCCAGTAAAGGCGCTTTTTAGATGTGCCGTACGTGAATAGCGGCTCGAGGAGATAAAGCTCTGTAGCGAAGAAGAGAAAGCCGAAGATCGTCGGTCGCAACAAGAAGTGGATGAAGCCCACTTTCATCGCGAAAAAAACGCTCAATGCGGCGGGGGCAAACGTTCCGCTGCGTCGTTCGACGAGCGAAAGCAAGACACCGAAGTAGGTAAAGAAATAAGTGGCACCGAGAAAGAGATAGATGAGTGGCCACGAGCCCGCACGGTAAAGAAGAAAAAGCAGCGCATCGCTCAGCCACTGGTCGCAAACCCAGGTGCGCACCGGGCCGCCGAGGAACGGGTCGATCAGCGGGACGGCCTTTTGTTCGATGATCCACTGCCCGGTCCGGATGTGCCATCCCACGCCCGGATCGCTGGCGAAGCCGGTGGACTGCTGGAACACGATCGTGATGGCCGCGGCGACAAAGAGAATCATCTTCAGAGACAAGAATGCGCCGACGAGTCCTGCTCTTCGTTCCGTCACGTAGTGATCTTCTCGGCAACCGCAGCCTGAGTAAACCCGAATTTTCGTCGAGGTCGCTTTCGCCCGTGATACCAACGAGGCGAATGTCGGACCGGCAGCGAGCTATGCGCGTCGCCTTGGTGGGGCTCGCCTTTCATCTCCTCGTTTGCGCTAGCCACCTTGTCGTGTTCCGCGGAGATACAAGCGGCTTTCTTCATTTCGGGAGCACCAAGAACGGGCTGGGAACGGATGATCAAAAAAGAGAGCTCGCGCACGCCCGCTCAATCCTCGGATCCGTCCAGACTCCCAATGAAGACGGCCACGACGCGCGCTACTTTTGGATTCTCGCGCGGGATCCGCTTCTCCTGCACGTCGAGGATCTCGTGGCTTACACCGATCGCCCGCTCTACCGCGCGCAGCGGATCGGCTATCCGCTCATCGTCGCCCCGTGGAGGCTCTTTGGGGAGCGCGCCCTCGTCCTCGGAATGCTGCTTACGAACCTCGGCGCGGTATTTTTTGGAGGGTACTTGTGTGCGCGGCTCGCTCAGGAGCTTGGAGTTGCAGAGCGCGCGGGGCTCGCGTTCGCCCTGAACCCAGGGGTGCTCCTTGGTGTGGTGTTCGACATGTCGGACGCGCTCGCGCTCCTCTTTCTCGTTTGCGCGATGCTGGCCATCGTTCGCAAGCGGATCGGGTGGGCAGCCGTCGCGGGCGCGTGTGCGGTGCTGACGAAGGAGCCGAGCTTTCTCGCCATTTTAGGGATCTCCGCGCTCTCGGCGACGTGGGCTCTGCCGCGAAATCCCCCGCAAGGTGCGCCGCGGGAGCTCACCGTTCGAGATCGAGCGCTGATCGTGCTCGCTGCCGCCTTCGCAGGCGGGGGATGGGCGGTTTACGTGCGCATGCGGTTGGGTTGGCAGTCTCCGCACGTCGTCGAATTTGGACCGCCGTTCGTGGGCTACTTCGATGCTTGCCGCGAGTACTGGCTGCCCGCAGATGCCTACGTCGACGCGCTCGTCTCGACCCTCGTGGTGGCGGCGGCGGTGGCCATCGGTGTTCGCTGGGCGAAGCGTCGGACACTCCTTCTTCGGGCTGCAGTTCCGTACGCAGTCATGATTCCGTTTCTGAGCTACGCGGTGATGCATCTCATGACGAACTCGCTGCGCGCCATCGCGCCCGCCCTGACCTTCGTCGTGCTCGATATCTACGCGACGCAAGCCCGGACGGCGCGCCCAGCGTTCTCGACAACCTGAACGACGCGCGGATACGTTCGGGAAGATGTCTTTCGAAGAGCTCGCGGATTCCGTCATCGATCGCATTACGAGCCCTCGCACGGTGGTTCCGCTCGTCTGCCTCTTCGTTTTCGCCTCACTCCTGCAAACTCGCGGAGCCGATCCGGACCTCTTCGCTCGCGTCGCGGCTGGCCATCTCATCACCCTGGCGGGCAAGGTTCCGATCGTCGATCCCTTTGCCTACACGGCTAAAAAAGCCCTGTGGATCGATCACGAGTGGTTGGCGGCGCTGACGTTTTACGGAGTCTCGCGGGGGGGAGATCTCGCGCTCCAGGTCGTCCGTGCACTCGGGGCTTTCGCGTCGATTGCCGTGCTCTTCGCTGCGCAGGAGATCTATGCCCCGAAGGCGAAGTCGGGATTCGTCTTGCTCCTCGTCGGCGCAATGGACTCTTCGTACGTGTGGTCGAGCGTCGTGCGATCTCAGCTATTCACGTATTTCTTCCTTCCCGTTTACTTGCTCATCTTCGTCTTGGCTTTTCGCCGACGCTCGCTGACGGGAATTATTTTTCTTCCGCTGATCATGCTGGTCTGGGCGAACGCGCACGGAGGGTTCGTCGTCGGCCTCGGCCTTCATGCGCTCGCGGCCGGAGCCTTCCTGATCGAGCGGCGCGCGGGCTGGATTCATCTTGCGGTGACGTTCGCGGTCTCGGTCCTCGTGGTGGCGTTTTTGAACCCCTATCCGGGATTCAGCTTCAGCACGTACATGATCGAGGCGGTCACGATGCCCCGACCAACGATCACCGAATGGGGTCCGCTGCGTCTGTCGAACCCTGCATCGTGGACAACGATCTCCATTGGGCTACTCGTCTTGGGAGGGGCGCTCACGACGCGCAAGCTGCCCCCGCTTCACGTGGGCTTGTTCCTGGCTTCTGCCGTTTTCTTTGCGGCGCGGGCAAATCGGTTGGCCGCCATTTTCTCTATGGTTTGTGTGGTGTACGGCGCCGAGTACGTTGACGCGCTGATAGACGCGGTCGAGCGCCGCAGGCCGAGTCTTCTCGTCGCGGCGAAGCGCATGGGCGGCGTTGCCACGTGCGGGATAGCGCTCCTCTGCGTGGTCCATGTCGCGATGAGAGCTGCGGAGGGCACCCTCGTTCCGCTCACCCTCGATACCTACCCCGTGCAGGCTTTGGAATGGTTGCGGGCCAACGGGAAAGACGGAAAGAAGCTCCTTGTTGATTTCAACAATGGCAGCTACGCGCTCTGGCGCCTCTACCCGAAGACGCAGATCTCCATGGATGGTCGCTACGAGGAAGTCTACCCGGAGTCCACGGTCACCGACGTTGCCGACGCGTTCGACCCGGCCAGCCCGACGTACGCGGAGAGCTGGAAGAAAACGAAATCCGACTACGTCCTTCTTCCGGTGCGGTCCGTCGGGTTTTCCAAGCGCGAAGCATACGGCGCGGATTTGAGCGTGGTGTACCAGGACGAAAAGTTCGCGCTCCTCGGTCGCGCCGAGGACGTCGTCACGCCGGCCAATCCGGAGTCTGCCAAGCTCGGCGGGTTCGACAAGTGGCAGCCCGTATTCAGCGTTATTCCCCGCTGATCGTCACCACCAGCGCATCGCACCCAGCGAGTTCGAAAAGTCGTCGGTCCACACGCGCCTGCTCGGATCACCTTCGCTCCGCAAATAGCCGGAGCTACGCGCATCTCTCGAGAATGACCGCGCACGGGATGTCGCCCGAAAAATCGGAGAGGTAGGTGAAGTAGGCCGGAGTTCGAGCGATGCGGACCATCACCGGATTGATCTCGTAGAACGTCCAGGTCTCTCCGGGGCGTGTGTACGCCGACATTCCCCCCGAGCCGAGACAGCTGATTCCGATGTGGCCGTTCTCACCTTCGGCGTGAAACTGGTCGAAGATTTTTCCGAGGGGCCCCGTGCGATCGTAATAGCCGATGGGCTCACGGTGGCGCGCGGGATCGATGGCTTGCCGCCCGTGGATTGTCGTCCCGTCCAGACGAAATCGAGGCCGACGACGAGCACGCCGATCAGCGCGGGCACGATCGGATCGCCCCGGGCGATCGTTGGCGAGCTCCCCGTGGCAGACCATGGACGCGACCGTGAATGCCGTGTACGCGCACGGGAGCAGCAGCACGATGAGCGCGCCGTAGCCGACCTGCCAGGCCCGGCTTGCTGCTTCAATCCGAACATCGGCTTAGAGCAAGAACGGATAACCAAGGAGCGCCACCATGCTCCCGAGGTTGCTCGCGCCAGACAGAAAATAAGTGTCTTTTCTCCCTTCGGCGTCGACGCAAAAAAGAAGAGCCGCACTCACCAACAGCGTGCCCGCAAAGCGAAGCGTGATTCGCCCTAGCCTACATCATATTTTGCGAGCGCAATCCGGAGCGCCGAGGACACACTCTCGACGAGCTCACGTGGCTCGACGACCCGCGCCGCGTCTCCGAAGGCGAGCACCCACGCTTGCACTTCGGCGAGATCGGTGACGGACATCGAGAGGCGCATGCGTCCGTCCGATGCCGTGGCCAGACGCTGGGAGGGGTGAACTTTGCGAGCGCGTAATTCCTCTGCTGCGCGCGCCTCGAATTCGATGAGCACCTTGATGCGCTTCGCGGCCCAGCCAATCCCGAGCTCGCCCTGGATGAACTCGTTTAGATCGAGCCCGTCGGGCAACGCGAAGCTTAGTCCCTCGACGATCGATGTGCCGCGCATGCGATCGAACGACAGGACCCGCGTCGTTTTTGCTTCGACGGCGTGACCCGCACAGAACACTGCGCCTTTGTGCAGGAAGAGTGCGTACGGATGGAGCGTGATCGACGGCTGGCCGTCGTAGCGAAGGCGGATCACCCGGAGGTTTGCGACGGCATCGAAGAGCGCGTCGAGCTCTTCGGCTTTTGCCACGTAGTTGCGCGGCGGATGCGGGACGTAGACGACCCGCTCCTCGAGGCGTTGGTCGCTCGGTATTTCTCCGCGAACGCCGGTGCGCGTCGGCCGATGAGCGAGAAGAAGGAGCTGGCGATGCACGAGGTCCAGCTCGTCGAAGAGCGCCGAGCCGCGAATGACCTCGAAGACCTTGCGGGTCGCCAGGAGCCCGTACGCCTGCGTTCGACGGAGGAGGAGGGCTCGTCCGCGCTCACTCGGCTTGATGCGCCAGAGGTGCGCGCCGCCGGGAGCGGTAGGCACGGACTCGATCTGTTTGTCACGCTCGAGCTCTTTCAAGTAACGGCGTACCGAGCGCGTCGTCACGTACAGCATCCCGGCGAGGCTCTCGAGGGAGAGGCCACCCGGGTGGCTCTCGAGTGTCTCACGAAGGCGATCCAACCGGCGAAACTGCGTGAATTCTCCAGCCGCACGTCCGCGCTTCCGAGCGCGCGGCGGCAAGCGTGTCATGTAGTTGACCGCGGGAGGGAGCGAGCCACGCGGCGGGATTGACCCACGCGGCGGGACCACTGCGTGCGGCGGAATCGATGCGCGCGGCGGTATGATTGATCCACGCGGTGGGACCGATCCGCGCGGAGCCACGATGCTGCCTCGTTCCGGGGACGAAGCGACCGAGCCTTTCGGTTTGGGGATCTCCGCCATCCTCAGGGAAGCGCGCGCGTGCGAATCTCGGTTTTGTATTTCGTCTTGTACTGATCGTGGCATCCGCGGCACGCCGCTTTCACCGCGTCGAGCTGGGCTTCGCGTCCGGCCCTCGCGCCGTCCTTCGATATCGACGCCCAGTTCGTGTAGCCGGGGGGGGCGAACTTCGCGATCTGATCGAACGCAGTCGCGAGGGCGGGCATGTCGCCGGCGGCCATCGCAGGAGCGGTATTCGCCTTCATCCAAGCCTGCAGCGGGCAGTCGGGTAGCGGCTTCACTCCGCAGGTTGGCCCCGTAGCTACAGGCTTCGCGCTGCCCGTCGCGCTCGGAACGGCGATGGCCACTGCGCTCGGGGTCGTGCTTGGCGCTGCGCTCGGCACCACCGCGACGGGCGCGCTCGGAGCTTCGCTCGGCACGGAAGGGGCAGGAGGTGGCGGCGGATCCGCAGGCCTCGATTCGCCCTCCGGCTTCGAGCAGGCGGTCATCAGCAGGAGAACGAAAGGAAGAACGTGGGTTCGCATCGTACGCGCGAGTGTAGTGCAAGATGCTAACGTTGCGGACGCCATGCAGCGATCGATCGTCGAGCTAATTTCCGCCAAGAGGGACGGGCTGTGCCTCACGAGCGAGGAGATCGCCTACCTGATTTCGTCGTTCATGGACGGGTCGGTCGCGGACTACCAGATGTCGGCGTTTCTGATGGCCGCGTTTTTACGCGGTCTCGACGACGCCGAGACCGTCGCCCTCACCGAGGCAATGCTCGCCTCGGGAACGGTGATCGATCTTTCGTCCGTTCCCGGGATCAAGGTCGACAAACATTCCACGGGCGGAGTGGGGGACAAGGTCTCGATCTGCTTAGCGCCGCTCGTGGCGGCCTGTGGGGTTCCCGTTCCCATGGTCAGCGGTCGCGGGCTCGGTCACACCGGGGGCACGCTCGACAAGCTCGAGGCGATCCCGGGCTTCCGGACGGATCTCAGCGTGGCAGACTTCTCGCGGATCGTCGGCGAGGTGGGCACGTCGCTCATCGGGCAGACGAAGGAGATTGCCCCCGCAGACAAGCGTATTTACGCGCTGCGCGACGTGACGGCGACGGTCGAGTGCATTCCGCTCATCGTGGCTTCCATTCTTTCGAAGAAGCTCGCCGAAGGAATCGACGGTCTCGTGCTCGACGTGAAGGTCGGGCGGGGTGCCTTCATGAAAGACGAGGCGAGCGCTCGCAAGCTGGCAGAGGCGCTCGTGCGGGTGGGGACCCGAGCGCACAAAAAAGTCGTCGCCATTCTCACGAACATGGACTCGCCGCTCGGCGTCGCCGTGGGCAACGCCATCGAGACCCGCGAGGCGCTCGAGGTTCTGCACGGCAAAGGACCGGCGGATCTCGTCGAGTGCACCCTTGTCCTCGGCGCGGAGATGCTCGTTCTTGGTGGAAAAGCAAAAGACGCAACCGAGGGGCGGACCCTTATTTCAAAGGCGATCAGCAGCGGCGACGGTGTACGGATCATGGAGCGTTTGGTCGCAGCCCAGGGTGGCGATGCAAAGGTGGTGACCGAGCCGGCGCGTATGAAAGTGGCGGAGGTTACGGTGGCGGTCACTGCTTCGAGCGATGGATTCGTCGCCGGCGTCGACGCGCTCGAGATCGGCATGGCCTCGGTGGCCATGGGAGCCGGTCGCACGCGCGCCGATCAGGCCGTCGATCCGGAAGTAGGAATTTCGATCTTTGCGAAGCCCGGCGCACACGTGAAGCGCGGAGACGAGCTCGCGCAGCTGCACGTGCGAAACGCTTCCGACGCCGCGAAAGTCAGCGATCGCGTGCGCAACGCATTTCGCTTGGAACCCGCTGCGCCGAGTCCCGTGCCACTCGTTCGCGGCCGCGTCGATTGAAACGCCGCGTCGACTGAGCGCGACGACTACTTGAGACGCATGCCGGGAGCAGCATCGCCTTCGACGGTCGCGAGGATCAGCGCGTCGCTCGGGCCGGTTGCGAGGAGCATTCCGTGGGAGACAAGGCCCTTGCCGAAGTCACGGGGCTCCAGGTTCGCGACCACCACCACGCGCTTGCCGACGAGGCTCTCTGGAGCAAACGACAGCGCGAGACCCGCGATGATCGTGCGCGGCTCCGCCTCTCCAAGATCGACGACGAGACGAAGGAGCTTGTCCTTCTTGGGGACTTTTTCGCACGTCCGCACGACGCCGACTTTGAGCTCCGTTGCCGCGAACTGGTCGTAGGAAATTTTTGCGAGCGGCCCCTCCCGGCTCGGCGGAGAAGGCTTGTCTCCGGCCACGTCGCTCTTCGCGATCACCTCGGGTTTAGGGGCCAAACGCTCGAGCAGCGCCGCTTCCGCGTCTTTGTCGAACGTCGGAAAAAGAGGCGCGCCGGGAGCCAAGCCCACGCGCCGCGTGGGCGCAAAGAGTCGAGGCCAGACGTCGCTGCCCGGTTTGACGGCGATGGGATCGAGTCCAAGCTGCACGCGCATGGCGTCGCTCTTCGCAGGCATCGCCGGCCAGATCATCACGCTCAAATTGCGGAGCACTTCAAGGAGCGTTGCGAGAACGCGCTCGAGATGCGGCCAGTCCTGCGATTTCGCCACCGCCCACGGGGCCGCGCGATCGACGTACTGATTCGCCGCCGCCGCGAGCGCCCATGTGAGCTCGAGCGCGCGGTGAGGAGCTACGTCCTCCCAGGCGGCTTGAGCCTCGAAGAAGGCGGTCTCCGCTTTTTTGCCGAGCTCGGTCTCGAGCTCTTTCGCGGCTCCGAGCTCGGCTTTCGCGTCTGCGAATTTTGCGCAGAGGCCGAACGTGCGGTGCAGAAGGTTGCCGAGGTTGTTGGCGAGGTCGGCGTTGTAGCGCTCGATGATCCCGGCGTGAACGAAGTCTCCGTCTTGGCCGAAAGCGATCGCGCGCAGAAGGTAGTAGCGAAGCGTGTCCGAGCCGAGCTCGTTGGCCAAGCGGATCGGATCCACCGCGTTTCGCAGGCTTTTCGACATTTTCTGCCCGTCGATGGTGAGAAAACCGTGCGCGAAGATCTGGGTCGGAAGCTCCGCTTCGCTGTAGCCGGCGGCGAGCAAAAACGCAGGCCAGTACACGGCGTGAAAACGGAGGATGTCTTTTCCGACGAGGTGGATCGCGCGTCCCCTCGGCGGCCAGAAGCGCCCGAGCTCGCCCTTCTCCCCGCCGAGCGCGGAGAGGTAGTTCGCGAGCGCGTCGAACCACACGTACATCACATGGCTCTCATCGCCGGGTACGGGAACGCCCCAGTTGAAGGTCGTGCGCGACACGCTGAGCTCTTTGAGGCCGCTCGAGACGAAGCTGATGACCTCGTTCCGCCTCGTCGCAGGCCCCACGAAACCAGGGTTTTTCTCGTACAGATCGAGGAGCTGCTTCTCGAACTTTTGGAGCTCGAAGAAGTACGTCTCCTCTTTCAGCCACTCCACCGGCTTCAGGTGGTCCGGGCAAACGTTGCCGGGCAGGAGATCTTTTTCCGTTTTGTAGCCCTCGCAGCCGACGCAGTACCAGCCCTCGTAGGAGCCTTTTCGGAGGAAGCCGTTCGCGGCGACCTTCTTCCAGAGCTCTTGGACGAAGGCCGTATGACGTGGCTCCGTGGTCCGAATGAAATCATCGACGTGGATCTGAAAGTGAGGCCAGGCGTCGCGAAAGCGCACGCTGATCTCGTCGACGAAGGCCTTCGGGGTGATGCCGCGCTCGGCGGCTTGGCGCTCAATCTTCAGGCCGTGCTCGTCCGTCCCGGTCAGCATTCGCGTGTCTTCTCCGCGGAGCGCGTGATACCGGCGAAGTGCGTCGGCCGCGACCGTGGTGTACGCGTGCCCGAGATGCGGGACGTCGTTGACGTAATAGATCGGAGTCGTGACGTAGAAGTTCGAGAGCGCCATGGCGCGCTCGGATCTAACACGACGTCCTACGCCGCGTGACGTGTATCACGCGTCACTGCTGCATGAAGCTCAGCTAGATGGGCCCGCTGGAATCGTGTGCTCCGGAGGAAGACTCTGCCGCGCAGCTTTGGGCGCGCGATCCAGAGCTTGTCGGAGCGGAAGCATGAAGAGGCGCTCGATGGCGCGGCGAAGCTCGCGAGGAGGGGGGGCATCGGGTGTAGATTGCAACAACTTCAAGTCGCGTCGCGTCCGGAGGTCCGACTCCACCGGTACGCTCATCTCTACGGGCATGGGGGCGACGAGCACGAGCTCCGACCCCGCCTGACGAACCCACGTCGCTTGGTAAATCGTCGCCACTTGCCCGACCGACTCGTGGAACATGAAGCCGCGCCACTCGAGGGGTGACGTGAGATCGAAGGTGCTGGCTCCGACGCGAAGCTCCGTTCCTTCGAGCACGATGGCTTCGCCGTGCGAGCCAGACAGATAAATGTGCTGCAGTGCCGGGGAAGCGTGGGCGGCGATGGATCGGAGGAGCTCGAGCCCGCCGCGGGGCCTCAGGCTCGCCTGATCGTCGCCCTCGGAACCAAAAGCGTCGTTGTCTGGCACCATCGCGCCGAGCGCAAAAAGGTCACGCGCGAGCGGGGGATCTTCTGGACCGACGCAGGCAACGGCGACGTAACGGGTTGCGTCCGGTGTGGTGAAGGCGAGCAGTCCGCGCGTTCGTGATGGGTTGGTGAGGATCGTCACCCCGAACGGTCGCGTCCAGGCGGCGAGCATGGTGGACCCCTTCGCATCGATGCGCGTGATGCCGGTCGGATCCACCGTCAGCCATCCACGCGGTGCATTTCGCGTTCGCCGCGCGCGCATCCCGAGCACGAGACGACTGAGTCCGCCGACCGCGACCGCCAAGAGGAGCGGCCTCTCCCACAGCGCCAGCTTCAGCATTACAGCGCCCACGGCGAGAGTCAGAAGAGCGACGCCGACCACTGCGTCGCGTCGCCAGGCCGAGTCGTCCGTTACCCCGCCGAGAGGCCATCGGCCGGAGGTCGCTCCCATTTTATTTAACTAGCACCGGAACTTCGCGATGGACGTCGCAAACAAACCGTCAGCGCGCGGGACGATGTCGCCTACTCGGCGCACCTTCCATTTCCACGGTGCTACTTGATGGCTGGGTTGTTCGGGTCGGGGTCGACATCGTCGGCTGTGCCGTCATCGTCGAAATCGCGGATGGGGGGCTTGAAGCCAGCCACCCGGGGGACGATTCCCTGGAATCCGTCGTCGATGAACTGCACGAGGGTGGCCTGGATCTCGCGGTATGAAGTTCTGACCTTGAAGTCTTTGTCGAGCATCGGAAAAGGGGTGGACTGGTCGAACCGCGCGTAGGGAATGGCGAACGTTCGGTGCCCCTTCGAGCTGTACATGTCCGATCCGTGTGCCGAAGGAGATGTCTGGATGACGACGGCCGTCACTCCGGCGACCGGCGTGTCGTGGATGGCCCCGGCTCCGTCCGGCGCGACATCCGAAAGCGGAACACGGCCAGGGTTTGCGGAAATATTTTTGAGGTCGCGAATGCCAGCGTTCGAGCCGACGTTCGGGAGTCCGAGCCCGTATCCGGCAGCGCGCGCCAGGGCCTCGTTCGATTCGTTCGAAACGAGCTCGTCATAGAGCACCTCGATCTGGAGGATGTTTCGCGGATTGGTCTTTGCTCCTTTCAGCGGCTGCGGAGTGAGGACGAGGTTCGACGCGTAGTTGATGGCGTCGCCTGGATCGTTGATCGTCTGGATGAGGGTGACGAGCGGATGCGACTCGTTGAACTTGTCTCCAGTGGCGCCAAAATTTAGCCCGCCGGCAAGCGAGAGCTGGAGGGCGATCCCCGGCCCGTGCGTGCCGATTTCGAGAAGGAGGCCTGCGCCCGCCACGTTCAGCACCCACGTCTTCACGTTTGGTTCGATGCTCGCCGAGAGCGCACCTTCGATCCCACCGAGTGAGTCTCCCGTGTACGCGACGCGATCGGGATCGATTTTCGGTGTGTCCACGCCCGTCTTGAGCGGCGACAGATCCGGGTTCGAGCGGAGGACCCGCACGAGCTGTGCGGTATCGATCGCCGCTTCGCGAAGTTGATCGCGGAGCGCGCCGATGTTCTTGAGGCCGCCGAAGAGATCGAACGAGCCGTTGCGTGACCCGAGGACGGGATCGGCGATTCCATCGGGCCCCTTGTAGATCGCGCCGGGGGCTCTCTCGTAGTCGGTGTGCTGGTCTTTCTGGTACTGGGCTTCGGGTGCGCGCGCTCCAAACGTCACGCTGTCGATGGCCACGGTGACCCAGCCCTTGGCGCAAAAGACGTTCGCCATGTCGTAGAGAAAATCGCGCGAGCCGCCCAGTCCGTGCTGCAAGATCACCACGGGGAAGCCGGCGGCGGGCATCGGTCCGGTGGGGATCGCGAAGGTCACCCAGATCTTGGTCTTCGGACTGTCGGGTGCGGGGATGACATTTCCGGCGGCGTCCTTCGCGAAGGTGGCGTGGTCGATGACGTCGTAGCCGCCCTTGTTGACGAGAAAGTTAGTGGCCGCGAACACCGCTGTTCCCGCCGCTGCGATCTTGTCGTGGGCGCGTACGGGCAGATCGCGATCGGGATCCTGGCTGCCATCCGGCAGGACGGCGTCCGCGCCGACGACACCGAGGTAGTCATCGAGGCTCGCCGTGAAACCGACGGGGAGGACGCCCGCGATTTTCGGAGCGAACT
Source organism: Myxococcales bacterium (assembly GCA_043747615.1). GTDB lineage: Bacteria > Myxococcota_A > Polyangia > Polyangiales > Polyangiaceae > JAYTOU01. The sequence continues at coordinate 52,767 of JAYTOU010000032.1, read as the reverse complement.
TGGTGGCTCCCATCGGCGCCACGGTGGCCGCGTCCCACGCGAGAGTCGGCGCTGGGCTGTCCTCGAGCGAGTCGCGCATCTTGTAGAGCTCGCTCGTCATCTTGTTGGTCGTGAAGGGGGCGATGGCCACGACCTCCGCTTTGTCCGCGGCGAGGGCTCCGCCGATCGCAGCTTTCACCTTCCCGAGCGCATCTCCGTAGAGGGCGGCGAGGGGATGCGCTGAATTGCCGTCGCGAAGCTTTTTGAAATCGGCGCTCGCCATGAGCGCATTTCCGCTCTTGTCCTTCACGCGACTGGTGAGAACAGTGGCGTACTTGTGCCCTTCGGCGAGCACGATTCCGCGCGCTGGTCCGATCGCGAGCACGGGCCGTGAGCGGGAGAGGGCGCCGTCCTCGTGAAACTGTCCGCGGCAGAGGATCCGCATCTTCGCCGGATCGGTGGCCTCGAGATCGATGAGAAAGATGGAGCTCCCGTCGGCGATGCAGTCGGTCTCCTTTATGGGGAGAGTGGCGCCGTCGATTTTCGCAGAGACATACTCGCCGTTGTCGTCCAGCGGCGCCTGCGTATCGTCGACATCGAAGAGCGAGAGGGCGACGCGCGAGAAGCCGTTCATCTTTCCGAGCTCGTGGGTCAGGTAGTTGCCGCTCTGTTTCACCACTTTTGCAAAGTTGGGGAGGGGGTCGATGATCTTCCCGTTGACCAGGTACGCGTCGGACGGAAAAGGGACCTCCAAGAAATCGGGCGTCGCGCTCGCTCCGGCGTTGAAGCGGGCGACGGGGCCCGCACCCGCGGAAGCGTTGCTCGTCGAGGAGCACGAGCCGGTCGCGAGAAGGGAAAATGCCAAGAGCCCAAAAACGACGAAACCGCGTCGAATAAGCATATGCGAAGCCTAGCGCACTACAGGGTCTGCGCGTAGTGTGTCGCCCATGCGCGTACGACACTTGCTTGCAGGCTTCGCGGTCACGGCTTCGACATTCGGTCTTGTTGCAGCGGGCTGCGGCGGCACCACGGACAGCGGATCGACGGACGCCGGCAGCGACGTCGTCTCCGACAAGGCGGTTACCGTTCAGGACACTGGCCTCGACGCCATAGAAGACACGGCCATCGCGTGCGTCGACGCAGACCTCAACACGATCAATCCCGGTGATGCCGCCATCGGCGATGGTGGCGCATCGGTCGGCACCTGTCTCCAGTGCGCCCGCTCGTCGTGCCCCAGCCAGATAAGCGCCTGCAACGCCGACTGCGCCTGCAAGGACGCCGTTGTCGGCTTCGCCGGCTGCGTGCAAACGATGCCCGTAACGACGTGCGGTGCCGCCCTGACCGGCACCAGCCTCGGCCAGGACCTTGCTCTCTGCCTCATCGGAAGCTGTCGCCCCGCCTGCGGTCAGGGCACGATCCCCAGCGACGCCGGCGACGCCGGCTGAAAGCTCAGCGTCGCGCGCGGTGGTGAGCGACCCACGGCGCGAGGCGTGAGCCGCGCTCACCTACGTTCGCTTCGCTACTGCCGGTGTCGCGTTCGAGGCGGCTTGCGGCGATGGCCACGGCGACTGCGATTTTCTCGCGATCCTTCGCGGGGACGGCGGCATAGCCGAGCAGCTCGTCTTTGTTTCGCTCGAGAAATCCCGTGTCGTAGCGCCCCGCGGCGAACTCGGGGTGAGCGAAGAGCTTCTCGTGGAAGCTGAGGTTCGTACGAATGCCGGTGACTACGTACTCGGCAAGCGCGCGACGCATCCGGGCCACGGCGCGTTCGCGATTTGGTGCCCATACGCTCAGCTTCGAGATCAGCGGATCATAGAAGCTCGAGATGACGCAGCCCGGATACGCGCCGCCGTCGTCCCGCACGCCAGGGCCCGAGGGAGTCACCAGGTTTTCGATCGTGCCGGGTGAAGGGAGAAACCCGCTTGCCGGATCCTCGGCGTAGATTCGGCACTCGATCGCCGCGCCGCGGGACATGAGATCTTCCTGCGCAAAAGTCAGCTTCTCCCCTTGCGCAATGAGGACCATCTCACGCACGAGGTCGAGACCGCTCACGAGCTCGGTGATCGGATGCTCGACCTGCAGACGCGTGTTCATCTCGAGGAAATAGAAGCTGCCGTCGTCGGCCAGGAGGAACTCGAACGTGCCCGCCGAAAAATATCCGACGGCCTTCGCGCCTTGAACGGCAATGGCGCCCATTTTCGCGACGAGCTCCCGGCTGGCCGCGGGCGACGGAGTCTCTTCGACCACTTTCTGGTTTCGGCGCTGTATGGAACAGTCGCGTTCGAAGACGTGAACGAGGTTTCCCTCGCGATCCCCGAGCACCTGAATTTCCACGTGGCGAGGCCGTAAAAGAGCCTTTTCAATGTACACCGTGTCGTCGCCGAAGAATTTCTTGGCCTCGCTCCGGGCGCGCTCCCAGGCGCTGGCCATCTCGGAGGCCTGCTCCACGAGGCGCATGCCTTTTCCTCCGCCTCCGCTCGAGGCCTTCAGCATCACCGGGAAGCCCACCTTGGTCGCGGCGGCGATCGCTTCGTCGGTGTTGTCGCATGAGGCACCGGGGACGATGGGCACGCCAGCCTCGGACATTCGCTTACGCGCTGCCGTCTTCGACCCCATCTGGCGCATGCAGCTCGCGGGAGGACCGATGAAGGTGACGCCGGCGCGCTCGCACGCCTCGGGGAGGAGGGGATTCTCACTGAGGAAGCCGTAGCCGGGGTGGATCGCGTCGCAGCCTGCCTTTTTTGCGGTGTCGACGATCCGGTCGACGAGGAGGTAGCTCTCGGCGGCCGGAGCAGGGCCAATGAGGTGGGCCTCGTCCGACATGCGCACGTGGAGCGCCGCACGATCGACCTCCGAGTAGACCGCGACCGCAGCGATCTGCATCTCATGGAGTGTTCGGATTACGCGAACGGCGATCTCGCCGCGGTTCGCGACGAGCACCTTGCGAAAAGGCTTCGGCATGGGGCGAGACTAGCCGACCTTCGGGACGCTGTATCGCGTGATACTTCCATCACGCGACCTATAGATTGACGCAGGCAAAAGCACTTCGACTAAGCTCGCCGAGCGTTGACTCTTCCCTTTGATTTTTCGGCAAAGTTTCCGCCGCCGCCCCCGCCGGAGGAGCCCCGTGCGCTCAGCGTCGGTGAGCTCAATCGGATGATCCGACGCGCCGTCGAGGAGGGCTTCGAGCTTCCCGCGTGGGTAGAGGGTGAAGTGGTCGGCGCGCGCCCTGCCTCGAGCGGACACTTGTACTTTACACTCAAAGACGAGACCGAGGACGCCGCGGTGGACGTCGCCATGTACAAGACGAACATCACGGCCCGGGCACGCAAGCTCATCGTCGATGGCTCGCGCATTCGTCTTCGCGGAAAGCCCACGTTCTGGTCGCCGCGCGGTCGGCTGCAGTTCATCGCCGATCGCGTGGAGCCGGTCGGCAAGGGCGCGCTCCTCGAGGCTCTGGAGAAGCTGAAAGCGAAGCTCGCCGCCGAGGGCCTCTTCTCTCTTGAACGAAAGCGAGCGCTCCCCCGTGAGCCGCGCATCATCGGCGTGGTGACCAGCGCAGGCGGCGCTGTGATCCACGACATCGTCAAAGTCGCCTTCCGGCGGGGCGGGGCGCACGTCCTTTTGGCAGACGCGCAAGTGCAAGGCGCGGGCGCCGCGGAATCGATCCTGCGCGCGCTCCGCATGCTCCAGCGGGTCGCCGCGGTGGACGTGATCATCGTCGGGCGCGGCGGCGGTTCGAGCGACGACCTAGGCTCCTTCAACGAGGAGTCCGTGGTTCGTGCGATTGCGGCCTGTCGCGTCCCGGTGGTGAGCGCGGTCGGCCACGAGGTCGACGTCACCTTGACCGATTTTGCGGCGGATGCGCGCGCCGCAACCCCTTCGCAAGCAGCGGAGATGGTGGTCGCCGATCACGGCGCAGAAGCCGCTCACCTCGCGCAAATGCGGGTTCGTCTGCGTCGGGGTATGCGGGCGCGTGTCGCCGACGATCGCGCTCGACTGGGTACGTTGCTCCGGCGGATGGGAGATCCTCGCCTGGCGATCGCCTCCTTCCAGCAGACCCTCGACGATCGCGTGACGCGTCTCGAGGCAAGCGCGCGCACGTTCGAGCGTCATCGGTTCTCTCTCGATCGCGTCACCCAGCGCTTGGGGAGCGCGGAGCGAATGATCTTGGCCCGTCACGGCGCAACGCTCGAAGGGCTCGCTGGCCGTCTCGACGCCATGAGTCCGCTCAAGGTGCTCGCCCGCGGGTACGCGATTGCTACGGCGAGCGGACGCGCCATCGTCGACGGAGCGGCTGTCACCGTCGGCGATCGGGTCTCGATCCGCGTGCGCTCGGCGCTCATCGTAGCGGACGTGGTGTCCGTCGAGCCGAAGGTCGACTCGTGACCGCGCTCGCCTGACATGGCATCGTGACGTCGTGGCTTACCGCCCCACCAAGAACTTTCAGCGCCTCGGCTACCGCCGAATCGTCCAGCTGCTCATCTACACGATCATCGTTCCGACGGTGCTCATGCTCTTTTTGGGCATCGTGCTCATGGCGGTCGGTGAAGCGCGAATCAGCCTCATTCTAGGCATCTTGACGGTCACGATCGTGTCCGTCGTTGCCACCGGCGTCGTCCTCGTCCTCGTCTTCGTGAGACGCGAAGCGAACCTGAGCGAGCTCCAGGCCGACTTCGTCTCCAAGGTCAGCCACGAGCTCCGGACGCCCCTCACCGCCATTCGCCTCTTCGCGGAGACGATGGAGCGGTCGAAAGAGGATCCGGCGACCGTCGACAAGTGCCTCGGTCTACTCATCAAGGAGAGCGAGCGTCTCACCAACCGCATCGAGCGGCTCCTCGACTGGGGTCGCATGGAGGCGGGGCGCAAGCTCTACGATCTGCGCGACGAGGAGGTGGCGGGCATCGTTAGCGAGGCGATCGAGGCCTTTCCCCCACTGCGCTACGGTGACATCGATTTCACCTCCGAGGTGGCGCCCAACCTTCCACGAGTCCATGTCGACCGTCACGCGCTCGTCGATGCCATAGTGAATCTTCTCTCGAACGCCAAGAAATACGGGGGAGACCCGCTGCACGTCCGCCTTCGGGCCTTTCATCGGGTCGACAGAGGCGAGGTGCACATCGAGGTGGCAGACAACGGTGGGGGCATCATCCACACCGAACAAGGCCGAATTTTCGACAAGTTCTACCGGATCGACGACCGTCTCTCCCGTGAGCGTGAAGGGAGCGGTCTTGGCTTGGCAATCGTGAAGCACATCGTGCGTGCGCACGGAGGCCGGATCTTGCTCGAGAGCAACGTTGGCCACGGCAGCACGTTCAGCATTATTTTGCCGGAGGTCGTCGTCGAGCGCGCCAAGGAACCCGCGGAAGCGCGCGGATGACGAGCAATAGCGGCAGTCGAGGGGTCATCGCCACGCGTCGGGCGCAGAACCAGGGCGACGCTCCGGCGCGGCGCGTCCTCGTGGTGGAAGACGACGCTAGTATCGCGCTCGGCCTGCGCATCAATCTCGAGGCCGAAGGCTACCTGGTGAGCGTCGCGGAGGACGGCGAGCAGGGGCTCGATCTCGTTCGCGGTGAGGCTCCGGATCTCGTGATCCTCGATCTCATGCTCCCGCGTATGAACGGCTTCGAAGTGCTCAACACGATCCGTCGCGAGGGTCGGCGCATGCCGGTCATCATTCTGAGCGCTCGCACCGCAGAGATGGACAAGGTCACCGGGCTCGAGCTCGGAGCGGAAGACTACGTGGCCAAGCCATTCAGTCTTGCCGAGCTCCTCGCCCGGGTGCGCGCGGCCCTGAGACGCGGGCCGAGCCAGGTGCCGGCGTCGACCTTCATCTTCGGCGACGTGGTCATCGACGTCGACGGGCGCAACGTCCGGCGCGCGGGGGAGCTCGTGGAGATGACCGCCACCGAGTTCGACGTCCTCATGTGCCTCGTGCGTGCGAAGGGGCGTGTGCTCAGTCGCGAGGTGATCTTCAACACCGTTTGGGGTCCGAATCATCACGGGACGCCGCGCACGATCGACAACTTCATGCAGCAGTTGCGGGCGAAGCTCGAGCCCGATCCCCAGGCGCCAAAGCACTTTCAGACGGTGCGCGGCGTGGGCTACCGCTTCGACGGCTGAGCGATTCTCATGAGCTCGTGTCGTCGTGCTACCTGCACGACGGCTGAGCGGATTCTGTGCTATTCGGGCATCACGATGGATCAGACGCTGCTCCGGCAATACCTGGCGACCGTTTACGATCTTCCGACCGGTAGCGGACCGCTCCGGGTTTCCCTCGACGGCGACATCATCACGGATCCTTCGACGCTTCCCGAGCTCCTGACCCGCCCCTTCACCGTGCTCACCGCGTACAACCCGCGGTCGATGTTGCTGCCCCGCAAGGTGAACGACGCGCGGCATGTCGTGCTGAGGGATCTACTGATCCTCGGCTGCTACCGCGTGGACGCGTGCGTTGGCTACGAAGAGGAGCCCGAGGCGACCTGGCGTGAGCCGTCGTGGCTGGTGCACGGAATGGATCGCGAAGAGGCCATCGCCTTCGGTCGCGTGTTTCGTCAGAACTCGATACTCGTGAGCCACGCGGGCAGACCAGAGCTCGTCATCACCGATCCCACCTGCGACGACGTCGGAAAGACGATCGTCGGCAACTGGCGCGTCCGCAGCTAAGTCACGCTTCGCCGCTCAGTCTTTGGCGCAGCGAAAGCCGGTCATCACCAAGCGATAGTTGCCGGGGTGATGCACGCGGTTCGTGCTGCGTAGACTCGGGCCGTCGTAGTTGAAAGCCCCGCCGCGCAGCACGTGCTCGCAGGTAGTGGGGATCGGATTCGACCCGGTAAATCCCTGCTTTCCGTCCGCGCGAAGCTTTGCGCAGGCAGCCAAGATCTCCTGGCAGCTCCCAGGCTTTCCTTCGGCGGCGGTGCTCCGCGTGTACGCGATCGGATCGTATTCGTCCTCGAGCCACTCCCAGACGTTCCCCGCCAAATCGTCGTGACCGTAGGGACCTTTGCCCGCGGGGTGTGCTCCCACGTCGTCGGTCGTGCTGCCCGATACGAGGAGCCGCCCGAAGCACGTCCGCTCGCGGGTCGGTGGATCGTTGCCCCAGGGAAAGCGTCTGCCGTCATCGCCGCGCACCGCCCGCTCGAACTCCGCTTCGCGTGGAAGTCGTTTGCCGATCCATGTGCAGTATGCACGCGCATCCTCCCAGCCAACGCCGACCACGGGTTGGAGCGAGCGATGAAATCCGGAATCCGGTCCGGCGTGCATCACCGCGGCCACGTTGCCTTCAGGGGCTCGACACGTCTTCGTCGCCACACACGCGACGTAGGCAGCGTTGGTGACCTCGGTACGATCGAGCCAAAAACCAGCCACAGCGACGCTGTGCGCGGGGTGCTCGTCTTCTTCGCCTCCGCGATCGGCGCCCATCGTGAAGGTGCCACCCGGGACACGAAGCATGTCTGCGTTCCCGCTCTCCGCGTTGAGCCCTGCGTCCGCGAGGGGCTGTTCCGGCGGCACCACCTGCGGGGGGGTGATCGGTTCGCTCACCTCGGGGGCTGCGTCTGGTTGCGAAAGGATCGCGCTTGCCGACGAGCTTCCCATGGCTCCGGGGCCGGCTGTCACCCCGCGGCAGGAAGCGAGCAGGACCCAAGCCCCGATGGCCAGCGCGAACGCCGAAAATTCCAGGCGAGACATCTTCGATGCGAGCGATTACCACGCGGCCGCGACCTCGTGCTATCTCGCGATGCGGTCGAATCGATGATCTCCGTCTCCAAGCTCGTCAAACGCTACGGTTCGCGCCTCGCGGTCGATGACGTGTCGTTCGAGGTCGGCAAGGGAGAGGTCGTGGGATTTCTCGGACCAAACGGCGCGGGCAAGAGCACCACGCTCCGGATCCTCGCCGGCTTCCTCGGGATGACCAGCGGTGAGGTAAAGATCGCGGGCTACGACGTGGAAGATGACTCCTTCGAGGCGCGGAGCTGCATCGGTTACATGCCCGAGGCCGTTCCGCTTTACGGAGAGATGCGCGTCGCCGAATACCTCACGTTTCGCGCTGAATTGAAGCGCGTTGCCCGAGCGAAGCGGCGCGCACAGGTCGACGAAGCCATGGAGAAGGCGAACGTCTTCGATGTCGCCACGACGCTCATCGGCAATCTGTCGAAGGGATACCGACAGCGCGTAGGGCTCGCCGACGCCCTCGTGGCCAAGCCTCCGATCCTCATCCTCGACGAGCCGACGGCGGGCCTCGATCCCAACCAGATTCGCGAAGTGCGTGGGGTCATTAAGGCGCTGGGCTCGGAGCACACCGTCCTTCTCTCGACGCACATTCTCAGCGAGGTCGAAGCGAGCTGCGGACGATTGATCCTCATCGCGAAGGGAAAGCTCGTGGCAGAAGGGCCGACGGCGGACATCCAGAAGATGCGGCGAAACGCGGCGCTGGAGGTGGTGGTCCGCGGCGACATCGCGCTCGCGGTGCGCACGTTGAAGGCCATCGATGGGATCGCCAAAGTTCGCGAAGGAGCTGGGAAAGAGGCGAAAACGCTCCTCTGCACGTGGGCGAAAAAGTTGCCCGAGTCGGACATCGCGACAGCGACCGAAGCAACGGTGCACGCCCTCGTCGGCGCAGGCATCCACGTTCGCGAGGTGCACGCCGTCGGTGGGTCACTCGAAGAAGTGTTCGCCGAGCTCACCCGCGATTCGGCGGTCAGCGACCCTGAAGAAGAAGAGGAGCTCTCGGCGTGAGGAGCTTCTGGCCCATCTACAAGCGCGAGCTCTTCGCGTTCTTCATCACCCCGCTCGCCTGGGTGCTCATCTCGGTTTTTCTCTTCGTGCAAGGAATGCACTTCTTTCTCCTCGTCGATCACTTCGCGAGCCAGACGGAAATCTCCGGCGACCAGACGCCCCTCCAGGCCTTCTTCGGAAACACCGTTCTCCTCTACTTGATCCTGTTCTTGCTGATCCCCGCGATGACCATGCGGCTCTTCGCCGAAGAGCGGCGGAGCGGAACGATCGAAGGGCTCATGACGGCGCCCGTATCCAGCGTCGCCGTGGTGCTCGCGAAGTATGCGGCAGTGGTCACGACGTACATCGTCATGTGGCTGCCGACGCTCCTCTACTTGGTGATTCTCAAGCGCACCGGGGCGATCGATTGGCAGGTGGCCGGTTCGAGCTACCTCGGAGTCCTCTTGGTCGGTTCGGGCTACCTCTCGCTCGGCCTCATGATGAGCGCGCTCACGAAGAGCCAGTTCTTGGCGCTGATCACGACCGGTCTGGTCATCCTCGCCCTCTTCATTCTCGGCGTTGGCGAGTTCATCACCCGGGAAGGCACCGCCATTCACGACGTGTGCGCGCACGTCTCGGTGTGGGCGCAGATGAACGATTTTGCCAGTGGCGTCATTGACTCGCGCCGCTTGGTCTTCGATGCGTCGCTCATCCTTCTGCCTCTCTTCATCACGACCCGCGCCGTCGACGCGTGGCGGTGGGGGTAGCGCACGTGAGCACCAAAAAAGGGGTCTTCGGGCTCGACGCGGCGCGCAGCCTAACCCTTGCGGGCGTGGTCGCGGCCATGGTGGTGACGGTGGTCGTCAACGTCCTTGCGGCACGTCACTACCGCCGCTGGGACTGGACCTCCGGAAAGCTCTATACGCTCACGCCGGCCACCCTGACCACGCTCCACGATCTGTCGGACCACGTGGAAATGTGGGTGATGCTTGGCGGCGGCGATCCCCTGGAACAGAGCATCAAACAGCTTCTCGTGAGCTACCAGGGTGAGACGACGAAGCTCGATGTGCATTACATCGACCCCGACAAAGACTCGCTGGCCCTCGAGGACGTACGAAAGCGTTTCCGGATCGATACCGGCCGCACGGCCGACGGACGGGTCGTCACGGACGCGGTCATGGTGGTCGCGCGCGGAGACAAGCACTGGTTTCTCGCACCCGGTGACATGTTCGAGATCGGTGCCTCGGACTCCCGCGCAAAACCGCGCGAGGAGCAGGCTATCACCGGCGCCATTCGCAACGTGATCGGCGGCGAAAAAGTGCGCGCCTGCTTCACCGTTGGCCATGGCGAGCTCTCCATCGCCGACGGAAGCGACGAGGGGCTCGGACATCTGAAGGACGTCCTCGAGAAGGACAACTTTGAAACGGTGAGCGTCGACACCACCGAGCCAAACGCGCACGAGCCTTTCAAAGGATGCACTGTTGCCATCGTCGCGGCTCCCCGCGCGCCCTTCGCGAAAGAGGAAGAGGCCAGGCTGCGAACGTACCTCTTCGAGGGCGGGAGCCTTCTCTTGGCGGTCGGCCCGATCAACGCTGCGAGCGAAAGCGGCATGATTCCCTCGGGATTGGGAGATGCGCTCGGCCCGTTCGGAATCGGCCTCAACGAGGACTTGGTCTTCGAGCTCGACGCCCGACTGACGATCCCCGAAGAGCGCGGCATTCGCTTCATCGCCCTCCCCAAGGTACATCCGGTGACCGCCGGCTTGGTGGCCAGCGATGAGTCGCGCGATCCACCGCGGGTGGTTTTGCATTTCACGCGCTCGCTCCGCCACGTCGTCCCGGACGGCGCGAGCACGGCGGTCGACCTCTTAGCGTCGAGTGACAAGTCGTTCGGCGTGACGAGCATTGCCGGCGCTGCCAACTGGAGCGGAGTTCCCGAAAAACAGGACCGCGATCTCAAAGGGCCGCTCGTGCTCGCCATGGCCAGCGAGCGACCGAAGCTCTCGAAGACGGCGCCGCACGGTCCGCGCGTGGTGGTGATCGGCGCGGGCACCGCGATGCTCCAGCGAAATTGGCGTGATCCGGCCCCGGCGCGCGGCGCGGCATTTCTCGTGGAGAGCGCGATCTCGTGGCTCGCGTCGAAGCCCGCGATTCTCGACGTGCCTGCGAAGCCGAGCGTCGCGGCGGGCATTCGCATCACTGAAGAATCGCGCAACGAGGTTCGTCGCTACGTGCTGGTCTTCATGCCGCTCACGAGCATTCTCTTCGGGCTCGGCATTGGCCTCTGGCGGCGGAGCACCGAGCGAAATCCGCGGAAGCGCATCACGAAGGACAACGAGAAGACGTGAAGCTGAAAAAGCACCTCACCTCCATCGTGGTCATTTTCGCGGCCGTCGCGGCGCTCGTTTACGCGTACGCGTTCGATGGCGGGGTCACCGATGGCGAGCGCGCGCAGCGAGCGCACAACGTTTTCCCTGCGTTTCGCCGCGAAAACGTCACTCGAATCGAGATCGTCCACGGCGCGGAAGACATCGTCCTCGAGCGCGATCTCGGCGACGGCTCGGACTCCACCTGGCTCATGAAATCGCCGCTCGTTGCCAAAGCCGATCCCTCGACGGTCGACAACCTGGTCGGCGTCCTCGATTTCGCGAGCGTCGTGCGCACCCTCAAGCCCGGCGACGGCGCTGGCTTCGAGGCCCCTCGCGCGCGCGCCACGCTCTCCATGGGAGCGGTCACCTACCACTTCGATCTTGGTGGGCCCGCGCCCACGCCGGAAGGCGCCGCCTACCTCCGGCTCGACGGCAAGAGCGTCTTCGTCGTGTCGCGTGATTTTGCCACCGAGCTCACGAAGTCCGCCGATACGTACCGCGAGCGAACGATTGTTCCGTACTTGTCGATCGGTCTCGGGCATCTCGAGCTCGTATCGCTCACCCAGAAAGTGCAGCTCGACCGCGTCGACGATCTCAGCTTCCGCTTCCACGGCGGCCCCCGGGTATCGCGTGACGGGATCGACAAGGTGTGGCGCGCGCTCGCCGAAATGCGCGCCGAGTCTTTTCTGAGCGTCCCGGATGCCGAGCGAGCGATGGGCACGCCGCACGTCACGATCGTGATGACCCCGAAGGACACCAGCCTTCCGCAAGGCGAGCTCGTCCTCGGCGGGGAGTGCCCCGGTCATGCCGAGGACCTCGTCGTCATCCGCCGCGCGCCGAATCCGGTCGCTGCCTGCGCACCCAAAGGCGTGCTCGAGGGGCTCGGAACGACGCGCGATGAGCTCGTCGACAAGCACATCTTCTTCGCGCGCAAGGACGAAGTCGAAGAGCTGCGTCTCGAAGCGTCACCGAGTGGCGCCGTCCTCGAGATCGCGCGCAAAGGGAGCGGATGGCATCAGCGTGCTCCCATCAATCGCGATCTTGTCGGCGACGAAGTAGAGATGGCGAACGCTCTCGTGGCGTCGCTCACCCACGTCGAGGGAGCCCCGGCGGAGCTTGGTGTCGCTGCTCCCCCGCGTCTCCGGGCTTCGATCACGCGTGCCGAGAGCCACCTCGTCGAGACCGTGGAGGTCGGCGGTCAGGGGCGACTCGTCGCGCGCCGCCTCGATGATGGCACCAGCCTAGTGATCTCTGCCGACGTCGCTCGGAAGCTCGAGCCGCGCGCAACGTCACTCCTCGGCCGCGAAATCTGGACACCTCCGGTCGACGGCAAGCCGATCGTCGCTCTCGAGACGAGCTGCGGCGGCGTCACGCAGGAGCTCACGCGCGGCGGAAGCGGGTTCACGATGAAGAAGCCCGCCGGCTACGACGCCGACAACGCAGGTGCCATCGAGCTCGCCGAAGCCATCATGCGCGCCAAGGCCGAGTCCTGGGTAGCCGACGAAGATCACGGAGACTTCGCGCTCGGCACGTCGACCTGCCGCGTGTCCGTCACGGTGGGCGGAGGGGACGGCGGCGCACGCACCATCGGTCTCGTGTTCGGGGGCGAAGGGGAGGGTGGTGTGTACGCGCGAACGCTCGCCAGCCCGCACGTCCTCGTCGTCCCTCGATCACTTCGCGATCTTGCCGCGCGCGTGCTCGTCGATCGAAACGGATTCTTCGTCGACGGCGCTTCGCTCAAGAGCGTCACCCTTGGTCAGGGCTCGAAGAGCGCCGTCTTCACGCGCGAAGGGGCTCGCCTGGTAGGCCCGGCGGGCGGCCCGCGCGACGCGGCAGAGAAGATAGCTACGGCGCTCGGTCAGCTCCGCGCCGACGAAGTCGTTCACCTCGGCGCGGCCATCGCTGACGAGGGATTCTCGGCCCCGCTTCTCGACGTACGGATCGCCTCCAGCGCCGACGGTGGCGGAAAACCAAGGCATTTCATCGTTGGTCGTTCCGCGATCCGCAAGAACGAGAAGATGCACTTGGCACGCATCGAGGGCGTCAACGCGACGTTCGCCATCGCCAGCGATCGGCTTGCCCCCTTCTTCGACGCATTTTGATGCGCGCGCGATCCATCAGCGAATCGGATCGCGAGGCGCGGCCTTTTCTCAAGTGGGTCGGCGGGAAGGGGCAGCTCCTCCAGCAATTTCGTTCGCTGATTCCCGAAGACTTCGACCGAACGGCGGGACGCTACTTCGAGCCGTTCGTGGGCGGCGCAGCGCTCTTCTTTTCGATGAAGCCGAAGCGCGCGGTCCTGACCGACGTCAACGCCGAGCTCATCAACACCTACTGCGCGGTTCGCGATTGCGTCGAGGATGTGATCCTCGCGCTAGAGAAGCACCGCTACGACCGCGAACATTACTACCGCGTGCGAGAGTTGGATCCGGCGTCGCTTCCGGCGCCCGAACGCGCAGCGCGGACCATTTTTCTCAACAAGACGGGCTTCAACGGTCTCTACCGCGTGAACCGCGCGGGCCGCTTCAACGTTCCCATCGGCCGCTACACGAACCCATCTTTTTGCGACAAGGACAACCTCCGCGCGTGCTCGCTGGTCCTCAAGACCGCCGAGATCAAAGTTCGTGATTTTGCGAAAGTCGTGTCGCGCGCGAGGGCCGGCGACTTCGTCTACTTCGATCCGCCCTACGATCCCGTGTCCGAGACCGCCGACTTCACGTCGTACATCCCCGGTGGTTTCGGCTGGGAGAGGCAGCGCGAGCTCGCGACCGTGTTCACGAAGCTCGCCGCCAAAGGTGTTCACGTCATGCTGTCGAACTCAGACACTCCCGCCATTCGCGAGCTCTACGCCGGGTTTCGAATCGACTACGTGCTTGCGTCGCGCAGCATCAATTCGAATGCTGCGCGTAGAGGGAAAGTTGGCGAGGTGGTCGTACGCAGCCGCTTCCCCGTGATGTGAGCTGAGCCACACTGCGACGTGCTGTTGTTTCGCCACGCACGGAGGCCGACGTGTTCCGGGCCTCGTATGGTCTGCGCTGACGGTGACGACTCTCGTGGTTGCATGGCCTCTGGCCGCCGAATTAAGGGGCCGGAACGAGTTTTATCGCGACGCCCTGTGTGTTCTGCACGTGTCCGCAACCGTCAAACGCGACGGTCACGTTCGACGCCTGTCCCGGCTTGTACCCCGGCGCGGTGACGGAGACTGTGTACGTCTGCGTGCCGGCACCCTTGATATAGAAATAATAGCGGCAGGAGGCATCCGACGCGCCGGCGATCTCTTGAAGCCGGTACATCGACGTGCCCTCGCTCGCAACGACGGATGCGCCGCAGACGTCGAGCCCCGACAGGGCATCGGTGACCGTGACCGCGAGACTGTCATACCCGCCGCTCGGACAGATCGGTGCGGGCGACGTGCATGCGACCAGCATGGCAAGCACGGTTGTCGTCACGAAGTTTCGGACCCAACAGCCGCTCGTGCGCTTCAAGGACTCACGAGCCACGCACTAGTATTACCCGTATCTGTTCCCAGGTCGAACCCGCAGCCCGAGCTCACGGTTGAGGATGATCCCGAGCCACTGCGAAGGCATCGACGCCGCGCAGATCGGGCTGACCGCAAGCTCTCCCGAGCGTGCGGCGTGGTAGGCTGAGGCATGCATGATTCGTAATCCCTTCGAGCAGGCGCCCCTCGAGCGCGAGCTTCCACCGGAAGATTTCATCCGGCGGAAGGTGAAGGCCGAGCTCCGCAAGCGGATGCGCGGGCTCAGAAAAACGACGCCCCTCACGGCCTGCATGGAACGATCGAAGCTGATCGTAGAAAAGCTCGAGACCCACCCCGCACTCGCGGCCGCGCGCACGGTAGCTCTGTTTTGGCCGATCGAGGCCCGTCACGAGGTCGACCTTCGAACGCTCGATGCCAGTTTGCGCGCCCTCTCGGTCTCCATCTTTTATCCGGCGATCGATCCCGAGACATCGCTCATGACGTTCAAGCGCGTGGACGATCCTGCGACTCTCGAAGAGGCCGGCTACGGTTTCGCCGAGCCTGCGTCCAGCGCGCCCATTGCGCTTGCGGGCGAGCTCGATGTTATCGTCGTTCCCGCGTTGGCCGTCGACGTCGACGGGCACCGAATCGGCTATGGCGCCGGTTACTACGATCGCGCACTTCCGCCTTTCGCACCGAAGGCAGTCACGTTCGTGGTGGCCTACGACTACCAGCTCATTTCAGAAGTGCCCGTGACCGAAGGTGACGTCGCGCTCGCCTGGGTGGTGACGGACCGCCGAATTTTTCCTGCAGGTGCGCCGACAAGCGCATCGGACGCATAAGAAGGGCTCATGGACGTCGATCCGGTACTTTACTTCTTCAGTGGAACCGCGATGGCGGCCGCCGCGGCGTACGGTTTTGCCCGCACGAAATACCAGGAGCTGCTCAACCTCGAGCTCCGCGACAGAGGCCGACTTCTCGAAGCGGTGCGCGTTGAAGAGCGAGGGAAAGTCGATGCGTGGCGTCGTGAGGCGGAAGAATCCCTCGAGCGTGCACGCAAGGAGGGCGAGGGGCTGCGCAAGCAAGCCGACGATGCGCGCCGCGACGCCGACACCGCGAAGAAAGAAGCGACGGTCGAAGCCAAAGAAGCGGCGATGAAGGCCGTCGTATCGATGAAAGAAGAGGCACGCCGCGAGGCCACCGAGGCCGACCGCCAGGCAGCGCTTCGCGTGGAGCGAGCTGCGCAGCGTGAGAAAACTGCGGTCGAGAAAGAAGAGCTCGTCGCCCGCAAGGAAGAGGAAATCGCCAAGCGCGAGCAAGCCCTTCGGGTGACAGAAGAAGGCGTCCGCGCCACCCAAGAAGAGGTGGTCAAGCTGGTGAGCGAGCGACGCACGCGCCTCGAAGCCGTCGGAGGATTGAGCGGCGACGAGGCTCGAAAACGCCTGATGGAAGATCTGCTCGACGGCGTGCGGCGCGACTCTGCTCGCGAGGCGAAGGCCATCGAGGATCTCGCGCGTGACGAGGCAGACAAGAAGGCGAAGCGCATCATCGGTCTCGCCATCCAGCGTTTCGCGGGCGACCAAGTACAGGAGCGCGCGGTGACGTCGATCCACCTCCCCAACGACGACATGAAGGGGCGCATCATCGGCCGCGAAGGGCGCAACATTCGCGCGCTCCAGGAAATGTGCGGCGTCGATTTCATCATCGACGACACTCCCGAGACGATCGTGATCAGCGGCTTCGATCCCGTGCGCCGCGAGGTCGCCCGGCTCGCGGTGGAGAATCTGATCAAGGACGGACGCATTCACCCAACGCGCATCGAAGAGGCCGTCGGTCAGGCGCACGAAGAAGTGGATCGCTTGATCGCCGAGGCCGCCGAGGCGGCGTGCGTCGAGCTCGGAGTAACCCGCGTTCACCCTGAAATTACCCGCCTTCTAGGTCAGCTTCGCTACCGCTACTCGTACGCGCAGAACGTTCTCAAGCACTCGATCGAGTGTGGATACCTATGCGGGATGATGGCCGCCGAGCTCGGACAGGACGAGAAGCTCGCGCGCCGCGCCGGGCTCCTTCACGACATCGGCAAAGCCGTGAGCCACGAACAAGAAGGCGGGCACGCCATGATCGGCGGCCAGATCGCGCGCAAATTCGGCGAAGAGGCGATAATCGTCAACGGCATTGCCTGCCACCACAACGATGAGGCTGCGACCAGCGTGATCGGAAATCTCGTCACCGCGGCAGACGCCCTCTCCGGCGCGCGCCCCGGTGCTCGCCGAGAAATGCTCGAAGGCTACGTCAAACGCCTCCACGATCTCGAGGCGATCTCCTCCCGGTTCGCAGGGGTGGAGCGCGCGTTTGCCATCCAAGCAGGTCGAGAGATTCGGGTCATCGTCGAACCGAGCGAAGTGAGCGACGCGGAGGCCGCGCTCCTCGCCCGCGAAATCTCGAAGCGCATCGAGGACGAGCTCAGCTACCCCGGGCAGATCCGCGTGACCGTTGTCCGCGAAACACGCGCCGTCGACTACGCAAAGTAGCCGCGCGGCTTCAACGCGCTCATCGCCGCGCGGCTAATTTCGTTTCTGCTTTTTGCGCTGGCAATCGGGGCAGACGCCGTACATCTCGTGCTTGTGACTGACGAGCTCGAAGCCGTAGCTCGCGGCGATTTGCTCTTGTAGGACCTCGATCCTCGGCTCTTCGAATTCGGTGATCGCCCCGCACTCGACGCAGATCAGGTGGTCATGGTGTGACGAGTCATCGGCAAGCTCGTAGCGCGTCAGCCCGTCTCCGCCGAAGCGGCGCTCGTTGGCGACGCCGCACTCGGTGAGCAGCTTGAGCGTGCGGTAAACGGTCGCGTACCCGACTTTCGGATCTTGCGCGCGCACTTGGGCCAAGAGCTCTTCGATGCTCACGTGATTCGGAGCGTGAAAAAACGTCTCCACGATGAGTCGGCGTTGATCGGTAGATCGAAGCCCCCGCTTCGCCATGTGCGTCGCGAGGAGCTGTCGGAAGTGGTCCAGACTCGGCGTCTCATGCCTCGCATCCTCGGTCGGCTGATTCATTTTCCCCGCCATCGTCCCCCGCAGCCTAAAGCTCGACCTGGAATTTGTCGATCCGCGCTCAGCCACGTTCGATGGGGAGGCCTTCGCCTTCCCACGCAAGCAGCCCGCCCTCGAGGTAGGCCACGGGCATTCCCGAATCGGCCAGGCGCGCGGCGAGCTCCTTCGTCTTGTCTCCGCTGCGGCAATAGAGGACGGGGCGTTCGGAGATCATCGCCAGCTCGGCCAAGCGGGTTTCGATTTCTTCGAGCGCCATGTGCGAAGCCTTCGGGATGTGCGCGCGCCCGAATGCTGCGGCGTCGCGCGTGTCGACCGCGACGACTTGGCCTTGCTTGATCAGCTGCACAAGCTCGAGCACCTTGATGGCTCCTTCGGAGCGCGGAAGATAGGGCTCGACCATCTCCATCATCTTCTTCTTGCGGAGGGCGCCGACCTGCACGTCCACGATGCGCTGACCGGCGAAGACCATGAACGTCGGGACTTGCTGCACACGGAGCTCGCGCGCGAGGACAGGCGCCTTCTCGACGTCGACCTTCACCGTGAGCACCTTGCCGCGCATCTCGCGGGCAAAGCTCTCCACCTCGGATGCGATCTGTTTGGCCGCTGCGCCCGAGCCCGTGATGAATTCGATCATCACCGGCAGCTCGCTGCGGATCACGACCTCTTCGAAGTCGCGCTCCGTCACCGTGACGACGTCCGACGCTCCGCCCGCGGGCCCGCCGGGCCCTTTTCCGCTCATGCCACCCAAGATCGACATGCGGCTTCTTTACCACGAAAAATCAGGGGGACGGGCTGCTGGATGACACGGCCACTGGGCCCGAATGAAGTGGGGCGTCCACGCGGAGTCTCGGATCGAGGAGATCGCGTAGCGCTTCGCCGATCAGGTTTAGTGACGAGACCGTGGCGAACACCGCCAGCCCCGGGACGACAAGCAGCCACCACGCTTCGGTGTGATCGCGAACCTCGCTGAGGGTCTCTCCCCACGACGGCGTAGGCGGCGGCACCCCAACCCGGAGAAACGACAGGGACGCCTCAATGAGCACGACCGAGGCGATCCCGAAGGTGAGCGCGATCACGATGGAGGCCTTGACGTTCGGGAACACGTGGCGGGTGAGCACGCGCCAGGGAGTTGCGCCGAGGGCACGGGCCGCAAGGACGTACTCTTGCGACGCGACGATCATCACCTCGGCCCTGAGGAGGCGAGTAATCTCTGGCCAGCGCGTAAGAGCAATGGCGATGAGCATCGTGACCATCGTGGGATGCGGCAGGAGGGCTTGCACCACCAGCACGAGAACGATGGTGGGAAACGCGCTGACCGTCTCGACCAGGCGAGCGACAAAACCATCGAAAATTCCGCCGAAAAAGCCGGCGAATGCGCCGAGGGCCGCGCCGACGCCAACGAAGCCGAGCACAGCGATGAGCGCCGCCGTGAGCGAGGTGCGTGCGCCATGCACCACGCGGGCAAAGACATCGCGGCCACGATCGTCGGTGCCGAAGGGATGTCCGTGGAGGAATGACGGCGGACGAAGCGCGTCGATGCGACCGTGCGCGCTCGTCTGCGAAGGGCCGAACCGAACCAGAGGGTAGACCGCCCAGTCGCCTTCGCCGAGCTCGTCTTCGATGCGCGCGCAGTCGTAGCTCGCGAGCGTCGGGGGACGATTCAAGTTTGGAAGGATGTGGGTTGATCCGTGGACGCGGCAGGCCACGGGGAGATCGCTGGCGAGCACGTCGGCGAAGATCGCCGTGAGCACGAGGCAGGCGATGAAGACGCCGCCGATGAAGGGAAGACGGTTTCGGCGGAGGTGTCTAAACACGCTACGTACGGAGCTTTCCGGTACGGCGGCCTGGGCGATGCTCACGCTCGCACCGCCTTCGGGCGCAGCATCGTCTCACGCACCCGGGGATCGAGCAGCCCATACGCAACGTCGCTCGCGATGAGTCCGACCGTCGTGAAGACAGCGGTGACGAGCACGATCGCGACGAGCCACGCCGAGTCGTGCGCTTCGACGGCACGAAGCGACTCGAAGCCGAGCCCAGGCAGGCCGAAGACTTCCTCCACGATGAACGCTCCGCCGAGGAGGGCAGGCAGCTGCATCCCGGCTAGCGTCACCGTCGGCATCATCGCGTTACGAAGCGCGTGCACCACGAGGACCCGCCACGTGGGTACCCCTTTCGCGCGCGCCGTGCGCACGTAGTCTTGCCCGAGCACCTCGAGCATCGCGCTTCGTTGATGACGAGACAGAGAGGCGAGGGAGGCCAGCGTGAGGGCAATCACCGGTAAAATAAGCCGCTCCGCGCCAGAGGCGTTCGGCGCGATCCGAGCGAAAATCTCCGCCGTCCAGAAGGTGGGCAGCGAGTAGAGCGCGAAGAGACTGAAGGCCAGCACGTGGTCGACGGCCTTGCCGCGACGCCATGCGCTGATCATCGCGACCGGAATGGCAATCATGTAGCTTGCAAGCATCGCCAGGCCGGTGAGGGCCAAAGTCACCGGCGCGCGGGCCCGGAGCTTGTCGAGGATCGGCTCACCGTCGCGAGGGCTGACCCCGAGCTGACCCGTCGCTGCGCGCGCGATCCATTTGCCGTAGCGCGTCTCGGTCACCGTCGCCGTCAAGCGTTCGGCGCCATTGAGCGCGACGTAGTCGGTGCGGTGCACGTACCACCACTCTTGCCAGTCGGCGATTGCGCGCCTGACGAACTCCCCGTCGGCGTCGGGCGGGATCTCGACGGTTCTTCCGGTGGTGTGTGCGGCAATGGTTGCCAGGCGGGTGAGCGCGTCCCGATCGTGGGTCTCGAGCATCGCGGGAATCACCTCACCGAGTGCGAAGGTATCGACCTGCATGAGCTCGTGCTCGCGCTGCTCGGTCGAGTGGTGCACAAGCCGCCCGACCGCGCGCCGCACCGACGGCTCTGTGAACTCGAGGGCTCGGTCCTCCCAAAAATGCGCCCAAAAAATCGACGCAAGAAGCGGATCGTCGATCTTGGCGTGCTCACCGATTCCCATGCGCTCTGCGATCGGTGCGAGAGCGACGGCCACCCGACCACGCGCGCCAGGCGGAAGGTTGTCGAGCTTGGGCAGCACGTAAGGGAGGGCCGCTCCGCCGAGCCGGGCCAGTCGATGCGCGGCGACGGATGCCTCGGCGTCTTCGGCCACGATGTGGGTCACTGCTTCGGTAGCCTGCGCGCGAATGTCCTTTGGCTTGGCGTTGAAAAAGCGCGGGACGTCGAGAAATCGCTGACGCCGCTGCTCCTCCATCGCGTCGAACGCCGAGGGATCACGGGCCAAGATCGCCGCGCGGCCACCGGCTGAGTCGCCTCCGGGCTCCGGGATCAAGCTCGTCAACAAGAAGACGAGAACGCTGATCCCGACGAGCGTGGGGATGGCCCACAAAAAACGCTTGATCGCGTAGCGCAGCATTTTCGGCGCGAGTATACGGCCTCGTCGACCTTCGGGTCTTGCCGCCGCATCGCCGATGCGTCAAATCGCTCGGTGTGACTGACCAACTCCGCAGCCTTGCCCAGCAATGGGCCGACAACGACCCCGATCCGGCCACGCAGCGCGAGATCGCCGACCTACTCGCGGCGCCTGATCTCACGAAGACGGATCTCGCCGACCGCTTCGCCGGAGCGCTCGAGTTCGGCACGGCTGGGCTTCGCGGGGTGATCGGTGCGGGGCCGAACCGCATGAATCGCGCAGTCGTCCTCTGCACGACGTGGGGCTTGGGCCAGTATCTCCTCGCCACGGTACCCGACGCGAAAACCAGAGGCGTCGTCATCGGCTTCGACGGGCGGCGTCTCAGTCGCGAGTTCGCGGAGGACACGGCCTGCGTTCTCGCGGCGATCGGCATTCGCGCGCTCGTCTTCGAAGACTACGCCCCCACGCCCCTCACGGCGTTCGGTGTGAAATACCTGAAAGCCGCCGCCGGCGTGATGGTCACCGCGAGCCACAATCCGCCCGAGTACAACGGGTACAAGGTGTACTGGGGGAACGGCGCGCAGATCATTCCGCCGATCGACGTGGCCATCGCAGCGGCGATCGCCAAGGCGCCCGTGGCCCGCAACGTTCCTCGCCTCTCCCGCAGCGAAGCCGAAAAATCGGAGATGTGGCAGCCCGTGCCGCCGGCGGTCGAGCGCGCCTACCTCGATGCGGTGCGCGCCCTCGAAGTGAACGCGGGTGGCGATCGCAATCTGGTGATCGTGTACACGCCGATGCATGGCGTCGGTGATCGCCTGGCCCGGAAGGCCTTCGCGGAAGCGGGCTTCACGAACGTAACGAGCGTGCCCGAGCAGCAGGCACCGGACGCCCGTTTCCCCACGGTGGCTTTTCCGAACCCCGAAGAGAAAGGGGCAATGGATCTCTCGTTTGCGCTTGCCCGCAAGCTCGGTGCCGCTCTGGTGATCGCCAACGATCCCGACGCCGATCGGCTTGCGGCGGCCGTCCCCTCGAAAGACTCGCCGAGCGGATACATGCAGCTTACAGGTAATCAGCTCGGCGTCCTCCTTGGCCACTACCTCCTCACGGAAGGTACGAAGCCCCCCGGCAAGACTGCGGTCCTGGCGTCGATTGTCTCTTCCCCGATGCTCGGCACGATCGCTCACGCGCTCGGTGTGCACTACGAAGAGACGCTCACCGGATTCAAATGGATCGCCAACCGCGCCATGGAGCTCGAGCGCGACGGAACGGCCTTCGTCTTCGGTTACGAGGAGGCCCTCGGCTACACGGTCGGCGACGTCGTCCGCGACAAAGATGGGATCAGCGCCGCGGTGATGATGGGAGAGGTCACGGTGACCCTTCGCACCCGGGGAAAAACGGTCCTCGAAGAGCTCGAGCTCATCTGTCGAAAATTCGGCCTCTACGTGAGTCAGCAGGTGAGCGTCACCAAGAAAGGCGCCTCGGGTCAGGAAGAAATCCGAGCTCTGATGGATCGTCTGCGCGCGGCACCACCCACGGTGATCGGTCCGCTCGAGGTGATCGCCGTGAGCGACTTCGCCGCCCAGACCCGGCGCGTGCTTGCCGACGGCACGACGAGCGCGCTCACTCTCCCCAAGAGCAACGTCATCACCTACGAGCTCGCGGGGCGCAGCCGGATCATCGCGCGCCCCAGCGGAACCGAGCCGAAGGTCAAATTCTACTTCGACGTGCGCGAAGCGGTGGTCGACCGAGAGCCCTTCGCCGACGCCGAGAAGCGCGCAAATGCAACGCTCGCCGCGCTTCAAGCAGCGTTCATGAGCATCGCCGGCGAATGATGAAACGTCTCACGATCCTTTTTGCCGCCGCCGCCATCGGCGTCTGGTCGTGCCAAAATTCCGACACTGTCACGCCCCAACCTGGTAGCGATGCCGGTCCCCTCGACTGCAGCGCGGCGGTAGCTCATGGGAGAATGCAGCTCGGTGCAACCGGCACTTGCCGCGTCACGTGCGATCCCGGGTTCGGCCACTGCGGAACGTCGGCCGACGGCCTCTGCAACGTCGACGTCGCCTCCGACAACAGCAACTGCGGCGGCTGCGGCAACGTCTGCGACCCGGGGAAACCCTGCACGAACGGCCGCTGCCGTAACGTGAACGAGCTCTACGCCTCCGACACCACGATGGTCCCCGGTGGCATCACCGTCGCGCAGGGAACCGTCTACTGGATGAACCGCGGCATCCTCTTCAGGCTCGCGCCCACCGACATCGACCCGACCATCATCGCGGCCGGAAGTTTTTGCCCGCTCGGCCTGGCGACGGACGGCGCGTACATTTACTGGGCGAACTGCTCCGGCTATCTGCCAGATGCGGGCGTTGCAAAGTTCGACGGAACGCTCCTCCGGGTGAGCACCGCGGGCGGGAAAGTCGAGACACTCGCCATCGGACAGAATCCACTCCTGGGTATCGAGCTCCAGGCGGGCCGCGTGGTCTGGTTGAACGCCGGCCCGGCCGACGGCGGCGCCCAAAGCGGAGGGATCTCGTTCGCCCCGAGCACACCGACCGACGCCGGCCCGGATGGCAAGGCAAGCATCGTCTCTCCCGCTGCCGTGCCCGGCTTGGTCGAGGTCGGGGCGTTCGGAGCCAAGGCGTTCGGCGTCGCGGGCGGAGTTGCTTTCTGGATCGACGGGGACGGCATCTCCTCGGTGCCTCTCGATGCAGGTCCCCTCGTCGACGCAGAGGCGGGCCCCTCACAGGCCACGGCCGTCGTTCCTCCGCCCACCGGCGCCCGAGCCCTGGGAGCCGGAGCGAGTGGGGTGTACTGGACCAACAACGAGAGCCCGAACCCTTCGAGCCTCTTCATGGCCAACGCGGGAAGCGCGGCGCTCGTGGTGCGCACCCTGTCGCGGACCCGCGCGATGATCGTCGACGGCGCCATCGTCTACGTAGCGAGCGACGAGGCCGGCACCATCGAACGGGTCGACACCCAGACCAAGACCTCGACGACCCTCGCCGCTTCCCAGCACGGCCCAGTGGATCTGACGGTCGACGACAAGTTCGTGTACTGGATCACCCACGGGGACGCGTTCAACCCCGGCGCGGTCATGCGGGCCCCGAAATAGGCTCGGCTTGACACGGGCGCCCCCTTCGAACATAAAGCGCTCCCCGCATTTCATAGGCTTTTTACGGCGCTCATCCTCCAGCAGGGAGGAAGGCGCGGCCTCTCTGAGAGCGGCAAGGATGGATGTCATGCCCAAGATGAAGACCAACAAAGCCTACGCGAAGCGGTTTCGCGTCACAGGCAGCGGCCGGGTAAAGCGCCCCAAGTGCGGCGGAAACCACGGTCTCCAAGAGAAATCCAGGAAGCGCCTTCGTCGCCTGCGGAACAACGACATGGTCGACAAGACTCTTCAGAAGAAGATCAAATCTCTTCTTCCTTACAGCTGATTTCTCAGGACCTGGAGCAACACCATGCCGCGCGCAAAAAAAGGTTTTAAGGCTCGTCGTCGTCGCAACCGCCTCTTGAAGCACGCCTCGGGCTATCACAGCGCCCGATCGCGTCTCTACGCGTACGCCAAAGAAGTCGTGATGAAAGCGTGGGTCTACGCCTACGCTCACCGCAAGGCCCGCAAGCGCGATTTTCGTCGCCTCTGGATTGCGCGCATCAACGCCGCGGCCCGCACCAACGGCACCAGCTACTCGCGTCTTGTTCACGGCCTCAAGAACGCCAACGTCGGCATCGATCGCAAGATCCTGAGCGACCTGGCCATCTTCGACGCCCCTGCGTTTTCGCAGATCGTGAAGCTTGCCGGAAGCTCGAAGGCGCCGGTCGCCAACAAGAACCTCCCGCCCAAGCCGTAAAAAACCGCGAAGATGTCAGAAGCTCACGCGCAAATCCTCGAGGCGCTCGAGAAGCTGCGTACGAGCTTCGCGGCGCGGTTCGAGCAAGCGACGACGGAGCAAACGCTCCGCGACGAGAACGCCAAGATCCTCGGCAAAAAAGGGGATCTTACGGCGATCCTCAAGCAGATGGGCAGCGTCCCCGGAGAGGCGCGCAAGGCCATCGGCGAGCGCGTCAACACCGTGAAGGCCGAGGTCGAGAACGCCTTTGCGGCGCGTCTCGCAGCGATCGCCAAGGTGAAGCGCGACGCCGATCTCAACGCGCCTCCGTTCGATCTCACGCTTCCGGCGCGCACGATTGCGCCCCTCGGGCACCGCCATCCGATTTCCCTCGTTCGCGAAGAGCTCGTGGAGATCTTCAAGAGCCTCGGCTTCGCGGTGTACGACGGCCCCGAGGTGGAGACCGAGGAGAACAACTTCACGAAGCTCGGCTTCCCGCCCGATCACCCGGCGACGGATATGCAGGACAGCTTCTGGACGACGGCGGGCCACGTCCTTCGCACGCACACGAGCAACGTGCAGATCCGCGCCATGATGACGGAGAAGCTGCCAATGGCGTTCATTGCGCCGGGCACCGTCTATCGCCGCGACGACGACGTCACCCACTCGCCGATGTTCCACCAGATCGAAGGCTTTCTCATCGACGAGAACGTGACCTTTGCGCAGCTCAAAGGCGTCATCGCCGAGTTCGCGACACGCCTCTACGGGCCGGGCACGCCGGTGCGCTTTCGGCCGAGCTACTTCCCCTTCGTCGAGCCTGGTGCAGAGGTCGACGTCGGCTGCGTCTTCTGCAAGCGCCC
Source organism: Myxococcales bacterium (assembly GCA_043747615.1). Classification (GTDB taxonomy): domain Bacteria; phylum Myxococcota_A; class Polyangia; order Polyangiales; family Polyangiaceae; genus JAYTOU01. The sequence continues at coordinate 27,075 of JAYTOU010000032.1, read as the reverse complement.
CGACGGAACGCGTGCAGGATGCAACGTTTGCAAGAAGACCGGATGGCTGGAAGTGCTCGGCTGCGGAATGATTCACCCCGTCGTGTTCGAGCACTGCGGGATCGATCCCGAAAAATACACCGGCTTCGCCTTCGGCATGGGAATCGATCGCGTAGCCATGCTTCGCTACGGCATTCCCGACATCCGCCTGCTCTTCGAAAACGACCCTCGCTTCCTGGCGCAGTTTTGAGAAATGAAACGCAGTGAAAGCCTCCTACAACTGGATTCGCGCCCTCGTCCCTGAGCTCACGTGCTCGCCGGAGGAGCTCGCCACGCGTTTGATCGCAGGCGGCCTCGCCGTCGACGCCATGGATGTGTACGGCGCGGGGATCGCTCCGTGCGTGATCGCCAAGGTGGTGTCGATTCGTCCCCATCCGACGAAGAGCGGCCTGCGCCTCGTCACGGTCGACGTCGGCGCGAGAGCTCAAGAGATCGTGTGCGGTGCGCCAAACGTCCCCGATCCGGGCGGACTCGTGGTGCTCGCTCCGCTCGGCACGCATCTCAAAGCAAAAGGCATGACCATCGAAACCCGCACGATCGCCGGCGTCGTGAGCGAGGGGATGCTGTGCAGCGAGCAGGAGCTCGGGCTCGTCGAAGCGGGCGGAGTGGACCACGGGATCATCGTGCTCCCCGAGGGAACCGGCGCTCCAGGTACGCGCTTCATCGATGCCGTGCCCTCCGCGCAAGACACGATCTTTGAGCTCGACCTCACGCCGAACCGTCCGGACGCGCTCGGTCATCTCGGCATCGCCCGCGACGCGGCGGCCCTCTACGGGATTTCATGGAAGCCACCGGCTCGGCGCGCGCCGGCAAAAGAAGCTCCCGGTGACGTCGCGAAGATGGTGAACATCTCCATCGAGGACGGCGAGCGCTGTCCGCACTACGGCGCGTCTGCTGTGGTCGACGTGACCATCGGCCCTTCTCCGATGCACGTCCGCTACCGCCTGGCGGCTCTCGGCGTACGGCCGATCTCCAACGTCGTGGACGTGACCAACCTGGTGATGCTCCTTTACGGACACCCCATGCACGCCTTCGACCTAGATCACGTCGGCGGGGCGACCATCGTCGTTCGGCGTGCGAGGCTGGGAGAAGCGCTGAAGACCTTAGATGGTGTTGATCGCACACTAAGTGACGACGACCTCGTCATCTGTGATGGAAAAGGCCCGGTGGCGCTCGCCGGGGTCATGGGCGGGGCCCACAGTGAAATTTCTCCGACCACCAAGCGGATCCTCCTCGAGTGCGCGTATTTCGAGCCGCGGGGAGTCCGTCGGGCGTCGCGTCGACATGGGCTTCATACCGAGTCGAGCCATCGCTTCGAGCGAGGCGTCGATCACGGCGACACGGCGCACGCCTTGGCCGAAGCCGCCGCGTTGGTGACGGAGCTCGCTGGAGGAGCTGCCGTAAAGCAGTCGTCCGTGGTGGTGAAGAAGGCTCTTACGCGCCCGACGATTCGCCTGCGGAGCAATCGACTCGATCAGCTGCTCGGGGTTCACGTGCCGTTCGGAGAAGCGAACGACGTTCTGGTTCGTCTGGGTTTCGAGGTGAAAGGGGACGGCAGCGAGTTCCAAGCCGTCGTTCCCAGCCATCGCCCCGACGTGAGCCGCGAGGTGGATCTCATCGACGAGGTGTTGCGTGTGCGCGGCATCGACTCGGTTCCCACCGTGCTTCCCGCCATTCGCCGCAGCACCGTCGAAAGCGTCCGCGAGGTTCTCCTCCAGCGCACGCGCGCCGCGGCCGTCGAGCTCGGTCTCTCGGAGGCGCTGCTGTACGGCTTCGTGTCCCCGCGCGCACTCGCGATGACGAAGATGCCCGCGTCGTCCGTGACCCTGAAAAACCCGCTCTCCGAGCACCAGAGTGTGATGCGGACCAGCCTTCTTCCAGGCCTCGGCGAGGCAGTCGCTCGCGCGGTTCGTCATGGCGAGCGCGATGTCCGCCTCTTCGGTGTTGGTCCGATTTTCTTGCCCGGCAAAACGGCAAAGAACCTTCCTGAAGAGCGCCTCGCGTTCGCAGCCATCTTGGCCGGAGAGCGCGGCGCCTACCTCACGCGTCAGGAGCCCGTCGACGTATGGGATGCGAAGGGCGTTGCCGGCGGGATGCTCACCCGCCTCGTCCGACGTGACGCTGTCGTGCGCCGCTTCGATTCTTCGGAGCGTCCCGCGTACCTTCATCCGCGCGGTGCCGCGTTCGTCGAGGTCGAGGGTCGCCGGGTCGGTACGCTCGGCCCGCTTCATCCGGAAGTGACGGACGCCCTTGATCTCCCGTCCGAGACGGTCGTGATTTTTCTTGATCTAGCGACGATCGCCGACGTCGCCGTGAAAGCCCCGACATACGCGGCTATCGCAAAGTTCCCTGCAAGCACGCGGGATGTTGCGCTCGTCGTGAAGAACGACGTCCTCGCTGGCGATGTGGAGCGCGCCGTGCGTGAAGCAGCGGGTGAGCTCGCGGAGGACGTGCGGCTCTTCGACCGCTTCATTGGCGGAAGCATCCCACCCGATCACGCGAGCCTCGCGTTCCACGTCGTCTATCGATCACGCGAACGCACCCTCACCGACGCTGAAGTGGACGCGCTCAACGCAAAAGTGATCGCCGAGGTCCGCTCTCGATTTGGCGCTACTCTGCGGGCATGAGGCCGAAGTGACCGCGCACAGCTCGCCGCCTGGCGTCGGCCTGGTGGGCGCCGTGCTTTCTCGCCGCCACCGCCTGGTGCGCTTGATCGGCGAGGGAGGGATGGGCTCGGTGTACGCGGCGGAGTCTCTCGACGGTGGTGCGGCCGTCGCCATCAAACTGCTCCGTGCCGAGTTCTTGCGCGACATGGACGTACTCGCGCGCTTCATCGCCGAGGGTCACACCGCGCAGCGACTCGTTCATCCGAACATCCTTCGCCTCATGAACAGTGGGCAGGCAGAAGACGGAACGCCCTACCTGGTCATGGAGCTCCTCGAAGGCGTCCCCATGAGCGCGTACACCGCACCGGGGTTGAATGGCGTCTCCGGGCGCGTCCCTTTGCCGCAGGCGGTCGTCATTCTACAGGGAATTTTAGCCGGTTTGGGGTTCGCCCACGCTCAAGGCGTCGTCCACCGCGACTTGAAACCAGAAAATGTTTTTCTCGCGCGTGACTCGAACGGTCAGTTCCACGTGAAGATTCTCGACTTCGGGATCGCCAAGGTGATGGACGCCGCAGGCGGGATGGGGACGAAGACGCGCACCGGCATGCTCCTCGGAACGCCCGCGTACATGAGCCCGGAGCAAATTCGAAATGCCAAAAGCGTAGACGCACGCAGCGATCTCTTCAGCGCCGGGGTCATGTTCTACGAGATGATCAGCGGGCGCTCCGCGTTTCCAGCGGCGACCGAGTTCGCGAAGCTACAGGCGGTGCTCACCACGGAGCCGGCGCCGCTCGATGAGATCGATCCGTCATTCGCCCCGCTCGTCGGGTTCGTCGCTCGCGCCCTTCACAAAGATCGCGACCAGCGGTTCGCGTCGGCCGCCGACATGGCGTGCGCGCTTGCCGTGGCGCTGGGAACGGATCCGACGAGCCGTTCGGCGCCGATGCCTCTCAGCCGTCTGCCCGAAGGGCGGTCGGATCAGAGGGCCAACACGGCTGGCTCGGAGCGGCCGAACTTTCATTCGACCCTTCCATCGACGCCCCCTCCGCGCTCCCCCGGAGGCACGCTGGCGAGTGGTCCGGGTGCCTTCGTCTCGGAGCGTCCGCCGGAGGTCGTGCTCGCGCCTTCGTCCGGCGAAACAAGCCCGATCGAAGGGCGGCGCGGGGTGCCCGCATGGGCCGTCGTGGCCCTGGTGATGGGTGCGCTCGTCGCCGGATTCCTCCTCGGATTCGCCGTCGCAAAAAGCTTGTAGTCGTCTAGGATGCCGGCATGACCGACAACCAGACCGAAGCCCGCTACCTCGAGCTCTTTCCGTCGTGGCTCCGCACGCTGGGCGAAGACGCCGCGGCGATGGGCGAGGTCATGAAGGGGCAAAGCCCCGACGCCGTAAAGCGGTACGTCGCGTGCGGGCTCAACTACATTTTCAAGTCGCTGGATTTGATCCCGGACGGCATCGACGATCTCGGATTCATGGACGACGCGTTCGTTCTTCGCGTCGCTGCAGCGCTGGCCGTCGGCGAGGATCCCTCTTCGAAAGACGGCGCGCTCGGGCGACTCGCGGACGACACGAAGCCGCTCAAAGAATTTCTGGCGGACGACTACGCGCGCCTCGAGAGCTACGTAAAAAACCTCCGCAAAGGCGCTGCCCGCGGCCGCACGGTCGAAGACATCATGACCGACCCTGGACAGAACACGGCGTTCCTCCACGAAGTCACAGCGTGGGCGCAGTCTTTTCAGCCCCCGAGCTTCACCCGCGACCCGAAAACGCTGATCAAGCTCAAAGCGTTCTTGAGCGCGAAGCTTCCCTAGGCTCGGTTTTCCGTTCGCGAGAAGTGCCGCGAGCTAAGGGCTTCTGCTCTCGCCGCCGGGTCCCGGCTGGCGCGCGATGTGGGGCGCGTTTTGCTGGCCATGCATGTTTTCCATGAGCTCCTGCAAGAGATCGCGGACCTCGGGCTTGCCTTTGAGGTGGTTCAAGAGGAGCGTCGAGACCTCGGCGAATGCTTTTTCGAAGGCCAGACCTTCGCGGGTGCGCGCGGCCACTTTTTCGCGGCCCTGAGAGAGGTCCTCTTCGAGCGCTTCCGCATAGCGTGAGAGCTGCGCGCGCAGCTCTTCGATCTGCCGGCGAAGATCGCGGGCGTGAGCGTCTTTGACTCCGGCTTTTTGCTCACGCTCTTGGAGATGCTCGCGTCTCGCTTCGAGCAGGGCATGAGCGGCACCCGCTTTTTCGAACACGGCGCGGAGCTGCACGGGGTTGGACGGCTGCTGCGCGGCTGCATCTGCCGCGGATTTGGCGGCGACGTCGGCGCGCTCGGCCACCTGCACGAGCTCGCGAATGCGGCCTGCCTCATGCTGCTCGGCAGTCACGTCGCGGAGGGCACGCGACTCCTCGTGAGCGAGCTCTTCGACCTTGCGTCCGATTTCTGCGCGAAGGGCGCGGCCACGCCTCTCGAGCGACTCGAGCTTTCGGGTGTGGCTCGCCACTTCGCCTTCGAGACGGCTCGCGCGTGACGCGAGATCCCACGACTGAGAGACCGCGGCTTGCACTTCGGGCGGCGCATTCCCCGACGGATACGCGCGGCTCGCCATGCGCGAAAAGAGCGCGGCGCGGTTCGCCCATTCGATGACGCCCGGCGACTGCGGCGGCGGCGGCGGCGGAGCAGGTGCGGCCTCTCCCTGCGCGTTCACGTCCCACGCGGTGCTCGGGATGGAGCGCTGAAGATTCTTGAGCTCTTCGTGAAGATGGTGCGCGTCCTGAAAACGCTTTCGCCGATCTTTTTCGAGCAGCTTGAGCGTGATCGCCTCTGCCGCAGGCAGCACGTCGGGCTTGATGCCGCGTGGCTTCGGCGCGACCGCCGTGCGCTGCATTTCGAGGAGGGTCTCGCGATCGCTCGAACGGAAGGGGAGCTGACCGGTGAGCATCTCGAAGAACAAAACTCCGAGCGCGTAGAGATCGCTTTGCGGGCCTGCTTCTTCGCCGCGCGCTTGCTCGGGAGACATGTACTCGGGAGTTCCGAAGACGGCGCCCTTGGGAGCGAGACGCGGATCCATCGCGAGGTGGGCGAGCCCGAAGTCGAGGATCTTCACGAAGTCTTTGCGGCCGCCGCGCGACGACAACAGAATGTTGTCGCTCTTTAAGTCGCGATGGATGACGCCGAGATCGTGCGCGCGGGCAAGAGCGGCGCACATCTGCTCGAGGATGTCGACGCCGCGGGCGAGAGGCATCGGACCGCGTGCGAGCTCGCTCGAAAGCGCAGTGCCGACGAGGTACTCCATGACGAGGTAGAGCTCGCCCTCTTCTGTTTCCCCGATGTCGTGGATGTCGATGATGTGCGCGTGATCGACGCGATTGGCGGCGCGCGCTTCGCGGAGCATCCACGCGCGGAGATGCGTTTCACCCCGCAAATCAGGGCGAATCAGCTTGAGCGCCACGACACGGTCAATAAGAACGTGACGAGCGCGGTAGACGACGCCCATTCCGCCTTCGCCTGCGCGCGCTTCGAGCCGGTAGCGGCCCGCAACGACGCGACCGAGCATTGGGTCGACCGGCTTACCGCCGGGACTTCGCTGGGGTTGAGTCACGCGCGCTCTCCGCTGCTTATTTTATCGAGATGGACGTCCAAGGTTTGTAGCCGAGGGTAACAGTAGCGTTCGTCACAAACCAAGGGGATCTCACCTGACTACAGAGGACGCGGGCGCCTGGGCGGAGACGATTTTGGCTGGCGGCGAATGGCGATTGGTGCATCCAGACACGCGCGCGAGCCGTCTACGTCGGCCAAGACGCGAACGCCGGCAGACTCGTCTCCGAAGGACACGGGCTCGAGGTCGATGATGATGTGAGACGTGCCCTTGGGAGCAACCTTGATTTTTCCGGGGCCGAGGTCGTCGGCCTGCACGACGCTGGCTTGATCGGCAGCTCGGAGAACTTTGACGGCGTTCGTCGACTTTCCGGCGACCAGACGGTCCACCCGAACGATCTCCACGATCCGCGCTGTTTCACCCTGATTGGTGATGTTCACGCGCGCCTGACGAATTTCGTCGCCGGCGATGAGCACGGAGGGGATCGACTCCGCGTTGAGCTCGATGTTCGGCGGAGTGCCGCAGGGTGCGTCGGGTTTCTTCGCGACGGGCTTGGGCGGCGCAGCGATCTTCGTCGGAAGCGGAGCGGCACCAGCGTCTCCGTTGTCGAAGGCACTGACGGCGACTTCCTGGGGACGCGATTTCGCCGGCGGCGTGCACGCAGCGCAAAGAGCCAGAGCGATCGCAACTCCGAGGCGGTTCAAGGCGAGGCCCGCCCTAGAACGTCAAGCGGAGGAGCGGCATCCGCAGCTCGGTCTGCGCGGGGACGCCATATTTTTTCTGCTCGGCCATCGAATAGACCTGCCGCACTTCCGGTATCGGGAGGCCGATACGGACGGACGAAGCGTCGGGCGTGGTCCATACGTCGAGGAGAGACAGCGGCGGGCCGGGAGGGCCAGGCGACGCAGGGGCGGGTGCCGCTCCGGGGCCAGGCGCTGCTGCTGCCGGCGAGGAGGGGGTGGTGCCAGGGGGGGTGCCAGGCGCAATCATACTTCCGCCGACCTTGCCCGGATCCGCCGGGGGGGCGTTCGTGGGCGCGCGATCTTCGGAGGCGTTTTCCGTGGGGTGGTACCGCGTTGCGTTCAACGTGAGAACGAGCGTCGGAATGATGAGAGCGAGGCCGCCCGCGAGCATGTACACCGGGGCGCGTCCGTTGGTGGACCCTTGCTCGATGAAATAACCGCCGACGCCGCCGCCGATCGCCCCGAGGCCGCCGCCGATCGCGTACGCCCAGCCGTTCTCGATGTGAAAGAGAGCCTCGGTGATCATCACGACCTCGCCGCCTAGCAGCGCGCCGCCGACGATGCCTTTGCCGGTGCCACTGACCTCGTCTGCATGTGCGGGGGTTGCGTTTCCCGTCAGCGTCAGCGCGCCGATTGCAAATGCAGTGGCGAGCGCACCGGCCTTCGTCTGGTTATTTCTCGTTCGCATAGCCATGTCACGCCTCGTGGTCTTGCTAAGTGGCGCGAAACTATCACGACGTTCAATCGGGGTCTAAGGTTCCCTCGTGGCCTCGCTTGCATCCGCCTTGTTTATCCCTCTCAAAGGGCCGCTCTCAGCGCATGGGCTGAGGTACGCGACCGCCTTTTCTGCTGGCATGGCCATCGCGGGGGTCACGGCTGGGGGGATCCGTCTACTTCCGTGGCTCTTCGATTCCGCGGTCCCCTGGAGGGTCGCTGTTCCGTTTGCGCGGGGCCTCGCGGAGCTCGCCTTCGAAGCGGCGCTGCTTCTCGGCTGGCCGCTCGGGTGGGCCTTGGCCGCGACCCGGCTGGTGGAGAGCGGTGAAGCGCGCGTGCTCGCCCTTGTCGGAGAGCGTCCGGCACGAACCGCCTCGCGCCTCCTCCCCCAAGGGCTTCTTTTTGCCGCGATGCTCGCGATGATCTCGCTTGCCGGCGGGCGCGATGCAAGCGCTCCCGGACGGATCGTGACCGAGCTCGTCGCCCAAGCCCGCGTCTCGTGCGAGCGCGCCTCGAACGCCCGCACGTACGATGTCCCTTTCCTCGGCGCGACCTGGCTGTGTGCGCCGGGGGTCACGCCACGCCTCGTGGGGCAGGCACCCGCTTCCTTCGGAGGCATCTTCTTCACGGCTGCCAACGCGCGGATAGGCGGAGATTTCAGGCAGATCGACCTCGATGATGCGCGCCTGGCGATCAAGACCACCACCATCCACGTGGGCTCGCTGACCGTTCGGGGTCTTCCGCCGTTCGCGCGTGCGTCGAGTCTGCCGCCCGCATGGAGAGCGCTGCTCGTGGCTCTGTCGGGCGGTATCAGCGCGTGGCTCAGCGCGTACCTGGTCGTTCGCCGCTTTGCGCGCAACCTCGTCGCCGTCCTCGCCGTAGGGGCGTCGGGTCCGCTCGCGGCCCTTGGCACCCTGCGCCTCTTCGAGCGCTCCGACGCGCACCTCGCCGCATTTTTCCTGCTCCCCGTGGCAGCCGCGTTCGCGACCGTGGGCTGCGCGCTGCTCCTATGGCGCTTGCCCCGCCGGAGGGCGACTGCTAGCAAATAAGCACAATGGGTAACATCGGACCTGGCGAGCTCCTCATCATTGCGCTCATCGCGCTCTTGCTGTTCGGTGCGGGCCGCATCGCCGACATCGGCAAAGGCCTCGGCCAGGGCATCAAGAATTTCAAGAAGGGCCTCAAGGAATCAGACGAGGGCGACGAGAAGCCCGCGCTCGAAGACGCGAAGGAAGCAAAGCTCCTCTCCGCGAAAAAAGACGCGGCGACCAAAGAAGCCTGAGCGCGCTCCCCTCGTGTCTCGTCAACTGGCCCACCGACTGAGCGTGGTCGCGCCGAGCGTGACCTTGGAGATGAGCGCTCGAGCCAATGCGCTGCGTGCGAGCGGGATCGACGTCTTCGCGTTCGGCGTCGGCGAGCCTGATTACGAGCCTCCCCAGCACGTGCTCGACGCCGCGAAGGCCGCGATCGACGAAGGCCGCGCCTCGAAGTACACGGCCGTCACGGGCATTGCTCCGTTGAAGGCGGCCATCTGTGCAGCGACCGCGCACCAGCGTGGATACACGCCGACACCCGACCAGATAACGGTGAGCGTGGGCGCCAAGCACGCTCTGTTCAATCTTGCTCTCGCGCTCTACGAGCCGGGCGACGAGGTCGTCATCCCCGCTCCGTACTGGGTGAGCTATCCCGAGCAAGTCCGAATGATGGGCGCAACGCCGGTCATCGCGCCTACCCTCGAATCCGAAGGTTGGCGGCTTCGCCCCGAGGAGCTAGCGAAGGCGCTCACCGCGAAGACCAAGGCGGTGATCTTGTGCACGCCTTCCAACCCGACGGGCGCGGGCTACAACGAAGCGCAGCTCCGCGGGCTCCTCGACGTGCTGCGTGCCCACGACTGCTGGATCATCGTCGACGAGATTTACGGCGAGCTCGTCTACGACGGATTCCGTCACGTCAGCCCGCGAAAGATCGCTCCGGATCTCGCCGATCGCTTGATCATCGTAGACGGCGTTTCCAAGTCGTACGCCATGACCGGATGGCGGATCGGCTGGTCGATCGCCCCCCGCGAGATCGCCAAAGCGTGCGACCTCGTGCAAGGGCAGAGCACCACGAACCCGAGCGCCGTCGCTCAGCACGCGGCCATCGCGGCGCTGAGCGGTCCGCAGCACGAGCTTGCCCGCATGCGCGCGGCATTTCAGGAGCGACGAGACGCGATGGTCAGCGGCCTCAACGCCATCTCCGGGATCCGCTGCGGCGTGCCGGAAGGGGCCTTCTACGCGTTCGCCGATTGCCGCGAGATGTACGGGATCAACTGGGACGAGAAGAAGATCCTCAACGACGAAGACATCGCGTTTTTCCTCCTCGAGCGCGCGCATGTGGCCGCGGTTCCTGGCGGGGCGTTTGGCGCGCCGGGGTACATGCGTTTCAGCTACGCCACGGGCATCGAGCGCATTCGCGAGGGGCTCGCCGCCATGAACACCGCCATCGACTTCGCGCGCCGAAAAATCTCGATCCGCCCCACGCCCATCGAGCGTGTCTAACCGCCACGCGGCGGCCATCCTCGCTGCCTTCGCGGTTCTCTTCGCGCTCGCAACGGCTTGGACGTTCGGCAAAGACGCCGAGCGCCGCGCCGAGTGGGAAACGGAGCAGCGCGCGTTCTTTGCACGGAAAGGCGAAGCGCCGCACCTCGCGGTCAAATCGCTCACTACCCGGTGGCGCGCCGAAAAAAGTGGCGGTCCGCTCGTTGAGCGCTGCATCACATGCCATCTCGGCGTGCTCGATGCGTCGCTCACGGGCCCGCTCGTGCCGACTCAGTTTCGTGCGCATCCAGGTTCTCTCTTGCGCTCGCATCCGATCGAGAAGTTCGGTTGCGTGTCGTGCCACCGCGGCGCAGCCAGTCGAACCGATCGCGGCGCCCACGCCCGGCTCGAGCTTCGGGAGGTCGCAGGCGGCGTGCGCTGGGAGTCAACAGGAGAGGCCCTCGAACCGATGCTCCGCCGCGGCACGCTCAGCCACGTGCAGCTCGACGAGCGAAACGACGTGCTCGAGGCGAAGCTCGAGAGCGGTGAATGGAAAAAAGCGAGCCTCGCCGGCACGTACGCAACGGAGGCCGCGCTCTTTTCGGCGATCGAAGCGCAGCTTCCGTTCGTGTCCGTTCGTCGCGACGGCGCGCACGTGAAGATCTCGGCCGTCGATGGGACCTCGAAATTTTCCCTGCGAATGAAGCCGGCGCTCGGCGAGGTGCTGGGCTTCACGAAGGCAGACGAGGCGCCCGCCGTCGCTCACGTTGCCGACGATGCACCGAGCTTGCCGTTGAAGAGCGAGCCCGGCGGCCGCGCGATTCCCCAAGATTCTCTCGACGCGTTCCTCAACGCACTTCCGGAGCTCGAAGCAGGCTGCGGCCGATGCCACACCAAGGACGCCGATCTCGATGGCGCCTCGAGCTTCACGACGGGGCGCCGGCTCTTCGAAGATCTCGCGTGCGCGGGCTGTCATCAAGAAGGCGATCATGATCTCGCGCCGCCGATCACGGAGCTCACGGCGAAGACCTCGCCTGGTTGGATCCTCGACTTCATCCGCGATCCGCGCGCGCTCTCGAAGGCCTCGCGCATGCCGACGTCGTGGCCCGTGCCGATTGATCCGACCACGCGATCACCGCTCACGAAGGGGATGGCAGCCTACGACGCGTGGGAAAAAAAGATGCGCGAAGAGACGCTCGACGTCACGGCATTCTTGATGACCGCCGCCGCCACATCACCTCTTGGGGATCGCGTGCGTGGACACGCGAACGTCCCGGGCTCGAGCAAAGAAGAAGGGGAGCAGATTTTCCGCGCCTCCGGGTGCCCGAGCTGCCACGCCGATGCCGCGGCGATCGGCGCGCCGTCGAACGAAGACTTCATTGCCTACTATGTGCAAGACCCTTCGCGCGTGTGGGCGAGAGCGAAGATGCCGAGCCTTCGCCTCACACGACGGGAAGCGGCGAGCGTCGGCAAGTACCTGGCGCGAAGCGCGAGCGGCGAGACCAGCGTTGACGCGAAACAGCTTGAAAATGAGGCGTTTCGCATAGCCCACGCTGAGCGTGGAAAAGAAATCGTCCTCCGCGAGGGATGCACCGGCTGCCACATCATTCCCGGGCTGGCGCACCCGACAGGGCTCGCGCGAGACCTCAGCGCGTGGGGCACGCGAGACGTTCGTTCCCTTGATTTCGGGCAGACGACCGCACGTGACGATCGCACCCGCGCCATGTTCACGGTGGAGAAGCTCGACGCTCCCCGTCTCTTCGATCACGACGACACGAAATTGAGAATGCCGGACTACGAGCTCGGCGCGACCGAGATCCGCGCGCTCACGGTGTACCTCGAAGGGCGCATCGGAGATCCTCCCGCGCCTCCGTTTGATCCCAGCGTCGGCTACGTTTCGTCGGACATCGCGGCGGGGCGCGCGCTCTTTCGTCGCGGAGCATGCGAAAAATGTCACGATGGCTCGGCGGCCGCACCGTCGCTCGTAGGCGAAGGTTCACGCGTCCAGCCCGACTGGCTCGCTGCGTTCCTGAAAGCTCCTGGCGCGCTCGGTGTGCGACCACCGCTTCACCCGGAGTGGGTCTATGGAGAGCTCTCGCCGATCGAGAAGCTCGCGATGCGTATGCCGACGTACGCGCTGTCGCCCGATCACACGATGACGCTCGTACTCTTCTTCGCTCGCCGCGATGGAGCCGCGTACCCCTACGTCGCGCCTGAAACTAAGCCTGTTTCGACGAACGACAGCGCATGCATGACGTGCCACTACGCCGGCGCGTTCCCCCAGGAGCGCGGAAAAACGGAGCTCGCGACGATGGCGCCAAACCTTGCGGTCGTGCCCGAGCGTCTTCGCGTGGAGTGGGTGTCGTCGTTTCTCGCCTCCCGAACGGATGGGACGCAGCACCCCTGTCGATCGCCGTGAGCGCGTGAATCCGCACTGACCAATGGCATTTAGCTCCGCGAGCAACGGCTGTGCTTGGGGGAGCGCGCCTTTTCTTTTTAAGAGAAAGTCCGCGCTTTCATGTAGATTGCGATGCTCGAATGGGTTGGTAACGGATCGCACCGCGCCTCGGGTTGCATTGGCTCGCACGCGGTTACGTCTACCGAGGGATCGGGGGCGCTTGCTGGCCTCAAAAAGCTGACGGCACGTCATGCGGCGTGGTCAAAAACACTAAGGAGTCTTTCAATGAAGAATCGCTTTTTTCCGGGATTTGTCCTCGCTGCGGTGCTCACGGTTCCAGGTCTTGCTTGCAGCTCGGTAAGCGGCTTGCAGGACGGCCTTTGCTGCGCCGACTTCAAGCCCGGTCAGGACATGGCCGCGGCGAAGTTCACGGGCGACGCCTCGCTCAAGGGACAATTCACGGCGTTCGGGCAAGCCGCCGGCGACATGTCGGCCCTCGCGGGGACGGCTCTCGCGGACGTAACCGGCGCCTGCATGGCCATCGCGACGGACCTCGGTGACGACCCGGCGACCCCCATGGCAAACGGGAAGACCGGCGCTGACCTCCTCACCTTCTGGTGCGGTGAGGCCAAGGCAAAGATTAACGCGACCCTCACGGCGTCGTTCGGCGCGTCCGGCTCGGCGAGCCTGAAGCTCGACATCACGCCCCCCGTTTGCTCGGCCTCGCTCACCGCGACGGCAAGCTGTCAGGGTAGCTGCGACGTCAACGCGAAGTGCGACATCAAGGCGAACCCCCCGAAGTGCACGGGCGGCACGCTCGAAGTCGAGTGTTCGGGCTCGTGCAACGCGTCGGCCACCGCGCCGACGATCGAATGCACGGGGTCTTGCAGCGGAACGTGCGAAGGCACCTGTGAAGCCTCGGGCGGCGTAGCGGTCGACTGCGACGGCAAGTGCGAAGGCACCTGCGCCGCGGGCGGCTCGGCTGGCGGAAGCGGCATCCAAGCGGACGGAAGCTGCAAGGGAACGTGCAGCGCGAAATGCACGGCAAGCGCGACGGCGCCCAAGATCGCCTGCAAGGGAACCTGCGGCGGAAAATGCACCGGAAACTGCACGGCGACCCCCGGCATGGCTTCGGTCAAGTGCTCGGGCACCTGCATGGGCGAATTCAAGCCCCTCTCCTGCACCGGTGGCAAGCTCGAAGGCGGCTGCATGGTCAGCGCAAACTGCCAGGCGAACTGCAACGCGAGCGCGAGCGCGAAGGCGTCTTGCACGCCCCCCGAGGTCAAAATCGGCTTCACGGGTAGCGTCACCGCGGGCGCCGAAGGGCAGCTCAACGTGCTCATCAACACCCTCGAAGCGAATCTCCCCAAGCTCGTGCTCGTCGTGAAGGCGCGCGGCGCGGACTTCGCCGGTCAGCTCTCCGGCGTCATCTCCGGCGGCGCAGACATCACGGCCTCCGGTAAGCTCGACGCGGCCGGCACTGCCTGCCTCGTCAAAATGGGAGCGGCGGCGGGCCAGGCGTCTACGGACTTCGCGGCCACGCTCAAAGCCTCGATCGACGTCACCGCCTCCATCGGCATGAAGTGAACTGACATGAGCTGACGTACGTCGGCTCATCGGTTCGAGCGACGGCGCGTTTCCCGAGTAGGGAGCGCGCCGTTTTTCTTTAACTATACTCAGCGCCATGAGCCACGCGGTCACCGAGCCTTGGAGTGGAAAGCACATTGCCGACGTCGATCTCTTCAGCGACGCGAGGGCAAAAGAAGCCATTTCCGCGAGTGTCGTGGCGTTCGAGAAAATGCGCGCTCTGTCCAGCTACGCGCGCAAAGAAATCCTCCGCCGCATCACCCGCGGTATCGAAGCGCGCCACGAAGAGCTCGCGAACCTCATTGCGCGTGAAGCGGGAAAGCCGATCGCTCTCGCGCGGGTCGAGGTGACACGCGCGATTTCCACGTTCGAGATCGCCGCCGAAGAAGCGACGCGCATCACCGGCGAGGTGCTTCCGCTCGACATCACCAAGGGGAGCGAAGGCTTTCGCGGGGAGTGGAGCCGCTTTCCGCGTGGGCCGGTGCTCGGTATTTCACCGTTCAACTTTCCGCTCAATCTGGTGGCGCACAAAGTCGCGCCGGCGCTCGCGTGCGGCTGCTCCTTGGTGCTCAAGCCCGCTCCGCAGGCGCCGCTTACGTCGCTGCTCCTCGAGACGATCGTACGAGAGTCGGGGGCACCGGAGAACGCGCTTCAAGTCGTACCGTGCGATGTCGACGTCGCCGAGATGATGGTGAGAGACGACCGCTTCGCCGCGCTGTCGTTCACCGGGAGCGCCAAGGTGGGCTGGCACTTGAAGGCGATCTCTGGGAAAAAGCAGGTGATCCTCGAGCTCGGAGGAAACGCGGCCGCCATCGTCCACGACGACGCGAACCTCTCCTTCGCCGCCGATCGGATCACCGCAGCCGCCTTTGGTTACGCCGGGCAGGTCTGCATCAAGGTGCAGCGCGCCTACCTCCATACGCCGATCGCCGAGGCCTTCACGGCCGAGCTCGTCGAACGCGCGCGGGCTCTTACGCCGACCGATCCGCTCGATCCGAAGGCGGTGCTCAGCTCGATGATCGACGAAGGAAATGCCAAGCGCGTCGAGTCGTGGATCGCCGAGGCAAAGCAGCGCGGAGCTAGGGTGCTCGTTGGCGGCAAACGCGACGGCGCAAAGCTCGAGGCCACCATCCTCCAGATCAAAGGCGACGGTCGCGGCCTCAAGGTGGTCGACGAAGAGGCGTTCGGCCCCGTGCTCACCCTCCACACGTACGATTCTTGGGATGAGGCGCTGACCCTCGCGAACGCCTCGCGCTACGGCCTCCAGGCCGGCATCTTCACCGACTCCCACGAACGCATTCGACAGGCCTTTTCTCGGCTCTCGGTGGGCGGGCTCATCGTCGGAGACGCGCCGAGCTTTCGTGTCGACTCCATGCCCTACGGGGGCACGCGCGACTCCGGCATCGGCCGCGAAGGAGTGCGCTTTGCGATCGAAGAGATGACCGAGCGAAAGCTTCTCGTCTATAGGTTCTAGAAATGGCCATTACCAAAGACGACGTGCTCGCGCTCCTCTCCCGCGAAATCCAAGAGATGGGAATGGCCGTCGACGGCGCGGTTCTCGGTGGCGACGTCATCGTCACGCTCGCTGCCACCGGCGCCAGCCGCGAAGCGCTCGGCGCGAAGGTGCGCGCGGTTCTCGCCAAGCTCGAGGGCGTCAAGAACGTCGAGGTCCGCTGGACGGGCGAGGTCGCCGGCCGCGAAGTCCCGAAAGACGATCCGCTCCCCGAGGTGAAGAACGTCGTCCTCGTGATGAGCGGCAAGGGGGGCGTGGGCAAGAGCACGTGCGCCACGAACCTCACGCTCGCGCTCCACCGAGCCGGCTACCGCGTAGGGCTGCTCGACGCCGACATCTATGGCCCGTCGATCCCGACGATGCTCGGAGTGTCCGGACGCCCTGTTTCTCTCGATGGAAAGACGATCGAGCCGCTCGAGCGCTTCGGTATCAAGCTCATGAGCATCGGCTTCCTCCTCGAAGACGCGAAGGCCGCCGTGGTCTGGCGCGGGCCCATGCTGCACGGCGCGCTCATGCAATTCTTGAAAGACGTGCACTGGGGCCCGCTCGATTTTCTTCTCCTCGATCTGCCACCGGGAACGGGAGACGTCGCGCTCACCCTCTCGCAAAGCCTCAAGCTCACCGGCGCGGTCGTAGTCACCACCCCGCAGACCGTCGCCACCGACGACGTCTACAAGAGCGTCTCCATGTGCGAGAAGGTCAACATTCCCGTCCTCGGCGTGGTCGAGAACATGAGCTACTTCATCGACTCCGCAGGCGTTCGCCACGAGCTGTTCGGCAAGGGAGGCGGGCAAGCCATCGCCGATTTCGCGAAGGTGCCGCTCCTTGGTCAGGTGCCCATCGATCAATCCGTGCGCGAGTGGGGCGACAAGGGAACGCCCGTCGTCCAGGCCGCTCCTCACAGCCCCATCGCGCGCTCCTTCATCGAGATCGCCGAGCGCTTGACGGACGTGGTCGATCGCAAGAACGCAGCGAATGAGCAAGGTGCCGGCCCGATCATCGATCGGAGCGGCGGCCCGGGCGGCAGACGCCGTCTTCCGGTTACGAAGTAGACACCGATCTACGAGCGCCAGCCGCCTTTTTTCGTGGCTTTGAGGAGCTCGACGTCTTGCTCTTTTTTTAGGAGCACGCCGAGGAAGGGGAGCTCCTTGACGAAGCGCTCCTTGCCGAGGCCGGCCTGCTTGAGCACGGTGATCCAGTCGACCAGCTCGCTCGTAGACGGGCGCTTGCGGAGGCGCGGCATTTCCCGCAGCTCGTAGAACGCGACGACCGCTTGATCGATGAGGGCGTCGTCGATCTTGGGATGATGCACCTTCACGATGCGCTTCATCAGCTCCACGTCGGGGAAATCGATGAAGTGAAAAACGCAGCGCCGAAGGAACGCGTCCGGCAGCTCTTTCTCGTTGTTCGAGGTGATGATGACGACGGGGCGCTGTTTCGCGACCACTTCGTCGCCGGTCTCGCCCACGATGAAGCGCATGCGATCGAGCTCGTGGAGGAGATCGTTCGGGAACTCGATGTCCGCTTTGTCGACCTCGTCGATCAAGATCACCAGACGCGCGGGGCTTTGAAACGCGCGCCCGAGCGGTCCCATCTTGATGTAGTGGCGGATGTTCTTGACGTCTCCGTCGCCGAAGCGTGCATCATACAAGCGTTGCACGGTGTCGTAGAGGTAGAGTCCGTCTTGAGCGCGGGTCGTCGATTTCACCGGCCAGTGGATGAGGGGAACCTCGAGGCTCTCCGCGATCGCCTGCGCAAGGAGTGTCTTTCCCGTGCCCGGCTCTCCCTTTACGAGGAGCGGTCGTTCCAGGGCGAGCGCACAATTTACGGCCGCCTCGAGGGCGTCGTTGGTGAGGTAGCTAGGGGTCCCGTTGAACCGACGAAAGGCTGCTTCAGTCACGCCGAAGTTCTAGCAGGGAAGGCCGCGGATCACAGATCGAAGAAGATTCCGAGGCCCGTGAGGACGCTGAATTGTAGGATGTTCGCGTTGGACGAGCGCTGCACGCCGCCCTGCATGTTCGTGTGCGAGCCGCCGAGAGAAGCGCCGAGGTCCGGGGCGGCCACGAGAAAAAACGTTTCGTTGATCCGAAAGAGGAAGTCGACGTTCAGGTCGAGGACCAGCGCGGAGTAAGAGTCCTTGTTCGCGACCACCGCTCCTCGACCGGCCCCCGTCAGGCTGGAGGTTCCCCGGTAGGCGTAGCCGATTCCGCCGCGCGGCCAGATCGCGAACCTGTCACCGATGGGGATGAGGTAGCCGATGCGCGGCAGGAGCGTGAAGTTCGTCGTCGTCGGGAGGTCGTTGTTGACGGTGCCGGTTCCGATGGTCTGGGTGTCCACCGAGCCGCTCAAGGACGCGATCTCGACGAAGCCGCCGATGGAGAGATGATCGATGACGAAGTAGTCGGCCGCCGGGGCAAGCCAGATGGTCGTCTGATGAACCGTCTGGTTGGGATCGCCCGCGGTCAGGCCGTCTTGGCTGTAGCGGCTGGTGCTGATCCCGAGGGGCCCGGCGTAGGAGACGCCGCTGAAAGCGTTGACCCGAAGACCGGTGATGTTGTCGATCGCGAGCGTGCCCTTGCCGCCGGTGGGCGTCAGGAGGGTTCGCTGCGCATGCGCGGTACGCGGCGCGAGGAGAAGAAGCGCACCGAGCGCTAGGGTGGCAAGCGTTGTCTGAAGTCGCGCGATAGATCCGGTCATGGTGGGCCTCTTTATGCTCGTTCGTTACCGTTTTGCGGTGACCGCGCTACCTTACCCGAGTGCTGATCCACTCCCCTAATTGTCCGTTGCCCGCGCCCGCTGCGGTGGAGCTTGCCAAAATCGAGCTTGATCGTCGGCTCGGTCCGTCGAAGGTCTCGGACGCCGAAGAAACACGCCTCGCCTACGCGCGTGACGAGAGCGAGGCCATCGGACGGACCCCCGACGTCGTGGTCTTCGCCCAATCGCGTGAGGACATTCAGGCCACCCTCGAGATCGCCGAGCGCTGCGGCGTTCCGGTAACCCCTCGCGCCGGAGGGACAGGTCGCACGGGTGGAGCGGTGCCTGTCGCCGGCGGCATCCTGCTCTCCACCGCGGCCCTCTCGCGCATCAAGGAGATCCGTAAAGCTGATCTCATCGCCATCGTCGAGCCCGGCGTCATCACCGGCGACATGCACGCCGCCGCGGAAAACGAGGGTCTTTTTTACCCCCCCGATCCGAATTCGTGGAAGTCGTGCATGATCGGCGGCAACGTCGCCGAGAACGCTGGCGGCCCCCGCGCATTCAAATACGGAGTGACCCGCGAGTACGTGCTCGGGCTCGAGACCTGCCTCATGGGGGGCCGCGTCGTGCGCAGCGGCAGGCGAACGGTGAAGGGCGTGACGGGCTACGACGTGACCGCGCTCCTCGTTGGAAGCGAGGGAACGCTCGGGGTGTTCAGCGAGGTGACCCTTCGCCTGATCCCCAAGCCGCATGAGATCGCCACCGTGCTTGCGCTCTTCGACGACGTGCACCGCGCGGGGGCAGCGGTGAGCATCATCATCGAAAACGGCTTGATTCCAAGGTGCCTGGAGCTCCTCGACCGGGCCACGCTCGACGCCGTCCGCAGCGAGAAGGTCAGCATCGATCCGCGGGCCGAAGCCATGCTGCTCATCGAGGTGGACGGTGAAGCGCATGGCGTCGAAGCGTCGCTCGAGCGTCTGGGCGAGCTCCTCAGCAGCGCAAAAGGCCTGGTGGATCTCGTGGTCGCTCAAGACGCCTCGCAGCGCGCGCGCCTATGGGAAGCCCGCCGGGCACTCTCCCCGGCCACGCGAAAGCTTGCAAAGTACAAGCTTTCAGAGGACGTGGTCGTGCCGCGCTCGCAGATCAGCGAGCTCCTTCGGCGCGTCGACGAGATCGGAGAGAAGACCGGCGTTCGCCACCTCACGTACGGCCACGCGGGCGATGGCAATTTTCACGTGAACTTCCTGTGGAACGACGTGAGCGAGCGCCCGCAGGTGGACGACGCAATCCACCGCTTGATGGTGGCCACGATCGAGCTCGGCGGAACACTGAGCGGTGAGCACGGCATCGGAGTTTCGAAAGCGGTCTATTTGCCGCTCGAACAGTCGAGCGAGCTCATTGCCCTTCAGCGCGACATCAAGCGCGTCTTCGACCCAAAAGAGCTGCTCAATCCCGGGAAGATATTTCCGACGACCGGGCATCGACAGTGCTGAGGCCCCGCACTCGCTGAGTCTCCGTACTAGATTCGCTGGTCGATGATCTCTGCCGCGCGTAGGGCCATCGCCATGATCGTCATCTGCGGATTCACGCCGAGCGCCGACGGCATCGCGCTTCCGTCGGTTACGTAAAGGCGCTCTACCTCGTGCGCTTCGTGATCGGGCCCGAGCACGCTCGTCTTCGGGTCGGTGCCGATGCGGCAGGTGCCGAGCGGATGAAACGCGGTCACCTCGAAATCTCCGGGGCGAAGGCGGCCCCCGCGCAAACGAGCGAGATCGCGGACCGAGGAAATCTCCTCGAGCCCAGCGACCATCGGTGCCACCCGCTTTGCGCCAGCCGCGAAGAACACCTCGCATAGCGTGGCGAGGCCGGTTCCCATCTTCTGGAGATCGACGTCGTTCATGTTGTAGGTCACGAGCGGCATGTCCCCCCGACCCGGGCGCACTGCGCCGCGCGAGGTGTCCTCGATCATGAAGCCGAAGGTGGCCATGTTGCGGTAGCCCTCCATCAAGTCCGTGAATCGTTGGCCTACCCAGGGCACGGAGATCGCGGTCACGTCGACCGGCATCGACGCTCCTTCGAACAAGATCCCTTCCTCTGCGAAGTGATCGATGGTGTGCCCTTGAGGGATGGCCTTTGCCATGTCGATCGTCTCGTCGAAGGTAGCCATCACCTTGGCTGCCGGATGAATCGACAGGTTTTTGCCCAAAAAAGCGCTGTTTTTGCAGACCCCCGCACGATTGAGGAGCACCGGGGTCAAGAGCGCGCCGCCCGCGATGACCACGCACTCGGCCTTCACGGTGAAGGTCCGTCCCGAGCCGAGACGACCACGCACGCCCCTCGCACGGCCGGAGATGACGTCGATCGCTTCGACCTTCGCGGACGTGACGAGCTGCGCGCCGCGCTTCAGCGCTTCGGGGACGTAGCTCACGTCGGTCGAGCGTTTTGCGCCGGTGGGACAGCCGAAGCAGCACACGCCCTGGCCGTCGCAGTCGGGAGCGTTGCGCATCAGCGGCTGATTCTTCAACCCCAGTGCGTCGGCGCCACGCGACACGACGCGCCCGATTCCCCCCGTGAGCTCGCGCTTCGCCTGCGTCACTTGGAGCATGCTCTCGACGCGCCGGTAGTAGGGATCCATCGACGAGCTCGAGAACCAGGTGAGCCCATGCTCTTCGCGCCACCGCCGGAAAATTCGCTCGGAAGTGCGGTAACACGTACCCGAGTTGATGACCGTACTTCCCCCGACGGCGCGGCCGGCCCACACTGGAATCCCCACGTTTCCAAGGGCGATCGTGAGCCCGTGGTTGCGATAGAGCTTCCGCGACATGTCCGTCGCGTGGGCGGTGAAGGAGCTCCGCCGGTGGTACTCGCCCTCTTCGATGAGGAGCACCGCACGCCCGCGCGACGCGAGCTCGTAGGCGCACGCCGCACCACCGGCTCCCGTTCCCACCACCACCACCTCGCACTCGAGCGAGAGGTCTTCGTCCGTCGTCTTGCCGTTTACCACCTGCTCCATCCAGCGCGCGGCCTCGTCGACCCGAACTTTTTTCTCGTCGCCGCGGTGCCCGCAGCCGACGTGCGCGAAGAGCTTCGGATCGTCGAAGTGCGCCGCCTTGATCGGCGTGAGGATGGTGCGCAGGAGGGTGCGTTTCAGGTGAGAGCGCGAAGCCTGCCACTCCTCGAGGAAGCGCCGCGCACGATCCGTCGGGAGCTTCGAAAACGGCCGGCCAGTGGAAAGCGTCGACGATGCTTCTGCCATCCAGAGCAGGCTGCGGATCCCTCGCAGTTGAAGCGAGGGTGCTCCCGCGAGCCACGCGCGCAGGCGCTCTACGGTGATCGCACCGCCGGCAGGGAGGAAATTACCCGGAGGAATGGCGGCTGCTGCGAGCGCAAAGACGATCTTCTCCTCGCGAGGGGTGAGACGCAACATTCTGAATATTCTGTAAACGCAGAATGACGCTCGCGCAAGCCGGGCCGATCAGAGCAGCGTCCCTTTCCTTCGAAGGGTCCGCTCGCTCGCAAAGTCAGCACCTTCCGAGACCTCATCGTGGAGACGATGAAAGAGCTATCCCCTGCAAAAACCGAGCGATCCCGCTCCACACCCGGCGGGAGTGCGCCCCGGTCACGAGCTCCATGTGGCCGGGGGCAGGAGCGCCTTCGTCGCCGTGGGTGATCAAATGAAATTCCCGCCGTCCGCCGCAGCGCGAGAGCATCCGCTCGGCGGACACGGGATGGCAGTTCAAGCGATCGGCGACGCTCGCGATGCTGAGCACGGGCACCGTGATCTGGGCGAGTGATTTCTCGAAGTCGTCGCGGCCATCCGCGCTCGTCCAGCGGCCTTCGTTGACCCAGCGCGCGAGCGCGTCGACGTAAGGCTCCGCTTCGTCGTCGCTGCCCAAGCGGAGCGCGCGCGCCGGGAAAAACCCGCGGCTCTTCGTGACGGCGGACATCGCTCGCAAGGCCGCTCGCTTCGCTTGCCAACGCAGAAACGAAGGTTCCATGTGCGGCAACCACACGTTTGCCGCGACGCCCACCACGGCGTCTGCATCGAGAATGCCGATCCCTTGCGCGGCCATCGCCACGTGACCGCCGAGCGAATGACCGATCACCACCACGGGCTCTCCGCGCTTCTTTCGGGCGCGCGCGCAGGCCACGACGCACGGCAAATCGCGGTAGACGAGATCGTCGTAGCTCCAGCGTCCGCCGTTCGAAGCGCGCGGTCCGCTTTCTCCGTGACCGCGGAAATCGAAGGCCACCGTGCGCCATCCCTGCTCGGCCAGAAATTGGGCGAGCCCGCGGCCGTGCGGTCGTTCGAACTCGCTGCTTCGCGCGAACATAGCGTGCGCAAGCACGGCGACCCCGACGCACTTGCCGCTCGGCTCGCGCACGTAGGCCCGAAGCGCGTGGCCATCTTCGGTGTGCACTTCGATCGCTTCGAGGCTTACGTCGGCCGCGCGAGGCTTGGTTCTCTTTAGTCGAGTGGCAGTACCCACACTTCGTCTCCGCGCTTCACCCCCAGGTGCTCCGCGACGTCTTCGGCGATGGCGCCCGTGCCGGTTCGATCATCGATCCACGTGCCGAGGACGGCGCGAAAGAACGGTGCCATCGCGAGCTCGAGGCCAATGAGCGAGCGCTGCTTGATCGGCGATTGAAGCGGTAAAAACCGCGCGATCTTTCCCTTGTGAGCGCGCTGCACGAGGGTGATCTCATCGGTCGGTGCGGTGAAATGCGGACCGCCATCGAAGGGATCCACGCGCTCGGCGTAGCGAAATCCGATGCGGCGAAGCATCTTCTCGACCCCTCGGGTTTGCGCGCCCACTTTGCCGATCACGTCCTGCGCCAACTGCGGCAAGAGGGACGCGTAGATGGTCCCCTCCGGAAAGAGGCCGCGAATGAACTCTTTGTTCTTCTTCGAGAGGAGATCGGCTTCGGCGTACGTGAGATTCGTGAAGTGCCTTCCGAGCGCGTCCCACAGGTGAGACGTGCCGTCTTTTTCGAGCGGCGGAAGAAGCTCGGCGAGCACTTCGTCGCGGAAGACCTCGCGATGCATCTTGATGAAGAGAAAGCGCACGTACGAAATCGCCTGCCCCAGGCGCTCGGGAACGCGGCGGTATTCGGGCAGGAGGATGAGCCCGCCGATCTCCGTCGGTCCGTTGTACGAGTAGCCGATCGAAAGAGCGGTGTGCTTGAAGTGCCGATCGAGCGTCGCCGAGTAGCGCTCCTCGTCGGTGACGTCGAGATAGATGTAGGGTGCATCCCGGCGCCCGAGTTGGGAGATCACCATCGAGGTGCCAATCAGCTGCTGCTTCTCGCAGTCGACCAGGACGAACACGAACTCCCGGCGCTTCGGATCTTTTATGGCACCAAGAAAGCTCTTCGACGATTGATCCAAGATCTGCTGGATGGAGTCGCGGTCGTCCGGGAGGTTCACGGTGTTCAGGTGGTGCGCCACCTGAAGCAGCTGGTCTTCGTCGGAGGGCAGCGCGCCGCGGATCTCGAAAGCCGGCATGAGAGCTGGAAGGGTCTACCACGACCGCCGCTGCCGCATTGGTGCGGAAAAGTTAGGCGTGGCGCAAATGAAGACGCTGATGCGGCGTTTGGGCCGCCGACCGTCGGGGTAGATGTAGGTGAGTGAGCTTCGATCGTGATGGACCGCAGAGATTCGTGTGTTTCACATCGCCGGCGACCATCGCTCCATCGAAACAAACACGGACTAGCCCTTGCATCAATGCGGTGGGCAGGCTGGCGCATGGGCGCCGGAGGTTTTACGCTTGGTTGGCCTTCTCCTTGGAATGTGAGCATTCTCGCTCAGGTTCTGGGCACCCCAGAGATTTCCTCAGCGAATGAAGCGCGATTACAAGACACCGCTGGTTCTATGGATCGTCGTGATCCAGATGGCGGTCACCGCGCACCTGGCTGGCGGCGTTGGAGGATGGATCGGTGCAGTCGTGCACGACGATCACCGCGCGCTCGCGAACCTCGGGGTCTCCATTCAAGAGAAAGTACGAATGAGCGAGGCCACGTTCGAGGTGGGCTCCATCGACACCGGCAACAAGCCTGCGGAAGCCGAGGTCGTCCCTCCGCCCCCTCCGGTGATCCCCACCAAGGCGCCCGAAAAACCGAAGGAGCCTCCGCCGCCCACGCCGAACAAGCCGCCGGAGCCGCCGAAGGAAGAGAAAAAGATTCCGCTCATCGCCAAGAAGGTCGAGGAGACGAAGCCAGCCGCTCCGCTCCAGCAACCGCAGATGGACAAGCGCATTGCAGTTCGTCAGCACGCGCAAAAAAACCAGGAAGACAACCCCACCGCGCGCTTCGCCGGTGATGAAGCGAACCACGTCGAAGAAGAGACGGTGGCGACGCAAACCTCGCACGACCAGGACGATCCGAACCCCACGCCGGGCGGAAATCACGCCGGTCCCTCTAAAAACATGGGGGATAGCGAGCGCACGAAGATCGCGGAGAGCGAAGAGCACGCCGGCGACAAGAACCGAGCGCCCGGTGAAAAGGGAACGGAGTTCCAGGTGCAGCGCGATCCCCCGCCCGACAAGCCGATGGGCGCTGTCGCCGTGCAAGCGCCTACGTCGGCCGAGCCTCCGCGCGTTGGCGGCGATGGACGAACGCCGACGCCGTCGGAAAACCCGAACCCCCAGCTTCCGCAGCCGTCGGCAGCCTCCGAGAACCCCGACGTAAACCCGTCCGCGGACGGCACATGGACGTTCAATCCGATTCGGAGAGGCGCGCAAGCGGGTGGAGTGGCGAACACCGGGACTCAGGCTGACCCTCCGAAAACCCCTGGTCAGAGACCATCGCCCACCAAGTGGCTCGGCCTCGGAGGTCGCCCCGGACCAGGGCAAATCAATTTGAATTTGAACCAGACGGGCGTCGTTGCCGTCGTCGGCCAGGCCGAGTTCAAGAAGGAACGAGAAGCCGACGGCGAACGACGCAAGAGCGAGCATCGTGGCTCGTGGACGGCATCGAATTTCGAGCGTTGGCGGAGCGCGATCGAGAACTACGTCTCGACGGTGAAGCCGGGAAACCAGACCGCGCTCAACACCGCGGCCGTGCCCTTCGCTACGTATTTGAACGGGATACACAACCGCATCCACCCGATCTTCGCCGAGTCTTTTCTGGGCTCCCTCGGTGGGCTTCCGCCGTCGAATCCGATGAACGATCAGAAGCTCATCACCCGCCTCGAGATCGTGCTCACGAAAGACGGTCACCTCGTGAAGATGGGAATCGTCAAGACCAGCGGCGTGACGGCGTTCGACATTGCCGCGCTCGATTCCGTGCAGCGTGCGTCGCCGTTCGGGTCGGCGCCCGGCGCCATCGTATCGTCGGACGGCAAGGTCTACCTCCATTGGGAGTTCCACCGCGAAGAGAACTCCGCGTGCTCGACGATGTTCGCGCGGCCGTTCCTACTGAACGTTCAGCCCACTGCTCCGCCGGTCGATCCCAATCCAGGGCCGCAACCGAACGTGCCTAGTCCTTCGAAAGAGCGTGGTCTCCCCGCGAACCACCCCGGCGACGTCCGCGAAGGCCGCGTGCAGACCCACAGCGAGCGCTACCTGTCTTCGAGCTGACCGAGTAGCCTGCTCGGTTTCGTGAGCATGACTTCTTCCGAAACGGCCCTTCGCTCCACGTGGCTACTTCGTCTCACCGCGTGCTCCGCGGTGGTGGCCGCAACACTCGGCTTGGTCGTCGCTCCCGGACTTCGCGGCAACGCGCCCGAGGCGGTCGTCGTGCTCTGGGATCGCGCGGCGGCGATCTCCGCGTATGCGCTGTGCGGTCTGCTGATCGCCGTCGCTTCGCGCGGGACGTACGACCTCGCATGGCGCACGCGGATCCCCATCGCCGCCCGGATCGCTGCAATTTCTGGGGCGGGCGTGGTGATCGCCCTCGTCATCCCTTCGCTCGTCAGGCGTCTGCCGGCTGGCCCCGCGGTGATCCTCGCCGTCGGCGCAAGCCTGGTCGCCCTCAGCGCCTCAGGCAGCGCGATCCGTGCGCCTCACACGCGCGCCGTCGCCGTCGCCCTGGCCGCGTTCTCGACGGCTGCTCTCGTGCGCCTCCTTGCATGGGAGCTTGCCGTCATCGCCGGCGAGCATGCCAGCGCGCGCCTTTACGGTTGGAGTCGAGGCGTGGCAACGGCAGGGGTCGGCCTCGAAGCGGTGGGGCAGCTCGCGGGTGCTGCCTGGCTCGCCACGCGCACGCGCTACCTCGGGCAAGCCATGTCGTCGCTAGCTCTCGGCGCAGCGTTCGTGGTCACCTGGGGTGCCGCACGCGGGGTCCATACGGGGGCCGAGCCCTGGCAGGCTGCGCTCCACACGGCTCTCGCCGATGCACCGGGAACACCGCCGCCGTACGGACTCAGCGCCATCGCCACGTTTCTGGTGGCATCGTCGATCTTCTTCGCGCTCATCGCACTTCTGCAGCCGAACCAGGTGGTGTCGGTCACCAGCTCGCTCTCCCTCGCCCTCATTAGCCGCGGCGCGTTCGATGCTCCGCTACGTGCGCTCTCGGTCGTCTGCGCGGGGGTGTGGCTTATCCTCGCCGTGAGCGACGAGCGCGCCATGTGGAGAGTCCTCGCCGCCGAGCGCGAAGCACGCCTCGCCCGTGAACGCGAGGGGGGAGGCACCCTCGGAGAGGTGGAGGCCGCAGCGATTCGCGCGCGCGCCGCCGAAGACGCAAAACC
>JAYTOU010000031.1:0-156152 GCA_043747615.1 Myxococcales bacterium | reverse complement strand
CGGAGACCTTGGGCAGCGAGGGCTGGCTCGAGCCCCGTCGTGACGGGGGGGTGAGCGCAGGCCGCAGCTCGGAGCCGGGCGCCGGGGTGGGCACGGGCCGCAACTCCCCCGCTGGCATCGGCGTACGCCGCGCGGGGTGGAGCGCATCCGAGCCGTAGAGAAACCCCTCTGGCGCTTTGATCTCCGAATACTCAGCGAGCCGCACCTTCTCCCGCTCGACCTCCTCTGCGAAGGAGGTCTTCATGTACTGGACCAGGTCCTTGCGGCTGAAGATGGCCTCGCTGGTGATGAGGAAGCGCTGCAGGTCCTCCCCCACCTCGCTCGCGTACTGGTAGCGCTGCTCGACGTCCTTCGCGAGCGCCTTGAGGACGATTCTCTCCAGCGCCTCGGGGATGCGCACGTTGTACGTGGAGGGCGCGCGGACCTCGGCCTTGCGCACCTTCTCCAGCACGGAGAAGTCCGAGTCCCCGACGAAGAGCCGCTCCCCGGTGAGCATCTCGTACAGACAGACGCCGATGGCGAACACGTCGCTGCGGCGATCGAGCGGCAGCCCGCGAATCTGCTCGGGGCTCATGTACCCGAACTTGCCCTTCAAGATGCCGGCCTGCGTCTTCGTCGCCTTGCCCGCGGCCTTCGCGATGCCGAAGTCGATGACCTTGACCTCGCCCTCGTAGCTGATGATCGCGTTCTGCGGCGACACGTCACGGTGCACGATCGATAGCGGCTTCCCCTCTTCGTCCGTCGCGTCGTGAACCGCTTCGAGACCGCTCAAGACATCGAGCATGATGGCCACCGCAATCGCGACGGGAATCGGTGTCTCTGCGGCGTTGGCGGCGCGCGTGAGGGTTGAGAGCGTCGCGCCATGCACGTACTCCATCACCAAGAGGAGCTCTCGCTCGTGCTCGACCACGTCGAGCGTGGCGACGACGTTCGGATGCCGCACGCGCGCGCTCAATCGTGCTTCGTCGAGAAACATCGCGAGCCCGCCCGGTGACTCGGCGACGTGGGAATGAAGCCGTTTGATCGCGACGATGCGCGAGAATCCCGCCGCCCCGAGCACGCGCCCGAGGTGCACGGCGCCCATACCTCCGGAGGCGATCTCTTCGTGCAGCACGTACCTGCCGATACGTCTCACGCGCGAAAACGTAGCATCTACGCTTCGCGCTTGTCACCCTGCGGACGCCGTGAAGATAATGCGACTGCCGTGCCCTACCAACGCGATCACGGAGAGACGACGGTGCGGACGGTGCGCCGCGACCTCGTTCAGCTGCCGTCGCTGGCCCTCGTGGCGACCCAAAATGGCGGGCCCGAGGTCATCATTCCACTCGGAATGACACCGGTCATCGTGGGGACCGATCCGGATTGCGATCTGACGGTGCGCGATCCGGCGGTGTCGCGGCGCCACGCCCGGTTGGCCGTCACGACCAGCGGCGTTTTGGTGCGCGACCTCGAGAGCAAGAACGGGACGTCGATCGGCGGCGTCGACATCCGCGAGGCGTTCTTGACTACGGCGAGCTTCGCCCGCGTCGGCGGCGTCACGCTTCGTCTCCGGGTCGTCGGCGCCCCTTCTGACGTCCCGCTGTGGCCCGGAGCGAGCTTCGGGCACGCGCTCGGCGGATCGATCGCGATGCGTGCACTTTTTGCGAAGCTCCATCACGCAGCGCAGACGTCGGAGACGATCCTGGTGACGGGAGAGTCGGGCACCGGAAAAGAGCTGCTTGCGCGCGCCATCCACGACGCAAGCCCTCGGCGCGACGGGCCCTTCGTCATTTTCGATTCAGGTGCGGTCGCGCCCAGCCTGATCGAGAGCGAGCTCTTCGGCCATGTGCGCGGGGCGTTTACCGGTGCCAACGCCGACCGCGCTGGGCTACTCGCGCAGGCCAACGGCGGCACGCTCTTCCTCGACGAGATCGGAGAGCTCGCGGTCGATCTCCAGCCCAAGCTCCTGCGCGCGCTCGAGGCCAAACAATTTCGCGCCGTCGGCGGAAGCGCCTGGCAAGCGTTCGACGCGCGCATCGTCGCCGCGACGCACCGCGATTTGCGCGCCGCCGTCGCCGCGGGCCGCTTCCGTGAAGATCTCTATTTTCGACTCGCGATCTTCCAGGCGCACGTGCCGTCGCTGCGCGATCGAAAGGAAGACATCGAGCTCCTTGTCGAGCGATTTCTCGCGGCCGAAATCCCACCGCGCACCGTGCTCGATCTTCCGCCGGGCGCGCTGCCCCTCCTCAGCGGTCACGACTGGCCGGGCAACGTGCGCGAGCTCAAGAACGCGGTCGCGCGCCTCGCCGTTCTCCCCCACGCGGAGAGTGTCCTCGAATTGCACGGCGTGGAAGGGGAGGTACGCCGCGATTTCGACGGACTCCTCGCGCTCTCGTGGCGGGACGCGCGCGAGCGAATCGTCGACCGATTCGAAGCGAGCTATCTCTCGGCGAAGCTCCGCGACCACCAGGGGAACGTCGCGCGCGCGGCGGCGTCGATGGGCATTTCGCGCCAGCTCGTGCATCGACTGATGACACGCCACGGCATCGCGAAGCGGGAGTAGCTCAGCGAAGCTGCCAGACGAGAGCGACCGAGCGCGGGGTGATCGTCAGCGCCGACGCGTGAGCGCGAGGCCAGAGGACGACGGCGAGGCCCAGCGCGATTGCCCCCGCCGCGCCGACACCGGCGGAGGTCCACCACAGCGTTCGGACGGCGTCGACCCGCGCAGGATCGCATTCGGGTGCGCAAGACGCACGCAGCGACGATCGATCGACATCACCCTTGATCGCGAGGATGCCCGCGGTCACCAGCCCAGCGACACCGACCCCACCGAGGACATACGAGGCCGTCCGCGGCGCGGGGGGCGCACTCTCGCGCTGGAGCGGACGAGCGGACGGTGAAAGGACGACCGCGATGACCCGCTCTCTCTCGCCGGCGTGCAGCTCGATGCGAACCTCCGCCGCATCCGTGCCGCGCCGCTCGAATCGGAAAATATGGGCTCCAGGCTCGACGGCGACGGCCCTCTCCCGCGCGTCCACGAGCCGCCCGTCGACCGTCGTTAGCGCGTCGGCGATCTTCTGGCCCCCGGTGTCACGCGCCACGAGCCGCACAGTCGGCGTGAGCGACTCCACGTCGCGGAGCCAGCTCGTGCAGTCGCCTGCAAGCCTCTGCGGGCAGGTGCTCTGGCAAATGAGGAGCTGCGTGCGCGCGGCCTCGAGATGCTCGTCACGGCGGAGGACCTGCGCGCTCTCGTACGACGCTGCGCAGCGCGCGCGCTCCCCCTCGGCGTCGTCGGCTGACGCGTGCACCGCGACGAGACTCGTGGTGACGAAAACTGCCGATGCGACGAGAGCGCCGGAGGACGGCATGGGTGCCTCCTAGCACCCGGTACCGCAAAGCGACATCCGAATCATGTTTCACTCGGCCGACGATCCCCGCGTGCAGGCCTCGCGCGCCAGCGCCACGCGGAGATCCAAACGGACGCCCGGTTCAGTGCGTCATGCCGCCGGTTGCAGGCTTCTTCGGCGTCTTCCCGGAACCGGAGGTGGAGCCGGAGCCCGTCGTGCTGCCCGCCCCTGAGCTGTCGCCGTGCATGTCTCCTGCGGAGGAGCCTGATCCCGAACCCGGCGTTCCGGAGCCAGAGCCGCTACCCGTCGTTCCCCCACCACCCATTGACCCGCCAGTCCCGTCGCCCATCGAGCCGCCCGAGCCTCCAGTCGAGCCACCCGAGCCTCCCATCGATCCACCGCTCATGCCGCTGCCGCTCGGCATCGACTGCTGGCCCCCCGTGGTGGTCGTGCTCGGATCACGGGGCTGGGCTTGGTCGCTTCCGCCGCACGCCACGACTCCACTGCAAAGAAGCGCGTACAAGATTGTTGCTTTCATGGTCATCATTCCTTTCATCTACATTCGGCGACTACGCCGTAACGTCGCCGCCCGGTTGGCGCACGCCGCAAGGGGCTCGCCGGTTGCAACTGCCGCGCCTGGCGCATGAAGAGCGAGCGCTGGGTTCACGGCTTTGCGGTGACGCGAGAAGTACGCGCGGTTAGGTGCGCAGACTACACGGCAGATCCATGGCGTGACCGCACGCAGTGTAGCCGCATGGTGCAACGCTCGTGTGAGGGCGGCGTCCAACCTACAGCCTGTTGCGGCGGCCGACTCTGCAGAAGCCGGACGTCTGCCGTGGGAGCTTCGCCAAGAGCTCGCGCGCGAGCTACCCAATGAGCGCAAGCCTACCCGCGTCGATTGCTCCGCGCTCGCCCGGGCGACGTCTGAAGCTAGAAGATTCCCGATAGTGTCGCGGTCCCGCCCTCTCCACTCGTCCCACCCGTCGGCGCGAAGCCGATCCACACCGCACGCTGCTTCACGGTGTCCTCACGATGGAGATGGGGCACGAGAAGGCCCACGCCCGCGCCAGCGAGCGTTCCGGCGATGACGTCCGTGGGAAAGTGAACCCCAGCGCGAACGCGTTCGACGGCGACGAAGCTCGTCAACAACGTTCCGGCGATGAGCGTGATCCAAGGACGCGCGGTTCCGGGCGATCTGGCGAAGGCAAGGTACGTAGCCGTCGCGGTGACTGAAGCGCTGATGGCGGCGTGACCCGAGAAGAAGGACAGCGAGCTGTCGGTGTCCGAATTGTCGTAAGTGGGGTCGTTTTTGTGCGCGTTTGCCGCGATGTAGGCGCTCGGTCGTGGACGACGGACGGTGACCTTGGCCAGGTTCGTCAAACCCCAGGTGATGGAGAGTGTCTCCGCGTAGATAATGGCGTCAACGAGAGCGGCGCGTCGGCTCTTCTCTTGAAATCCGGTGAGGATGGGATCGATGGCGGCGAAGCCCACGACCGCCACGAGCCCGATCGTCGAGAACAACCGGGCGTTGCTATCGACGGTTTGATCGATAGCACCTCGATCGAGAAAAAATAGTTTGCTCGTATCGAAGTTGCTCCGGATCTGTTGCGGCCGAATTTCTCCCGTCGAAAGAATGGCCTCTGAGAGCGAGGCAAACCCGAAGCTAATACCGAGGATCGCGGTATCGCCGACCGGATCAGCCTCGAAGCGATTTTTCCCAGTCGGCTCGGGTGGTGTCTCAGCGGCTTTCGGGACGAGGTCATCCGGCTTCGACGGGGCAATCGCGCGCACGGGTTGCGGAGCAGCCGTCGGCGCCGCCGCCACGGGCACCTTAGACGCTGACGGTTCGCCGCTGGTTTGCGCTAAGGCTTCTTCGACGTGTGCAAACGCGACCAATCCGACCGCGAACGTCAGCGCTGCTCTTTTCATCGTGATCCCTCGGATACCATATGAATGACGTAGGAGTCGGAGCCGTCATCGCCGGCGCAAGCGCTGGTCAGCTTGCTGAGCGCCCTCGCCGGCGGAATGTGAGGTCAGCCGCCGAACGCCGACTTGAGGCGCGCAATCCCGAGATCCTCAGCCTCCTTGGCCTTCGCGACCACGGCACCCATTCCGAAGAATTCGTGGGTCACGCCGGAGAAGGTTTTCTGCTCCACCGGCACGCCGGCCGCGCGAAGTTTCATTGCAAGGCTTTCGCCGTCGCTACGCAGCGGATCGATCTGAGCGTTGATGATCGTCGTCGCGGGCATGGCCTTCAGGTCTGCGTCGATGAGACTGATGCGCGGGTCGCTGCCGTCGGCAGGCGTACGGAAATAATTCTTCGTGAACCACGCCATCATCGCTCGATTGAGCGGCTTTGCTACGGCGTTCTCGAGCTCGGAAGGAGTGTCGAGATCGCTGCTCGCGACCGGGTACACCAGAAGCTCATGAACGGGTAACGGGAGTCCCTTGTTGCGCGCCGCAATGACGACGTTCGCCGCGAGGTTGCCGCCTGCGCTCTCGCCTGCGACCGCGATCCGCTTAGGGTCACCGTGGATCGAGGCAGTGTTCTTGACCACCCAGTCGTACGCGGCGAACGCGTCGTCGTGTGCGGCCGGAAACTTGTTCTCGGGAGACTTGCGGTATTCCACCGCCACGAGCACAGCATGCACGCCGTTCGTGAGGGCGCGTGCAGAGGCGTCGTAGGTGTCGTTGGTCGCGATGACCCAGCCACCTCCGTGGTAGTACACGATGACCGGGAACGGCCCCGCTCCCTTCGGCGTATACACGCGAATCGGCAGCTTGCCGGCGGCCGTGGGGATTGAGCGCTCCTCGACCTTGCCGACCTCCTCGGGGGCGAAGCTCTTGCCCTGCTTCTTGAGAAGCGACTTCACGGCGTCCGCCGGCGTGGGTTGCGTCCGAGCCTCCGCTCCGCTGAGGGTCTCGGCCGGCTTCCCGTTCAACGCCGTGAGCTCGTCAATGACGGCTTTCATGTCCGGGTCGAGTCGAGCCATCCAGTCTCCCGGCGACGGCAAAGGTTTGGGAGAAGCAGCCGGCGCCGGTTCTAGGGTCGCGCTCGCCGGCGCGCGCGCTGGCATCGTTGCGTTGGTGGTTTCGGTCGCGGCAGGCGGCTTGTCGCAACCGGCAAAAGTCGCGAGGAACGTGAGAGCGGGCAAGAGAACGAGCGACGAACGCGATTGAATGATCATGGTTGGTCCTTTGGGTCAGAGTGAGGTGAGGCTGCGACGAGCCAGCCGAAAAAATGCCGCGCTTACTTGCTGATGCGGCGACGCTCGCTCGCACTACCCCAGGGCGCAGCAAGGCTAGTCTGCATTTTCAGAGGCCTCCATTTCCGCACTGGCCTGAGCACTATGCGTGCCGTTACATGCGCGAGAGCTCTCCCGCATCAGGCGCAATCTCCGCAATTTTAGAGATCGTGCGAACACGAGCGCTTCGAGGGCCTGACGACGCAAAGCGCGTCGCTGAGCTCCGCTTCGTCAACGCAAGCGCAGTCCGAGCGGGTGGCTTGTGTCGAACGCGCGACGCCGTGGCGCTTTGGCCGCCCGCCGTCCTTTGATCTGGTTGTAGTCAGGCGAACGACGACCTCGAGCTGAACTCCTCGAACGCCTCCGTCAGACGACGACGAGGGTCACGGCAACGTTGCCGCGCGTCGCGACCGAGTACGGGCAGATGGCGTGGGCAGCCAGCGTGACCTTCGCGTCGATCGTGAACGGGCCAAGGTCCTTCTTCGCCGCTCGGGCGACTACGCCGAGGGCGCCGGCGAAGCAGGACGAGTAGCCGGCCGCGAAGAGCTGCTCGGGGTTGGTGCCAGGGCCGTCGTCGCCGCCGAGCCCCTTGGGGACCGAGAGCTGGAGCGATATGCGCGAATCTTCGGTCGCGACCGAGCCGCCGCGACCGCCGCTGGTGGCCTTTGCTTGTGCCGTATAGAGAGCCTTTATGGTGTCTTCTTTCGAGTTGGTCGGGTGATGGGTGACGGGGTTGAGTGGTACTGATGGAGAACTTTGTGGAGTTGCCCGCGTAAGGCGGAGACCTCCGCTGCGCTGACGTTCAGCGCGCAGGCGATGTCGTGCGCGATGCCCGGGGCTTTGCTGCGCAGGCGGCGGCCCGTTGGCGCGAGCGATACGCGAACCGAGCGCTCGTCCTTCGGATCGCGCCGTCGGGCGACCAGGCCTTGCGCTTCCAGTCGCTTGAGCAGCGGCGTGAGCGTGCCCGAGTCGAGAAAGAGTCGCGCACCGATCTCCCCGACGGTGAGGTTGTCGTCTTGCCAGAGCACGAGCAGCACAAGGTACTGGGGGTACGTGACACCGAGCGGCGCCAGGAGCGGCCGGTAGGCCTGAGTCACCGCTCGAGACGTGGCGTAGAGCGCAAAGCAGAGCTGCGCGTCGATGCTGACTTTCTTTGCGACCACGAGACATAGATTTCTCACAATTATATTGTACGCAATACAAATCGCCCTCACAAAGTCGGCTGGCGTCGCGGCGGAGGCGCGGGTGCGCTAGACAGTGCTCGTGCAAGTTGGGCACGCGAAAGGAACACCCCCA
The DNA here is from genome assembly GCA_043747615.1 of Myxococcales bacterium. GTDB lineage: Bacteria > Myxococcota_A > Polyangia > Polyangiales > Polyangiaceae > JAYTOU01. Next base: position 148,285 of record JAYTOU010000031.1, on the reverse strand, counting down.
TGAGCAAGACTTGGTTCATCACCGGCGCGTCCAAAGGCTTCGGCCGTGAGTGGACGGAAGCCGCGCTGGAGCGAGGAGACAGCGTCGCCGGCACCGCACGAAAGCTGGAAACTCTCGACCCGCTCGTCGAGAAGTACGCCAAAACTTTCCTGCCGATCCGACTCGACGTCACGAACAGAAGTGCAGACTTCGCGGCCGTTCAGAAGGCGGCCGAGCACTTCGGCCACCTCGATATCGTCGTAAACAACGCTGGTTATGGCCATTTCGGCATGATCGAGGAGCTGACCGAGGCCGAGGTCCGAGCGCAACTCGAGACGAACTTGTTCGGCGCGCTCTGGGTCACCCAGGCGGCATTGCCGATCATGCGCAAGCAGCGTTCGGGTCACATCATTCAGGTTTCGAGCATCGGTGGCATCAGCGCCTTCGCAACCGTTGGCGCCTACCACGCGTCGAAGTGGGCACTCGAAGGCTTCTCGCAGTCACTCTCGCAAGAGGTCGCGGGATTCGGGATCAACGTGACGCTGGTGGAGCCCGGTAGCTTCTCGACGGACTGGTCGAAAACATCCGCCTCACACAGTCAGCAGCTGAGCGAGTACGCCGAGGTCCGCACGGCTGCGGCGAGTCGTCCCTCTGCGAAGAACCCCGGTGACCCCAAGGCTACGCGAGCCGCGATCCTCAAGGTCGTCGACTCCAAGAAGCCACCGCTACGCATCTTCTTTGGGAAGGCGCCCCTCGGCATCGCGACGAAGGATTACGAATCGCGCCTCGCGACATGGAACGAATGGCAGCCAGTCTCGATCGAGGCGCACGGCAACTGAGTCGCAAATCCGAGCCTACCGTCGCGACGGATCCCGCCGGAGGTGGCCGCGCGCCCACGTCGAGATCGGAGGCCTTCAGGCGCGATCCTGCTCAGACTGGATTTACGCGCCGACGCGTCGGAAGTAGCCTCCTTCGCATGACCATCAAGATTGGCGATCGCCTCCCCGATGCAACCCTCAGCGAATCCACCGCATTCGGCGAGTTCTGCCCCGCCGCCCCCGAGAGCGTCTCGGTCGCGGATGCGGCGAAAGGAAAACGCGTCGTGCTCTTCGGTGTCCCCGGCGCGTTCACTCCTACCTGCTCGGCGCAGCACGTCCCGGGCTTTCTCGCGAGCTACGACGCGCTCAAGGCGAAGAAGGTCGACGAGATCTGGTGCGTCGCCACGAACGACGGGTTCGTCATGGCGGCGTGGGGCAAAGCCGAGAACGGAATCGGCAAGATCCGCTTCCTGGGCGACGGCAGCGCCGACTTCACGAAGAAGCTCGGCCTCGTCCTAGACTTGACCGCGCGCGGGATGGGCATCCGCTCGCAGCGTTTCTCGATGCTCGTCGAAGACGGGGTCGTGAAGCAGCTCAATGTGGAGCCGGGCCCGGACTTCGCGGTGAGTAACGCGGAGACAATCCTGAAGCAGCTGGGCTAGGCGAGCGTTTGGTCCGCTAGGCGGCCGTCGGTCCGAGCGAAGTCCTCGCGATGCGACGGTCCGCGTGAACGCGCGACACCAGACATCCCGCGCTGCCTCCCGCGTGGTGGAATTCGTCGAGGGCGATTTTGTGGGGAGACCAGCCGCGCGCGCTCAACCGCTCACGGAGCGCCGGAAACTCGCCGGGTAGAATCAGGTGTCGACCGACCTGGACCACGTTGAGCGCGAAGCGCCGCGCGTGACTCATGCTGACCGAGAGGACCTCGCCTCGGGCAAGCCGCCGGAGCGCGCGGACAGAGTCGGCGGTAAGCGCCTCCTCGCAGACGAGAATCGTTTCGTCGCCGAGCACGGCGGCCGCCATGTCCAAGTGATAAAGGTGTGGCGAGCGCAGCTGAAGGGGTTGGACGGGGGCGTCGAGGAAGCGTTCGAGATCCGCGGCAGATGCACGCGATGAGCGGAAGCCGTACCCCATGAAGGCTCCGCGACCGTCGGGAAGCATGACGACGTCGCCTCCCTCGAGTGGTGCGCGCGGCGCGGCATGGACCGAAAATCCACGAGCTTCAAGCGCTGCTCGACGCCCAGGCTGCTCGGCGCGGCGCTCATGGTGGTACGGATGCGCGAGGAGCGCGTGGTTCCCGTCCGAGCCGCGAACGAGAACTGCGCTGTCTTTGACGAAGACCGAATCATAAGCGCCGTGCACGAAGGGAATCTCTTCGACTTCAGCACCGAGCTCGGTGAGCAGGCGCACGAATTCGCCGTGCTGCCTCACTGCGCGCATCGGTGCCACAACGCCAACGCGCATGTGCGGGTTGATCGCCCAAGCTACCCGGTAGGTGCATGCGTCGCGCTCTTTGGCGGCGCAGCGGTTTGGTCTACAGCGAGGTGCACTGACGACAAGGCGCGGCGGCGAGTAGGTCGAGGCGAGCATGGCCGCAACGGAGCAACTTGCGGGCCGGTCTCCGTGTTGCATGTGCTGGACCAAATGAACGATCCGTCGTCGGTCCAGCGAAGGTTAGGCGCCCACAATCACGCTCGCTTGACGCCTACGGTCGCGCCGCCAACGGAAGCCGACGAGCGCGAGGCGGTGGAGCTTCGTGCCATCGAACAGAGGTTCGTCGAAACGGAGCGTGAGCTCGTGCGCGCGCTGGCGGCGGAGGCTCCGACCAAAGCCGACGCCTTCGTCGATTGGTTCCAGGCTCTGGAGCTGAACGGTCCCGGACAGCGTGACCCGCTCTTTTGCGCGCTCGAACGAACTGCGTCGCGCGAAGACATGGTTTGGTTCCTTCGTCAGGAGGTCGCGGGCGAAGCGGGATTCGAAGATCTCGTGGCGCTCACCCAGGTAAAAATGCCGGCGCGCGTAAAGCTCGAGCTCGCTCGAAATTACTGGGACGAGATGGGTCGCGGACATGCCTCGGGCATGCACGGGCCAATGCTCACCCGTCTCGCCGAAGAGCTCGGGATCAAAGAAACCGATCCGGACGAGGTGGTCTGGGAGTCGCTCGCGCTCGCCAACCTGATGGTCGCACTCGCCGCCAACCGTCATTACGCCTACCACGCCATTGGTGCGCTGGGGGCGATCGAGCTCACCGCTCCCAGCCGTGCCGTGAAGGTGAATGCGGCCCTGAAGCGCCTTGGGATCGACGGTGCTGCGCGGGGGTATTTCGCGCTTCACGCCACGCTCGACGTCAAGCATTCGAAGGCCTGGAATCAAGAGGTGATGCGCCCTCTCGTCGAAGAGAATCCGGCGCTCGCTCGGCCCATGGCCGAAGGTGCGCTGATGCGGCTACGTGCGGGCGCGCGCTGCTTCGACCGCTACCGACGCGAGCTTCGTATCGCGAGTTGACGGCGCTCCGACGCGCGAAGCTTACTCCCGCATGGGCGAAAAGACGGCCTCCACACCCACCACCGCCAGGCGATCTGCGATGCAGTACGCAGGCGAGCTGAGCTCCTCGCCGAACACGTCAGGGTCCAACTCTTCGTAACGAACGGCCGCTCCCGATGCTTCGAGCAGAGGCATCACCTCGGCGCGGAAAGGATCCGTGCCGTCAACGATCGCCGCGCCCGTATAGAGAAGGAGGGTGCCGCCCGTGAAGAGCCGACTTGCCGCTTCGCGCGCGATGCGGAGAGAAAGACTTGCGCCCAGGGCTCCGCCACCGCTGCGGTAGGTGCGCTCGTTTGGATCGACCAAATAAGGGGGATTTGAGATCACCAGGTCTACCCGATCGGCGACGGAGGCCAGCACGTCGCTCAGAACACAGCGCGCGGAAATCTTGGCGACGGCCGCGTTGACCCGGGCGAGCTTCAACGCTTCGGGATTCACGTCGGCCAATACGAGCTCTCCCACTTCGTCGAGATGGCGCGCGAGGGCGATCCCTCCGGCGCCGGTACCGCACCCCACGTCCACCATTCGCACCACGCGACGAGGGGCCGCGCGACGAAGGAAGGCGAGAAAGCGAACCGTGTCGGGTCCGAAAAAAACTGAGTCGGCGCCATCGGTGGGGTACGAGGAATGAACGAACAAGTCTGGCCCGAGCGACGACCACCGGACCCGGCTGCGAAGACCATCATCGGAGGCGTGCAAGATCCCTGCGGCGTTGGCCAGCGCGAGGAGCGAGGGCTCGAGCAGCTTCTCGTCGAACGGGCGTGACCAGCCGAAGACGCCGCGGAGATCCCGAGCGCGGGACGCCGCTGCACGGGCGTTTACCCGAGCCTGCGTGTTCGGCGTGACGGTGATGAACGAATAGCCCCGCCCCTTCAGCTCGATGCCGAGGGCGATGAGGGCTTCCTCGTTCACCTCAGCCGCGCCGCTTTCGCCAACGACCATACCCGCGCTCATCACCGATCGTTACCATGGAGGGCGATGCGATTCTTGGGTGTTGGCCATCACGTCGATCTCGGTGCGCTCTACCTAATCCTACAAGCCCGCGGCCACGAGGTGCGCGTCGTCGCCGACGATTCCGATAGCGCCGACGTCATGCGCGCGCTCCTGTCGTTCGAAGGAGATCTCGAACGCGGCCTCGCGTGGGTCGAGAGCGCAGGCCCCGACGGTTGCGTGATCGTCGAAGGCATCGGGTGGGGCGACCTTCAGGATCGCCTACGAAAGAAGGGGATCGCGGTCCTCGGCGGAAGCGCCCTCGGAGACAAGCTCGAAGGCGAGCGCAACTTCGCCCAGACGCGATTGAAGGAGCTCGGACTTCGCATCGCCGCGTCTCACCGCTTCGACGACTTCGATCGCGCGATCGCCTTCGTTCGTGCGTGCCCCGCGCGCTACGTCCTGAAGTACGAGACGAGCGGGTTTGCATCCACGCGCACCTACGTCGGCGAGCTCGACGACGGGGTCGACCTCATCGCCGCTCTCCAGGTGCAGCGCGATCTTTGGCCACTCACCGAGCGACCCCCGATCGTCCTCATGGAGCGCGTCTCGGGGGTGGAAGTTGGCGTCGGCGCATGGTTCGACGGGCGGCGGTTCCTTTGTCCGGTGAACCTCGATTGGGAGCACAAGCGCTTCTTCCCAGGGGATCTGGGCGAGATGACGGGCGAGATGGGAACCCTCGTCACGTACCGCGGCGGAGAGGCGCTCTTCGAAGCCACGCTCGCACGCCTCGCGCCTTCGCTCGCAGCTTCCGGCTACGTCGGGTACGTGAACCTCAACACGATCGTCAACGACGACGGGCCGTGGCCGCTCGAGCTGACGTGCCGCTTCGGGTATCCCGGATACGCCATCCTCGGAGCCCTTCACCGCGAACCATGGGACGCCGTCTTTACCCGTGTTCTTAGGGGTGATCCGGAGATCCCGACCTACGACGACTGGGCGATCGGCGTTGCGCTCACCGTGCCGCCATTTCCGCATCGCCATGGATACGCCGAGCTCTCCAAGGGAACGGCCATCGCGTTTCACCCCTCGTGGAACGACGGAGATGCGGAGCACCTTCATTGGGGCGAGGTCGATCGCTCGGAGGCCGGGCCCTTTGTTGCTCGCGGCGCGGTCGGGTACATCGCTGTGGTGACTGCGCGAGGACCGACCGTGGAAGCGGCGCAGCGTGACGTCTATGCGCGTGCCCGAAAGATCATCATGCCGAGCGTGCGTTACCGAAACGACATCGGAGCGCGCTTTCTCTCGGAGGACCGCGCCACGCTCGTCCGGCTTGGCTGGCTTCCCTCGTGAGCCCGATTGCCCGCTATTTGTCGGGCCATCTCTCCGCGGAGATGACCGCGCTCGAGCTGATTTGCGACACGGAAGACGTGGACGCAGCCTGCGCCGTGGTGACCGCCGCCAAGGCCGCCGAAAGCGGGGACGCTGCGCGAAAGCTCGGTGCCCTCGGCGCTCTCCTCGCGCTTCATCGGGAAGGCTGTCGGAGGATCGCTACGATGCTCCGCGAAGGAACGGACACCGGCAAGCGGTTCGAGGATCCGGCACGCGGAATCCAGTTTGCGCGCGAGCTCTTCGATGCGTCGGTCGCTAAGGACGAGGTCTTGTCCGTCGCCATGTGGTCTCTCGGGGATCGCGGGATTCTCGAGCGCGCGACCACGGAGGTGGTGGCCTGGGCGTGCACCGCGGTTCCCATTCGATCGACGGATCGCGTCCTCGATCTTGGCTGCGGGACGGGACGCTACGTACATGCCTTCGCCGACGTAGCGGCGCACGTTACGGGGCTCGATGTGTCGCCCCGCATGATTGATGTCGCCAGGAACGCGAGCCCCGCGAACGTAGAGTGGGTCGTGGGCTCGGGGCGTGAGCTCCCGTTCGCAGACGAAGCGTTCGACGTGGTCCTCGCGATCGACAGCTTTCCGTACGTGCATCAGGGCGGCGATGCTCTCGTCCGTGAGGTAGCCCGCGAGGTCCGCCGCGTGCTCGCCCCTGGCGGGCGCTTCGCTATCTTGAACGTCGCGTACGGTGACGATCCGGTTCGCGACGCGCGCATCGTCGCTTGGCTCGAAAAGGAAAACGACTTCGTCATCGCGGTGAGCGCCGCCTGTCCGTCGAAGATCTGGACGGTGCCCGCTTGGGTTCTCAGAGCGCGGCCCCGCTCGTCCGACGGTCGACCGAGCGGCTACGCCACGCCGTGACCGCTCGGCGCATGCTGGTACTGTCGAAGGGACGAAGAGGCGATCGCTTTTCGAAGTGATGCCATCGCACGGACCGAGCGTGATTTCACCGTTCCGAGGGGAACCCCTTCGCGCGCGGCGATTTCTGGGTAGCTGAGCCCGTCATAGAAGGCGAACTCCAAAGTGGCGCGCTGGGCGTCGGGAAGGGTTGCGAGCGCCTTTCGCACCTGAGCTTGCTCGCGCGCGAGCGAGGTAAGAGCCTCCGGATCGGCTGCGTGCTGCATGGGGGCGTACGCGTAGATCTCCCTGCGCAGAGCGTCCTGTCGATCGCGGCGCCGCACACGGTCGATGCTGAGGTTGCGCACGAGCGTTATGAGCCACGCCGAGACGGTGCCGAGATCGCGACGGTACTGGCATGCGCGTTCGTAAACGATGACGAAGGCATCGTGGATTAGATCCTCCGCCTCGGCGCGATCGCGAATGATCCGAACGGCGAGCGGAAAGAGCATCGGAATGTAACGATCGTAGAGCAAGCCGACGGCGGCGAGGTCACCGACTCCGACCCGAACAAGGAGGGCTTGGTCCACCGCCGTTCGGATCATTGCTTTCGACGCTCATGATGATTTTTCGTGCCCTTGTTCATTGAAACCTCGTCGGAGGAGCACGTAGACGCTTCTGCTGGCGCCCGGCGGTGCTCCCTGGCTGCACTAAGCCAGAGCACGATGCGTACCTTGGGTCGCGTCCTCCGGACCAGCATCAATCCAGGGCAAGGCGCGAGGCGCTCTTGCCGGAACGAGGCGCTAAGGCTGCACGCGGCGGCGCGCTTCCCGGGTAGCGCTCAGGTCTGCGCTCGTCGATCAGAAGCCCGCGGGGAGGATGACTTCTTGGAGGAACGTACCGGTGGTCCAGGTTTGCGCGCACTGGCCATCGGCGCCGAGGAACTCGCAGAAGGTCTCCGAGCTGTTGAGATACTCCATCGAGAGGTCATAGTAGCCGTCGAACGCGCCCGTGCGGCCGCCCGTCCCCCACTGATTCTTCGTGCGAAAAAACATGATCTTCGCGCTGTCGTCGAGGGCGGCTGCGAGCGCTTCGGGGCGCGTCTCAGTGACGCCCGCGGGTAGAGTGCCGAAACCCGGCACGTTCGTGACCTCGTAGTCCTCGAGGACCGTCTCGTGACCGCCTGCGTAGGCGCCGGGATGGAACGAGGGGAACGACGTGCCCACCATGGACGCCCAGTCGACCTTCCATGCGACGGGAACGGGGTAATGATCATTGAGCGCGCGCTGAATGCGACGCAAAAACGCACGCTGCTGGGTCGGATCGGAGGGATACGTCACGGACTGGAATGCCCACTCGCCGTCGCGCTTGTAGGGGTTCGCGGTGTCTGCTTTTCCGAATGCCGCCTTCAACGTCATGAGCTGCGGCGCGTCGGTCTCCGCGTTGGGGACGGCGATCTCGATTTGCTGGGGTCGCTTCACGATCGTTCCGATGACCGACGTTCCGACGATGTCGAGGCGCTTGTCGACCGCCGGCCCGAACACCTTGTCGAGATCGGCGACGACGTGCGAGGGGAGGTTGAATGCGGCGTCGAGCTCCTTACGAACGAGCGCGCGATCGGCCCGTGCGGCGACCGTCGAGAGCGCCCCGGACGCGAGGGAGCGGTTGATCGCCGCGAGGGCGTTGAGCTGCGTGATCGACTTACCGGTGAGCGGCTCGTTCGGGATGAAGCTGTCCGGGCCCACGACGACGCCGTAGCGGACGACGTACGCCGCTGCGATGGGCAAGAACCCGCCGGGCTGGAGCTCATTTTGTCCACGGCCGCCATGAAGCGAGTCGAGCGCGCGTCCGTCCGGCGCAACGATCGAGCCGGTCGTGATCTTCTCGAACCAGTCCCAGTACGTGAGGTACGAGACGGAGATGTCGATGTGCTCGCTCGTGCGGTTGTAGTGCATCGACTCGATCCACTCGGCGGTCGCGTACAGCCAGCAGTTTCCGATCGACTGGTTGCGGATCGGGCTGTGGCTGACGCTCGTGACCTCGTCACTGGCGGTCATGATGTCCGCCGTGGGGCTCGGGCCGGAGCAACCGAGGGCGAACGCGAACGTCGCGAGAGACGCGAAGCGGAGGGCAGAAGAGATAGTCATGACCACTCCTTCAGCAAGCTCGGTGCCAGGACCTCCCCTGCGTTTTACTCGAGGAAAGACATTATTTTCCGCTTCGTGGGGTGGTGTGATCTCGCCGATCGCACCAGATCCTCGCGATCGCACGAGGGCCCTTGAGGATAGGCTCATGCCCATGCCTTCGGACACCACGTTCGAGTACCAACCCAGCCCCGTGACCTCGATTGGCCCGCGCGTCGAGAGCGCTCGAGATCCGGTCCACGCCTCGTTCGAGGAGGAGGGATTCGCGAAGCGCTACGAAGCGCGCGACCTTCTCGGAATGGGAGGGATGGGCGAGGTCCATCTGCAGCGTGACGTGCGGATCGGGAGAGACGTCGCCATGAAGATGATCCGCACGGACAGGGAGGCGCGGAGCGACGTGCAGACACGCTTCTTCCGCGAGGCGCGCGTTCAGGGGCAGCTCGAGCATCCGTCGATCGTGCCTGTCTACGACGTCGGCGTCGGCCCCAACGGCGCGCTCTACTTCACGATGAAGCGCGTTCGCGGCGTGACGCTCGCGGCCGTCATCGACCGGCTCTGCGCGCGGGAAGCCGAGGCCGAGCGTGAGTTCTCGCTGCGCAAGCTCCTCGCGGCCTTTGCAAGCGTGTGCCTCGCGATCGAGTTCGCGCACACGCGCGGGGTCGTTCATCGAGACCTCAAGCCGAGCAACGTGATGCTCGGTGACTTCGGCGAGGTGTACGTGCTCGACTGGGGGATCGCGAGGATCCTAGAGGATGCGGACGAAGCGATCGGGCCACGCTCGGAGGCGCCACCTGCGGCGAGTGACGCCCCGATGACAGACGTTGGCGCTTTCGTCGGGACGCCAGGCTACGTCTCCCCCGAGCAGCTCGCCAACGAAGTCGTCGACGGACGAGCCGACGTCTACGCGCTCGGGGCCGTTCTTTTCCGGACGCTGACCCTCCTGCCTCTCCACACGGGGAAGGCGGCGGCGCTCCTCGCCTCGACGATCAGGGGGGCCGACGCGCGATGCTCCCTGCGGGCGCCCGAGCGCGACGTTCCCCCCGAGCTAGAGGCGATTTGCGTCCGCGCGACGAGGACCGACGCGCGCGATCGATTCGCGAGCGCGCGCGACCTGCACGACGCCGTGCAGAAGTACCTCGACGGCGATCGCGACACCGAGCGTCGGCGCGAGCTCGCGCGCGAGCGCGCAAGCGTCGCCATGGCCGCTCTGGCGGAGGCGAAAGAAAATCACGTTTCAACCGCTGCGAATCGCGCGATTGCCCTGGCCGAGCTCGGACGCTCCGTCGCGCTCGACCCATCGAACGATGCGGCGCTCACCGAGATCGTCAGTCTCTTGCTCGAGCGGCCGCGCGAAATTCCGGAGGAGGTCAAGAGAACGCTGGAGGCTTCGCGCGAGGCGTCGATGCGCGCGATCTCCGTCGCGGGCGTCGGCGTATTCGGCAGCGGACTGCTGCTCGTCGGAGGCTCGATCGTTTGGATGGGCGTGAAGGACTGGCTCTGGCCGTCGCTCATTCTCGTCTGTCTTGCGGCGGCGCTCGGCGGATGCATCTACCGAACGCAGCGCGTCTCTCCCTACTCGACATACTTCGTCATGACTTTTTGCACGCTCGCCATCATGACCATGACGCGCATCTTCGGTGCGTTCGTCCTCGTTCCCACCTGCTCGATGGGAGCGATGATGATTTACTCGATGTATCCGGGCAGAGGCGTGCAGCGAATCGCGGGGGGGTGCCATGTCGGCTGCGACGCTCCTGCCGCTTTTTCTCGAATGGGCGCAGGTGCTGCCGCGCTCCTACGTTTTCCGCGGCGAAGAGATCGCCATCGTGTCGCAAGCGTGCGCGTTCCCCGAGACTGCGACGATGGTCTTCCTCGTAACGCTGACGACGCTGCTTTTCTTCTCGACGGGCAGGCTCGTTCGCCGCATCGGCAACAAGCTCGCGGCCGCAGAGGAGGATCTCGCCGTTCGAGCTTGGCAGTTCCGACAGCTTGTCCCGGCCGAGGCGCGGCACCGCGTCGGGTGATCAGGGACCGCTTCGCTTCCTCAGGATCTGAAAGTAGCGCCGCGCGATCCCCGAGGACGCTGCGGCGCGAACGACGTTCCCGCCGTGCGCGGCGAGCACGCGCTCCACGTAGCGCCGCTGAAATTCCTCGACCACCTTTTGACGCGCAGGGATGAGCGGCAGCCCTTCTGCGAGCACCGCGTCGAAGAAGCTCTCGGTCACGGTCTCCTCGGCCTCCGTGCGCCGGCCGTCCGCGTCGCTCGCGCCTGCGACGGCGCCAGACGTGTCTCCGATCGTGAGCCGTTGCGCGACGGCGTTTCGAAGCTGACGGACGTTGCCCGGCCACACCTGCTCCTCCCATCGGTCGAGGAGGTCGCCGGGGAGCTCGCTCGGATCACCGCCAAATTGACGCGCGAAATGGCGCGCGAGGAGCGTGACGTCCCCTTTTCGTTTGCGCAGCGGGGGAAGATCGATTCGCGCGAGCGGGAGTCGATGGAAGAGATCGTCGCGGAAGCGGTCCTGCCGAACATCATGCTCGACGTCACGTGTTGCAGCGATGACACGCACGTCGACGGGACGCCACGAGTCCTCTCCGATGCGGCGAATCTCCGAACGCTCGATGGCACGAACGAACTTCGGTTGGAGCGCTGGCGCAAGGTCGTCGATTTCGTCGATGAAGAGCGTACCGCCCGCCCCGAGCTCGAAGGCTCCCGCGCGCGCACCCTCGCCGAAGAGCTCCCTCTCGAGGAGGTTCGGCGAGATCGCGGAGCAGTCGACGACCAAGAACGGCCCGCTCGCCCGCGGTCCCATCTCGTGCAGAGATTCGGCGAGCGCTTCTTTTCCCGTTCCGATTTCGCCCTCGACGACGAGCGGAACCAGGCGCGCCGCGAGCTTGGAAAACGAGGGATACAGGTGGCGCATTTCCCGGCTCGCGCCGATCACGCGACCGAAGGACTCCTCGGCCGGGAGCTCGTTTGCCGGAGACGCTCCACGCCTCGCCACGCGAAACGCCGTCCCACCGATGCGGAGCGTCTCTCCGCCGACGAGGTTTGCCTCGCCGATCGAGAGGCGCTCGACGTAGGTGCCGTTCCTAGATCCGAGGTCGGTCACCCGGAGGCGCGTTCCAATGACCTCGAGCGCAACGTGCCGTCGCGACGCCTCGCGGTCAATGAGGCGCACTTCGCACGCAGGGCTCTGTCCGATGAGGATGCGCGAGGGGCCCGCACCATCGACCGTGACGGTCAGCCCCTTGTCCGGCCCGTCGATCGCGGTCAGGACGAAAGAGGGGATGTACGGCGCCTCTTCGCGCGAGGGCTGGTCGACTGTCGATAGGTCAGCGTCGTCCGCCCCGGTCTCCATCTCGGCTGACGATAGCAGCACGCGGATGGCCGCAGCGCGTTGGTGTCGAACGATCTACGCGCCCAGGGAAGAAACGTCGCGTCCTCGTTGACGATGGCCAGCACCCCCTTATGATGTGCAAATCATGGACATGCGTTGGTCGCGACTTCGGTACCTCTTTCCACTACTCGCCGCATCGGGATGCGGCTCCGCCCCCATGCACGCCGCAAATATCGATGTCCCGCGGTACATGGGGGATTGGTACGTCCTCGGTCACATCCCGACCTCCGGAGAAAAAGAGGCGTGGAACGGGGTGGAGTCGTATCGGCTACGAGCGGGCACCACCGACGTCGTTGAAACGACGTTCAGCTTCCGCCGCGGCGCGTTCGATGGGCCGCTAGAAACGATGCACGCAACGGGTCACGTGAGCGAGCGCGAGACCGGACGCTGGGGAATGCACTTTTACTGGTGGCAAGGCCCTTTTCGATTCGAATACGTCGTGGCGGATGTCGACGGTGACTACAACGAGGTGGTCATCGGCCGAAGCGCCCGTGACTACGTCTGGGTCATGGCGCGGACGCCGACGATCCCGGACTCGAGCTGGGCACGCCTGATTCGTGTCGTTCAGAACGCAGGATACGACTCCTCGAAGCTCAGGCGCGTTCCGCAGCGGTGGAATGCTGAGCCGGACGTCTCCCCTCGTGAACGCCACCTACCTTGACGGCGGCGCATCTGGACGTACCATAGACAAATGATGGACAACAAAACGTCTCCGCGCCGCGCCAGTTTCCTCATCCCACTTCTGGCGGCCGCGCTTCTCATCAGTCCGGCAGCGAAGGCGGACCCGCTCGCCGCATCTGACGCCCGCCCTGGAGCGAGCCAAGGAGCCGGGAGCACGACGGATCTCCGCCGGAGCTTTGCCGGGAACTTCCGATACGCCGGTGACCAGAAAGAACGACACGCGCGCGCGGACGCGATCGACCGCACCGTGTCTTCGTTCTTCTTCGCGGTTCGCGGAATTGCGCGCTCGAAGCTTGAGGACCGGACTCGCATCCTTTCGACGTGCAGTTTCGAGTTTGCCGACGGGCGGATTCGCTCGATCGTTCCCGGTCATCCGATCGCGATCAGCCCGGAAACGGGCGCGCCAACCGACTACCGCGTCGACGCCGACGCATTCATTCTTTCCCAGCGGTTCGAGGGCAAACGTCTCATACAAACCTTCGTCGCCGACGACGGAGGCACGCGCAAGAACGAGTTCACGGTGAGCGCCGACGGAAAGCTCCTGTTCATGACGGCGACCCTCACCAGCCCGAAGCTCAGCGCTCCAGTGGTCTATACTCTGACGTATGCGCGAACCGCGTGACGACGCGCGCGCGCACGACAACGAGCGCCGGGACGGCGAGGGCCCACACCACACCGATGATGGCGAGCGCGCTAAGCCGATGGCTTCCCAGCTCGATCGCTCCGAGGCGTGCCCCCGAGTCGTAGGCAAGTGGACCACCAACGGCTCCCAGCAGTCCTGCAAGGAGAGGCCGTCTCGGTAGCGACGACAGGAGTCCGTTTTCGGAGGTCGTCGAGATGAAGTTCGGCCAGAGGGCGATGAGCCATGGCGGCGAGAGCGTGCTGCCCCCGAGCCGGAGCACGCCCGTTTGCAGGAAAGCGCTATCGACGAGGAAGCCTACGATCGCCGTGAACGCCAGAATCAACACCTCCCGCGCGCTCGCACGTTGCCTTTCGACGTGCATGGCTAGCGCGACGAAAACGACAACCGGGCCGAGCCACGGATAGCCGTGCGCCGCGCCGAGCACACACGCAAACCAGCCAAGCTGAAGCCCCGCGAACGAGATCACGCCGCGTGCGGTCATCCCAGGTGCGGCGCCAACGACGCGTACACATTCCGGACGACCGGGATGCTCGCTGCGAGGCTCGACAGCAAGTCCCAGTAGTCCCGCTGCTCGACGATGAGCCCGGCACGCGTCCGGGCGTGGGTCGCGCCTTCGAAGACGATCGTGGGACCGCGACGCGGCTCGTAGAGCATGGTCCACGCGAGGAAGACCGAGCCGCTCGTGGCGGCGACACTGGCGACCTCGAACGAACACCGTCGGGCGCGCGCGAGAATGCGGCGATTCATCGCGACGAACGCGCTCCGTCCGCGCAGCGTTTGGAGCGGGTCGCGAAAGACGACGTCGTCGTCATAAAGCTCCGCAAGCCGAGCGATCGCGGCGTCACCGTCGCGCTCGAACGACACGTAGACTTCACGGAGCGCCTCGGCAAGAACCTGGTCTCGTTCGACAGACATCGCAGCCATCCTCCCTATTGTTTCGATCGGTGTCCGAGCCAAAAACGTGCCCAATCCCCGCGGCTCCGCAGGAGCGCGACCAGCACGTAAACGCAGGTGAACGCGTTACCAAGAGTCATGACCAGCGCAACGAAGACGAGTGCGCGGCTCACGTGCTGTTCCCGGAAGATCACCCAACCCGAAAAAAGCGCGAAGCCCGTGTACAGATCGGCAAGCGTCACCTTCCCCCACGGGAGTGCGAAGAGGGCGCTGCACTCGGGGCCGAAGTGTCCTTCGATCAACGCCCACCCGATAATGGCGCCCATGATTGCCGCGCCGATGGCGGCAAGGACGATGGCCATGCGCATGGTCAAGCCGTCCTCTCGGTCGAAAGACCGAGCTTCATGCCGGTCACACGCTCGCAGAGCTCGAAGAGCTGCTCGCGCCCCCGCCGGCTCTCGCGCGTCCACGGAAGCGGATATTCGGCAGCAACGCGCCGGTCGAACCAGAACTTGCCGAGCGTCCCCTTCGGCCGAGGGCTTGCGGCAAGCCAGACCACGGTGTCGGCGCCCTGCTCCGCTGTTCGAAGCACGTTCTTCATCGTCTCGTGAAATTTGGGGAGCGACGTGCGCACCGCCGTCGTGTCGGCCCAACCTGGGTGCATGCTCGCGAACGTGATCGGCGCTTGTCCGCGATACCTGCCAGCGAGGGCGCGCGCGAGGATCGCCTGCGCGCGCTTTGCGTTGGCGTAGGCACGCACCCCGTCGAAAGACCCTGGATCGACGCTCAATAGCTCTAAATCCAGGCGTTGCGCATAGAGGCCTCCGGAGGCGACGAAGACGACGCGCGCGTCCGTCGATCGGGAGAGCTTCTCGACGAAGAGGCCGGTGAGCAAGAACGGCCCGAGCACGCTCGTTGCGAAGCTGAGCTCCACGCCGTCCTCGGTGAGCTTCTTCTCATGCGGCAGCACGCCGGCGTTGTGAACAAGCACGTCAACGTGGCTTCCTGGAAATCCCTCTGCGAAGCGCCGAATCGAGGCGAAGCTCGACACGTCGACGACGGCGAGGTGAACGCGATCGCCGCCACATTCTCGGGCGATGGCGTCCCGTGCCGCCGCTCCGCGCGCCGGATCGCGACAGAGCATCCACACTTCGTAGTTGCGACGCGCGAGCTCGCGAGACGTCGCAAAGCCGATGCCGGAGTTCGCCCCCGTCACCAAGGCGACGCGCCCGCCGCCGTCCTCGGGCGGGTCACCCGGTTCGAAGCCGCGTCGATTGAGCTCGAACCCCATTCGATTGAAGGCGAAGGGCGGAACGAGATCCGTCACGTGGCGCAGAAGGCGTACGAGCACGGCGATGGCACTCATTGCAACGCGGGCAGGATCGGCGCGCGCCGGGAATCTGGCTTGGTGAAGAGCATGTGGACGCATCCGAGGTAACGCTCGGCGAAGCCCCCCTCGCAGTACGCGAGGTAGTACTCCCACATTCGGAGGAACGGCTCATCGAAGCCAAGGCGCCGCACGGCGTCTTCGTTCTTCATAAAGCGCTCACGCCAGATGCGGAGGGTCTGCGCGTAGTGCGGTGTCATGTCTTCGAGGTGAAAGAGACGAAGATCCGTCGCGCGGGTGGCGGCGCTGACCATGGATGTCACGGAGGGAATGCAGCTTCCCGGGAAGATGTACTCTTTGATGAAATCCAGGCTGGCGCGGTGCTGCTCGTGATGCTGATCGGCAATCGTAATGGCCTGAATGAGCATCTGACCGTGCTGGGCGAGGCGATCGCTGCACGTCCGGAAGTAGAGATCCAAATACTCGTGTCCCACCGCCTCGACCATCTCGATCGAGACGAGCTTGTCGTACTTTCCGGTGAGATCGCGGTAATCGCAAAGGAGCACCTCGATTTTTTCCTCCAGGCCGGCGGCACGAACCCGTTCGGTGGCCATGCGGTGCTGCTCCGCGGAGACCGTGGTGGTCGTCACGCGGCAGCCGTACGCGCGAGCGGCATGGATCGCGAGCGCGCCCCACCCCGTGCCGATCTCGAGCAAGTGGTCCTCGGCGCAGAGACCCAGCTTCCGGCAGATGCGATCGAGCTTTGCCAGCTGCGCGTCTTCGAGGGTAGTAGCGTCGCTCTCGAAGATCGCGCTCGAGTAGGTCATCGACTCGTCCAGAAAAAGACCGAAGAACTCGTTGGACAAATCGTAGTGCCGCGCGATGTTCCGACGGCTGCCGGCGCGTGTATTTCGCCGGATCGCTTTCGTCATGAGCTCGCCCGCGAAACGCGCGACTCGCGTGGCGCCGCCTTCGAGGGCGCCAAGAGCCTCGAGGTTACGAACGAAGATCCGAGCGAGCGCAGGCAGTTCGCTGCACGTCCACAGGTTGGACATGTACGCCTCACCCGCGCCAATCGTGCCGCTGAAGAGAAGTGCGCGGTAGGCGCCTGGATCGCGAATGGTGATGGTGGCCGACAGTCCGTCTGCATGTCCGAAGACGAAGCGCTCGCCGCCGTCCACCACGGTGAGCTCACCGCGGGTGATTCGGCTGAAGAGCGCGATGAGGCTTCGTTGGCTGATGCGGTCGAGAAGGGATCGCGATCGCGATTCGATCTCCTCACGGCGAAGGGGATGGGCCGTGAGCGCCTGGGACTGTCCTTTCATGGTTGCCTCGTGGGTTGGGTTCGTGGATGTGGATAGAAGCGTGCACGCCGCACCCAGAGGCGGAGTGCTTGCCAATAAATCGAGGCTACGACTTGAACGGTCATTGCGGGGCGCATTAGGAGCGCGCGTGCAAGCTCGGTCCCCGTGATGGGACGGCGATGGAGAGTGAGCGACGCCTCGAACACGCGCGACCCCGCCTGTCGGTTCTGCATGTGAACCCACAGCATGTCGTCGTCGCGGGAGGGCGGCGTTCCGAAGCGCCAGCCGTAGTCGGCGTCCATTCCCAGGAAGGGCGACACGTGGAACGCCTTCTTGAACTCGTACTCTTTGGCGTCACCCCGCCCGCGATTCTCTGCTTCGGGAAGGACGTACATGTGGCGCTCGTTCCATGGGGTGTTGCTCACCTCCGCCACGATCGTCTCGAGGGTACGTCCGTCGGGTGCGAAGCAATAGTAGAAAGACGCTGGGTTGAAGCAGTGACCCAGGTAGCGAAGATGCGTGAGCAAACGGATCGGACCCACGGGGCGCGTCCCCGTTCGCTCGGCCACGAGATCGCGGATCGCGACGTCTAGCGGGACGGAAGGATCTCCGTAATGGTCGGCGCGTCTAAACCACGCGAGATTCGGTGAGCTCGTGCTCCAGAGCCAACGCCGGGCGAAGACAGCGTCGAGCTCGCCGAGGTCTAGGTACATCATGAACAGCGAGTACGTGAACGAACGACTCGGCGCGGTGAAGCGGCGATGGCGCAGCGTCCCTTCGTAGAGAAAGCTCTCCATCGCTAGAGCCCCTTGCCGAAATGACGGGCTACCGCGAGCCCGCTGTTCACACCGTCTTCGTGGAAGCCGAAACCCCAGTACGCACCGCAAAAGTGGCTCCGGTTCTGGCCACTGATCTCCGCGTGCCTCCGCTGCGCGAGAACGGCAGAGCGCGAGAAAACGGGATGGTGATAGCGAATGGTGCGGAGCACACTCCGCGGATTTATTTCCTCGGTGCGGTTCAGGGTGACGAAGTACTGCTCGCGCGCACGGAGGCCCTGCAGCATGTTCATATCGTACGTGAGTGAGACTTTGCCCGTTGCCTTCCGCGGAACATTTGCATTCCAGCAGGCCCAGGCCTCCCGACGCGTGGGCATCACGCTCTTGTCGGTGTGGAGCACGGCAACGTTCTCTTGAAAGCGGAAGCTCCCGAGGACCTCGCGCTCGTTCGGGGTTGCGTCCTCGAGCATCGCAAGCGCCTCGTCTGCGTGCGCGGCGATGACGACCTCATCGAAGCGTTCTGGCTCTCCGCCGTGCGGCGTTACGAGCACATGGTCCTTGGCGCGGCGGATCGACGCCACGCGGCTGGAAAGCCGGATCCGGTCGCGAAAGCGCGCGGTGAGTGGCGCCACGTACGCGCTCGAGCCGCCTCGGATGACACGCCACTGTGGCTGTCCCAGGATGTCGAGGAAGCGGTGGTTGGTGAAGAACTGAGCAAAGAAGCGAGCCGGAAACTCGCGCATCTGAAGGGGATCCGCGGACCAAATGGATGCGCCCATGGGGTACAGAAATCGTTCGATGAACTCCTTCGAGTAATGATGTTCCTCCAGAAAAGGGCCGAGCAGAACGCGGTCGTCCCCCGCGAGGAGCAGCTCGCGCGAGCTCTTGTTGAAGCGCACGATGTCCACGAGCATTCGGAAGAAACGCGGGCTGAGCGCGTTGCGCTTCTGCGCGAAGAGCGAGAGGTTCGAGTACTCGAGCCCGTTGTCGTCGCAGCGCACGCTGAAGCTCATGCTGGAGGGCTGCGAAGGCACGCCGAGCCGGCTGAGGAGCTTCACCAAGTTCGGGTAGCGCTCTTCGTTGAAGACGATGAATCCGGTATCGACGCTATGCGGTCCGTCGGCCGCCTCGACGCGGACCGTGTTCGTGTGCCCACCGACGTAGTCGTTTTTTTCGAAGACGGTGAGATCGTGCTCGCCCGCCAGGAGGTAGGCGGCAACGTTGCCGGCGATTCCCGTACCGACGATCGCGATCTTCATGGGAGAATCTTGCGCTCGAGAATGCCGTCTCGCCCCTGTTCCTCAGAGAGATCCAGGAGGTGACCCGACCGCTTCGCCTTGGTTTCGAGATAGCGGCGGTTGTGCCTCGTCGGCGCGACCGCGTGCGGAATACGACCCGTCACCCGAAGACCGTAGTGGTTGAGTTGCGCGATCTTGTCGGGGTTGTTCGTGAGGAGGCGAACCGACCGGACGCCGAGTGTGTGCAGCATTGCCGCACCGACGGCATAGTCACGCTCGTCGTCTTTGAAACCGAGCGCAGCATTGGCGTCGACGGTATCGAGGCCCTCTTCCTGCAGCTTGTACGCCCGGATCTTGTTCACGAGGCCAATACCCCGCCCCTCTTGGCGGAGGTAGAGGAGGACGCCGCGCTGCCCCTTTGCAAGCTGCTCGAGCCCAAGCTCGAGTTGCTTCCGACAATCGCAGCGGAGCGAGCCCAAGACGTCGCCGGTGAGACATTCGGAGTGGACGCGTGTGGGCACGGATTCGGCGCCGAAAACTTCGCCGTGGACCATGGCGACGTGTTCCTTCCGATCACGGTTGTTCGTGAACACGTGAATGCGGAAGTCGCCGAACTGGGTCGGGAGGCTGGCAACGCTGGCAAGGTCGACGCGTAATGGTGATGGCTCAGGCATGCTCATGGTGGTGTCCTCCGGCTCGCGTCTTGAAAATACTCTGAATGATGGTCCGACGGAAATCGAAAATGCCTTCGACCTGGCGGGTCACGAAGAGCGCGCGCGCGATCTCGCCGAGCGGTCCAAACGGGATCTCGTAGTCGACGCGATCACGCATTCGTGTTCCGCCCGCCACCGACTCGAACTCGTGCACGTGGCGCCAAGAGCGGTACGGCCCGCGCAGCTGAACGTCCGTAAATTGCCGGGGCTCATCGAAAGAGTCGATAAGGGTGCGCCACCGAAAGGGTACGCCGAAGAGGGAAAGCCGGTAGTCGATCACGGCGCCAGAGCGCATCACGATCGGCATAGGAGAGAGAATCCGGAAGTGGAGGCTGGGGGGCGTGAGGCGCCCGAGATTGGCTGCGTCGGAGAAGAACCCGAATACCTCCGCGATCGGACGTGGAACGATTTGCTCGCGCTCAAGCACGTGGATCATGGCGCGCCCTTATCCGCGTCGTGCACGGCCGCAAGCACTTCGTCGGCGTGAACGCCCGGATCGACGTCGGGCCAGACTCGCAGCACCCGACCATCCGATCCGACGAGGAACGTGACGCGAGAAGCCATACCGAGCATGCTCGAGACGCCGTAGGCGCGTGCCACGTTCCCCTCTTCGTCTGCAACGAGAGGAAAGGGCAGCTTGTGCGTCGCCCGGAACTCGGAGTGGCTCTTCTCCGAGTCGCGCGACACACCGAAGATCGTCACGTGCAGTGCGTCGTACTTCGTGAACGCGTCTCGGAACGCGCACGCCTCGCGCGTGCAGCCGGGCGTCTCGTCCTTCGGGTAGAAGTACACGACGGCTGAGTGACCGCGAACGGAGGAGAGGTGAATGGCCTTGCCGTCACTCATGGTGCCCGTGACGTCGGGAGCCGCCGCCCCCACCGGAAGGAGCCCGGTCCCTCCGTCCGGGCGAACGGCGCGCACGCAGCCCACTCCCGCGATGCTCACCCCAACGAGGAACAGCCCGGCTTGACTCCATCGGCTCATGACGACCCTCTCCTTCTGGTGCCTTGAATTTATGCCTGCGCGAACGATTAGGGCATGAGGACGGCGTCGATGACGTGGATGACGCCGTTGGAGCACGCTATGTCGGTCTTCACGACCTTGGCTCCGTCCACCATGACCGTTCCCGCGTTCTGCGAGATCTTGAGGTCCTTACCTTGCACGGTCTTGGCCGACGTCATGTGAACCACTTGGTCGGAACCGACGCGACCAGCCACGACGTGATAGGTGAGAATGGACTGCAGCTTCGCCTTGTTCTCGGGCTTGAGCAGACTCTCCAAGGTGCCCGCCGGAAGCTTGGCGAAGGCCTCGTCGGTCGGGGCAAAGACGGTGAACGGGCCCGGCCCCTTCAGCGTGTCGACGAGATCGGCGGCTTTCACCGCAGCGACCAGCGTCTTGAACGAACCGGCCGCTGCGGCCGTGTCAACGATGTCCGACTGTGCTTGCGTGCTGGTCGGCGTGGTTGCTTGAACGTCGTTCTGGGCACCTCCGCATGCGGCGACGGCGAGGGCGGCGAGAAGGGAAGGAACGAGGACGAAGGTGCGAAGGACAGTGTTCATGGTCGTGGTCTCCTTGGACTGAGCGGTCAGCTGCTCAAGGATGAATAACACCCGTCTAACACTTGTCAACGTTGACTTAGACAAAACTTGGACAATACTCCACGCATGCCTAGAACGAGAGAGCCCGTTCTTCCGGTGACCGAGGGCGAGGTGGCCGCTTCCACGATGTCGATCCGAGTGATCTCTCGGCTCAGCGGCATTGCGCCGCACACGCTACGGATGTGGGAGCGCCGCTACGGTTTCCCGAAACCAACGCGCGTCCACAACGGGAGTCGCGTGTATTTGGAGTCGGATCTCACGACGCTGCTCCTCATACGTTCCGCACTGCACGCGGGCTACCGACCCGGCGAAGTCGTCGAAAAGCCCGCAGCCGAGCTGGAGCGACTTCTGGAAGGGATGACCACGAACGCTCCGGGCGTCGGCGCACTCCCCACGGTCGACGAGGTGCTCCACGCACTGGCGAGCGATGACGTGAGCTTGCTCCGGAACGCGCTCAAACAGGCGGCCGCTGTCCTCGGGCCGAAGCGCTTCGTTGAGGAGATGGCACATCCGGCGAGCGTGAGAGTCGGTGAGCTCTGGGTGGACGGAAAGCTCGAAGTGCGCCACGAACACGTTTTTACCCAGTGCTTATCGCGCCAGCTTCACGTGCTCTTGGCTGCCTATCACGACTCCGACGCCGGTCCGTCCGTCCTCCTCGCTACGTTACCCGACGAACCCCACAGCTTGGGGCTCGAGATGATCGCCGTGGTCATTGCGGCGAGCCACGCCACACCTCGTCTGCTCGGTGTCGAGACGCCGCCCGAGCAAATCGTAGCGGCAGCCCGCGCGTACCGCTCCGACGCCGTCGGCATTGCCGTCATGCCCCCCGCAGACCTGAAGAAGGTCGGCGCGCAGCTTCGATGGATGCTCACCGAGCTCCCGCGACGTGTGCCGATCTGGGCTGGTGGGGCGGGCGCGTGGAACCTCGACGGTGACGTAGAAGGTCTCGTCATCGTGCGAGACTGGGCCGGGCTCGACGAGGCGATCGGTCGCCTGCAGCGCTAAGCTAGGGACTCACCGCGCACGAGCCGCCTTCAGTCTTCAAGCACCGACCGGTGAGCCGAAGGCGATTCTTCGCAAACAACTCGTACGCGAGGTCGAGCAGTTGAGAGACGACGGGCAAGCGCGTGAGCGCCACGAGCGCACCGAATCCGATGGCTCCGTAGAGCCGTCGAAACACTTCTACCCCCTCGATGAGCTCACCGCTCGGCAGGCGGGCGTGGATGCGCTTCATGAGGGTGGGGTAGTCGATGCCAACCGCGGCGGCGTCGAAGCTCGGCGCGGCGATGTCCGTGAAGATGATTCGGTTGGCGCGATCTCGCCGGCGAAGCATGTTGATCTCGCGCATGCAGAGGGGGCACTCACCATCAAAGAACACCTCGACGTCGAACGGTTTCATACCCTTCAAAGTAGGCACTGTCTAAGTTTTGTCAAACCTGCCGATCGTGAGGCGCCAATGCCAACTCGAGGCTCCGCTCGACGATCGCAATCCGGCCAAGGTGACGACGGAACGCTGCCATGACCCAGGCGTGGAACTTTGCCTGCGTCAGGATGTACACGAGCCAGGGAAGGCGCGGCGCGTAGTCGTGGATCGCGACGAGCATCGTCCGCCCGTCGAGCACTTGCCGGAGCTCGAACCGCCCACCGGCTCCTGTGCGTGACAGGAGGCCGCCGTCGAGGAAGTAGAGCTGTCTTTCGGGGGTGCTTCGTTCAGGCGAGTGGCGAAGAACGAGGAGCGGCGTGCGGAGGGTAGAGAAGAAAAAGCAAATGTTCTCCTCTGAATCGACCGCGACGCGAACAAGACCACGAAGTGCTCGAGGCAGCCAGCGCGCGTACTCCGAAGCGGCCCACGCGGCATCGTGTCCTCGCGGGAGGAGCATGCGCTGCACGGACCGGACGATCGATGCAGGTCCGGTGCGCGGGGCTCGTCCTTGTGCTTGCCGACCCTCCGCAAGCGCGGCCGCAAGCGCTTCCCGCACCGGCTGCGGAGTCAATCCGGCCAGGTCCGCGAGGCGATGATCTCGTGCGATCATCTCGTGCTTCAGGCTCTCCACGAGGGGGCCGACCAGCGCGCCCGGCGCCCCCGTGACCAACGAAACCCAGAGTCGAGAGAGTCCCGGAGAGAAGAAGCGCACGGGAATCATGGTCCGCTGTATGCCCATCTGCTCGGCGCACATCGTCATGAGCTCGCGGTAACTCAGCACCTCGGGGGCGGCGACATCGAAGGTTTCGCCAAAGCAGTCACCACGGCCGACGACGAAGGCTAGCAACTTCACGACATCGCCAATCGCGATCGGCTGCATCCGGTTCTGCGTCCACTTGGGGCAAATCATGGCGGGAAGTCGCTCGACGAGCTTCACCAGAATCTCGAAGGACGAGCCCCCTCCCCCGATCACCAACCCCGCGCGCAGGGTCGTGACAGGGACTCCGTGACGGCCGAGCGTGTCCTCGACTTCGCGTCGGCTCTCGAGGTGAGGAGACAGCTTGTCCCCTTCAGGTACGAGGCCGCCCAGATACACGATCTGCTCGACGCCCGCGCGGGCAGCCGCACGCCCGAAGTTGTCCGCCGCAAGGAGATCCAGATCCGCGAACGACGCCTGCGTGAGGCGTGCGGACGGCATCATGCTGTGCACGAGGTAGACCGCATAACGGGCGCCCTGAAGCGCGGTCTCTGCCTGGCGGAAGTTCAGGAGATCGGCTGCCCGCCACTCCGAAAACGAACCGCCCGGTTCTTGAGCGCGGCGTGAGAGCCCGATCACCCGAAACCGCTCGCAGAGCGCGGCGCCGAGCGCCGTGCCGATAAATCCGCTGGCCCCGCCGATGACGACGACGGGTCCTGACAAAAGGGCTTTCATTGTGGTGGCTCTGCGTCTAACATCTGTCCATAGTTAGTCAAACCGATTCCCCGAGCGCAGCATGAACCGATCCGCCGCGAAGCCTGTACGCAAGCGCGCGAAGCGGGTGCCCACGCCCCGAGGAACGGCCAAGCCCGATGCTTCGCGGCACACGATTCGCGTGACGTCACGGCTAACCGGAATCGAGCTCGACACACTGCGCATGTGGGAACGGCGCTACGGCTTCCCGAAACCGGAGCGCAGCGAGGGCGGCAGTCGCGTCTTCTCCGACGCGGACGTCGAGCTGCTGAAGCTCATCTCTCGCGCCCTCGAGCTTGGACATCGTCCTGGCGAGGTCGTCGGAAAACCGCGCCAGGAGCTCTTGAAGGTGGTCCGGGCTACGTCGCAAGGTCTTGCGACCATGGTTGGGCCGATCGCGACCGTCGACTCACTCGTCTCTGCCCTCGGTCGTGACGACATAGGCGCCCTTCGAGCCCAGTTACGGCAGGCCGCCGTGGTGCTTGGGCCGAAGCGCTTCGTGATGGAGATTGCGCAGCCGATCGCGCTGCGCGTGGGGGAGCTTTGGGGCGAGGGAAAGCTCGAGGTGCGGCACGAGCACGTGCTGAGCGAGTGTCTGTCGTCGCAACTTCGGGTGCTCATGTCGGCCTACGAAGAGCGCGAAGGCGCCCCCCGGGTTCTTTTGGCGACACTTTCAAACGAGCGCCACGGCCTGGGGCTCGAAATGATCGAGGTGTACTTGGCCGTCTGTCAGATCACCCCCAGGCTTCTCGGCGTCGACACGCCCGCCGAGCAAATCGTCAAGGCGGCTCACAGTCACGCGGTCGACGCGGTGGGGCTGCTCGTCACGGGCGCGTCCGACCTGAAAGCCACGGCGAAGCACATTAACTGGATGCTCGCTGAGCTCCCGCGTCGGGTGCCAATCTGGCTCGGCGGGGGGGCTGCGGCCGAGGTCAAGCTGGACGACGCCGCGGTTCGTGTGGTCGCAACCTGGACGGATCTCGATGCAGCGATCGCAGCGATCCGGGGCAAGGGACGTTGATCATCGGAGCGCGGCTCGGACATGGCCCTTCTTCACGAGATCCGCGATCGCGCCGACCGTTGCATGAGGAGTGGTCATGCGATCGAACTTGATCTGAATTTGCTGCGCGTGTTCCTCGTGGTCGCTGAGACCGGAAGCGTCACCCAAGCAGCGGCGAATCTGTGCGTCACGCAGCCCCCCTGAGAATGAATGCCTCGCCCACAGCGTTCGTCGATACGATTGCAAGGTGACGCAGATCAACTTCCACGGAGCGGTCGCCGCTCTCAGCCTCATCCTCGCCGCGTCCTGCGGAGGAGGATTGGGCAGCCCGGAAAATGCCGGACCGTCCATCGCGGCTCGTCCCGCCGCTGCGCCCGCGAACGCGCAGGCTGCATGCCCTGCGTGCACCGCCGATCCGACCCATTACCTCCGTCAGCTCTCCCTCGATCTGCGCGGCCGCCCCCCTTCGATGGACGAGCTCACGCGGGTCGCAGCGGCGAACGGCGTCCCCGATTCGATGATCGACGAAATGCTCCGCTCCGATGAATTTCTGACGCAAGTCGAGAGCTGGCATCGCGCGCTTCTCTGGCCGAACCTCGATGGCTTTCACGTGAGAGGCGGGCCGATCGTCGCCTCCGACTTCGACGACAAGACGTCTCGGCGCATCGGAGGGCAATTTTCCCCGGACCCTACGTTGCTCGAGGACGGTCCGGCACCAAAGGGTACGCTCCCGAGCAAGCGCAAGCCGCCGCACGGCTTCGTCTTCTTTGGCGACGGAAACATCGAACGACTTCTTCGCGGCTCGAGCTCGCAGGGTTGCGATCCGACGCTCGAGTATCCGCCGCCCTCCGCGAAAGCTCTTTCGTACGCGGTCACGGGCTCGGACAACGTGAAGCGCTCGTATCGCTACTACGACGCCGACGCCGTGCCGCTCCCGTACCACGACAGCACGCACTGCCCGAACTTCTGTTCGAGCAAGTCCGACGCGGAGCGCGGAGCTTCGGACTACAAGCAGAAGCCCGAATTTTACGCGGCGATGAGGGAGAAGGGGCCTGACGCGAAGCCGCACGAGCTCGATCCCCTGGGAATGCACTGCCCCGCGTCGCACCCTCATCGCGTGCTCAACGCATGTACGAACGCCGTCATGCCCAACGATCCCGAGAACGCGTTTCGCGAGCGTCGCGAAGGTTTCCGGCGGATGAAGCACTACTGGTCGAAGACGACGGAGATCCGAACGTGCGCGTACGAGGCGCAAGAAAGAGAGAGCAGCGTCTACAGCGGCTCGCCATGCGCCGGGAGCACGCTCCGTGACTCCTCGTGCGGGTGCGGCCCAGGCGGGCTCTACTGCATGCCCGCAGTGGGCTTCAACGCTCCCCTTCCCTCGCGCACCGAGTATCTGATCCGAAGCGCGCTGAACGAGGAGCCCCTGCGCATCGTGTCCTCCGTGATCCAGCGAAACGAGGACTACTTCGAAATCTTCACGACACGGAGATCCTTCGTCACCGGCCCGCTGGCGTTCCTCTACAAGAACCAGCTCCCCTCGGTTCAAGGGCTAGAGCTGGGAGCGCCCGCGCCGAAAGACACGCTTCCGAACGTCGCCTACGACGATCTCGCATTTCACGAGTACGTCCGCGACGCCGAGCATGCCGGCGTGCTCACCACCCCCGCGTACTTGGGGCGGTTCCCCACGTGGCGCGCGCGCGTGTCGCAATTTCGCTCGGCATTCATGTGCCGACCCTTCACGCCCGGAAGCGCGTCGCTCCCCTCGCCCGACGATCCGTGCACGCGCGAACCGAACCTCGGCCGGCGCTGTGGCTGCAAGAACTGCCACTCCGCGATCGAGCCGATGACGGCCTATTTCGGGCGATGGGCCGAGCGCAGCGCGAAGTACCTTTCGCCTCGTGAATTCCCGGCGTTCGATCCCTATTGCCAGCAGTGCGCCCTCACCGGTCAGGGCTGCACGCCGCGCTGCCGCACTCAGTACGTGGTCGACACGGTCGACGCGAACGGCGCGCGCTACGCCGGGACGCTCCGCGGATATTTGTACCGCGCGAAGGAGGAAGAGACCCACATCGACGAGGGGCCGGCCGGTCTCGTGGCGAGCGCGATCGTGTCGGGCGAGCTGCAGAAGTGCACGGTGCGAAGCACGTGGACGAAGCTCCTCGGGCGTCCGATGAGCGACGCCGAGATGGGAAGCACACTCGACGATCTGGTCCTCCGCTTCGACGGGAGTCATCACAGTTACCGCGAGCTGGTGCGCGCGATCGTGACCTCGCCCGCTTACAGACGGGTCGACTGATGCTCAGATCGCCCTATTTCTTAGGCGTTTCGTGTGCTGCGCTCCTTGGCTGCAGCCGCGGCCCGACGTCGCTTCCCGCCGCGCGCGCGATGGCCGGCAAGGCTTCGCTGGTGGAGCTCGCGCCTCTTCCCGAGGGACATCCGCCTGTTCCGATGGGCGACGTCGCCTCTGGTAACGAGCGCGTAGGCCGTGCCGGTCGGCGGCTCAGCGTCGACCAGCTGCGGGCGTCACTGCTCGCAGCCACCGGCTTCACGTGGGTGGCGTCGCGGCGCGTATCGGATCCGGACTCCCCGAATGGAAGCACGCAGCTTCCCGACGCGGACATGCTCGAGGCGCTCGCTGCCACGCTCGGTCGCCCCGACTACGTGACGTCGACGAACGCCAGCGTCGATCCCGCGGTGACGTTCGCGAAGCTTGCAAACGACGCGTCGCGGGTGGCGTGCCGCGCTTCGGTTGAATCCGATCTCGCTCAGCACTGGCAGCGAAGGCTCCTCGTCTTCGCGGCGCCGAACGATTCGCTTCGAAGCAACGCGGCCGCCATCAGGAATAATATGTCGTACCTCGCGCTTCGGTTCTGGGGGCGTGCCGTGAGCCCCGCGGACCCGCAGCTCATGCCCCTCGTGTCGCTCTTCGAGCGAGCGTCGACGGCGGGACCGAGCAAGGACACGAGCGGCGCGGTGCGCGCGCAGGCGACGGCGGCGGACGGGTGGAGAGCGGTCTGCATCGCAATGGCGAACGATCCACAGTTCCTTACGTACTGAGGGAGAGACGAATGAAGCGCGACAAAAACGGCCGGAGCGAGGTTTCGCGGCGAAGCGTACTGCGCGGCGTCATGGGGCTCTCTGCATTCGCACTCGCCTCGCGCGTCGGGTTCCCGGAGATCGCGCGCGCGGCGTCGGCGTCGACCCGCAGGTTCGTCTTCTGCTACTTCCCGGGCGGGTGGGATCAGCTCCTTTTCTTGGATCCGCGCGACCCCGACGCGAACGACAAGCTCTTCGACGACTCGAATCGGAGCACGACGCTCACGGAGACGCGGTACGGAAATCTCGAAGGTCACAACGGCTTCGCATCGCGGCTCGTACGTGCCGGAAACCTGACGTTCGGTCCCGCGGCGGAAAAGCCGGGCCAGCTCGGACCGAAGCTTTCGACGTACGCGAGCCGCATCGCCATCGTGCGTGGAATCAACATGGGCACCCTCGGGCACGAGGTAGGGTACCGCTATTTTCTCACAGGAAAGTTTCCGGTGGGGCTCACTGCACGCGGGACGAGCCTCGCCACGGAGGCAGCTGCCCAGATGCGCTCCGCCCTTCCCTTGCCGGCGATCTCCCTGCGGGTCGAGGCGTACAACGATCGTCACCCCGGGACGTTCAACGCCATGCGCGTGGACAGCATCGACGACATGCTCCTCGTGCTCGAGCGAGGAAAAGACCTCCTCGAACGCGACGCTGTGGAAGACGCGCTCAGCGCGTACGCGAAGACCACGGCTTCGTGCGACGTCAACGTCTACGATCGGCGTGGCCTCCTGTCGCGGATGCGCGGCGCGGATGCCACCGCACGCTCCACGCTCGCATCCCGGCTCGCCGGCAAATTTCGATTTGCGACCGGCACCGACCCCGGCAGCGAGCAGATCCGCGCTCAGTACGGCTTCCCGAAGGGGGACGCAGGATCGCCAGGCGCGCGCGCGGCCTTCGTCGCCCAGGCCATCAAGCAGCAGGTCGCTCAATGCGTGTCGGTCATGATCGGCAACGGAACGGACACTCACTTCGGCACCAATCAAGTGCACGCCGATGCACTCTACCCGGGAGTCGCGGCGCTCAGCGCGCTCATCGACGATCTGGCGCGCTCCGACGCACCACCCGAGCTGCAGCGCGTCGGCGGCCAAAAATGGCTCGATCACACGACGATTGTCGCCTTCAGTGAATTTTCACGCACGCCGCTCTTCAACCAATTTGGAGGGCGGGATCACCACCTGTGCAGCTCGTGCCTGATCGCCGGCGCGGGGATCATCGGCAATCAAGTGGTCGGCTCTTCGGGCGACGTGGGCATGGGACCGGGACGCTACGACTTCAAAGCCAGCCAAGTCGTGAAGGACGGTGGAGAAAACATCATGCCCGAGCACATCGGAGCGACATTGCTGGCGAGCGCGGGACTCGATCCTTACATCCTGCGCGTGAGGCCTCTCCAGGCGCTCCTCCGTCCGGGAGCATGATGCATCTGCGGGCGCTCACGGCGACGCTGGGTCTGCTGTCTCTCGTCGTGGTGAGCGACCACGCGCGCGCCGACGCACTGTCGAGCGGCGGGTGCCTTCCTCTTCGGATCGAGCCCGGTAATGTGCGCGTTGCTACGGCGTCTGCCGTCGGCCTCCACGCAATCGGTGGGTCGGGCGCGGCGATCTTCGCGCTGGAGGGCGAGACGCGCGGCGCACATATCGAGCCCGGAGGAGGCCTGCGCGCCGGAGCTCGGGCGGCCCGCTTCACGGCGATCGCGCGTGATGGAATGTGCGGTGTCGAAGCGCGTGGTGACGTCGAAGTCGTCGGTCCGTTCGAGGTTGAGCCTCGCGCAGTCGCGCTCCCGCACGGCGGGTCGGTGCACTTCGTGGCGACCGGCGCTCTCGGAACCGTCGTCTACCGCGTCCTCGATGGGCCGGCGGGGAGCGGTGTCGTCGGCAGCATCGACCCGCAAGGGACGTTCTCCGCAGGCGTGCTCGACGGCACCTACCAGGTCGAAGCGCGCGACGCGTACACCGGACGCGAAGCGCGGCTCACGGTCACCATCGGAAAGCTCTCTCCCCTCCGCGCGCGCTCGTCGATCGTCGCCGTGCCCCAAGGGGGGCGCATTCGTCTCGAGTGGCGCGGCGGATCGGGCAGCATCAACGCGCGCACGGCAAGCGCCGGGAAGGTGCTGCTCGAGGACGGCGTAATGATCTTCGAGGCCGACGACGCGCACTCCAGCGCAACGGACGTCACCGTCACCGACGCCGTCACCCACGAGACGGCCACCGTGCGCGTGATCATTGGCGAGACGCTCGGCGCCCCCTCCATCGTACGCGGCACGCAGACAAGCCTCGGTGATCTCGCAAGCGGTGACCTCAACGGAGATGGCCGCCCGGACCTCGTCATCGGACACGCCGAGCGAAGCAAGATCGCCTTCGAAGCGGGCGGAATCCTCGTCGCCTACGGGACAGAGGGGGGCACGCTCGCCGAGCCCGTGGTCGTGGTCGAAGGCGATCACGCGGGCGACCACCACGGAACGACGCTCGTGGTGGCGGACATGAACGGCGACGGCATCGACGACCTGCTCTCCGGCGTGCCCGAAGAAGATCTCGGAGAGAACGATCGCGGTGCGGTTTCGATTTACCTCGGATCGAAACACGGCCTGGAAAAGGAGCCTGATCGCGTCCTCGCCGGGGAGAGCCCGAACCACCGCTTCGGCTCTGCCGTGATCGCCGCCGATCTCGACGGAGACGGCGCACCGGAGATCATTGCCAGCGCTCCTGGCGCCAAAAATCCGTTCGCCCCGGCCTGCGAAGGGGGACGCGTTTACGTCATCCACAACGAGAAGCGCGCGCGGGGAGTGATGGCCGCGTTTCCATCGCAGGTCATCGACGTTCGCGAGCCGCTCTCGGATTTGGCGGAGGCACCGACGGTGTGCAGCCCCACCCCACTCGGCGCGGGTCGCGCGCTGGCAGTGATTGATCTCGACAATGACAAGAACCTCGACCTCGTGGTCGGCGCACCGGGAACCTCGTTTCCGAGCGCGGGCCGCTCGCAAGGTTCGGTCCTCGTCTACCGCGGGAGAGGCGATGGAAGATTTGTAGACACTCCGACATGGGCGATTCATCTGGACCCATCAATCCGCGTCGACAATGCCGCCTTCGGGAGCGGGCTCGACGTCGTGCGCGATTCGGCGAACGGTCCGGCAGTGCTTCTCGTGCGCGCTCCGTTCTTTACGTCGAAGGCGCCGACCGGGGCCGCGCTCGCGCAAGCAGGCGGAATGTGGACGTTCGCGCCAGGATCTCTCGGGTCGTTGCCTCAGAAAAATCGGGTGCGCGTTTTGACGACGAACGCGTCAAGTGCCCATTTTTACGGAGCCGCTGCAAATCGAGGGGTTGGGCGGAGCGCAGCGCTCGGCAACGTCGATCCCCTCCCCGGAACGGAGCTCGTCGTTGGCGCGGTGTCGGCCAATGCGGCGCCAGGCACACTCCTCGTCTTTTCGGTTCCTCAGATCCTGAAGGGCACACTCGCTCCGATCGCAGAGCTGGCCTCGGCAAGCTCCGATCTCGAAGGGATGCGCGTCACCCGCGTGGGCGACGGATCCTCTGTCGGAGGCCTCGCGGTGCTCGCACCATGGCGAACGACGGCGGTGGGTCCGTTGGTGGGGGCGATCGATTTCGTGCCGCCGAGCCCAGCTCCCATCGCGGCGCGGTGGGGGAAGCGCGTCTCGCTTCCGCTCGCGAATTTTGGGGCCGGCGATCGCGCGGGGGCGGCGGTCGCCTTTGCGGCCTTCGATCGCACCGGAGACCCCGTCGCCGTGGTCGGGGCACCGGGCGCGCATTCGCCAGCAAGCGGCGGTCGTCCGGCGGGTGAGCGCCTCCGCACCGGAACGGTCGATCTCTTCACGACCGACCCTGCGAAACCGAGCGCTCGCGCCTGGATCGAGCGCGACAATGCGCAGCTCGGCGGTGGCCCGCTCGTCAGCCTCGACTTCGACGGCGACGGCGTAACTGACATCGCCGTGGGCGATCCCAACGAGTCTGCCGGTGGCCCACCGGGTGCGGATTTCGTCGATCCGGACGGATGCTTGGCGCTCGATGCGAAGGGAGCGAATCCTGCCAGCGTCGCGGGGCGCGGCGTCGTACGAATTTATTCGCCCGAGAAGGACGCGCTCGTGGAAACATTTCGGATCACCGCGCCCCGCGAGAACGCTCACGAGGACGGTGGCCCAAAGTACTGGCAAAATCGCACGGGATTCGCGATCGCAGCGGGCGACGTCAACGGGGACAAGAAAGACGATCTCGTCATCGGCCGTCCCGGAAATCGTGAGTCAGGTGGAGCCGAAGTAGTCCTCGGGCGCAAACGCGATCCTGGCGGCAAGACCGTCATCGCGTGCAACCTCGGCCAGTCGGGAGTGCGCGGGGCATTCGCGCTGCCTCCCGCCACGGCTGCCGATCCCGTCCATGTTGGGTTGGCAGTCGCCGCCATTGGCGATCTCGATCGCGACGGCTGTGACGAGATCGCGCTTTCGATGTCGCGATCGAATTTCATTCCTGGCAATCCGGCGCGGGCCGGGATCCTCGTCGCCTTCGGGTACGACGTGACTGGCACGCGCTGCCAAGGACGTCGCACGCCGTTCGTTCTGCGCCTCGTGCCGGACGATCACCCGCTCGTCAACAACGTCGCCGGAGACCCGACCAAGCGCGCCGACGACACGCTCGATCTCCGCGGGGCGCCCACCACGATGGGCCAAAGCCTCGCTCGGGGTAGCGGTGACTTCACGGGCGATGGCGTCCCCGATCTCGTCTATCGCGATCTCGATCTGGCATTCGGAGGACTCCGCGGTCCGGCGATCGAAATCATCTCCGGGGCCTTCCTCGCCAGCCTTTGCCCGCGCCACGTATGCCCCGAAGGGCACACCGGAACGCTGTGGTCCGAGAAGGACTGGAACGTTCTTGCGGTGCACACGCTCGGCTCTCCTTCGCGGCGCATCCTTCCGTCGAACGGAGTCGAGCGGGGCTTTGGCGCGTCCATCGCTCTCGGCGATATGACCGGTGACCACGTGGCGGAGCTCGCCATCGGCTGGAGCGACGACTCCGACGAAGGAGCGTTTGCCGGGGAAGTGCGCGTGCTGCGCGGGGGGGCCGTCTCCGACAGCGTGCTCCTTGGTGATCCGTGGTTGACCGCGGTAGGAAATCTTTCGGAGCGCAGCGCGTTCGGTTCGTCCGTTGCCGTCTCGCGCCATGGAGCGGCGGCGTGGCTCCTCGTCGGCGCTCCCGCGTCGAGTCGTCGTCGCGCCGGCGGTTCGATCGGCGCCGCCTACCGCTTTAGAATCGAGGACGCTCGATGACGACACGCTTCTGCACGTTCCTCCTTCCTGCGCTGGCCGCGTGTGGAGGTGCGGCCGCCATCGAGGAGCGCGCGGTCCATCCTTCGCCTCACCTTCCCGTCGTGGCCAAGCGCATGAACCTACCCGAAGGTGCCCACGCCGTCGCCGCATGGCTCGCGCCACAAGGCAGCGGCTTCATTGCCCTCAGCGACGGTCGCATCCTCGCGGTGGACGTCGAGGGCCACACCCAACTGGTTGATCGCGTGCCGGGCGAAACCGGGGAGACCCTCGTCGTCTCGGCGTTCGGCGATCGCGGAAGCGGACAAGCACTCGGGTTCGGAAGCGGCGGTGCGGTGTCGTTCGACGGCGGGCTCGTTCGTCGGGCCCGCTTGCCGAGCTTCATCAATTCTCCGCGCGCGTTCGCGAACCTCGGCGCCGACGCTCTCTGGGCCACCTCGAATGATCTCTACGCTAGGCATCGAGGCAAGTGGCTGAGCGTGGAGGCCGGCGCGGAAATTTCGGAGCTCGTGGCGACCGGCATCCCAGGAGAAGCCTGGGTGCGCACCGGTACGTCTCTTCGTCGCATGCGCATAGATGATCCGGGCGTGACGTGGCTCGATCCCGCGCCCGGCGTGGACCTCGGCGCGGTCAGGGGGATCGCGAGCGTCGATGCGCGCCGAAACGTGGTGGCGTCCGCACGTGGGATCACGATCGTCGCTCCCGACCGCATCCGAATTTTTCACGCCGACATCGAGGACGGTCTCCCCGACGTGGTCGGCGGCGGCGGCGGCTGGGCTTGGGTCGGCTGGCGCGGGCAAATTCTGCGGACCGACGGCGAGCGATGGGAATCGTTGGCCCGCGGCCTCGCGTTCGGACCTCACGCGCGAATCGCGGTAGACGACGAGTCCGGCGCGATCGCACTCGTGATCGACGAGCGAGGAGACGCCTTCAGGCTAGAGGTCGAAGAGACCCTCCGCGCCTCGGGCATCACGGACGGAGCGGTCGCGTTCGACACGCGGCTCGAGCTCGAGATGCTCACCTCCCGCGCGGGAGCGCTGAAGAGCGTCTCCTTCTTAGTCGACAACCACCCTCTTTCTTCACGAAAAGAGGCACCATGGGGCTGGGGCGCCGACGGCGGACGCGTCACGGATCTCAAAGAACTTTCCTTCGGCCGTCACCGCATCGACGTGGTCGCGCGGGACCGAAACGATCGCGAGCTCACGCGAAAGATTCAGTTCGAGTACCGCTCACCCATCGGGCGCGTCCCTTCCTACGAAAAAGACATCGCCCCCCTCTACAAGGCGCGATGCGCTGGCTGCCACGCCAACGGAGTCGCGCGCGATCTCTCCACGTATGGCGCGCTCGCGGGCCAAGCGACGCTCGTTCGGGCTGCGGTCCGCGAAGGCCGAATGCCACCCGACATTCTACTCGACGCACCGAGCGCAAGGCTCTTCACGGCGTGGGTCGACGGCGACACGCCCAAGTAGTGGCGAGATGAGGGAAGCTAGACGGCTTGCTCGCAGGCGATTCCCATGCGACTTGCGGAGCCGTAATCAATCGCGTGGCTCAGAGCCAGGAGGTTTCGATGAATCGACAGCCGTTCTCCCTTGTTGGGTCAAAGCACTTGCTGATGCCTGTCCTCACGTGTTTCGTGGCCGCTTGCGGCGGTGCAGCGAGCGCTCCTCCGCCATCGACCGGAGCGACCACCGCGGCCCCAACCACCCCGGTCTCCAAGGCGATGCCGAACGTGGGCGACAGCGCGCACGATCTCACGATGCTGGCGACCGCGTGTTGGTTTGGCGGAGTCTGGGGCGACAAGGTCACCACCGAGGCGACGTGCATGGACGTCGTGAAGCGCGTGTACGGCTCCGACGACAAGGCGCATCTCGAGCAGCTGCGCGCCTACGAAGACGCGGCGGTCGCCGACGTGGCCGCGAAGGTCTCCTCGAAAGCCATCGCCGACGAAAAAGAGGCCCCCAACAAGGACGCACTCGTCGCGATCGTGAAATCTTTTGCGGCGGCGCAGCGCGAGCTCATGTACGCGCGTCGAGCCGGAGATCGTATCAAGCATGATTTGAAGGCGCAGGAGAGCGAGCAGGAAAAGGAGAAGCTTACCGCCGACGAGGCCGGGGCCGTCGCGCCGTTGAAGAAGATCGACGCGCTCTCCGCGCTGATTTCGCTCGATGCCGGCGCGC
Source organism: Myxococcales bacterium (assembly GCA_043747615.1). GTDB lineage: Bacteria > Myxococcota_A > Polyangia > Polyangiales > Polyangiaceae > JAYTOU01. The sequence continues at coordinate 112,658 of JAYTOU010000031.1, read as the reverse complement.
TGAAAGCGGACGCCCACGCGCTCGGCGTAATGACCGCGATCGAGCGCGCTCAGATCGCCCTCGCCTTGCCCCGGCACATGAAGATCTTCGCCGCCAGCGGGCCCTTCGCGCTTCTCTTTGCCGTGCAACCGCCCGCCGTCCCCGAGGACGCGGGTAAGCCCCTCGTGCCGGGAACGTGGGTCAAGTACGTCGACGCCGTCGCGAAAGGCGCGGGCCATCCCGTCGCCGATTCGGTGAAGGTTCCTGCCGATCGGCTTGGCCTCGGGTGGGCCGGTATCTACCAAGGGCTCGCCGAGAAGCTACGCGCCGACGAAGGTCAGCTGTCGGAGAGAGGGCGGCTCCTTCCCATCATCGGCCATGCTGCCAGACGCCTCGAGAACGAATCGAAAGCGCTTCAAGCGAAGCACGCGGCTCAGCCCGCGGCGCCAGCGACTTCACCTGCGAAAACGGCGGCGCCTAAGAAGTAGGATTGTCGCCGCAAAAAAAACCACCACCGGCATCTCGCGCGTTCTTTCTTGGCGACGGGCGACTCCGCAGCCGTAGAGCGGGCCGTCGCTCTCGGTCGGCGTGATCATCCCGCCACCTCCGTCGGGGCAGGTGGGGTCGGGCACGTTCGGATCGCGACCGGCTTTCAGCTCGTCGACGTCGTCGAGGCAGTCGCCCGCACTGTTGACGTGTCCGACCTTCATTTGATCGAGCGCATTCTTGAGAGCGTTCGTGTCGAAGTGAACGAGGCCGCGCTGGCGCATGTTCCTTCCGAACGGCGTGTTGACCGTGCCTAGCCCGCCCTTGTCTCCGTCGCTGTGACAGATCGCGCAGTGCGGCTCCGCGGCCAAGGAGAGCTGCTGCTGGATCGCCGGCGGAAAATTCGGAGTCGCGCGCGCGGCTCCCGCAAGGGTGAACACGAACAGTGCGCTCGCCGCCCTAGAGGTACGCATGGATCTGTCCGAGAAGAGTGGTTATGCCGATTCGCTGCCCGCCCATGGCATCCGACTCGTAGATAGCGTCGACGCGCACGTCGGCATGGGGAGCGAAGAACCAATCGATGACGCCCCACCCGCGGAGCCATGGCGACGTGCCGCCGGTCGCACTGGCAAGGTCTGACTTTCGATCGAGCAGCTCACCGATGGCAACGAAGTGCAGTCCCTGGATCGGCTCGAAATCAGCCTGAAGGTGGTTGACGAGGCCCGCGCCGTTGATCGCTCCCGTTGCGGCGCTCGCCGGTTGCGAGTCGTACAAGACGTCGCCTTCCAAGGAGAGAACGAGAGGCATTGCCGGCGCGTACCGCAAGAAGAGCCCGTGCGCCTGGCGAATGAGATCCGCGATGAGGGGAACGCCATTGGGGTCGAGACCGCGGCTCGCGTGGGTGATGAGACTGCTGGCGCCGACCGTGAATTTAGGCACGGGATCCCACTCGAGGTAGCCGCTGTAGCCGCGCTCACGGAAGGCATCGGGGCGCTCTTGGAAGTTCCCGGCGATCGCCATTACCTCACCGCGCCACTCATCGAGGTTCCAGGCGAACGCCGCGCCGTGCTGCTGATCCTGGTTCGCGTCCGTGCGCGTGAACGTGCGCGTCCAGGCCACGTGCTCGACCGACCGGAGACCAAACGGCAGATTCATTCTTCCGGCGCGGACGAGAAATTGTTTCTCGTCGCCGAGATCGATCCCGATCCAGTGGACGCGCGAGACCACGTTGTTCTTGGTGCCTGTGGTGAGCGACGCGGGGAGCGCCCCCTTTTGCGCGAAGCCAACGCTCGCGTTTGCGCGTACCCGGCTCACCGTCGCTTGCCCGGAGACGTCGCCCTGCATCAAGAAAACATCTGTGGTCGCGGGCTGGCCTGCGGGCTTGACGAAGAGCGCCGCCTCACGAAGATCGCCACCAAGGAGCACGCCTGGAGGGAGCTTCGCGGCGCCGAATAAAAATCCCGCGGCTCTGCCTGCTTCTTCGGGAGGACGCGCGTACGGCATGCGCAAGAGAAGGTCGCCCGCGATACGTCCGCGGGTCGTGAGGAGGCCGCCCCCCGACGGGTCCGCGTGGCAATTCGCGCATCCTGAATAGCCGTGACGCAGCATCCACGGGTATGCCTCGGCACGCGCCGTCACCGCGACGAGGGCGAGCACGATCGCCAGTGCGATGAGAAACCGAGACGCGGCAGGCGGCATGAGATGATGCGGGGTTAGCACGTCTTGCGCCGTTCGAGTTTCGTGACGCGCTCGGCGATCTTCTGGCAGATCCACTCACCTCGTGACGAACTGTCCCGGACCCGCGCAGGTTCGGGCCTGGACGCCCGCCGGTCCACGCGCGCGGGGTGTCATCCGATTGGTTTTCTGCAGAATCAACGAGCGACGGGCGCGGCCCGTACCTTGCTGACTGGAGCAAACCGAGGCACCCGATGCGACGAATCCTCCGCCCCCGAAGTCAGTCTGCCCTCTTCGCGCTCTTCGCGTTCGCTGCGCTCGTCGGGACGAGCGCCGCAGCCTGCTATTCCGGCGGTCCCCAAGGTGCCCCCAAGCCGGCGGACGCCGACGGAGGGCTCCCGTTTCAAGCGGATCCTCCGAGCGTGTACGTCGCGAAGGTGAAAAACGTGCTCACCGGGCTCGGTCCGACGGATGCAGAAGTGCAGGCGGTGACCGCCGACCCAACCAAGCTGGCCGACCTCATCGATCAGTGGATGACCAGCCCCGAGTTCGTGGCCGCGTACAAGGCAAAAATGCTCGTCTTCTTCGAGCTCGCATTTCAGCAGACGCAAATCTCGAACGTAGATTTTTCGCAGATGATCCCGCAGGGCGGATCCATCGGCGTCTCACCGCTCACCCCGCTCCTGATTCAGAACGTGAAGGAGAGCTTTGCGCGCACGATGCTCGCTCGCAGCTCTCAGGGGGATCCGCTCACCACCGCGCTCACGACCGACGAGCTCATGATGACGCCCCCGCTGATGGAGCTTTACGCGTTTCTCGACGCGAACCAGGTCAACGACGACGAGTCGGTCAACGACCACTTCAAGGCAGCCAACCCTGCCAAGACCATTACGGTCGAAGCGTCTGCGGGGCCCATTGCGTTTGCCGATTCGATCGACCCGGCGCCCTCGAATACGAACTACCTACGTTTTTACTATCCGGACCTGGGGACAGCAAAAACACTCTACCCAGACTGCAACGCGGATCCACGGACGTACCCTGCGAACGCGCACACGATCCACTTTCTGATCTACGGGAGCCTCGCCAATTACAGGAGCCCTGCTGGCTCGCCGTGCGGGAGCATGGCCGGCAAAGCCACCGAGGCTCAGTTCACGACGGAGGATTTCAGCGCGTGGAAGATGGTGAAGATTCGTCAGCCGGCTGCGGGCGAGGCGCCGACTGCTTTCTACGATGTGTCCGCGCTGCGAACGCTGAACGAGCTGGTCTTGGCCACTCCGAGGGTCGGCTTTTTCAGTACGCCGGCGTACTTTGCCAACTGGCAGACGAACACCAGCAACCAGATGCGCGTCACCATCAATCAGACGTTCATCGTGACAACGGGCATGTCCGTCGACGGGACCGACGGCACGACGAGCGGCTCGAACCCTCCGGGGCTCGACACCGCCCACACCGCTGCGGGAAGCGCGTGCTTCGGTTGCCACCAGACGCTCGACCCTTCGCGCGCGATCCTTCAGAGCATCTATTCGAACGGGTACGGCGGGCAGAGCAACCCCGCGGTCCAGAAGCAAAAAGGGCTCTTCGCATTTCAAGGAGTGATTCAGCCCGTCAGCACGGCGACCGATTTCGCAAACGTGCTCGCAGGTCATCCTGCGTTCGCCCAAGCCTGGGCAGAGAAGCTTTGTTACTACGTCAACTCGCAGCCGTGCGCGGTGGACGACCCGGAGTTTCAACGGATCGTGGGCAACTTCAAGGCCTCCAAGTATTCATGGAGCACCCTCCTTCGCGAGCTTCTTTCGTCGCCTATCACCACGAACGCAACGCAGTCGAAGACGGTCGCAGAAGAGGGCGAGCTCGTTCCCCTATCGCGGCGCGACCACCTGTGTGCGGCGCTCAACAACCGGCTCGGACTGACGGACGTGTGCGGGCTCGACGTGGTGAGCCCAAGAGGAAAGGTCTCCGACATCGTGGCGATCGCCTCTGGCCTCCCATCCGACGGCTACGGGCGCGGCGCACCCATTCCTATTTTGCCAAACGCGCCGACGCTCTTTTTCCGCGCCGGCGTCGAGAACATTTGCGCGGCGGTGGCCCAGTCGATCGTCGACGTCGCAGTGGGGGCACAGATTGCGGGGGCGAAGCAATACGCGAGCGCTCAGCCCGATCGAGCGATCGCGAGCTTCGTGCAGGATCTCATGGGCCTTCCGCCTTCGGACGCTCGCAACCCTCAGATGGTGACACTGCTGACGAAGCATTTTGGGGACGCAAAAGCGCAGGGCGGGAGCGCGACGGATGCTCTCAAGTCGACATTCGTCGTCGCGTGCTTGTCACCCTCCGTGACCGGCTTGGGAATGTGAGGAGAGCTTCCATGGGAATCAATCGTCGCGACGCACTGACTTCGATCTTGTGTGGGAGCGGGCTCCTCGGCCTGCGCGCGCTCGCCACGGGATTGCCGGTTTCTTTTCTCTTGAACCCAAGGAAAGCCTTGGCAGATACGCCCGCTGCGCCTTCGTGCGCGTCGCCGCAATTCATCATTCTCAACACGTCCGGAAATGGCGATCCGATCAACTGCAACGTGCCCGGCACCTACGAAGACCCCGGCATCGTCCACAGCAGTGATCCTCTGATGAAGCCGACGCCGCTCATGATCCGGGGGACGTCGCACACGGCCGCTGCTCCCTGGGCGACATTGCCCCAAGGCGCGCTCGATCGAACCTGCTTTTTTCATGTGATGACGAACACGCCCGTTCACCCGCACGAGCCAGACGTTCTCAAGCTCCAGGGGGCGGTCGCGGGCCAAGAAATGTTTCCGTCGGTGCTCGCCAGGCTGCTCGCTCCTTGTTTGAAGACCGTGCAGACGCAGCCGATCTCCGTCGGTGCCACGACCCCAAGCGAAACGATCACCTACGGGGGCGCGCCTCTGCCGTCGATTCCGCCGCTCTCTCTCCGTGCAACGCTGACCAATCCCGCCGGCGGGCTCACCAACCTGCAGAAGCTTCGCGACGACACCCTCAACTCGATGTACGGAATTTACCGAACCAGCGCGAGCCCCGGGCAAAAGGCGTATCTCGATTCGATGGTGACGTCTCAGGCGCAAGTGCGAGGCATAAGGCAGGACCTCCTCGCCGCGCTCGCGTCGATCAAAGACAACAGTCCGGCCTCGCAAATTCTCGCGGCAATCACCTTGATTCAAATGGGTGTCTCTCCCGTGGTCGCAGTGCACATTCCCTTCGGGGGGGACAACCACGGTGACCCGGGGCTCGCCGCCGAGACGACGCAGACCGTCACCGGCGTGCAGACAATCGTGTCCCTCTTGGCCCAGCTCGCGGCCGCACAGCTCGCCGACAACGTCACTTTCCTGTCCCTCAACGTCTTTGGTCGGACGATGGGACCGAGCAACAACAACGGACGCCAGCACAATCAAAATCATCAGGTGTCGATCGCCATCGGAAAGCCGTTCAAGGGCGGCGTCATCGGCGGTGTGACGAAGGTGCAAAACGATTACGGCGCCTTGCCGATCAATTCGAATAGCGGAGCGGGCGATCCCAGCGGCGACATCGCGGCCATCGGTACGCTCGCGTCCTTCGGCAAGACGGCCCTCACCGCCGTGGGGATAGACGCTGCCACCGTGAGCTCCCAGATCAGCTCGGGCGCGGTGATCAAAGCCGCGCTCGCGTGAATCTCTACTCCGGCGTCGAAGTCACGGCGCGTAACCGCAGAGCGCGATGTCTCGAAGCCGCGACGGGCCATGAATCCGCAGGGCGCAAGACCCTCGACAAGGCGTCGCCCGGCGGCAGCTTTCGCGCGATGAATCGAGAAGCAAACGCCCCGGGCGACTGCGGCAAAGGCACGGCCACAGCCTCGTCGCCGCTGCACCCAGCGAGCGCGACGCACGCCGCAGCGCATGCGGCCCCCCAATTTCTCATGGGTCATTCTGCTACCCGCTGGCTCCAGTCACAAGAGATCTCGCGAGCCGTGGGCGCTCAGCGCGATGGGTCTCCGGTGAGAGCGAACCGCACACGGGGGAGGTCCTGCCACCAACTTGGAGCGGCGCTCTTCAGGCTCCGGTGGCCGCACCGTACTGATCTGCGTGCGGATCACTACCCTACACGTCGTCGCGCTCGCATCAATCGTCCTTGGTGGCTGCGGCTTTTCCCCGCCGATGAAGGCATACGATCCACCACGCGTACAGGTCGCCCGCCATCGGGAAGAGCTCTTTTTTCAAGTAAAGCGCTACGTGGCTCAGAATGGATGGGAGCTTCGAGAGCAAGACGCGCGCACCGGGCGAATCGCGGCGTGGGAGGTGGTGACCGCAGTAGACGGCACACGCGAACGCAATCGCTGGACGTTCGATGTCGGCGAAGGATCCATTCGCGCGCGTCGGAGGTACGAGCTGCTCGTCGTTTCAGGAGCCGAGGCCGAGTGGATTTCTTCGAGCGAGGTTTGTGACTCGTACTCCTACAGCGTCGAACGCGACGTCGTGGAGTTGATTGCCCAGTCGAGCGCCTCCTCTGCGGACATCAGCGGCGAGACCATGAATTCCGGAGGCTCGCTCTAGGATCGCGCGTGATTGCGCAAATCCGAGGGCAGTTGCCCTGCTGGTCGACCTACCGCGGAGCGCTTCAGAGCCCGGGAGTGCAGCCCTTGCCGAAGCAAATCGCGAGCACGGGGTGAAGCTCGATCGAGTTCGGCGCTTCGTACGCTTGCATGTGCGAGAAATCGTAGAACGGCACGCCGACGATCGTGGCGATCCCGCCGGGGTTACGGCCGTTGGTCGTCGGGGCGATGGCCTTGTCGACGGCGGCGCGCGCGTGACTGATGAGGCATTCCCATGAACCGGAGACGCAGCCCACTCCGGCGGCCCCGGGATAGGGGACTTCCGCGATCATCGTGCGGAACGTCCCGTCTTGAATGGCAAGGTGGTAGTCGCTGTCGCTCTCCAGGCGGGCATAGACGACGGTCACGTCCTTCAGGAACACCACGGATTTTTCGGTGGGCGCGACGCGCGAAGTCGCCGGCGGGTTGCTGTACACCAGGCCGCCGTTCATTGCGGCGAGCGCGGTGATGGTGGTCGCCGTCGCCGTGAGAGCGATCGCTCCAGCCTGTGAGTCCTCGCCGACCTTGACCGTCCAGCGCTCGATGCCGCAGCCGCTGTAGTTGTTGACCACCGCGGCGATACCGGTGCAGCTGAGGGGGCCGCCGGTATAGCCAGGGCCGCTGTCTACGCCGGGCATTCCTCCGTCGCTTCCCGTCCCGCCTTCGTCGCCACCCGAGGTGCCGCCGTCGCCGCCCATCATGGCACCACCATCACTACTGCCGTGGATGACGACCGTGTTCTGACTGGAGCACGCCGCGAACATGGCGCCGAAGGCCAAAGGTCCTAGCGCAAGTAGGGCACGCACACCGGGGTTCTAGCACATCGAAGGAGACGTGAGACCGGGGCGGCGTAAGATCCGTCGGATGAACGAGCGCGCTCTGTCGATTGGACTCTGCGCCGGCGTTTTTGTCGTCGGAGCGCTCCTTGCGGCCAATCTCGGCACACACACCCCGTCCGAGCCCGTGGCTGCCGCTGCCGCCGTTTCCATATGCGAGCGAAGCATCTCTTTCGGTCCGAGCTGCGGATCATGCATTGCCGCGAGCTGCTGCGCGGCGCTCGACGCTTGCTACGCATCGACCGAGTGCATCGACTTGAACGACTGCACGGTAAAATGCGGCGAGGAAGAAGAAGAGCGCGGCGACCACCGGGTCGACGGCGCCGAAGCTTGCCCGAAGGAGTGCGCGGAGAAGCACCCGCATGCCGTCGGCGTGTTTCGGGCGTGGGACGAATGCGCAACGGCACATTGCGGAACGGTTTGCCCTCCCAGGCGGTGACCTTTGCGTTCTCGTGTCGGCGGGGTGCAACTCGGGAGAGCGACGCGATCGCGCGCATGTCTGAAATCGTCAGCGTCCGCTCGGGGGGCCACTGCGCACGAGCTCCGCGATGAGTGGCGTGTTGACGTAGCGCTCGCCGGTATCGCAGACGAGGGTCACCACGAGCTTCCCCGCAAGCTCGGGCCGACGAGCGACAGCGAGCGAAGCCGCCAGGGCAGCGCCTGACGATATCCCAGCGAGAATTCCCTCTTCGCGGGCGAGGCGGCGCGCGCTCTCGAAGGCCTCGTCTTCGGAGACCGCGATCACCTCGTCGATGACTGAGCGATTCAAGATGTTCGGAATGAAGCCCGCGCCGATCCCTTGAATCATGTGATTGCGCGGGATCCCGCCCGACAAGACTGCGGCATTCGCGGGCTCGACGGCAATGATCCGCACTGCTGGGTTTCGTTCCTTGAGCGCTTCCCCAACGCCGGTGATCGTTCCGCCCGTTCCCACACCCGCAACGAAGACCGCGACTTCGCCGTTCGTGTCGTCCCAGATTTCGACCGCGGTGGTGCGGCGGTGGATCTCCGGGTTGGCAGGATTGTCGAATTGTTCGAGGCAGATCGATCCGGGGGTGCTCGCCGCAATCTCGACGGCGCGACTGCGTGCATCTTTCATGAGCGCGCCCGGGGTGAGCACGACCTCGACACCGAGATAACGAAGGAGCGCCACGCGTTCGCGCGACATGCGCTCCGGCATCGTGAGGACGAGGCGGTAGCCGCGCGCAGCGGCGAGGCAAGCCAGGGCAATGCCGGTGTTGCCGCTCGTCGCTTCCACGATGGTGCTGCCGGCCTTGAGAATACCCTTGCGCTCTGCGTCCTCGACGAGCGCGACGGCCACGCGATCCTTCACGCTTCCCGAAGGGTTCCTCGATTCGAGCTTGACGGCAATGCGCGCAGGGAGGCCGGCTGCCATGCGCCGCAGCTCGACCATCGGCGTTCGTCCAACGGTCGCTGCGATGTCGGAAAAAATCATATCGCGTAGTCCTCCACGAACACCTTGGCTTCTTTGAGATCTACGAACACGCGATCGCCCTGCACGAGATCGAGCTCTTCGACCTCGGTCTTCGTCATCTGCACGGTCATCGGCTCGCCCGTCGCTAGCCTCAGCGACAGCTTCACGTTCCCGCCAACGCGCACGAAACGTTCGATGCGAGCGACGGCAACATCGGTCGTGAGCTCCGGAGCCTTCTCGATTCGAACGTCCTGGGGACGGATGAAGGTGCTCACATTCGCTCCGTCGACCTTTCCGCGAAGGACGTTGGTGCCACCGAGAAACGACGCGACGAAGGGGGTCGCGGGCTGATCATAGAGCTCGTGGGGCGGCCCCGCCTGGATCACTTTGCCGGCGCCGAGGAGCACGACGTGCCCCGAGACCTCGAGCGCCTCCTCTTGATCGTGCGTCACGAGGATCGTCGTTACGCCCGTTTTTTCGTGGAACTGCATCAGCCACTCGCGAAGCTCGCGCCGCACCTGGGTGTCGAGCGCGCCGAAGGGCTCGTCGAGGAGAAGCACCTTGGGGCGCGTGGCGAGCGCGCGGGCGAGGGCGACCCTCTGGCGTTGCCCCCCCGAAAGCTGACGCGGAAATCGGTTTCCGAAGCCTTCGAGCTGGATCAGCGCGAGGAGCTCTCTCGTGCGCTCGGCGACCTTCGCTTTTGCGACCTTCCGGATGGTGAGACCGAAAGCAATGTTGTCCCAGACGCTCATTTGACCGAAGAGCGCGTAGCTCTGAAAGACGAAGCCGACGCCTCGCTCTCGCACGGGAACGTTCGTCGCGTCGACGCCATCGATGATGACGCTTCCCTCGTCGGGCTCTTCGAGCCCCGCGATGATGCGCAAGACGGTCGATTTTCCCGACCCCGACGGGCCGAGCAGGGAGGTGATTCCACTCGACGGCGCCTCGAAGGTCACGCCCGCTGCAGCCGCGGCTTCACCCGCGAGCCCAAAGCGTTTCGTGAGACCCCGCACGACGACGCTCATGACGACTCGACTCCGCGGCCATCCGCGAACCACTCGAGCGCCGTCTTCACGGCGATGGTCGTGAGCGCAAGCAGCGTGAGAAGCGAGGCCACGGCGAAGGCGTCTACGAAAGCGTACTCGTTGTATAGAATCTCGACGTGGAGCGGCATGGTGTTGGTCTGACCGCGGATGTGTCCGGAGACGACGGAGACCGCGCCGAATTCCCCCATCGCGCGGGCGTTGCAGAGAATCACTCCGTAGGCGAGGCCCCAGCGCACCTTGGGGAGCGTGATCCGCATCAGGATTTGCCACCCGCTCGCACCAAGCGTGAGCGCCGCTTCTTCTTCGTCGCTCCCCTGCGCCTGCATCACGGCGAGCGTTTCACGCGCGACGAGCGGGAAGGTGACGAACGTCGTCGCGAGGACGATGCCCGGCACCGCGAAGATGATTTTGATGTCGTGCGCAGTGAGCCACGGGCCAAGCCACCCCTGCGCGCCGAAGAGGAGCACGAAGATCAGTCCAGAGATCACCGGGGAAACACTGAAGGGCAGATCGATGAGCGTGAGGAGTACGCTCTTTCCCCGGAACTCGTACTTCGCGATGAGCCACGCGGCCGCGATCCCGAACGCGGTATTGAGGGGAACCGAGATCCCGGCGGTGAGGAGACTAAGGCGCGTCGCCGCGAGCGCATCGTCCTCGAGGATGGCTTTGATGTAGGAAGCCGGCCCTTTGTCGAACGCGGACGAGAACACGATCGCAAGGGGCACGAGGAGAAAGAGCCCCAGGAACAGAAGGGCAATCACCGTAAGTCCCCATTGCACGAGCGGGGTCTCCGACGCTGCACCTCGGTGGCGGCGACTGGCGTGGGAGCGAACACGCGGAAGGGCTCCGCTCATGCGAGTGCTCGCCGTGACCAGCGCTGAAGCGCATTGATCATGAGGAGAAGCGCGAAGGAAGTCACGAGCATCACCGAGGCGAGCGCCGTTGCGCCCGCGTAGTCGTATTGATCGAGCTTGGTCATGATGAGCAGGGGCACGATCTCCGTCCGCATCGGCATGTTGCCCGAGATGAAGACCACCGAGCCGTACTCGCCGAGCGCGCGCGCAAACGACAGCGCGAATCCAGTGAGAACTGCGGGCAGTAGCGCGGGGAGTATGACCCGGCGGAAGGTCTGCCATCGCGTCGCACCGAGGACGGCGGCTGCCTCTTCGAGATCGGGATCGAGCTCTTCGAGAACCGGTTGAATCGTCCGCACGACGAACGGTAGCCCGACGAACATGAGCACCAGGACGACGCCAATCGGCGTGAACACGACCTTGATGTGCGCGCGCGCGAGGGAGGACCCCACCAAGCCGTTCTCGGCATACGCGGTGGTCATCGCGATCCCCGTGACCGCCGTGGGGAGGGCGAATGGGAGATCGATGAGAGCGTCGACGATCTTTTTTCCGGGGAACGGATAGCGCACGAGGACCCAGGCCACGAGGAGCCCGAATCCTGCGTTCAAGAGCGCGCCGGCCGCCGATGCACCGAAGCTTAGTTTGTAGGCCGCGATGGCTCGGTCATCGGTGATGGTCTGCCAGAGTACCGAGCCGTTGATCGTGCTCGCCTTCAAGAGCAGCGCCGCCAAAGGCACGAGCACGAGCAAGCCGAGGTAGACGAGGCTGTAGCCCAGGGTCAGTCCGAAGCCGGGAAGAACGCCGCGGGTTCTCAGCCTCAATCCGCTCAGACGCTGGGAACGCTTCACCCGCGCTCACCTCGGCTTGTACATCTGGTCGAACAACCCGCCATCGTCGAAGTGTACCTTCTGCGTCTTTCTCCAGTCCCCCACGATCTGATCGACGGTGAAAAGCTCCGTCTTCGGAAACTCGCTGGCATGCTTCGCCATGACGGACGCGAGCTGCGGACGGAAGTAGTGTTTGACGGCAATCTCCTGCCCCTCTTCGGAATAGAGGTATTCGAGATAGGCCGCGGCAACCTTGGTGGTCCCGTGTTTTTCTGCGTTCTTGTCGACGACGCTTACGGTGGGCTCCGCGAGGATCGTGATCGGGGGAACGACCACCTCGAACTTGTCGGCGCCGAGCTCTTTGGCTGCGAGCAGGATCTCGTTCTCCCAGTTGATGAGCACGTCGCCCGTTCCGCGATTGACGAAGGTGGTGGTGGACCCTCGCGCGCCGGAGTCGAGGACCGGAACGTTCTTGTAGAGCGCCGTCACGAAGGCCTGAGCTTTCGCTTCTGCCGCGCGTACCGCCTCCGCCTGCGCCGGGTCACGCATCTTCGAAAGATCGCCGAGCTCGCGATTCAAGGCGAATCCCCAGGCGCCGAGGTAGTTCCATCGTGCGCTGCCCGAGGTCTTTGGGTTGGGGGTGATCACCGTGACGCCCGGTTTCACGAGGTCATCCCAGTTTTTGATCCCCTTCGGGTTCCCCTTGCGGACGAGAAAGACGATCGTCGAAACGTACGGCGAGCTGTTGTTCGGGAGGCGCTTCTGCCAGTCGGGCGAGAGCAGCTTGCTCTTGTCGGCGATCGAATCGATGTCGTACGCGAGACCGAGGCTGACGACGTCCGCGTCCAACCCATCGATCACCGCCCGCGCCTGCTTGCTCGAGCCGCCGTGCGATTGAGAGACCTTCACGTTTTGTCCGCTCGTGGCCTTCCAAGATTTGGCGAACGCAATGTTGAAGTCGGCGTAGAGCTCACGCGTCGGATCGTAAGAGACGTTGAGGAGAGTCACTTCGGCGCCCGGCGTTGCTTCTTTTTTCTCGCAGGCGACAGTCGCCAAGACAAGCGCTGCGACCCACAAAAAAAGGCATTTCATTCGACGCTTCAAAACTGCACCCCTAGCCGAAACTGAAGCTCGTGGAGATGGTGACCCCCGTCGCGCGCGCCGTCGTTGGAGCCCTTGGCGAGGTTCTGCGCGGGAGCGAGCGCGCGCTGATCAGCCGTCTGCTCGGCGCCTCCCTTCACGCTCGCCGAAACTGGCGTGCTCCCCGGAAACAAGTCGTAGACGTAGTTCACGGAGAGACGGAAATGCTTCGAGGCCCAGTACGTCGCGCCGATCGTGAAGGTCGTCATGGAGACGTCGCCATCCGGAGAGCGCTTGTCGGCGGTGCCACCACGTGACGCGCTCTGGTACGTGAGGCTCAACTGCTCGACCTTGGCGAGGAGCTGCAGGCCTTGTCGGGGCGGGCTCGACGGCTTCTTGAGATCGATGTGATTCGGCTTGCTGTACGGGGGAAATCCCGTGATCGAACGATTGCCCACCAGCCAAAAGCTCCCCGCGACGTAGTAGCCGTAGCCCTTGAATACGCCGAAGCGCTCGGTGAAGCCGGAGAGCTGGTAACCGTCGATGGCTTCCCGCGTGTTGCTGCGCGTGTAGACGATCTCCGCGGTCAACTCGAAATTCGAGGTCGGAAGAAAGAGCTCTGCGGCTACGGCGCCCTGATCCCCACTCGGCAAGATGTGGGTAATACGGTCGGTCGAGTCTTTGTAGGTTGGCCTCCAGAACACGTAGCCTCCCTGCGTGGAGAGAGAGGGCAAGTCGTAGCCGACGTACGCCCTGTCGCGCGATCCGTAGCGGCCAGAAACGCCAATCTGCGCGTCGCGAAGGAGAGATCGCGGCCTGCCGGCGAACGGGCGGGCGAAGACGCGCCCGATGCCGTCGTATCGTGAGTCGGCGTTGAGGCGGTTCGGTCCATCGCCGTTGAAGACGCCGACGCTATAGTAGAACGTGGTCTTTGGCGCCTCGCCCCACAGCATCACGCCGATGTCTCTCGTGTTCGGAGCGGCGAGCAGACGGACGGGCACGGAGCGCTCCAGAAACGGGGTGCTGTTGTCGCTGACCCTATTTTCAAGGCTGATCGGGATGAGATATTGCCCCGCCTGGATGTTTAGCCAGCGGCTCGGCGCGTAGTTGATGAACGCGTCGGTGATGATTGTCTTCTGGAGCGGAGCTTCGATCGTGCCGGCGCGCGCCGAGCAGGTCTGCCCTCCCGTGGTCGGATCCACCGAGCAGTCCTGGGCCGAGCTGCGTCCGCCAACGTTGTCCGTGCTGGTGGGCCCGAACTCGCCAGCGAGCGCCCACTGAAATCTATTTTGCATGAGCTCGCCGGAAAGCTCGAGGCGTGCGCGGCGGAGGAAGAACGTGCTCTTCAGCGCCTGGTCGGCCGGAAGATTGCGAAGCCCGGGGCCGAAGTACGAGAGCGAGTCCACGTGCACGCGACCCTGCACGTACAGGCGGAAGTAATCTTCGCGGTCGCGCAGATAGAAGAGGCCATCGCGCCATCCAGCGAGCGACGGCTCTGCGTCCTCGGCCGCCGCGGTCACCGGCACTCCTTCCCGTGCACTAGCCGCTTCGTCCGCTCTCGCTTCGACCGCGGTCGAGGCTCCGGCGCTCAGCAAAGACAACGCAACTGCACTCGGAAGAGCTCGATTCACAACGGTAGATATATGTCTACTATAAGAGACACAATCGGTCAACGGGCGTAATTTGCCGCGTTACACGTCTCGCATAGCAGACGAGCGTCCGCTTGCAGGGAGTCGGAGCGACGCGGCCGAGTCTGCGCTCAGGTGTCCGGGGAGTCGTCCGATGTTTTCGCGTCGTCCGGGGGAGCGGTCTTGGGTGGTACCTTCGGCTTCGGCGGGTTCCACGGTTTCACCATGCTCGGCACGGGGATGGTGAGACCGACTCCATCGGGATCGTCATCTGCCGCCGCGCCGCTCTTGTCTGCGTCGTTACCGTCCCCTTGGTTTGTCATGCGACCGAGCGTAGCACTCCCGGCCGCAGCGTTCACCTCACTGGACGTGAGTGCAGACGCTCGGTGATCCGACGAGGCCGTCGGTAGGGATGTTGATCGAGTTGGCGTCGAAGTGTGCGCCGGCAGTCTGAGCGAGAGCGCGGCCAACGAGCGTGGAACCGGTGTTCATGGTGATCGCCGTGCCCGAGATGACCGTGCCGTAGAACTGGACGGTCTTGCCGATCGTGACCTGCTTGCTGATCCGCCAGAACACGCCGCACGCTTCGGCGCCGTTCGTGAGGACCACCTGGGCGCCGTCGGCAACCGTGAGCGTGAGGTTGCCCCTGATGATGAAGAACGCGTTCGAGTTACCGCGCGCGTCGAGGTAGACATGCCCGTTCACGAGGACGTCGGCGCTGAAGCTGTTCATGCACGTGACGCCCGGGTAGAGCGTGATGTCGCCAGTGAGGCCGCCGACGACGTTCGTCAGGTCGTTGTCGCATGCGCGCGGATTGATGTTTCCGACGAGAGCGGTGACATCTTGCTGCGCGAGGAGCGTGCGCATGGTGTACGGCGCGAGCGAGTCGTTACCGTACTTGGTGTAGGCCGCCAAATCGAAGCCCGTGATCGTGGAAACGGCCCCGGCGCTCACCCCGAGCTCGCCGCCGATGGTCGAGATGTTGGCCGAGGTGATGCCGCTGTAGGCGAGCGCGGCGAAGGTTTTTGCGGTGCCCACGCTCGGTCCAGTGTACGGCCCGGCGTCGCCGCCGTCGCCACTGCCATCGCGCCCGCTGTCGGAGCTCGCATCCGTGCGTGCGCTGCCGTCGGAGCCCGCGCCTCCGTCGGAGCCGACGCCGCTGTCCGTTCCTACGCCGCCTTCCGAACCAGGCGCGCCGCCGTCGTTGCCCGAGGTCGCCGTCGTGTCGTCACACGCGACTGCGAGAAGCGCAGCTAAGGGAACGGCGATGAGGCAACGGGCGAGTGTGAACGAGGAGAATCTAGTGGATGTCATGAACGGATGACTTGCACCAACCGAGCCGCGATCTCTACCTCAAGAAAGGGCGGAATGATTCGTCGACGAAAATCGAAGCGGTGCAAAGCGCCACGTTGACGCGCAAGCGCCTCGCTTTGTGAGGTCGCGCTGACCTCGCGATCGCGGAATCCACGTGGAGGCGTGTGGCGCTCGTGTGCGCACGTTTCGCGTGATGAGGCGGTCGTGCGTCGGCGACAACGCGCGAAACGGCCATTATCCCGGCATTTCACCGCGGGCTCGTTTGTGCAGTAGGGCCAATGACACCACGCGAACCGCCCCCAAAGGATCCCCTATGAACTCCCGCAGCATCCTCGCCGCTCTGTCTCTTCCTCTCTTCACGTCCCTGGTCATCGGAGCGTCCGCGTGCAGCGCGCCCGTGACCTCGGAGGGCGGCCGTTCATTGCCCGCGGCACTGGGGGCGTCGGCTCCGGTGCTCGGTGCGGTGGGCGGCTTCGCGGTTCTCGGCGGCTCGACGGTGACCAATACCGGGTCGACGATCGTCAAAGGAAACCTCGGGGTCAGCCCCGGCCTCGCGATCACTGGATTCCCGCCGGGGCTCGTGATCGGATCGATCCACGCCGGTGATGCCGCCGCCTTGGCCGCTCAGAGAGACGCGGTCACCGCCTACGATGCCCTCGGCTCCGAGACGTGCACCGTCGATCTCAGCGGACGCGATCTCGGCGGACTCACCCTCACCCCCGGCGTCTACTGCTTCGCGTCCTCCGCCCAGCTGACGGGCGACCTCGTGCTCGACGCCGGCGGCCGCGCCGATGCAGTCTTCGTTTTCAAAACCGGAAGCACCCTGACCAGCGCGAGCAACGCGTCGGTTCGCGTGATCAACGGCGGAAACGATTGCGGCGTCTTTTGGCAGGTCGGGAGCTCGGCCACCCTTGGAACGGGCACCGTGTTCACGGGAAGCATCCTCGCTCTCGCGAGCATCACGCTCACCACCGGCGCCAAGGTCTCCGGGCGAACCCTGGCGCGCACAGGCGCGGTCACCATGGACACCAACGCCGTTTCGCTTCCTGTCTGCGCGTCGGGCGGAGGAACATCCGAAGACGCAGGCGCAGCCTCCGACGCAGGTACGCCGGCCGACGACGCCGGGTTGCAGTCCGATGGCGGCACGGTCGCTCCGCCCGACGCGGGCTCCACGCCGGATGCTGCGGTCGTTCCGCCGGTCGTCGACGCTGGCTCATCGTGCGCCGACGCCGCGGCGTGCTTCCACTGAGCGGCGCTCACCGCTTCGCTTAGTTTGGCGGAGCGGGATTAGGCGTAGCAGCGGGAGGCGTAGCAGCAGGGGTAGCAGCAGGCTTCACGAGCTTTTCGACGTTCTTCAAGGCGCGCTTGATCGCGGCGAAGTTCGTGGAGCCAGCGAAGATGACCGTTGCCCCAATTTGCTGGAGGTGAACGGTCGAATACGCATTCGGCAGCACGTACGGGTTCAAGGCGAGCGCATCGCCCCAACCGTACGTGACCTGGGTTCCCACCAGAAAGTCCTCGCCGTTGCGAAACGACCCTACGCCCAGCGAGCCGACGACGCGATTGGTTCGTTCCTTGTAGAATGCACCGAGGAAATTCGTGGTGTCGAGGGCGGGCGTGGCGCTGAAATCGACCCCGGCTCCGCCGAGTACGCTGAACCTCGGAGAGAAGAAATATTCTGCTCCGACCCCGAGGTTGACCGTGGGCCGCGACCGGACCGCGTACGTCGCGTCGAACGGCGTCGACGTTGCATTCACGCCGTTGAGGGTGACGGTGTTCCCTTGAAGCGATGAGCGCATCGCCGAGCTCATCGGAAAGTAGTACGAGCCGTCCACCTCGACTTTCAAGCTGCTCGCCACCTTCACGCCGATGCCTGCGGAGAGACGCGCCGGCGTGGGCGCAAAGAAATCTCCGGTGCCCGTGGTGAGCACGGAGTTGTCGAGGGCCGTGCCTCCGTACACCTCGTGGAGGTTGCCGTCGAAGGAGCCGACCACGTGGGCCGAAGGCGTCTGCACGCTTGCCCCGAACGTGTAGCGATCCTTCAGCTTGTAGGTGACGCCGAGAATAGGATCGAGGTCGATCGCAGTGCCCGCCCCGTTCGATCCCACGCTCGAGAGGATTCCGCCCCCTGGACCACCGCTGGTCACCGTGGTGTTGTCGGTGTGGTAGCCGTAGTGGCTGTACACACCGTGGAGCGACAGGCCAATGGTGAGCTCCTTCGTGATGTACCCTGCGTAGGACGGACCGAAGCGCCAGCGAAACCATTTACCCGTGAGCGACCCGGCTTGCTGCGAGGCTCCGCCCGGAGTCGTCGTTCGGTAATTCAAGGCGGGCAGAAGCGTCTCTCGACGCTCTACGTTCCCCAGGCAAAGGGCGAGCTTCTGTCGCCCGACGCGGGTCGAGGTGTCGGCGACTCCTTCCTCGGGATCGTCTCCGCTCAAGCCGGAGACGTTGACGAAGAGGCAAAGCGTCGTCGGGATCACGGTGATCTGGTTGTCCGTCACCGAGGTGTCCTGCGGTGCAACACCCGGAAATCTCCCGGCGTCAACGGGGCCTGACTGGTGATACGCGCTCAGGTGTGTGGACGTGAACGAATAAAAATTCATCGAGAAAGCGAACGACGTGTCGTGGATCCGCACAATGGTCGCCGGGTTCATGAAGGGCGAAGCTCCGTCTCGGCCAAGCGCTTCACCGGTGTTTCCCATGAGCGCCGAGCGACCACCGTTCGGCGTCGAGTGGTAGTTGCCCTGAGCGCGCGCGCCTTTGGGGGCCAGCACGAACGCACACGCTAGCGCAGCAGGGAGCGCCTTCATTCTGCGGCTCATTTCGCGGTCAACGCCGTGGTCACCTGGGCGACGATGCGTTGCACACCTTCGTCGAGCGCGGCGGAGAGCGCCGTAGCGACGTCTGCCGGAGCGGCCTCTCCCTTCGTCGTCGCGAGCGGGCGCTCGATGACGAAAGACTGTTGAACGGAGACCACCTGCTCGTCCCGAAGGAGCCAGGTCATCTCCACGCGGACCCCGGGCTTCGGACCGCGCAGCTCGTCGAAGGCGCTCAGCTCGACCTCCACGGTGGGGCCGAAACCGGAGACGATCTGCTTGAGCCCGTGGTCCTCGAAGAACGCACGCGCAAGCGCACGACGCAGGTAGGACTCGGGTTTCTCCGTCCAGCGTAGATCGTCGTAGTAGCCCACCTCGACGTTGGCGTCGCGGTACGCAATGCGCTCCTTGAGATAGCTCGCGGCGTTCACGCGTCCGAGGCGAAGCTGGAGATCGGAGGTCTTGGTCTGGCCTGCGGGGGCCGGGTGCGGCTGCGCTCGCGAACCATCCAGCGCGAAGTACCGGAGAATGACGGAGTCACTCTTTGAGGTCAGGGCGCAGCCTGACACGAACAACGAGAGCGCCAGCACGGTAACGAGCGAACCGGTGCGGCGCCTCATTTGCCCGCCGCCTTTCCCGTGGCGGTTGCCTTGCCGCGACCCTTGAGGAGCATGTCGGGATCGCGCTCGAGAGCGTCGGTGATGCGCCCGACGGCGAGCGTCATTTCCTGAATGTCGCGTAAGGTCTCCTCCAGCTCTTGCCCGAGACCACGCGCATTCTGGGCGACGTCGCCCACCGCCGTCGTCGCCCGCTGAGCGCTCGCGAAGAGGCCCTTGTCTCCATCGAGACGTGTAACAAGCGCGTTCATCTTGTCTATGGTCCCGTTCAAGTTGGTGAGCGTAGTCTGGGCTTGCTCGGAGAGCTTGCCGACGTGGACGTCGTTGAGCGTGGTTTGCAGCGTGGCCAGCGTCGCGTTCGTCTGGCGCAGCGTCACCGCCACTTGATCCGGCAGCTTCTTGCTCGAGACCTCGTCGAGCAGCGTGCTCACTTTCACGACCACCCGGAGGATCTCGTCGGCGAGCTCCGGCATCCGGTTCACGGCGCGAACGACTGCGTCCTCTAGGTTCTTCATCGTGGAGACGGCGGCCGGAATGTAGTTGTCCGGAACGGGAAACGGCAGGGCCGGCGGCGGGTTGTCCTTGATGTCGAAGAAATCGATTTGGAGGAATTTCACGCCGGTGATTCCTTGCGACGCGAGCTGCACGCGGAGGTCGGGCGGCACGCTGATCCGAGCCTTTTTCCCCGCTCCGACGGCGAGCCCGAGATCGTCGAGATCTTTGACCGCAAGATCGCTGGTGATCTCCACGTGGCGGTGGTCGGCGGCGACGTCGATACCCGAGACGTTGCCCACGGTGACGCCGCGGAACTTCACGGGCGAGCCGATCTCGACCCCCTGCACCGACTCATCGAAGTACGTCTTGTAGCTGACGGTTTGCTTTTTCAGGCTCTGTGCGCCGAGGACGACGATCGTGATGAGCGCGAGCACGAACCCCGAGACGACGAAGAGCCCGAGCTTCCAGTGGTTGGTCGGCGTCGACATTAGGAAGCCCTCGGGAGTCGGTTGAAGAAATCATGCACACGCTGGTCGGTGCTGGAGTCGCGCAGCTCGCACGGGTCTCCGGTGGCAATGATGCTTTTGCTTTCTTTGTCGAGCATGATGCACCGCTTTGCGATCTTGAAGATACTTGGAAGCTCGTGGGTCACGAGGACCACGGTCAGGCCAAGCACCTTGTTGAGAGTAATGATGAGCTCGTCGAGCTCGACTGCGCTTACCGGGTCGAGACCGGCCGACGGTTCGTCGAGGAAGAGAAGCTCGGGCTCGAGGGCCATGGCCCGGGCGATCGCCGCGCGCTTCTTCATTCCTCCGGAAATTTCGGAAGGAAATTTGTTCTCTGCGCCTGCCAATCCAACGAGCTTCAATTTGGCGAGGACGATGGCGCCGATCGCCTCGTACGGCAGATCGGTCCACTGCTCGAGCGCGAGGCCTACGTTCTCGCCGACCGTCAGCGATCCAAAGAGAGCGCCGGATTGAAACATCACGCCGAACGGAGGGCGACCGACCTCGAGGTTCGGATTGCCGAGACCATCGATGACGATCTCACCCGAGAGAGGTGTTTCGAGGCCGATGAGGTAGCGGAGGAGCGTCGATTTGCCGCAGCCACTACCGCCCAGGATCGCGAACACGTCGCCACGCTCGACGTTGAACTTCGCGTTCTGCTGCAGGATGACGTCTCCCCAACCCATGGTGAGGTCGGTGACTTTGATGAGGGGCTCGCTCATAGGTTGAACGCGTGAAAGAACATCGTGAACCCTGCGTCAATGAGGATCAGGGTGAAGAGGATCGAGACCACCGAGGAGGTCGTGCGCCGTCCCACGCCCTCCGCGCCGCCCGTCGTCGCGAAGCCTTGCTGGCAAGAGATGAGGGTGATGGCGAGCGCGAAGACGACGCTCTTGATCAGCCCTGAGAAGACGTCCCACATGCCAACGGCCTTGGTGGTTTCGCTGAGGTATCCGGAGACAGTGAGCCCCAAGCTGGCCAGGCCGACGAGGAGCCCGCCGAGCATGCCCACGAAGTCTCCGATCAGCGTGAGGACGGGCAAGACGAGCATGAGCGCGATGGCCCGCGGCAAGACGAGATAGCGAATCGGGCCGAAGCCCATGGTGCGGAGCGCGTCGATTTCTTCGGAGACTTTCATGGAGCCGAGCTCGGCCGCGAACGCGGCTCCTGAACGCCCGCAAAGAATGATCGCAGTCATGAGCGGCCCGAGCTCGCGGGTCACCGAGAGTCCCACCAGATCGGCGACGTAGATATTGGCGCCGAACTGTTTGAGCTGCGTCGCGCCCTGAAAAGCCATCACGAAGCCGACCAAAAAATTGATGAGCATCACGATGGGCACGGCGTTCGCGCCGGTGCGTTCCATGGTGGGAAGAATGTCTTTCCAGTTGCCCGAGGTCGGGTCTTTGAAGAGCCCGAGGGTCGCGACCACCGTGTCCCCGAAGAACGCGAGGACCTCTTTGATGTCCTGAAAAAATTTGATGGTCGCATCGCCGATCTGAGACAAGAGGCCTTGGGCTTTTCGCTTCGTCCGTCGAACGGACTTCACGTCACCGCGGTAAAGGTGAATCAGAGCTTGGACGTTTTCGTGGCCGCCCACGAACTCGGCCCTCACTCCGCGCTCGGCGAGCTCACTCCGGAGGTGCAC
Source organism: Myxococcales bacterium (assembly GCA_043747615.1). Classification (GTDB taxonomy): domain Bacteria; phylum Myxococcota_A; class Polyangia; order Polyangiales; family Polyangiaceae; genus JAYTOU01. The sequence continues at coordinate 90,827 of JAYTOU010000031.1, read as the reverse complement.
GAGGAGGGCCATCGTGCCTCCGTCCACGGACTCGACGTCGCTCATGTCGAAGTCGATGCGGTCGCCCTTCTTGAGCGAAGAGACCTGACCTCGCACGTCGGTCCAGATCTGGCCGGCCTCGCGGAACTTCAGCTCGCCTCGAAGCGACAGCTGCGATCCCGCGGCCGCGTCGAAGCGCTCAACGATCGAAAGTCGCTGATTTGCGGGCGGTGCGTCGCCGCCCTGAGTCGTCTCGGGTTTCAAGAAAAGTAAGTCTCCGGCTGAGTCAAAGTATCCGATGAGCACCCACGCGCAATCGTTGCGTTCGCGGGTGAAGTTTCGCCTTCCCGGTTGCGTCGGGGACCGAAGAGGCCGAGATTGCTCGCAATGGATCTTCCCGAGCTCATCTCGTCGCGCCGCGACGAGATCTTGCAACGCTGGGAGAGAATGGTGAGCGGGAGTCTCCATCCTGGGTCAATGCCTCGCGCGGAGCTCGTCGATCACTTGCCGATGTTCCTCGACGAGGTGGCCGGCAATCTTCGCCGCCTTTCGATCCTCGACGTCAGCGACATCGCCGCCGAGCACGGAGTGCAGCGCCTGGGTCTCGGGTTCAACCTCGATTCCGTGGTGCGCGAGTACGGCGCCCTCGGCCAGGCCATCATCGAAGAGGCCAACGCGGCGGGGGTGAACGTCAGCAACGGGGAGCGCGAGGTCCTCTACCACTGCACGATCACCGGGATTGCCGAGGCCGTCTCGGAGTACGCCCGGCAGCGCGACGGCGAGCTTCGTCGGCAGTCGAACGAGCACTTCGCGTTCGTCGCGCATGAGCTCCGAAATCCGCTCGGCGCGGTCAACGGCGCCCTCGCCGCCATCCTGCGCGCGGGGCAACTGAAAGACGATCGCTTCCTCCAGATCCTGAAGCGCGGCCTCGCACGCATGCATGAGCTCATCGAGAACTCGCTTCGCGACGCGCAGGTCGGCGCCGCGGTGACGCTCCGTCCGGAGGCCATCCTCCTCTCGGCCTTGCTGCATGACGTCGAGCTCGCGGCGAGCCTGAGCGCGGAGGAGAAAGGGATCACCCTTACCTGCCAGCTCGACGAGGATCACGAGCTCGTCGTCGATGCGCGCCTCGTCAGCTCGGCCCTCATCAACCTCGCTCGAAACGCCGTCAAATTCAGTCACGACGGAGGGCGGGTAGAGATCCGCGCCCGGGTGCGCGAAAATCGCGTCAGCATCGAAGTCGAGGACACCTGCGGCGGCCTCCCCGACGGCATGGTCGAGAAGGCGTTTCTGCCGTTCTCGCAGATGGGCGTCGACCGTACGGGCTTCGGCCTCGGCTTGCCGATCGCCAAGCAAGCCGCCGAGGCGCACGGCGGCGCGATTCACATCCAGAATCTCCCCGGAAGAGGCTGCATCTTCGTACTGGAACTCCCACTTACGCCGCGTTAGCCTCCACGGAATGAGAGCGATTCCGGCGAACGACAGAACCGTGATTGCAGCACGGGCATCACACCTCGGAATGAAGAATCTTAGTTATCGTCGGGCCCGCGTTTGCTGCGTCGCTGCTTTCGCTACGATTGGCTGGAGTGCGTCAGCAAGTGCGCAGACCGCGCCAGGCGCACTCAATACGTTCGAGCCGTCCGAGCGCGGAAGCGATTGGTTCGCCAACGAATCGCTCGATCTTCGCGGCAAGTTCCGGCCTGCGATTGGGGTCGTCGGTGACTACGCCTACAAGGCGTACATCCTCCAGAACCCCGACAGGACCGAGAACACCGCGGTCATCAGCTCGCAATTTTATTTGCACGTCGGCGCGTCCGTCAATCTGTTCGACCGCCTTCGCCTTGGACTCAGCCTCCCTCTCGCCCTTCTTCAGGACGGCGAGAGCAAAACGGCCGCCGGGCGCAGGTACATCGCGCCCTCGAACGGCGGTGTCGGCGATTTGCGCCTCGCCGCAGACCTTCGGTTGCTCGGCGAGTACGGCGATCCCTTCACGATCGCGCTCGGCGGCCGAGTGTGGCTCCCGACGGGGGATGAAACGCAATACCTCGGCGACGGACAAGTCCGGGTGGGTCCGCGCGTAGCCGTCGCCGGCGACATCGACAACTTCGCGTATGCCGTCCAAGTCGGCACCGTCTATCGCGCGAACGACACTCCGTTCAACGGGCGCGCAACGGGAACCGAGCTCGACTTCAGCGCTGCCGCCGGCCTCCGCGTGGCGGATAAGAAGCTCCTCCTCGGACCGGAAATCTTCGGCGGCACGGTCATCGCCAGCAGCGACACGGCCTTCCGAAAACACTCGACGCCCCTCGCGCTCATGCTTGGCGGCCACTACAACGCGGGTGATTTTCGATTCGGGCTCGGCGCCGGACCGGGTCTGTCGAGCGCGCCAGGGACCGCGCAGTTTCGCACGCTAGCGTCCATCGAGTGGATGCCGTCGATCGAGAAGCCGCCGCCCCCTCGGCCCGACCGTGACGGCGATGGAGTCTTCGACAACGAAGACGCATGCCCCGACGTCGTCGGTGTGCGAACGAACGATCCCAAGACCAACGGGTGTCCGCCGGACCGCGATGGCGACGGGATCCTCGACCAGAACGATGCGTGCCCAGACGTCGCCGGAGTCAAGACCGACGATCCCAAGACGAACGGCTGTCCGTCGGATCGCGACAAGGACGGCATTGCAGACGCCGAGGATGCGTGCCCTGACGTTCCCGGAATCAGGACCGACGATCCCAAGACGAACGGTTGTCCGTCAGACAAGGACAAGGACGGCATCATCGACGCCGAAGACGCTTGCCCCACGGTTCCTGGCGTCAAGACCGGCGATCCCAAGACGAACGGCTGCCCGTCCGACCGCGACAAGGACGGCATTATCGACACCGAAGACGCATGCCCCGACGCGCCGGGCCCCCACAACGACAATCCGAAAATGAACGGCTGCCCGTTCGTTCGGATCGAAGCCGGCCAGGTGAAAATCCTCGACCAGATCAAGTTCAAGACCAACAGCGCGGAGATTCTCGAGGGCAAGAACATCATCGACGCCGTCACCACGACCCTCAAGGAGCATCCCGAAATCAAGCACCTTCGCGTCGAAGGACACACCGACAACGTCGGCGCTGCGGTCTACAACAAGGACCTCAGTCGGCGGCGCGCGGTGTCCGTCGAGAAGGCGTTGACCAAGGCGGGCGTCGACAAACGCAAGCTGAGCAGCGAAGGCTTTGGTCTCGAGAAGCCTCTCGAAGAGAACACGACGGCTGACGGACGTGCGGCCAATCGACGCGTCGAATTCCACATCGAAGACCTGGCGACGAATCCCCCGCCGGCGAAGACCCCCACCCCGGCGAAGAAGTGAAGAGGAAGAACACCATGGCGCGAACCCTTAGTCTCCCCCGCCTCGCCGCTCGCCTCGCTGTCGTCATTCCGTTCGCCGCGTTCGTTCCCGCGGCGTGCGGTGGCTTCGACACCATCCCATTCGACTCGGACGGCGCGGTCTCGCCGGATGGCGCGCTCGCCGACGGAACGACGAGCGACGTAACGCTCGGCGATTCGACCGTGGGCGACGAAATGATGGCGGACGGAACCGTGGGTGACGGGACCTTCACCGACACCACCGTCAACGATGCGCGCGCCGACAGCGCAGATGCTACCGACAGCGCAGATGCTGCCGCCGCCGACGCCGCCGACGCCTTCGACGGAACCGACGCGAGTCTCGCCCCCTTCGACCCCCTCCTCAAATCGGCCGCCAGGTTCACGATCTTCGGGGGGTCGACCGTGTCGAACGCGAACACCACGACCGTCAGCGCCGGCGACCTGGGTGTGTATCCGAGCCCGACGGCCATCGGAACGACGCCGCCGATCCTCCTCCTCGGTGCGTTCCACCTCGGCGACAGCGTTGCCCAGACCGCACAGGCAGATATTCTCCAGGCCTACACGGACATCTCGCCCGCGAACCTGCTCGGCGGCGTGACCACGGCCAGCGAGCTCGGCGGAATGACGCTCCCGCCTGGAATCTACAAGTTCGCTTCGTCTGCCCAGATTACGGGAATCCTCACGCTCGCCGCGGGGAGTGCCGGCGCCAACGCCAAGTGGTTCTTCCAGATTGGCAGCACGCTCACCACATTCTCGCTCAACACGCTCGTGCCGGCCCAGGTCCTCGTCACCGGCGGCGCGAATCCCTGCAACGTCTACTGGCAGGTCGGCACCGCGGCGACCATTTCGACCGACGCGAAGTTCAGCGGCAATATTCTCTCGGGCAGCTCCGTCACCCTCAACACGCGCGCCGAGCTCACCGGCAGGGCGCTTGCTGCAGCGGCGGTGACCATGGACACGAACACGGTCTCGATCGCTGCTTGCCCCACGGCGCCGATGCTTCCCGACGACGCGGGGCTCGACGCGGGCACCGATGCTGCCGACGCGAGCAACGCGGCGGACGCAGCCGACTCCGGCTGAGCGACTAACGCCCGCACGCGGGTCCTAATCGTCGTATCGTGGGGCCCCGCCCGTGCACTACCTCCTGATCGGCGGCCTCGTCTTCATTCTAGGCGCGGCGCTGTCGCTATCGCTTCGTCACAACGCCCACCGCGCGGCGGTCGCCCTCACCTCGCAAGCTCTGGCAACGCTCCTCGTCCTCTGGGCAATCGCGCCGGTGCTCGCGGGCGGGCCGGGGCTCGTAGCGGAGCTCCCCTGGTCGTTCCCCGTCGAGACGATCCGGGTGCGCGTCGATGCGCTCAGCGCATTTTTTCTAGCGTGGTCGCTCCCCATGACATTTCTGGGGAGCGTCTACGCGGTCGGGTATCTCCGCCCTTCCTTCGACACCGGTCGCAACGGCGGGCCGCACTTTGCCCTCCTCAACATGGTGGGCCTGTCGTTCATCATCGTCTACTCGGTGCAGAACGCGCTCGTGTTCCTCCTCGGATGGGAGGTCGCAGCGATCTCGGCGTGGCTGCTCGTCATCTGGGAATATCAAAACCAGAAGATCCGATTCGCTGGGTTCAACTACCTCGTCTCGACGCACGTCGGACTCTTCATCCTCGTTGCGGCGTTCATGCTCATGCACAGCCAAACGCGTTCGATGGACTTCGACGCGTTCGGCGCCTTCCTCGCGAAAAGAAGTCGCCTTCGCAGCGTTGCCTTCCTTCTCCTCGCGGCCTCGTGCGCCCTCAAATCGGCCTTTTTCCCGTTCCACACGTGGCTCCCGCGCGCTCACTCTGCGGCGCCCGCGCACGTCTCGGCGCTGATGTCGGGGGTGATTCACAAGGCAGGTCTCTTCGGCTTCCTGCGTTTCACTCTCCTCATGGGGCGACCCGAAGAGTGGATGGGGTGGTGCGTGCTTGGCTTTGCGTGCCTCTCGGCGCTCTTCGGTGTTCTCTACACGTCGGTGCAACGAGACCTGAAACGTCTCCTTGGATATTCGTCGACCGAGAACGTGGGCATCGCCGGGATCGGCTTCGGCATCGGCTATCTCGGCCTCTCGTGGGGCAAGCCGGCCCTCGTGCTCGCGGGGTTCGGTGGCGGCATCCTCCACCTCTTCAACCATGCGCTCTTCAAGTGCTTGCTCTTTTACGCGGCCGGCGCCGTCTACCGCATCGCTCACACGGTCGACATCGAACGCTTGGGCGGCCTCGCGCGCGCCATGCCCCGCACCGCGGTTATGTTCATGATCGGCGGTATCGCGATGTGCGCGCTCCCGCCTCTGAACGGGTTCTTCAGCGAATTTCTGATCTACGCGGGGCTCCTCTCCGGAGCTGCGCCTTCGGCGTTGGCCACGATCGCTCTCGTTGGGGCTGCCGCTCTCCTCGCGTTCGTTGGTGCGGTGAGCGCGCTTTCCATGACCCGCGCGATCGGCGTCGCGTTCCTCGGCAAGCCACGAGACGCAAGGGTTCACGCGCAAGGCGATGCTCCCTGGACCATGCTCCTTCCTATGGCGGTCCACGCGGCGGGCGTCGTGCTCCTCGGCCTCTTTCCGATCATCGGGCTCAGCTTCGTCCGCTCCACGATCTCCCTCTTCCGCATCGACGGGATTGCGTTCGACGATTCCGACCTGACGAAGGCGCTCGTCCCTGTGCAGCTCGTCAGCCGAGTGCTCGCGGTGGGCATCGCGATCTTCTGCGCAGCCGGCTGGCTCGCCGGGAGGCGCGCGCGTCGCGTCGTTACGTGGGGCTGTGGCTACGCGGCGCCGAACACGCGCATGCAAACGACGGGAAGCTCATTTTCGGCTCAATTTGCCCTGATCTTCGAGGCGTTCTTGCCGCAGCTCCGGCGCGAGCGCCTCTCGACGAAAGCGTTTCCACCGGAACGCGGCCATGTGTCGACCCACCACATCGACGCCGTCGAGCGAAGGATGTTCGAGGTGATAGGGCAAGGCGAAGAGTTCGTGACGAAGACGTCCGAGCGCATTCCAGAGCAGCCGCGCTTCGCGTTCGCCGCAGCGCTCGTCCTTCTGGTGACCATCGTGGCGGTGCTGATCGGGGCCGGGCGATGACCCCCGGAGAGGTGGGAAGAATGGCGAGCCCCCTCGCAGCGTTCGTGGGCACCGTCGTCGTCCTGCCCATTCTCGTCGTGGGGATCATCAACCGTACGAAGGCTCTTTGGTCCGGTCGAAAAGGACTTCCGATCCTTCAGCTCGCGTTCGACCTCGTCCGCTTGATGCGCAAGCAGAGCGTGTACAGCGCGGCCACCACGCCCATCTTCCGCCTCGCGCCCTACGTCGTCCTGGCTACCACGCTCGCCTCGGCGCTCGTCGTGCCCCTCTTCGGTCGCCAAAGCGCGATCGCGTTTCCCTTCGACTTCGTTTGGTTCGCGTACGTGTGGGCGCTTGGTCGCGTGGCGCTGATGCTCGCAGCGCTCGACGTCGGGAGCTCTTTCGAGGGCATGGGGGCGAGTCGCGAGGCCACGCTCTCGACGCTCCTCGAGCCGACGCTCTTCCTGGTTGCGGGCGCGCTCTCGACGGCGAGTGGAGAGCATTCCCTGACAGGTGCCGTCGCCATGCGCATCGATGCGGGAGGATCGCTCGTGGTCTGGGCCGCTTCAATCATCGCGCTCTTCATCATCGTGCAAGTCGAGTCGGGACGAATGCCGGCGGACGACCCGAGCACCCATCTCGAGCTCACGATGATCCGCGAGGTGATGATCCTCGATCACAGTGGCCCCGACCTGGCGGTCCTCCAGTACGGCTCCGCTCTCAAGATGACCGTAGGCATCACGCTTCTCGCTGCGCTCGTGAATCCATGGGCCGGCGCAGATCACGTCATGGCGGTCGCCGCTGCGGCAAACGTGGGGATTTCGCTGGTCATCGCCGTCGTCATTGGAACCGTGGAGTCCATGGTCGCGCGGCTGAAGCTGAGCACCGTTCCGCAATACATCCTCGCCGCGACGATCGCTGCGTTCGTCGCCTTGATCGCCACCTCCTGGCATGCCTAGCGCGCATGACTCCTCTTCTCATTGCGTTCCTGGCGGTGCTCCTGCTCCCGTTGTTCATCGCATCTTGGCGGACGAGCCTCGTCGGCCTGTCGTGCCAGGGCGCGCTGATGGGATGGATCGCCTACCGCCACGATCATCATCTGTCGGTGCACACGATACTGACCTTCGTCGACCTCTTCGCCGTCCGGGCAATCGCAGCTCCGCTCTTTCTCTACCGCGTGCTCCGAAGCCAGAAGGCTCCTTCGCGCAACGACGTCATTCCGCCGAACATGCTCTCCTGGACGTTCGCGATCGTGCTCGTGGTCTTCGCCTTCCAGTTCGCGGGGGTGGTCGTTCCCGTCGAGAGTGACGAGCAGACCCTCGTCGCAGTGTCCGCGTCGGGGCTGCTCCTCGGGCTCCTCGTCCTGTCGACGCAGTCGGTCCCCTTCAGTCAGATGATTGGCGCGCTCCGGCTCGAGAATGCCATCGCCCTCTTCGAACTCGGCAATCCTTCGCACCACGAGGCGATCGGAATTCGTCTTGGACAGACCGCCGTGCTCCTGATCTCCGTGGTGATGTTCGCCTGGTACTTGCGGACTTTGAAGAATTCGCCGGTGGGCACGCTCGTCGAAGCGAAAAGCGCGGCGGTGCCATGACGCCGATCGCGGTCGTGGTCGTCCCGGCCATCGCTGGGCTCATCGTTGCGTCGGGGGGCGTACGTGCGCTCCCGCAGATCCTCATCGGTACGGCATTTCTCGACGCGGCGCTTGCCGTGAGCATGGGCGGGATCGGGAGTGAACGCGCTTTCGGAGGGAGAATGCCGTACCTCACCCTCGACCCAACCGCGCGCTTATTTCTCGTGCTCATCAACGTCATCTTCTTCGGGATCGCGGCCTTCGTCTGGAATCGGGTGCGCACGGTTCCAAAGACGCGCGACGGCCTCGGGCGCTTCGTGTCCTTGGCGCTCGTCTTCATGGCGGCCGCGAATGCCGTCGTGATCTCGAACCACATTCTCGTAATGTGGATCGCGCTCGAGGCGACTACCCTCGCTGCCGCGCCGCTCATCATTCGCCCTGGAGTCCCCGCATCGCGCCGCGCATCGTGGACGTACCTGGTGTTCTCTTCCGTGGGCCTCAGCCTCGCGCTCCTCGGTTTTCTTTGCCTCGGCAGGAGCCTCGAGATGAGCGGGCACGCCCCCACGTTCTTCATCGACCGGCTCGCGCCACTCGTGGGCGGTCCTCCGAACGTTTGGCGCAAGCTCGGTCTCGCGCTCGTTTTCCTCGGCTACGGAACGAAGCTCGGGCTCGCTCCGATGTACAGCTGGCTTCCCGAGACGTACGACCAGGCGCCCCCCGCGGTGACGGCGATGCTCGCCTCCGTGCAGTTCAACTGCGCGCTCGTGGCCCTCTTGCGCGTCCTCCAAGTCTATCGTCGGGGCAACCCGGATCTGGTCTCCACCGAGCTTCTTTTGGTCGGCCTCGCGTCGATGGCGGTCTCGAGCTTCAGCATCATCGCGACGCGCAACCTGAAACGACTCCTCGCGTACGCCTCGATCAACCACGCCGGCGTCATCGCGATCGGGCTCGGCATCGGCAACAGCATGGCTTCGTACGGACTACTTCTTTACGTCGTGAGCAACGCCTTCATCAAGGCGATCTTGTTTCTCACCGCCGGCAAGATCAAAGCGTATTACGCCACGAAAGACACGCGCGAGATCTCTGGGCTGATCAAGGATCTGCCCTACAGCGGCATGTTCTTGCTGGTGGGGACGTTCGCGCTGCTCGGCTTTCCTCCGTTCGGAAGCTTCCTCGGCGAGCTCATGATCCTGTCCGGGCTCTTTCGCTCGGGGCAGATCATTGTCTTCATCGTGTTCTGCGGCCTCATCACGATGACCTTCGTGGCCACCGGTCGCACGATCTTTCCGATGATCTGGGGCGAGCCGAAGACGAAGGTGTCGTGGCCTCCGCAGACCTTCGGGCCTGCTGTTCCGGAGCTCGTCTTCTTCGTGGCGCTCGTGGCAATGGGCGTCTACATGCCCCCGCCCGTGAACGCTCTTTTTCGACAAGTCGCAGCGACGTTGGGAAGCGAATGAGCTCACTCGCCATCCACAGTGCGCGCCTTGAGGACGTCGCATGTCTGGAGCCGAAGGAGTGGGTCGCGGAGATCCACGCGCGCCTCACTGCGTGCGAGCGAATGGTCATCCTCTACGGAAGAACGGAGGGCCGCCTGGCCGTGGTGACCGCGGTGCTCGCTGCCCGCGGAGAGCTAACGGTGCTCCGGACCACGATGGATCCTGCGCGCGGATACCACGCGTTGACCGCGGACTTCCCGGGAATGCACTGCTTCGAGCGCGAGCTCCACGAGCAATGTGGCGTGCGGATCACCGGGCATCCGTGGCTCAAGCCGATTCGCTTCGCAAGCGGCGGTATGAACGACTATCCCTTCTACGAGATCGAAGGGAAAGAGGTCCACGAGGTCGCGGTCGGGCCGATCCACGCGGGCGTGATCGAGCCGGGCGCGTTCCGCTTCATGTGCCTGGGGGAGCACGTTCATCACCTCGAGATTCACCTCGGATACCAGCATCGCGGCATCGAACGGCGCCTCCTTCAAGGAGACCCGCGGTCCCTCGCGCCGCTCGTCGAGATCATCGCGGGCGACACCAGCATCGCCCACACCTGGGCTCATTGCGCGGCGATCGAATCCCTCGCCGGCTTCGGCATCACCATGGACCACGAGGCGGCACGCGCCATCATGCTCGAGCTCGAGCGGATCGGCATGCACCTCAGCGGCCTCGGCGGGCTCGCCGGCGACATAGGATTTCTTCAAGGTGCGGCCACGTACGGCCGACTCCGAACGACGGCAATCAACACCACCATGCGCCTGTGTGGCAGTCGCTTTGGTCGCGGTGCGCTTCGTCCCGGAGGGAGCGGCGTCCGCATCGGGGTCGGGGACGCCGCGCGCATCATGCGAAGTGTCGCTCTCCTCCAGACCGATCTCGAGATCATCAACGAGTGCTTCCTCGAGTCGAGAACCGTGCAGCACCGGCTTCGGGACTCCGGCGTCTTGAAGCGCGAGCAAGCGCTCGAGCTCGGCCTCGTGGGCATGGCCGCGCGAGCGTCTGGAGTGTCGATCGACCAGCGCGACGGCGCGGGTGGCATCTACGACGTCATTCCGATCGAGTGCGTCATCGAAGACACCGGTGACTGCTTCGCGCGCGCGAGCCTTCGGATCCGAGAGATGGACCGATCGCTTGCATGGATCAACGACGCGCTCGAAGGTTTCCCAGTTTCCCAGCCCACCCGAGAAAACGTGGGTAATCTCGCAGCATCGCGTCTCGTCATCACGGTCGCCGAAGGCTGGCGAGGCGAGGTCGTCCACGTCCTCGAAACGAGCGACCACGGCAATCTCCTCCACTACAAAGTGCAGGACCCGTCCTTCCGAAACTGGCTCGGACTGGCCGTCGCCATGCGCGGAAACGAGATCTCCGACTTTCCGATGTGCAACAAGAGCTTCGACTTGTCGTATTGCGGAAGCGACCTCTGATGCTCAAAACGATCCGCGTTCGAATGTCCCAGGGTAGCCAGTTCATCACGGATCTCCGAAAGGCGGTGCCGGACAGCTTTCGCGGTCGACCAGAGATCAGCGACGCACCCTGCCCGGCTGGCTGCCGCGCGTGCATCGACGTTTGCCCGACAAACGCCATCACGCTCGACCCCGTGAGAATCGATCTGGGCAAATGTGTATTCTGCAATGAATGCGCGCTCGGGTGCCCCGAGAAGAAGATCGTGTTCACCCCAGAAACGCGCATGGGCGGTCGCAACCTCGAGGAGCTCGTGGTGAGCGAAGGAAGAGCGCCACCCGCTCCGGTCGTCGTATCCGACGCTCTAAAGAGCATGTTCGGTCGCTCTCTGCGAATGCGCCAAGTCTCGGCGGGAGGCTGCAACGGCTGCGAGCAAGAGCTGAACGCGCTCGCGAACGTGAACTTCGATCTTCAGCGATTCGGCATCGAGTGGGTAGCCTCGCCTCGCCACGCCGACGCTCTCGTCCTAACCGGGCCACTCACGAAAAACATGGCCGAGGCCGTGCGTCTAGCGTGGGATGCGATGCCCGATCCGCGCTTCATCGTTGCCGTCGGCTCCTGCGCGATCTCGGGTGGGCTCTTCGCGGACGCCTCCACGGTGGATCGATCCTTCCTCGCAGAGGTCGGCCCGGCGCTCTACGTACCGGGTTGCCCCCCTCACCCGTTGACGTTCGTGGCCGCGATCCTGGATCTGCTCGGGATTGCGTGAAATGAGCGCTCAACCGTGAACAGCCAACGCAACGCGAAGATCGCGGCCGTCCTCGCAGTGGTCGCGCTTCTCGTGGTCGCCGAGCGCCTGGGCGTCCTCCATGAGTTCGCGGAGCCGGCGCGCGTTTCGAAGACGCTCGTCGAGCTTGGCGCCTGGGGCTACGTGGCCTTCATCGTGGCTTACGCGGTGCTCCAGCCTTTCGGCATTCCTGGAACGGTGTTCGTCATGGCCGCGGCGTTGATCTGGCCGTGGCCGGTTGCCTTTGCTCTATCGATGACGGGGACCATGGCCGCGAGCGTCGTGGGGTTCTCCTTCGCGCGGTTCGTGGCGCGTGATTGGGTCTCGGCGAGAGTGCCCGAGCGATTTCGAAAGTACGATGACGCGCTCGCACGGCGCGCGTTCACCACGGTGTTCGTACTGCGGCTCGTGTTCTGGATGCCGCCCCTTCTTCACGCTTTTTTCGGCATCTCGCAGGTTCGCTTCTGGACCCATTTTTGGGGATCTCTCGCGGGGTACGTGCTGCCGCTTTTCGTGATGAGCTACTTCGGGCAGCGACTCTTCGACATGCTGAAGAGCGCGCCTACCGAAGCGTGGCTCGGCCTCGGCGTCGGCATCGTGGTGGTCGCCTCGAGCGTGTGGCTCGTCGGACGGACGCGCGCGCGGAGCCCGATCTGACCGCACGCGCTTTACTCTGACGGCGGACACGCGCTTTTTCGAGCTCGATCCGTACCTGCCAGAGCTGCGACTGCGACTGACGATCAGGGCGCTCGCCGTTTCATCGACGCGTTCTCTTTCGCCAGGCGTTCCACCTCTCGCTTGAGGAGATCCAGCTCCTTCTGCTGCTTCTGCACGGTGGCCACCGTCATGCTCACGTATCCGTAAAGATCGACGCGGTCGCGGGAGGCGAGAACCGCCGGACTGCCGCGCGGCATGTCCTCGATGATGAAGCCGAGGTGCGCCGACTCGTCGCCGACTTTGTAGCGGTAGGTCGCGAGCCGCACGCTCAAGAGCTCGTCGCGCAGGCGCTCCGCTTCGTCTTGGTCGACGTAGGTAATGTCGCGCTTCACGCTCGCGCTCGAGGCCGAACACGAAGAGTTCGTCAGATTCCACACGCCCGTGCGGCATTCGACGACGGTCTGGCCGCACTCGGCGGGGGCGTCGAGCGCGCATGAATCTCCTTCATTCGTGCATGCAGCTCCGATCCGTGGCCTCGGTAGGGTGCAGTAGTGCGGCCCGCTGAAGCATTCCCACGTCACCTTGCTCGTGTCGCAACAAGACGTCGTGAGGCCCGCATCCGGATCGCAGTCGCGCTGACGAATGGGGTAGTTCGAACAATGGACTCCACACGTGCAGGTCGCGCCGTCGTATTTGCACGTGCTCGAGCTGGAGCAAGCGCCTGCGGGAACGGCGTTGGCGGACGCTGCGCAGTCCGAGGGGTTCGGCGGAATCGTGGGTGGCTGTGAGGGACATTTCCCCGACCCTCCGAAGAAGATAGGCGACGCCCACCTTCCGGACGAGCACACGACGACCGTGTTGCAGCGAGGATTGTAGTCGTCGCCGTATTCGCAGAGGAGTTCGTTCTTCGTGCACGCGGTCTGCTGCTGGGGCAGCGCAGCCGGGCATTCGGCGGGCCGCGTTCCCAGCCCGCTATCGCTCGGCGCGGAGGCGTCCGACCCCGCAGCAGCGTCAGGAGCGATCTTGCCCGAGCACCCGCTGGTGATGACTGCGAGGAAGAGAACCGAGGACGATCGATGGGGGCGCATTCGGAGAACGCTACGCAAGTCGTGAGCCGAACGCGAGGCGCGTAGAACAAGCCGATTCATGGGCGCGGAGTGAGTCACCCTGTGCCGACCGCGACACCAGGGACGGCAAGGCAGTGCGGTTTCTTCGCAATTTCAGGGATGGCGGCGGCGGCTTGAGACTTGCTCGTTACGCCACCATGATTGCCAAGATTCTGTTTTTCGTGCTCGGCGGACTTGCCATCGGATGCGGGGGGTCGGTCTCTGAAATCTCGACCGACGCGGACTCCGGAAACGCAGACGGCGGAGGCACCGACGGCAGAGCGGCGGACTCGTCCGCAGGGGATTCAGCCCTCCACGAGGCGAGCAGCGACGACAGTGCCACTCACGACGGCGCCTCGTTCGCCTGCGGAACGGCCGTCTGCCCGGGGACGGACTATTGCGTCCATCCGTGCTGCGGTGGCGCGCCTCCCGCGTGCTTGCCTTTGATGGACGGCGGCACCTGCCCGACCGGAACCAGCTATCGAGCGAGCTGCGGCCTCGTTGCTCCGGGGCCCGGATGCATGCCCGATCCGTGCACACCTCCGGCTCCGTACTGCTCACCGACGAACGACATGTGCGGGCCTCCGGCGCCCGGCACGCGCGATGTGAGCTGCGCCTGCGGATGACTGATGTTCCTCGACGAAGGACGGATCGCGTCGGGCATCGCGCCTCGGCCCTCGTCGGCCTCGAGGACAGCATGGCCGCCAGCTCGAGCCAGCACTCGTGCAGCACCATCTTCTCGATCAGCTCGTCGTCGCAGATCCGCTTCATCCCGTAGGCGCCGCAGGGTGCACACCGAGAGCACAGAGGACCCGAGTCCTCTGTGCGAGGACTCTCGTCCTCCTTTGCAGACAAGGTAACCTATTGAAATCAAAGAGTAACGGACCTGGCACCCATTGTGGATACAGGCCTCGCTACCATGGCGATCAACCCCACTTCGTTCCGAGCCCGCGTCGCACGATCCGCGGTCTTCATCGGCCTCGTCATGGCGCTTCCGACGATGAGCTCCGCGTCGCTGTCCTCGTTCATCCCGTCGCCGGTTGCCCCGGTGATGGCGGCGGTGGTCGCCCCGGTAATCGAGCTGGACGGCACACCGAGCGTCGGATGCCCGACCGGCATGGCGCGCGTCGGTTCGAGCTGCGTCGACAAATACGAAGCGTCGCTCGTCGAGATCGCGACCGACGGCACCGAGGCCGCCTTCAGCCCGTACGAGCCGCCGAACGGCCACCGTGTCCGCGCGGTGTCGCAGGCCAGCGTCGTTCCCCAGGCGCACATCTCGATGGTCGAAGCGAAGAGCGCGTGCAAGGCCTCCGGAAAACGACTCTGCCGCGCGCAGGAGTGGAAGACGGCGTGTAAAGGTCCCGAGGCAACGCGCTACCCGTACGGCAACGCGCGCGTCGACGGCGCCTGCGTCGACACCAACCGCACCGCGCCGATGACCGTCCTTCACCAAGGCGAGCACAGCGCACGCACCATGAACGACCCGCTCGCCAACCAGCAGGACAACACCCTCGAGGCCACCGGCTCGAGCGCGGCGTGCACCAACGGCTTCGGCGTTCACGACATGGTCGGCAACGTGCACGAGTGGACCGACGACGGGAGCTTCCGCGGCGGGTACTACCTCGACACGACGATCAATGGTGAAGGCTGCGAGTACCGCACGACCGCCCACTCTCCCGTCTACTACGATTACTCCACCGGCTTCCGCTGCTGCGCCGACGCCGACGACGGCAACGGCACCTAGGGAGCTCGGCCGGCCGCTCTTCCAACGCAGTTGCCGCGCCGGCTACGCGCACGCCTACGAGCGATTGGTGTGCTTCTGCACGATGCGGTGAAGGTACATGCGGTCGATGCCTGCCATGCGCGCGGCCTTCGTCATGTTGCCTCCGCATGCATCGATGACCGCCCGCACGTACGCCCGTTCGAAGGTGTCGATCAGCGCGTCTTTGGCGACCTTGAAGGGGATCCGCACGTCGACGGCGTCGCTTCGCGGAGGCTCGGAGCTGAGAGCCGGAGGGACCATCGACGACGGCGCCGTGGGGAGCCTCGCGGTTTGCAGGACGATGCTGCGTTCGACGTAGTTACGTAGCTCCCGCACGTTGCCTGGCCACTCGTGTTTCGCAAGCTCCTCGATGATGTCCGTCGGAAAGAGATGCTCGTTCTCGGAGGCGTTGGCGGCGGAAAGGAACGCGCGAATCAGGTGAGGGAGATCTTCGATCCGCTCACGCAGCGACGGGACGCGCACGCCGATCACCGCCAGCCGAAAATAGAGATCTCCTCGGAAGCTTCCCTTGTTTACCTCGCGCTCCAGCTCACGGTTGGTCGCGGACAGAACGCGGACGTTCACTTTGCGCGCATGCGTCTCGCCCACGCGACGAACCTCGCGTTGCTCGAGCGCGCGCAGGAGCTTCGGCTGGACGGCGAGAGGCAGCTCGCCGATCTCGTCGAGAAATACGGTGCCTCCGTCGGCGGCTTCGAACGCCCCCACGCGATCACGGTCCGCGCCGGTGAACGCGCCGCGCACGTGACCGAAAAGCTCGCTCTCGACGAGGGTCGGCGAGATGGCGCCGCAGTCCACGACGACGAACGGCTTGTCGGCACGAACACCGCGCTGGACGATCTCGGCTGCTACGAGCTCTTTTCCGACGCCGCTCTCGCCATGAATGAAGACGTTGATGTCGCTCGCCGCGACCTTCTCGAGCAGCGCGAAGAGCTTGCGCATCGGCTTTCCGGTGCCGGTCAGCGCGCCGAAGCTCGGCATCATCGGAACGAGGGTCTTGGCCGGCGCGTCGGTGGTGCGAATGCGCACGAGCGATTGCCCCACGGAAAGGACTGCCTCGGAAGGAAGCGACACGTCGTGGATCCGCAGCCCCTGGAGGTGCGTCCCGTTCAGCGACCCCGAGTCCTCGACCCGCCAGCCGTGGGTGTCGAGAACGAGGCGGCAGTGAAAGCGCGACACCGCGGAGTCCTCGAGAGTCAGATCGTTCGAGGGGTGCGTCCCGATGCGGCACACGTCCCCTTGGCAGACGAGGGTCCGCGAGACCGGGCTGCCCGCTTCGCTCTCGACGATCAAGGTGATCTGCGGCTGCGCGATGTCGATCAGCGGTCGAAGAGGGATCGTGGCGTTGGTGCGACGCATCCCGACTTCGGAAGAATCCGGCGCTGACTCGCGCGCGCCGAGCGGATAGGCGTGTCCTGGAGAAGGGGGGGCCGAGGGTTGTTTACCGCGGTTGGGCGAGGGCCGCGGAGGGAGACGCCGGGGAGTGTCCGCCATGTTCACACGCATCATATACGCGGGCGGGCATGTCCGTGAACTTGGATGGTCGAGCGTCGCTCACCTACGCTCGCGGGATGGCTCTCGAGGACCGCTTCGCGTCACGCGGTCACGCGTTCGCCCGCCTCGATCCCCGTCGCGCGATCGTACGTTTCGCGGTGTCTGCAATCCTCGGTGTGGTCGCCGCGCTGCTCGCTCCGAGCCACGTGCTATGGCGCTTCCGCGCGATCGTAGGATGGGACGTAGGCGCTCTCGTTCTCTGCGCACTCGCGTGGTCGATCATCGCCCGCGCCGACGCACCCGAAACAGCCAGACGCGCAGGCGCCAGCGATCCGGGGCGCGCCATGATCTGGATGATCGCCCTCGCATCGAGCCTCGTGAGCCTGTTTGCGGCAACCTCCGTACTCGGCAAGACGCGCGATTTTCCGCCGACCGAAGCAGCGATCTGGACGACGCTCACCCTGGCCGCTGTGGTGCTCTCGTGGGCCCTCACCCACACCGCCTATACTCTGCGTTACGCGCATCTTTACTACCATCGGGGTGTGCCGGGAGGGATGGACTTCCCGGGGCGCGCGCCACCGTGCGATCTCGACTTCGCCTATTTTTCATTCACCGTCGGAATGACGTTCCAGGTCTCGGATGTGACCGTCTCGAGCCGGCGCATTCGGCGCGGGGTGCTCCTCCATGCGCTCATCTCCTTCGTCTACAACACGACCATCATCGCTCTGGCGCTGAACCTGGCATTCGGGCTTCTCCAGAGTTGACTCTCCGGATCGAGCGAGCTTTTCTCGTGGTTTTTCCCTATATTTGAAGCCGCTTTGCTCACGCTAAAACCCGGAGACACGGTCGATCGCTACGTCATCGAGGAGGTCATCGGTCGCGGCGGCATGGGCTGCGTGTACCGCGCCCAGGACTCCCGGTTGCATCGTGAGGTCGCCCTGACGACGCTGCTCGCGCCAAGCGAGGGCGAGCTCTCCGACGAAACATCAGTCCATGTGTTCGACGTCGGGGAGCTCGACGGCACTCCCTACATCGCGATGGAGCTCATCGTCGGCCAGACCCTCACCTCCCTCGTCGCTGACGATCACTTCGCCTGGGTGGACGCGAAAGCGAGGCTCAACGCCGCTATCGCGAAATTCCCGAACGACGCGGAGCTTTTTTTTCAGCTCGGGGGCGCGTCCTTCCTCATCGACCCTGCGACGGCAGGCCCGCCCCTCGACGCGGCCCTCGCCACAGATCCGAACTTCGCGCTTGTCTCGCCCAACGCCGTGAAGCTCCGGTACGAGATCGATCTCGATCTCTGGATCGGCGTTTTTCTGAAGGCGGAGCAGCAGGCACGCGATCTCGAGTGGGCCGCCGAGCCCCGGTTGGCCGAGAATGACCACGCGTTTGCGGCGCGGCGGTTGGTGGACACTTACGCGGAGACAGGGCGCATCAAGGAGGCCGGTCAAATCGCCGCCGCCTACCTGGACAAACGCGAGGCACAGCGCTCCTCACCCCGGCGGCGTTCGAAGCGGCGCGGTCGGCGTGGATCGCGGGAGCGCTGGGGAAGCTCGAAATCGCTCACCGCCGTGACGGCAAAGGCGCGAACGCTCGCCCTGTCATGCCCGAAATGACGTGAGAACGTGCGAGTACGACGGCGTCCCGTTCACCGAGCCGCGCTCCCATCCGTGGACCGACGCCCGGGCGAGCGAGGACTACCGCTATTATGATTTGAAAACGGAGCCGTCGCGAATCCGGACGTCGCTCGAGGACTTCGTCGCTTGGAGCCATTATCCGGCGATCGATGCATTCTACACGCTCATCGAGTGGCTCAACGGAAGCGAGTCCACCCTCGAGTCGAACGACTGCGCGTTCACCGGCCCGCACGCCAACGACATTCCCGCCTTTGCCCAGCCCCTGCAGTGCTCCGGGCGGATCATGGTGCTCCACCGCGCACTCGCCGAGAACGTTGCGCGGCAGCCGACCGAGTCGCTCAAGGAGCGCCTCCATCACCGCCTTGGAGCGCTCGATCCCGACCTTGCGTGGGGGATGATCGGAACGACGATCGTCCCGGTTCGCTACCTCGCGCTCCCCGGCAACGCGCAGCTCGGCACCCAGCTCATGATCTCGTTTTGGGCTTGGGGAAGCTCCGAAAAAGAGCTGATGGCGAATCTCGCCCGCGTCGTAAGAAATCTGTCGGTCGCCCTGTCCGGAGAGGCAATAGTGACTTCGCGGACGATCGCGCTCTAACGATGTGTCCCGCGGACAGGCACAACCTGGCGCGGACAGGTCGCGTCGCCGAAATAGCCCAAAAAAAGAGAGGTCGGTCAGCGGCACGCGTTTCGCTGAGGGGCTCCGTCATGAACGCTCCTCACGTTTGGTTTCCGCTCGCCGTCTCCATCGCCCTCACTGCACCCTTCGTCGGATGCAGCGTCGGCAGTCCCGTGTCTTCCGCCACCGCCAGTGACAGCGGGGAGTCCCGCGTACAAGACGGCGTACGCTTCGTCCAGGCGCGAAAGTGCGGGCTGTGTCATCAGTCCGACGTCGCCGAGGACGGCGTCCTCTCCGGACAAACCACGCCGCAGCCTGGCACCCACGCCTACGGTCGAAACCTCACCCCCGACGAAGCGACAGGCATCGGCGGGTGGAGTGACGAGGCGCTCCTTAGGGCGATGCGTGCGGGCGTGGACCCTCAAGGTGCCCATCTCTGCCCGACCATGCCGCACTTCATGAGCATGGGGGACGCAGAGGCCGCGGCCATCGTCGCCTATCTTCGAAGTCTGACCCCGGTTACCCGCGCGATCCCGCAGAGCGAATGCGGCGGGGGGTTCGGACTTGACGACGGAGGCGGCACGGTTGCCACCACGGAGGAGGACGCGGGCGTCCGCATCACAGACGCCGGCCCAAGCGGTCGCGAGGGAGACAGCGGTGTCCTCGTCATCGCCGACGCTGAGGCCGGCGGGGATGCGGCCGCGTGCACGATGCTCGCCCCGAGCGTGCCCGCGGATTGCACCGGGTGCACCACATCGCGCTGCCAGCCAAATGGCTGCTACGGCGGTTCATGGTGTCAACCTTCAACCCGACAGTGCCACCGAAAGCCCGCCAATTGCCCCTAAAAGCAGGAGTACCGTTCGGGACCAAGAACGAAGTCGTAAAATCCGGAATTTTCGAGGGGAGGCAGATCCGCTTCGCGGATGAGAATGGTGCGCGCCGCCCAGACGTCGCGAAAGATGCGGTAGCGCACAGCCGTTTGATCGAGGTAGTCGACACCAGACGATCCGCCGGTTCCCGTGCGCCGTCCGATCATGCGCTCGACCATCCGCGCATGACGCTGGCGGAAGATGACGAAGGCCTGCTCGAACGCCACGATGGCGTCGAGGATGACGCGCGGCCAGGCGAGGAGCGGAAGCTCACGGTAGCTCTCTATGAACACCAGCGCCGCGCGAATTCGCGAGCTGCGCGCACGCTCGTCCTCGGGGATGTCTTCGGCCAGCAAGAAAGCTCGCGCGCCCGCCATCTCTTTTTCGTAACGCGCTTCGAGGCGCGTCGCGTCGGCCGGGGTGAGCGCAACCTCGCGGGCGATCTTCAGACCCGCGCCGGCGCTCTTGGCCTGCGCCGTGCAATACGCTTCGATGAACGCGCCGACCCTGGCCGCGTCTCCCTCGTCGCCGGGCACCGAACCTTGAATCGGTGTTCGGTGGAGCCAGCTGTCGATCGCTGTAAGGAGCGTGGGTGCGTCGGCCATGCGCGCTTCCACCCGGCGCGACGCGCTCGAAGGGGAGCCGTCGTGGTTGCGAAGCGCGGTCATATAGGTGTGCTCATGGCCGAGGGGGATGCGGTCGGCGTGGGCGAGCCCGAGCAGAATTTCGATCTCGCGCAGCTGCCCCGATTGAAAACCGCTCGCGGGGCTGAGCTTGTCGCGGAACGCCAGGTAATCGCGGGTGGTCATGGTCTCCATCACCGCAAAATGCTCGGCGAGGTGGTGGAGGAGCACCGACATTCGTCCGATGCCCCGCGCCGCAGAGGCCAGCCTTTGCTCGGGCACCGATTCTTTCGCGAAGAGATTCCGCACACTCACGAGCTCGCGCAGAATGAGCTTGAACCACAGCTCGTCGATCTGGTGAACGGCGATGAAGAGAACCTCGTCGTTCGTGAGGTCCGCGTCGGTCTCGGCGAGCCCCCCCTGGAGCGACAAGAGCTCCTCCACCCTAATGTAGTCCCAATAAGCCGTCGGTTTTCTGCTCACGTCGAAGACCCTTCACCCTTCCAACGCTTCGCACAAGGCGAAAGACTTGGAACACCTGGGCCCGATCGGGCGTATCAGAGTCACCCGGGAAATGCTGACCCCTTACCGCCGCACGATTCTCCACCGTGGCCGTCGCTGCGAAGTGCTCCTGGCGACGTGGGGCGAGGGCGGCCGCTGCGCCCCCCACGACCACGGTCATGCCCGCGGATTCGTTTTGCTCCTTCGTGGCCGGTTCGTCGAGCGCACCTGGGCGCGATGCGGCTCGGGGCTCGAGGTGACGCAAACCCGCATCTTTCGGGCGCCAGCGCGGCTCCCGGTCGACGAGGCGTCCATCCACGACATGCAAGCCAGCGAAGGCGGCCTCAGCCTCCATGTCTACCGACCGAGCATTCGTGCGATGCGGGTCTTCGACGTGACCCACCGCGAGACCCTCGTGGTGACCGACGACTGCGGAGCGTGGATCCCCTCAGAAGCAGCGCAAATCGTGTCACGCCAAGCCTGGGCAGACGCGGCCTCGGCGTTGATCGAGCCGCAGAGCAAACGAGCTCGGGTGTCATGATCTGGATCGGCTACACCACTCTGTACCGCGGCGGCGGCCCGAAGTTCGAGCGCGCTGCCAAGACGATGGCGAGCGAGAAGCGGGCCAAAAACACGGGCGCGGTGGTGCGCCTCGAGCGGGTAGAGAGCAAGCGCGACTTCGTCGAGGCCATGGAGCGCGTGCGAAGCGAGGGGGAGACCTTGAGCGAGCTCCACTTCATTGGCCACAGCGGGATGTACGGACCGATGTTCCGCACCACGTCGATGCCCGAGCAGTTCAGTCCGTTCGAGTGGACCCAGCTCTGCCTCCCCTTCGCGGCCGGCGCCGAAGCGCGCTTTCACGCGTGCCGCACCGCGCGGTGGTTTGCGCCTTATTTCGCGCGTCAGTTCGGCGTCGCGACCTACGGCTACCATTGGTACACGACCATCTCCGCGAGGCCCGACGCTTTCCGCTGGGAAGGCTTCGCAAAGGACACGCCCCTCTACGTCATCGCTTGTCCGGGAAAAAAATCGCACGGGCTCGTCGGCTCGCTCCGTAAATACGTCGGTGCGCAGGCCGAGCCGATGGCGCGCTTCGAGCCTGCCGAGCCAGAAGGGGACGTGACCTACGACGCCGTCGCCGCGCTCTACGACGACGTCTTCGGCGACATCGCGGTACGAAAGGACGAGTGCCGCTGGATCGAGAAGCATCTTCCCGTGGGCGCGCGGGTGCTCGACGTGGGCTGCGGCAACGGCGCTCTTCTCACACGCCTCGAAGGTCGGATCGCATCGGGGGTCGGCGTCGATGCCTCGGAGAAGATGATCGAGCGGGCGACGGCGCGGGGAAAAGACCTCGCCAAGTTGAGCTTCCACACCATCGACGGTCCCCGCCTCCCCTTCCCGGACGGAAGCTTCGATGTGATCGTCTCGCTTCTGTCGTTCCGGTACCTCGACTGGGATCCGATGATGAACGAAATGCGCCGGGTGCTCGCACCGGACGGCAAGATACTCATCATCGACATGGTCACGGTCCCCGTCGCCCTGAGGGACGCGGGGCGGCTCGCACTCTCGAAGGTGCGGCAGATCAAGAACCATCTTTCGAATCCCCGGTTCGCCGCGGCGCTGCGCACCATGGTCTCCGATCCGAGCTGGAAGACGATGCTCAAGTACAATCCAATTCGCTCGGAGCACGAGCTCAAGTGGTACCTCGAGAGCCGTTTTCCCGGACGAACGACGGAGCTCCTCAACGTCGGCTGGAACGCACGCGTCCTCGCCTTCGACTCCGGCCCGCTCCGGGCGGGGTGGGTAGCGCCGCAGAGTTACCCGTGAAGCGGCCTTCGTGATGCTGGGAATCGTCGACTGGGGGATCGGCGGCCTGGATTTTTTTCGTCGACTGCGCGCGCGCGACCCGAATGTTCCTGTGGTCTATTTCTCGGACGCGGGGTCGACGCCGTACGGGAGAATTCCGCGGGCCCAGCTCCGCACGAGACTCGAACGGGTCATCGCGGCGCTCACCGAACGCGGCGTCACCTGCTTGGTCGTGGCTTGCAACGCGGCCAGCACCGTTCTTCCGTCGCTCACGTCGCCGCTGCCTGTCATCGGAATGATCGAGCACGGGATCCGGGCTGCGCTCGCCACGTCGGCGTCGAGCATCGGAGTCATCGGAGGCGCGCGCACCATTCTCTCCGGTTGCTACCGGCGCGCACTCACGGACGACGGCCGAATCGTCACCCAGCGGATCGCTCAGCCCCTCTCCGGTCGCGTGGAAGCAGGTGACCTCGATTCACCTTCGCTCCGCCGAGAGATCGCGCACATCGTCGCCCCGCTACGAAACGTCGAAGCGCTGCTCCTCGCGTGCACGCACTACCCCGCGCTTGCTCCACGCTTTCGCGAGGCGCTCCCGGGCGTGCGCCTCATCGATCCGGTGAAAGAGCTCCTTCGTTCGATCTCGTCGACGTGGACACTACCGACAGGCTCGGGCGAGACGCGGGTCCTCACCACCGGCGACGCGCGCGCCATGCGCCACGCTGCAAAGATCGCTTTCGATGTCACGCTCAGCCCGCGCCGGGTCACGGTTTAACTCAGTGGCCGAACTCGAGCGGCAGTCCCTGAGGCTGCTCGGGCGACGTGTACTGCGGCGTCCCGATCACGACGCCCATTCGGGTGAGCGCCTTCGGTGCGTCGCTTTGAAGGTCGGTGCGTTTCTCGTCGGCGAGCAGCTTCGAGATCCCGAAGTCGAGCATCTTGATTTGCGTGCCGCCGTCTTCCCGTTCGATGAGACTACCCGGCGTCGTTGAGTGCCAGTCTTCGGCGCGTGGCGTCGTCGAGCTCGGACTGGGTGAACGGTTTTTCCAGGCGAGCGTTAGGCACGCGGTTGAGAAAGTCTTGCGCCGCCTCGGTGAACGCCCCGCCGGTCATGAAGACGATGCGCTCTGCGTGCGCGGGCGCGGCGTCGCTGAGCAACCGGTGAAGGTCCATGCCTGTCATCTCGGGCATCATGAGGTCGCAAAAGATCACATCGAATTCGGCGCCACCGACGAGAAGCTCGAGCGCTCCCTTGGCGTTGGTGAGCACCCGTACCTCGTGCTCCGGCTCGAGGAGCATGCCGAGCGTCTTTGCGACGTTCCCGTCATCGTCGACGATGAGCACCCGCCCGCGGCGCACGGCCTTCACCTCACGCGCCGGTCCGTCGTGCGGGGCAGTGGCGCCGGGCGCATCGGGCAGCGTGGCGAGAGCGGGGAGTCGAACGCGAAACGTGCTTCCTTTGCCGACAGTGCTCTCCGACTCGATCGTGCCGCCGAACCCGTTGATGATTCCATAGCAAACGGAGAGGCCGAGCCCCGTGCCCACCCCGACGGCTTTCGTCGTGAAGAAAGGCTCGAAAATGCGAGCCTGGTGCTCGGGGTCCATTCCACCGCCGGTGTCCTCGATCGAAATGACCACAGCGTCGTCGACCATCGACGTTCGGATCCGGATCTCGTGCTTGTCGGCGCTGCCCTCGGGGATGGCGTGAGCGGCGTTGACGAGCAGGTTCACGAACACCTGGCTGAGACGCATCTCGTTCGCGAGGACGAGGCTCACCGGGCCGTAGTCTTTCCAGAGACGCGCGCGATGGCGGATCTCGTTCTCCGCGATGGCGAGCGATAGGTCGAGCACGTGCTGCACGTTCGTCGCCGCTGCCGGCTCGTCGTCCTGACGCGAGAATGCCTTCAACCCGCGCACGATGCGACGGACACGATCGGCGCCCTCGTGGGTTGCCTTGACGAGGTCGAGCGCCTCGGCGCGGAAGCCTTCTGGCGTGGTCGGACCGAGCGCTTCTAGCCGTCGCGCCAGCACTTCGAGGTTTGCGAGGACGTAGGTGAGCGGATTGTTGACCTCGTGCGCGACCGTCGCTGCGAGCTGTCCCATCGACGCGAGCCGCTCCGACTGAACGAGCTGGGCGTGCATCCGTTCCCGCACCGTGACGTCGGTCGATACGCCGGTCACGCCGACGACCGCGCCGGTCGCGCCGCGCATCGGGGTTTGCGTCGTCTCGAGGACGAGTTGGCCGACAGGCAGGACGTTGGTGAAGCCCTCACCTGCAAGCACCCGCCGACAGGCAGCGAGGATCTCTGGCCTGTCGGCATACAAGTCGAAGACCGAGTGCCCCAAGAAACTTTCGGCTCCCCCGAGAGCCTCCACCCCTCGGCCTTCGGCGATGGTGACGACGCCCTCGCTATCGTACGCAAAGAGGATCATCGGCACGTGGGCAAGGATGTTCCGCAGGCGGGCTTCTACGGCTTCGCTCGTCTCTTTCGCGCGAACCTCGTCGGAGATGTCCGTGAAGGCGACGGCGACATGTGTCATCACGCCCGCCGGATCGCACATGGGCTGGGCGAACGCCCGGATGAAGACCTGCTTGCCGTCGCCGCGGTGGATCACGATGTCCTCGACGACCACCGGAGCCTTGGTGCGCACGACGCAGGCGAACGGGAGGCGCTCCTCCGGGTAGAGCTTGCCGTCGCGCCCATAGATTCCATAGGGCGCTGCGTAGCCACCGGCCTTTGCCTCGTGGCGCGGCGTGAGTCCCATGATCTCCTGGAAGGCGCGGTTCGCGTAGACGAATGCGCCGTCGGGCGCGCGAGCGACCCACACCCCGACGGGAAGAGCGTCGGCGATCGCCGTGATGAGCGCGGCTTCCGGTGAGAGGGACATGACCGGACACACACTACCTGAAGCCAGTCTTTTGCCAGTAGGCTCAGCGCATGAAACGAATTCTCGTCGCAATCGACGGCTCCCCCCGCGCGCACTACGTTCTTCAGACCGCGGCGATGATGGCCACGCAGGCGGGGGCAAAGCTCATTCTGGTGCGCGCCGTTGGGATCGTCCAGGAGCTGCCGCCCGAAGTGCTCCTCGACTCACCCGATCACGTAGCCCAGATCGCCTTGAAGCTCGCGCGCACCGCGGTGGAGGCGGCGATCACGGGCCTCGCCCCGGAGCTCGTCGAACGCATCGAGACCCGCATCGGCGCTCCCTGGCAGATCATCTGCGATCTCGCGAAGTCCGAGAAAGTCGATCTCATCGTGGTGGGAACTCATGGCTACAGCGGGATCGATCACCTCCTCGGCACCACCGCCGCGCGCATCGTCAACCACGCGCCGTGCTCCGTCTTGATCGCGCGGGAGCCCAAGCCCTGACCTTCGTGAGCCGAGCTCACCGGAAGGCTTGTGGCGCGCTCACACCTGCGCACGGTGACAATCTCGGTTCTATCGGTAGCCTGAGATCGTGGAGCAGGGCTTCCGAAGACCAAAGGTGGAATCGACGAGGCGCGCAGTCTCCGACCCACCGAGCGATCCCCGCGAGTTTGCGATCACGGTGGGGGAGAGCATCCGCAGCGCTCGGCAGGAGCTCGGTTGGACGCAAGCCCAGCTCGCCGAGGCAGCGGAGCTCTCGGTCAACTACGTGGCTCGCCTCGAGCGGGGTGAGCTCGGTCCGTCGCTCTTCGTAGCGTCACGACTGGCGAGCGCCCTCGGCTTGCCCCTGGAAGCGCTCGTCTCCGGAAAATCGACGCCGCGCGGCACCGGCAAACGCCGCATCGCTCAGAAGTGATCGGAGCGGTGGACGCTGAGGCGCAGCCGCTTGCGCCGCCCTCGACATTCTCGCCCGCTCCATGCCCGTGTCGCGGCACCGGAGCGGGAGAGAGGCGCGATACCTAGGCCGTGGTCTTGATTGATCCCGTCTCGACCGAGGTCGCGGGGGCGTCGTTGACGTCGCTCTTCTTCTTTGCTTCGAGAGTCTCGGCCAAGGTGCTGAGCTTTCCTGCCGTCACTTCGAGGGTGCGCGCGCTCTCCTGAAGGGCGAGCTTGCCGACGTTCAAGCCGAACGCCGCCCATGCGGTCCCAAGGCTGAAAGCAGCCTCGAAAATGGATTTCTCGGTCGAGGTGTCCTGCTTCGCGTTCGTGTTCATGATGGATCCGTCCCTTCGTGGCCCGGGGGGCCGTTGGTCACTGCAATTACCTCTCGGTCGTTCGGTCCGGCTAGCCGAGGGGCCTAGCCGTTCAGCAAACAGTCGTCACAGACGAAAATCTTCGAGCGCCCCCAGCCCTGCGGCGTGTCGGTCAGGCCCATGTGAGCGCGCGCGCCCTTGTCGAGATCACGCTGGCACTTCGCGCATATTCCAGTCTGCGCGAGGGTCACTGGCTGGAAGGCGAACACGTCGCGCAGAGGATCCGGCCGCACGCGTTTCTTGAGTCCCTCGCGGCTACCCGCGAGCTGCTTGGCTGCGCTCTTCAGACGCTTCTCTACGTTCTCCGTGGCCACGTCGGCTACTTCGAGCGCGTCCTCGAGGATCGTTCGAACCAAATTGGACACCGGCACGCGGAGGCTTTCTGCGAAACGTTTCAGCTCCTTCTCGAGCACCGCCGGGACCCGGGTGTGAAGGACACGCTCTTTCTTCTCCGTGCCTTCGCGATCGTTCGAATCCGATTCCATCTTCGATGGCTCCTCTGTTTTGGCTCGTTCGGATTCGGAGTTGTCTCGCGGCTTGCGGATTCGCCCTTCGCTCTGTGTCACACCGTGATACGTAAGCCCGTTTGTGTCACACGTCAAGGTGAGGGCCTTCCTTTTCGTACGTTGATTGCCCGAACGTCGACCACGCTGCGCACACCCGCAACGAACGAGCTCCAAACGCGACCCCAGACCGACGCTCGGCGAGGAGCGCGGCGAAGCGCGAGGGCCCGCGACGCAGAGGAACGGACGGCGTGATCATGAAGTCGGGTGGCGCTCAATGAGGGCGCGTCGAAAAACGATTCGATGGCCCGAGTGAACTCTTCCGGACGCTGGCGATGCGGGAAGTGACCGCAGCCGTCGAAGCGGGTCAGCGTCGCCCCCTCCACCTTCGAGGCGATCTCCGTCCCGTGACCGATCGGGACCACGTTGTCGCGGTCGCCCCAATAGAGCGCGAGCGGGGGAAGGTCGGAAAGCTCGTGCGCGCGATCGAGAAAGTGACGACGCTGCCCGCGCCAATCGATGACGTCGCGTACGGTGCGAGCGAGGGCGCGCGCTGATCCCGGCATGGCGTTCATCCAGCTTAGAATCTCGATGTCTTCAGGATCGTAGGCGCCATCAGAGAAGCGCATTCCGAGGCGGGTCCCCCAGCTCATGAACGCCTGACCGTGGTGCTCCACGAAGCTCGTCGCCGCGCACAAACGAAGAGCGGGCATGACGTCGCGACCGAGCCCGCCGGACGCGACCAAGGCGAGGCGCCGAATGCGCTCACGATGGGCGAGGAGCAGCCATTGCGCGACGCCACCGCCGAACGAGTGTCCCACGATGTCGACGTCGTCGAGATCGAGAGCATCGAGCCACCCCGCGATGATCCGTGCATGCCAGGCGAGGGCGTAGCTTGCGTCGGGGCGGCCAGACAAACCGTGACCGGCGAGATCGGGCATGAGCACACGCCGCGTGCGCGCGAGCTCGGGGGCAATCTTTCCCCACGTGCGGTGGCTGTCGGAGAGGCCATGAAGGAGCACGAGCGGACGACCCTTGCCGAGCTCGACAAAGTGAATGTCCGTTCCTTCGACCCGGACGAACGCTTGCTTCCTATCCATGGCCGACTTGTAACACGCCGTGACACATTCGTCAAATCTGTGTCACGCGCGGATGAGCCTAGAACGAGCCGGTCACTCCCACACCCGAGGGCGCCGCTCGAGCACGTAGACTCCGTCAGACCATGACGACCCATGCCGACATGCTGGCGGAAGTACCGTTTTTCGAGCTGCTCGACGAGGGCGAGCGGTCGATACTCGCCGAACGGCTCGATACGGTGAAAATCGCAGCGGGCACGACGCTGTACAAGGCGGGAGACCCGGGAGATTCGCTCTACGTCGTGCGCTCGGGCGTGGTGGAGCTTTTCTTCAAGAATGACACCGGGCACAAGATCGTCCTCGAGACGGCGCGCGCCGGGGACTTTTTTGGCGAAGTGTCGCTGATGGATGGCGGTCCGCGAACGGCGTCGGCGGTGGTGCTCGAGGATCTGGAAGCGCTGGTGGTGGACCGCGGCGATCTCGACGCCTTCTTCCGTCTCCGCCCCGAAGCGAGCCTCGATCTTCTTGCCGCGAGCGGGCGGCGTCTTCGCGAGATTACGATGCTCCTCCGCCACACAGCCTCGCGCGACATCAACGCCGTGGAGGAGGACAAGCGGACGAAGATGATGAAGGTCGCCGATTGGATCTCAGAATTCAGCGGAAGCCTTCCTTTCCTCTTCATTCACCTCGTGATTTTTTTAATCTGGATCGTGCTCAATGCGTGGCCGCTGAAGAGTCTCCCGATCGGCAACTTTGATCCGTTCCCCTTCGGGCTCCTCACGATGGTCGTATCGCTCGAGGCGATCATCCTCTCGGTCTTCGTGCTCCTCAGCCAGAACCGCCAGGTCGCGCGCGAACGTTTCAGGAACGACATCGAGTACGAGGTCAATCTGAAGGCCGAGCTCGAGATCGCCCACATGCACGAGAAGGTCGATCACATGCACGCCGAGATTCTCGCGCGGCTTTCGAACATCGAAAAGAGCAACGGCAACTCGAGCGCCGGCGGCTCATGAAATAGCTCCCACCACGATCGACGCAACGACGATCAGGCAGAGCGCTCTTTCGCGTCAGGGAACGAACTCGTCCTTCTTCGGCGTAGGAGCGGGCGGTGGCACGGGAGCGGGCGGTGGCTGCGCCGCGGTTCCTTCGTGGACCTTCGGTCTAGCGGACGCCGGCTTCGGCTTGTCGTGCCGATCGTCGTCGCTCTCCTTCTTCGGCGGCGGAGCGAGAGCGTCTCCCTTCGTCACGTCGAAGTGAGGCGGGGTGTTCGGATCGCAGCCGTGCGTGAAGCCCTGGGCGTCGAACTCGCTCGTCACGCTGCCGGTTTTTTCGGACTTTCCGTCGGCTTGCTTGTGCACGGCTTCGATCCGCACTTCGTGTTTTCCGGCACGGGACGGCGAGCAATAGCTGAGGAGGTAGTAGCTCTTGGTCTGGCTTTCGATGCGCGCGCCGATGGTGTCGAAGGCTTTCACCACCGAGGCCTTGTCGTCGGCCTTCGCCGTTCCATCTTTGCCGATCTCCTTCAGCTCCGACTCCTGCATCTCTTTGCCGAGTCCGATCGCGAAGATCTCGTACTTGCTCTCGCTCACCGCTTTTCGCATGTCGTCCTTCGAGACGCGGTTGGCGCGGTCGGTACCGTCACTGAAGACGACCAGCGTGCCGAAGCGCATGGGGTGCTCGGCCTGGGAGAGGGCCTTGTCGAGATCGGTGAGGCCCTTGACGATCGCGCCGTTCAAATTCGTGCTCGGGTCCTCGGCTTTGTACGTTCCCAGGGATTTTACGCCCGATTTCGCGCCGCCCGCGCTGGTGAACGGCACGATCGGATGGAGCTCGGTGCCGCCGTCGAAGGCGTACACGGCGACCTTCTGCGACTTTTCGATCCTTTCGGTGAACGCGGTCGCAGCGGCGACGAGCGTCTCCACGGCTTGAGGATCGGAGGTGATGCTCCCACTCATGTCGACCAGGAGGAGCGTGTAATGCGACGCGGCGACCTCCGGATTGAGGATGGTCTGCTTGCTCTCCCCCGCGGACACGAGAGATCCGTCCTCGTAAATCCGAAACTCCTCCGCGGTGAGCCCGCCGACCGGCTCGCCCCCGGACGACTCAACCTTGAAGTAGACCGCGATGTTGCTCGGTCTGTTCTGGGCCTGCTTGATGCTGGTGAGCTTCAGCCCGCCCCCGCCGCATGCCGTGGTGAGGAGCCCAAAGGTGCCGACGAATGAGAGAAGTGCCAGCCGTGCGTAGTTCACGGCGGAGATTGTACGCGAATCATTGAGCCCGGTGGATTTCGTGACAAACGCTCGGCGCAATCGCTCCGTGTAGATGTCGGTCCTTATTCTTTTGCGGCTTTGGGGGCCTTCGGATCCTTCGTCTTCCCAGCTTCGGTGGGAGTCGCGAGGACCTTCAGGCTCTTCTTGCCGCCGACCTTCCGAAGGAGCCACTTCACCGGATCGTAGTTGTCGTCCACGACGCGCTCCTTCAACGGAATGATCGCGTTGTCCGTGATGGCGATGTGCTCGGGGCAGACCTCGGTGCAGCACTTGGTGATGTTGCAGAGGCCGATGCCGAAGTCCTCTTTCATCATCGGGCGCCGATCGAGGCTGTCGAGCGGGTGCATGTCGAGGCCGGCGAGCTGGATGAGAAAACGCGGCCCAGCGAACGACTCTTTCTTGTCGTGATCGCGGATCACGTGGCAAACGTCTTGGCAGAGGAAGCACTCGATGCACTTCCGGAACTCCTGGATGCGATCGACGTCGTACTGCTGCATGCGCCAGTGGCCGTCGGCGTCGCGTGGGCGGGGCTAGAGCGGCGGGATCTTCTTCGCGACCTCGTAGTTCCACGACACGTCGGTCACGAGATCTTTGATGATCGGGAACGCGCGCAGCGGCGTGACGACGATGGGCTCGCCCTCGGGGAACGAGTTCATGCGCGTCATGCACATCAGCTTCGGCTTTCCGTTCACCTCGGCGCTGCACGAGCCGCAGCGGCCGGCTTTGCAGTTCCAGCGCACGGCGAGATCGGGGGCCTGCTTGGCCTGCGCTTCGTGTATGGCGTCGAGCACCACCATGCCGGCGTAGGTCTCGACGTCGTACGACTCGAAGTTGCCGCCGTCCTTGTCGCCGCGCCAGATTTTGAGCGTGGCGATCTTGCCTTCGCCGCCTTCGTGGGCTTGTAAGGCTGGTTTTTCCGACGTTCCGAGCACGTCCGGTGATTTGCCTTCAGCCATCACTCTTCCTCCAACACTTTCTTGATCTCGTCAGGGACGGGGGGCAGAGGCACTTCGACGACTCCCATGGTCTCGCGGCGCTTGCTCGAGACGAGATTGAGCTTGGCCCATTTCACCTTGTCCATCTCGGGGAAATCGGAGCGAGCATGACCGCCGCGACTCTCTTGCCGAGCGAGCGCAGCGCGGGCCATGGCCTCGGAGACGATGAGCATCGTTGCGGATGTCGATCGTCTCGTGCCAGCCCGCGTTGTAGTGACGGTTGCCGTCGACCTTGATCGCCAGTGACTCGGCGCGAAGACGTTCTATCTCTTTCAGGCCGGCGGTGAGGTCTTCCGTGTTCCGGATGATGCCGACCCATTTGCCCATCTGCTCACGCAGATCTTTGTGGATGGCGAAGGGGTTCGCGCCCTCGGTGCGCTCGAAGGGAAGAAGCGCTTCTTTCGCGCACTCGTCGATCGTTGCGGAGATGACCTCGGCCTGCGTCGCCGCCTTCGCGAACTTCGCCGCATACGCGCCGGCAATGCGCCCGAAGACAAGGAGATCGGAGAGCGAATTTCCGCCGAGCCGATTGGAGCCGTGCATGCCGGCCGCACACTCGCCGGCCGCATAGAGTCCCTTGATCCGCGATTCTTGGGTTTCGGGATCCACCTTGATTCCGCCCATGGCGTAGTGGGCCGTGGGGCCGACTTCCATGGGGTCTTTGGTGATGTCGACGTCTGCGAGCTCTTTGAACTGGTGGTACATCGCGGGGAGCTTCTTCATGATGTCCGCGGGCGTGCGGCGCGTCGCGATATCCAGAAAAACTCCGCCGTGCGGGCTGCCGCGTCCGGCCTTCACCTCGGCGTGAATGGCGCGGGCCACGATGTCGCGCGGGAGGAGATCCGCGGTGCGCTTGGCCTTGCTCTCTTTTCCGGCGGCGCTGTCTGCGAGCCACTGATCAGCCTCGGCCTCGGTGGTCGCGGTGTCCGACGCGTAGAGCTCGGGGATGTAGTCGAACATGAAGCGCTTGCCGTCTTTGTTGCGAAGCGTTCCGCCTTCGCCGCGCACGCGTTCGGTGATGAGCGTTCCGCGCACCGACGGCCGCCACACCATGCCCGTGGGATGAAACTGCATGAACTCCATGTCCATCAGCTCCGCACCGGCGAGGTAGGCGAGCGCCTGCCCGTCTCCCGTGCACTCCCAGGAGTTTGAGTTCACTTTGAATGCGCGTCCGATGCCGCCGGTGGCGATGACCACGGCCTTGGCCTTGAAGATGACGAAACGCCCATTTTCCCGCCAGTACCCGAAGGCGCCTGCGATCCTGTCGCCGTCTGTCAGAAGCCGCGTGATGGTGGCCTCCATGTAGACTTTCACTCCGGAGTGGATGCCGTGCTGCTGGAGCGTGCGGATCATCTCGAGGCCGGTGCGATCCCCCACGTGGGCGAGGCGGGGGTACTTGTGACCACCGAAATTGCGCTGGAGAATTTTTCCGTCGGCGGTGCGGTCGAAAAGCACGCCCCACTCCTCGAGCTCGTTCACGAAGCTTGCCGAGAGGAGCGGTGGAGAAGCTGTCGACGCCGCCGCCAATGAGGTGACGGAAGGAGTGGCAGCCGAAGGTGTAGAGGCTGAGAAGGGTGCAGTTTGCAACCATCACGAGAGCGCCGACGCCGAAAGCGTGACCGCCGCCGGCCACGGGCCACCACATGGCCTTGAACGCGTCGTACCAGAGGATGCCGAGGAAAATCACTGCCACGTACATCGTGTAACGATGGAGATTCTGGAAGAGGAGCACCCGCGTCTCGCCCTTGTAGCTCTCGGGGTTGCGCTCACCGACCGCGCACGCCACCGGATCCATCGCGAAGGCTCGGTAGTAGGCCTTGCGGTAGTAGTAACAGGTGAGGCGAAAGCTCGCGGGGCCGGGCAAAATCAGCATCGCCGGGGAGAGGAAGGGAATCCCGAGACCGGAGGTTCCAAAGAACGGCGAGTAAAACGGCGAGAGGTACGGACCGAGCTCGTAGAAGTTGTTCTCGAACGCTCGAAACGTCGCGTAGGTGATGAAGCTGATGAGGATCGTACCGGTAACCACGGGGCCGACCCACCAGTTGTCCTTGCGCAGGGTGCTGCCGAAATTAAGGACCGGAAGATGAACGGCTTTGTTCGCCATATTTCGGGGACGGTACCGCCATCCGC
The DNA here is from genome assembly GCA_043747615.1 of Myxococcales bacterium. Taxonomy (GTDB): domain Bacteria; phylum Myxococcota_A; class Polyangia; order Polyangiales; family Polyangiaceae; genus JAYTOU01. The sequence goes on along the minus strand of JAYTOU010000031.1, from coordinate 56,906 downwards.
AGCCACACCTTCAAGCACTTGCAATAGCCGGTGGAACGCGGGCGTGTTGCGGAACCAACTGAGGACCGTATTCTCGATGCCTAGCGCGAATGACTCCCGACCCGAAACGCCGCGATCTTCGCTACGCCATCCGGTTTCCGGCGAAGCTCGCGTACGGGAAAAAAGAGCTCTCGCTTTTCACCGAAGACGTGAGCTTTCGGGGTATTTTCGTGAGCACCGACACTCCGCCCAAGCTCCGCCAGCTCGTGCGAATCCAGCTTATTTTGCCGGATGGGGAGCGGGCGCTCAAAGTCCACGGCATGGTGGTGCACGTGACCGACCCAGCGCAGAAGCGGCCGGGCGTAGGCATCCAGTTTTATGCGCTCGACCACGAGGCGCGCGACACGTGGGACGCGCTCATTCGGTACGTGGAGGCGCACTGCCCGCCTGCGTCGGAGCAGGCTCCGTTCGTCTTGCCGGAGAACACACCTGAGCCAGTGCGGGTTCGCTTCGAGCGCCACACCGCCGTCCTCCGGGTGAAGCTCCCGACGATAAAGGATCTCGAAGCGCTCTACGCGAACGAGCTCTCGAAGGGGGGCATGTTCGTGCCGACCGCGCTCGATCTGCCTGCCGGGACGGACGTCGTCCTTCAGGTGACGCACCCCGAGACGGAGGAAGTTTTCCTTCTCGACGCGGTCGTGCGCCATCGCCACGTGCAGCTGCCGGCAAGGGGCTACTTCGTCGAATTTTTGGGAGTAGACGCCGCCCGCCGCGCGGATTTCTTGGACTTCGTTCGCTCGGGAATTCACATCGCCGAAGAGCTGGTGGTGAGCTTCTCGTAACGGCTCCGCGGGCGCGTACCTACGCGACCAGACTCAGAGCTTCGTCTTCGAGGCGGACAGGACGGCGTCGAACTCCGACTTGCTGACGGGCGTCACGGAGAGGCGGGACTTTTTCACGATGGCCATCGTGCTCAACGCGGGGCTCTCTTTGATCTCAGAGAGGGTGACGGGGTTCTTCAGGGCCGCCACGGGACCGACCACCACCGCGCTCCAGTCCTCGTCGGTCGTCGGATCTTGAAAGGCGACCTTCGTCACCTTGGCCACGCCGACCACCGCCTTGTCTTCATTCGAATGATAGAAGAGGCACAAATCTCCGAGCTTCATCGAGCGCAGGTTGTTCCGCGCCTCGAAGTTCCGCACGCCGTCCCACGTAGTTTTCTTGTCTTTGACGAGTTGCGAGAATGCGTAGACGGACGGTTCGCTCTTGATGAGGAAGTAGGCGGTCATGTCCGGCCCCTTGTAGCACGCGCTACCGCACGCTCGACCGCGCCCTCCGCCGGGTGTAGGCGATGCGCATGCGCGTTAGCGATCTCGTAGCCGTCCTCGAGGAGCTCGCGCCGACCACGGACGCCGAGCCGTGGGACAACGTGGGCCTTTTGGTGGGTGATCCGGCGCGCGAGGTATGCCGCGTTCTGTTGACGATCGACTACACCGACGCCGTCGCCGAGGAGGCCTACGCTACCCCCTGCGACATGGTCATCGCTTACCATCCGCCGATTTTTCAGGGACTGAAGCACGTGACGGCGCCCGGTTTGATTTTCGAAGCGGTGCGGCGCGGCGTCGCCATCTACAGCCCGCACACGGCGTTCGACGTCGCCGAGGGAGGCACGAACGACGTTCTCGGCGATCTGCTCGGGATGACGGACCGCCTACCCCTGAGGGCCGCTCCGGCGAAAGATGCATACTACAAGCTCGTCACCTTCGTGCCGGAGTCGGCGGTCGAGGCCGTGAGCGCGGCGCTCTTCGCGGCCGGAGCCGGGCAGATCGGCAAGTACAGTGCATGCAGCTTTCGAGCGCCAGGGACGGGCACCTTCTTCGGTGAGTCGGGTTCGAACCCGGCGGTGGGGATCGCGGGTGCGCTGGCGACGGTTGCCGAGCTACGCCTCGAGACGCGGCTCCCGATCGCCCGGGTGGAGGACGCCCTTCGCGCCCTGCGCGAGACGCACCCCTACGAAGAGCCAGCGTTCGATCTCATACGCCTCGCGCCCTCACCGTCGCGGCGTGGGATGGGGCGGATCGGAGCGCTCGCTCCGGTGGGTCGCGGAGAGCTCTTCGCGCGAATCAAGGCGGGGCTCGGCCTCGCGCACCTGCTCGTCGCCGGCCCGACGACGGGGACCGTCACACGCGTCGCGGTCTCGGCGGGGTCGTGCGGAGATCTCTACCAGGATGCCATCGCTAAGAAGGCGGAGCTCTATCTGACCGGTGAAATGCGGCACCACGACGCTCTCGCCTGCGCCCGCGCGGGACTGACGGTCGTTTCCACGCTGCACTCGAACAGCGAGCGGACCGCGCTCGGGGGCCTCGAACAAAGTCTGAGGGCACGCTGTCCCGGCCTCGACGTCCTTCGCAGCGGCGCCGACCGCGATCCCTTCGCGTTTGCTTAGGTCTATGCACCCCGTCCTCGAGCGTGTCGCGCGGTTCGCCACTGCGCGCCGGGTGATCGCCATCGGCGCGCTCGTTCTCGTGGCGCTCGTGGTGCTGAAGCTCGCCGCTCACCACTTCGACGCCTCGCATTTCGTGATGACGGGGGTTCCGACCTGCGCGCCTCACGAGACACCACGCTCCCTCACCTGCCCCACGGAGATCAACCGCGGCTACGACGGACAGTTCTTCTACCGCCTCACGCTCGACCCGTTCACTACCGAGGTAACCGATTTCGGGATCGCGTTCGATCGGCCTTCGTACCGCCATCAACGCATCCTGCTTCCGCTTGCGGCGTGGGCACTCTCCGGCGGCGGGCGTCCCGGGCTGGCGCTCTTCGCGCTCATCGCAGTCAACCTCGTTGCGGGGATCGCCCTCACCGCAACCGCCGCGAAGCTCGCCACGTCGGTCGGCACGCGGCCGCTGTGGGCGCTTGGCCTCACGCTCTACCCAGGGTTCTTGATCTCGTTCGCCCGGGATCTCTCGGAGATCGCCGCATGCTCACTCCTCCTGGGCGCAATCGTTCTTGCCCGCCGCGCGCGGTGGTGGTGGGCGTCGCTGATCTTCCTTCTCGCGGCCCTCACCCGCGAAACGACGTTGATGGTCCCCGCCGCGCTCTTCGTCGTGCAAGTCATCCGGTACGTACGCGGCCCCCGGCCGAAGCCGTCGACCATGCTCGCGTCCGCGTGGCCGCTCGCCGCGTTTCTCGCGTGGCAGCTGCTCTTGATGCGGGTGTGGGGCGTGGCACCTGCGCTTGCAAACCGAGGGACGCTCCTTCCCCCGTTCGTCGGACTGACGCGCTTTGTCGTCGACGCATTTCGGCACGCGTACGTGCTCGATCTGATCCAGGTGTCCCTTCTCCTGACGACGATCGCCGCCACAGGGCGTGCGCTCTTCCGCGCCGAGGTTCCGTCCTGGGAAAAACTCGCATGGTGCCTCTACGCCCTCCTGGCGATGCTCTTGAGCGACCAGGAGCACTGGAACGATCAGGCAAGCTACCTCCGGGTGACGACCGAGCTCTTCGTGGTGAGCTGGCCCATCCTGCTTGTCTCCACGCGAACCTACCCGCGCGTGCTTCTGAGCGGCTGGGCCGCGCTCTCTGTGCTGCACTTCGTCATCGCGATCGACCTCCTGAAGCTCTGACGTAGATCCACATCTCGCCTGCGGTCGAGTAATGAATGGAGCGGCACTCGAGCGGCCAGGGAAGCGCGCAGGTGGCGCGAAGGGCACGGCGGTAGCCCAGCGATCCGTCGAGCAACCCGCGAAGAAACGCGCGTGAAACGGGATCGCGGTACTGCATGATGCCGTAGGGGTGCGGGCCAGCGGGCTCGGTCATGCCCACGGAGCTGAGCTCGGTCGCCAGGACGATGACGTCCGGATTTCGCAGTCGCGGATCCATCGTGGGATCGACGATGTCCTCGACGCCGAGGATCTGCTGACGTTCGTCGATCGGATCCGTCCCCGGCCGGACGGCAGCGAGCACAGGAGGAACGCGCGGCAGAAAGATCGGGCCGCCGTACATCTCGAGGCGGGTCGTCGTGGGAAGCGCGGCGAGGAAACGCTCCGCCTCGTAGCGCGGATCCGCGAGGAGCGTTGCGTCCATCGAGGCCACACCGATCACCGCCGGAGCGAACGCGACGAGGAGCCAGACCACGAGGAGCCTGCGCCCGCTCGGCCTCCAGCTCCACGCCTTCCAGTTCCATAGCCACTCGAACGCGACCGCAACGTAGGGGAAAAAGAGGATGCTCTGCGGCAAGAGAAAGCGGGTGTCGGTGCGCCGGGCGCTGAAGTTGAAGAAGATGGAGAAGGAGATCGCGGCGACCAGCGGCAAGAGCATGCGCCATCGCGCAAGACCGCGCTGCAAGCCCAGCGTGAGCCCCACTCCAATGGCGGCACCGAGGGCGATCGGCCACGACGTGAACTCCGTCGTCGCCTTCAATGTGTCCCGGGCGAGCGCCACGTTACCGTCGAAATCACTTGGGTACGCGGCCCAGGTGTGTGCAGCGGGGCCAAGCATCATCTGCACGCGCTTGTGGAAGCCGCTCGGATTGAGGAAGGCGCCGGAGCCGAAGCCGTACGCCGCGATGGCCGTCAGCGCGGCGATCACCAGGGACTTCCGAACGATCGGCGTGCGCTGGGTCAGCCAGGGGACGAGCACGACGTAGATCGGGATTGGAAGGAGAAGCGCGCCCGCCGCCTGATCTTTGGTGAGGGCAGCTGCGACGGCGAGGAGAAGCACCTGACGTTCGCGCGCTTCTCCGGTGGCTACGCGATCGAGCTCGACGAGAGCCCAGGTGATCCAGAAGAGGTACGGCACCTCGAGGTTCCCGGTGTGCGCGTAGAAGACGAAGGCTGCGTTGGTGGCGACGACTAGCCCCGCCACAATGCTCGCACGCTCCCCTGAGATCCGCCTCCACAGACGCATTGTGTTCCACGTGATCCCGAGAGCCATGACCGCCGCAACGACGCGCGCGCTCGCTTCGATCCCGGTCATGTAAAATGGCTTGATGAGCTCGAGGCCCAGCGCATCGACGTGCATCCCCGTCTTGCTCGCCGCGGCTGCCATCCAGGGGAGCGAGAAGATCGTGAGGATCGCCATATGGAGCGGCGGGTAGTGCTGAAAATGTCCGGGGATGAAATTCTCCACCACCGCGCCGAGGCCGCACGAACGGGGGGATATGGAATCGGCGACCCAGGAGGTGGAGTTGGGGAGGCCCCATGTGCAGCCGACGGCGATGGCCACGGCGAGCCCGACGAGCACGAAGGCCCGCGGGTCGCGGAGTCTTTCTCGCCAGGCGAGCCTCATGGGGCTTCCACCATGCGCGCCACGCGAGTGACGATGCGGCGCACGCCTTCTGCGAACGCCTCTTCGGGAGTGAGGAGGCTGAGGACGACATGCACCTCGTCGCCGAAGCCGAAGAACGCTCCGGGGTGGACGTAGACCGCTTCTCTTTCGAGGAGCGCGATTGCCCAATCGACGCATTCGAGGCGGGGAAGGCGGAGTGTTGCGTACCAGCCTCCTTCCAGATGTAGCCGGGTGACCGTCGAGTCCGCACCCACCAGCGCGTCGAGGCGGGCGAGGTTGCGCTCCGTACGTCCAGCGATCGCCGCAGTCGCCATCGCACGCGACGCGAGGAGGGCGGCAAGCGCATTCTGTGCCGGTGCGCCAACGGAGAGAAAGCTGTCGGCGATGAGCTCCAGACGACCGAGCGCTTCTTTCACTTCGGCGTCGGGACCTCCGACGATCATCCAGCCGAGCTTTATCTGCGGGAGAGCGGCAAGCTTCGAGAGCCCACTGAGAAGGAAGACGAGGACCTTCGTTTCCTCGAGGATCCCGAGGACGCGCTCTTCAGTCCCGTGAGGTCCGCCGACGCCGAGCGGGTAGGTCGCGAACACTTCGTCGCAGATGATCGGAAGGCCAAAGGAGGAGAGTCGGGCGAGCTCGGCTCGTTTGAGGTACGAGCCGGTGGGGTTGTTAGGGCTGACGACGAGGATGGCCCGTGTCCGGGGGCCAACCGCGCGGGCGAGTGATTCGGCGTCGAGGTGCCACGCGCCATCGTAGGCCAGGTGGTAGGGCACGAGCGCGACGGACTCGAAGGCCGCGAGGTGATCGAAGAGCGGGTAGCTCGGCTGCGGAACCGCGACGTCGTCCCCCGGATCGCAAAGGAGCTTGAAGAGCAGGGAGTACGCCTCGCTCGTGCTCGCGGTGAGCACTACGCGTTCGGGGTCGACGGCGTGGGTGTTCGCGTAGAGGTCGGCGATGGCTCGGCGCGCTTCGGGAAGACCGAACGGGAGCGGCTCGTAGGTCAGCGACCGCGGATCGCCGAGCGCCTCGAGAATGGCATCACGCGGGTAGGGAATGCTCGCGGTGGTGGGGTTCGAGATCGTGAGATCGATGATCGCAGCGCCGCCCGCACGCGCGCGTTCGAGGGCGAAGGCGAGCGGGTTTAGCGAACGATCAATCGACGTGCGCGTCGAGAACACTCCTAATCGACCTTCGGGAGGCTGTGCCGCGTGGTGAACAGCATGCGGCGCAGCGCATAGCGACATTCCTATTTCTTGTCCAGCACGAGGCTCGGCGTGTGGACGGTGGTAGACTAAAGGCTCATGTCGACGACGCCCCTGAGCTCTGCCGCGCCAGCGACGCAAAAAATTCCTCAGCTGGCGGCGGGCACGCTCATCGCCGACCGCTACCGAATAGTTGCCGAGCTCGGCGAGGGCGGAATGGGCGCTGTCTACCTCGTCGAGCACGTGCACATGCGCAAGCAGTTCGCGTTGAAGGTGCTCCACGAAGCGCTGAGCGGAGCCGGGGAGATCTCCGCTCGCTTCGAGCGCGAAGCCGTCGCCGCAGGCCGCATCGAGCACCCCAACGTGGCGGCGGCGACGGACTTCGGAAAGCTGCCTGACGGCTCTTTTTTCCTGGTCTTGGAGTACGTGAAGGGCGAGACGCTCCGCGTGGCGATCGACAAGGGGCGGCTTGGTCCCATGCGCGCCATCCGGATCGTCCACGGGATCGCGCTGGCCCTCGCCGCGGCGCACGCCAAGGGAGTCGTGCACCGCGATCTAAAGCCGGAGAACGTGATGCTCGTCACTCACGAAGGACAGACGGACTTCGTGAAGGTGCTCGATTTCGGAATCGCCAAAGTGGAAATCCAGGAGGCTCCCGGATCGGTCGCCGCGGGCGCACTGCCACTGACCCGGGTGGGCGCGGTCTTTGGAACCCCCGATTACATGTCGCCGGAACAGGCGCTCGGTCAGGCCGTCGACTTCCGCACGGACCTTTACTCGACGGGTGTGATCCTCTACGAGCTTCTCGCGGGTGAGCGCCCATTCGGCGGGGGGGCAGTCACGGTGCTCCGCAGTCACGTTTTCGAGGACGTGCCAGCCCTGGCGGACGACGTTACCGCAGAGCTCGATCCCCGCATTGCGACCATCCTCGCGCGCCTCCTCGCGAAGCAGCCGAACGATCGTCTCGCAAGTGCGCACGATCTCTCGACTGCGATCGAGGCGATCCTCCGCGCACCCGTCGCAGTCTCTTCCCGTAAGTTGGTCGCGGCACGCGTCCCCGAGCCGATGGGCACGATGCCCACGATGATCGCGGTCGCCGGTCCGCCGACGGCTTTGGCCATAACGCCAGCCACTCCGAAGATTACTCGCGCTCCCGCCGAACGAACGGCGTTTCCGCTGTGGATCGCAGCAGCAGCGGGTGTCTTCGGACTGCTCGTGATGGTCGTCCTGATCGTGGTCGTTGGCGCCAGGCGAGCGGCCGCGGAGAAGCTCCGGACGAGCGACGCTGCGAGCGCAGCCACGGTCGTTCCGAGCACGGACACAGTAGTTCTCCCGCCACCTCCGAATCCGGTCATCGACCGGGCGGCACCCTCGACGAGCGCTGACCCCGACGCACCAAAATCGGGAAACGCAGCATCGACCCCGCCATCCAATCCGGCTACGAAGGGGGCCAAGAAGGAAACGCGGCGCACAGGCCCCGGCGGGATCTACATTCCACCCCCGAACAAGTGGTTCAACTGAGTCGTTCACCCAAAGCGTAGAGGACGACATGGCCAATCGCACGTTCGCCTTCGGCGACATTCACGGCGATCTCGAAGCACTCAAGCGAGTCCTCCTTCGCCTTCCGAAGCTCGACGAAAAAGACACCATCGTATTTGTGGGCGACTACTTGGACCGCGGTCCGCAGTCGGCCCAAGTCATCGAGTACATCCGGAATCAGCTGCCGAAGGCCACCCAGGCAAAGGTGGTACCGCTGCGCGGCAACCACGAAGACGGCTGGCTGCGCGTCGCCACCGGTGGCTGGCCAGAATTCGTGATTCCTGCACAAAATGGCTGTTTGGCGACGCTGCGTTCGTTCACGGGCAGCCTCTACTTCGAGGGCGATCTGCCGACGAAGGAGGAATACCAGTCGATGCTCCTTGCCTCCTTCTTCCCGGAAGGCGTCATCGCTTGGATGGGCAGCCTTCCTCACTTCTACGAAGACGAGCATGCGATTTACATCCACGCCGGCCTCGTAAAAGGCGCGGGGAAAGACAAGGATCGTTGGTTACACCCCAGCGAGGTAGTCGAAAAATCGATCCTCCTTTGGGTGCGGACCATGGACTTCTTCCAGAACTACCGTGGCAAGCGGGTGGTCTGCGGGCACACTTCGACCGATCATCTCCCGCCCGAGCTTTCCTCGTTCACGCCTGAAGACCCGCTCGACATGTGGGCCGGCGAGGCAGTGCTGGTCATCGACACGGGCTGCGGCAAAGGGGGATTTCTCACCGCCGTCGAGCTCCCCTCGGTCAAGGTTTACGAATCGCGCTAAGCGCAATCCGAAATCGATCGTACTTGCGACGCGTCCCGTCCCACGGTCGATGAGCCGAGCTGTCCGGGAACAGGCGAATGTCGACCGGGACACCCGCCACCCCGCAGCGTCACCTTCTCAGCAGCCAGGGCCGGCGAGACCACGTTCGTTAGCTTGCTCATGGTGTCGGGCCGTTTCGACGGTGTGCGGCGAGGGGGGACGCAGGCGGGGGCCGTGCGGCACGGGTCGTGCTCAGCGACGGTCATGAACGCGATACTTTTTGGACTGAAGCGTGCGTACCAGGCGTCCCTTCGGTTCACGCGATCCGCCATTGCCGCCTTCGGATTAACGGCCGCGCGGTTCGACATGCTCTACGCGATCAAGGGCTCGAACAAGAGTCGCTGCATGCGACAGAGCGATCTCCGACGCGCGCTCGGAGTCACGGCCCCTACGGTGAGCCGCATGCTTCGGTCCCTCGAAGAACTCGGCCTGGTCAGCCGCGTCCGGCCATCGCAGGGCGACACTCGCCAGCGCATCGTGACCCTCACGCTTGCCGGTCTAAGCTGCATGCGGCGCGCATTCCGGTCCCTTGTCCACCGTCGCACAATCCGCCGCGCGTACAGCGCCGTCCTCACCGTCGGACAACCACTGTCGGCGTGGCTGGTTGAAACGGAAGATGCCGAGTCCGTCTGCGCCAGGATCCGCGACGGCTTCGGCGACGTCGCAACCCTCCGGTACCCCTGGCATCCCGACGATTGAGTCGTCGTCGGGCGTTTACCGACGCATGAGCAGCCGAGCGAGGCCCAGCGTTCCCAGTCGCTCCAAGGAATTCGCGGCACGTAGGCGGAGCGCATTCCGGGATGGCGCTTCGATTGCGTCTGTCTCCACCAGCGCAGCGAGCCATGACTCGGCCGGCGAGCGCGCGAGCACCCCGCCAAGATCGAACAGCGTGATGTCGGTGATCCCCGATGCGAGAGTCGAACCGACGTCCTGCGCGAGCTCGTGCGCGCCGCGATATACGGGCTCGTTTCCGAAGGCGCCCGTTCCAACCGCACCGAGGGAGACTCCGCCGCGTGCCCCGAAGCGTGCACGTGTGGCGAGACTGGCTCGCTCGAGGATTTCGAGAGCATGACGGCGGCGCATCGTGCCCTTCGACCAACCCTCGAGTATCGAGGTGTAGAGCATGACGCTGACCCGATCCCAGCGCGGCTCGTCCACCGGAGTGCCAAGGAGCTTCTGCCACGGCGCACCCTGCGGCGTGTCGAGAAGAACGAGGGGAACGAGCGCCGCGGCGCACGAAATTCCGCGATCCACGAGAGCCTGCGTCGACCGGGCCAGCGTGCGCTGCCCATCTTCGAACGAGTGCGTGTCACCTGCGGAGCGAAACATCGACGCGACGCCAGATGCACTTTCGCGGCGATCGAGAAGGGCGCGCGCCACGAGCATCGAGGGCTCGAGGTCGAAGACGATCTCCTTCGGAACTAAACCGCGCGGATCCAGTCCTTCCAGAAGTTGGTCGATGAGCGCGCCGAATTTAGATGCATTCTGCACATTCACCCAGCGACCTTCACCGTCGGCGAGCATCGGCCAGAGACCGAGGCTCACCCCTTCGTCGAGGCAGGCGCGGCTGAGATCTGCCACGACTGGCGCGTCCCACGGCCTCACCGCGACGAGCAGCTCGATCGAAAATCGCCGCAGCAGGCGCAGCGTACGACGGTCCATGAGCGTGGGGTACGAGACGGTCTCGCTCCAGATTCGGTGCGCGCGCATTCAGCTATCTTCCGCGCTAGCATGGTCGCCGTGAAGATCCTCTACGGCGTGGTGGGCGAAGGGATGGGGCACGCGATGCGTTCGCGCGTTGTCCTCGAGCATCTGGTGGCACAGAAGCACGAGGTCCACATCATGGCCTCGGGGCGAGCGACCGAGTTCCTCGCGAAGCGATTCGAAGGGGTGAATCGGATCCACGGTCTTCACATGATCTACGAAGAGAACCAAATGCGCCTGGGAAAGACGATCGCCTCGAACGCCATCTCCGGAGTGGCGGGGGTTCCCAAGAACATTGCCGCTTATTTCGATCTGATCACGGAGTTTCGCCCCCAACTGGTAATCAGTGATTTCGAGTCGTGGACGTACCTCTATGCCAAGACGCATCGTCTTCCGATCCTTTCCATCGACAACATGCAGATCATCAATCGTTGCACGCACGACGAAGCGATCCTCAAGGACAACCACGCGGACTTTCAGGTGGCGCGCGGGTTCGTGAAGGCGAAGCTGCCGTTCTGTAACGAGTACTTCATCACCACGTTTTTTCGGCCGACGATTCGCAAGCCAAAAACAAGGCTTTTCCCGCCGATCCTGCGGCCGGAAATCGCACGTGCGAAGCCGGTGCGCGGCGACCACTTGCTCGTCTACCAGACGGCGGAAGGCAACGACACGCTCGAGGCAACGCTCGCGCAAACGGGACAGGAGTGCAGGATCTACGGGATGAAGCGCGACATCAAAGAGGAGGTCGTCGAAGGCAACCTTCACTTTCGTGCGTTCAGCGAGGACGGTTTCATCGCCGACCTGGCCTCGGCGCGCGCAGTCATCGCAGGCGGCGGCTTCACCCTCATGGGCGAGGCGGTGTTCCTCAAAAAACCGATGCTCGCCGTTCCTCTTCGCGGGCAGTTCGAGCAAGTGCTCAACGCGCGGTACCTCGAGCGTGCTGGCTTCGGTCGCGAGGCGACGACCCTGAGCGATCCGCGGGTGGTCGAAGACTTCTTGAAGGTCGTCCCGGAGTGCGAGAAAAACTTGGCATTCTACGAGCAGGACGGGAATCGCGAGCTCCTCGGGGCTCTCGACGAGTTCCTGGACCGCGCCGCCGCCGGGCTCGTCTGACGATGGATTTAACCTGCCCCCATTGCGGATGCACCCTCGTCGCGGGGCGAGCCGTATCTGCCGCGGTCTTTGGCTGCGCCTCGTGCGGAGGAGTGTGGCTCGACGCGGCCGCGTCCCAGCAGGTCGTCACCGCGATCGACCCGTCGTTCGTGTCGCTCGCCGACGCCGCATCCCTGATGGCCACGATGCCGTTTCCTCCGCACGAGGCTCGGCCGCGCTGCCCGGTGTGCCGCAAAGATATGCAGGGGGTCAGGGTCGATGGGGCGGCGCTCTCCCTCGATACATGCAATCTACATGGAACGTGGTTCGACCGTGGAGAGCTCCAATCCGTGGTGCGCGCTTTCGCCGCCACCCGAAAAACACGGGAGGACCGCACGCACCTCATCACCGCCGCCGACGCACACTACGCGGTAAAAGACGATGGGCTGTCGGCCGGCGACGTGGCGACGAGCGTGGCCGCAGGCGTTGCTATCGACGTCGGGCTCGGGCTCGTAGAAGTCCTCTTCGAAGCGCTTCTAAGCAGCTGACTCAGCCGGCGACGAACGCGCGCGGTCCAGCGGTCGAGTCCCACTTCAGGAACTCGGCGACGGCTCCCGATTCACCGGGGTGAATGACGAGGTGTGTGCGCGCGGCCTGCGCGTCGGGCACCGTTGCCTCTTCTTCTTCGGCCCACGATCCCAGGTTGATGTAGGTCGCCTGCCCTTCGAGCTGGCCTTGGTTGACCGCCACTTTGACTGGGATGTGGGTGTGCCCCATGACCACGAACGCCGCTGGAAAAAGCTTCGCTAGGCGTCCCGCACGCTCGATGAGCTCGTCGGCCGGATCGACCTTTCGCTTGCTGCCGAGGTACCAGTGGAAGAACCCCCAGGCTCCTGCAATGGCTATTGCCGCGTACCACACGCGCCCGTGACGGACCCCGACCAGTCCGACGATGAGGAGCGCCACGAGCGACAAGACGGCGAGAGCAAGCTTGTCGAGCAGGAGGCTCGCCAGGATCCCGCTGATGGTGCGCGTGATCGGCGGAGACTGAAGGGCCATGACGGCACGGAGGCGATCGAGCCCGATACGCGTCTTTTCGCCGAGGGTGGCGACGAGCCGCTCGTGCTCGACCTTGAGAGCCTTCGTCGCCTCGCTGAAGTAGCCTCGCCGCAAGCGGAGAAGCTCGCGCACGGCACTTCCGTAACGCATCCCGAGCTTGAGCATTCCCCCGAGGCCGAGGTTCACACCGAACGCGAGGTAATCGACGATCCCGAGGTGCTCGTGTCCGTACTCTTTCATTCCTTTGGTGGGACGCACCACGAAGCGCAGCAATATGTCGCAGAAGCCCCGCGCCGCCCGCCGCGGATCGAGCGGAGAGAGCGGCGACATGATGTGGTCCGTCGCGCAGAACGGATCGTACTGGTGTCCGTGCTCGATGTACGCGACGCCGTTCACGTAGAAGAACCAAGGATTGAACTCGATGCGCGAGGAGAGCTCAGCTTGACTGATCGCTAGCCCGGGCTCGAGCGACTGGTGGAGCTGCTTGCGAAGCTCGTCCTTTACGACGTCCCAGTGAAACTCGAGATCGTGATTGCCGTGCACGATGGTGAGCGCGTGCCCCTCTGCGACGAACGATGCGAGCGCCGTGAAGACCTCGCGGTGACGCTCGGCCACCTTGCGGAGCTTGATCCGCGCGTGATCCGAGGAGTTGCCGAGGCCGTGCTCAAGCTCCTCTGCGCTCGGCTCCGTCGACAGGTCTTCCCCTGAGGGAGGAATCGACATTCCAATGAAGTCGATGAAGTCACCCGCGATGACGATCCTCCAGCTCGCGCCCAAAGGCTTCGTCTGCCGGTAATGACGCAGGAGCATCACCAGATCGTGATCGACACTCTTCGAGCGACGGCCGACGCCCGTGACGCGCGCATGCTCGTTCAGATCACTCCCGAGATGCACGTCCGACAGGACGAGCAAGCTCTCCTTGGGGGCGTTGGAGACCTGTTTCACCGATTAATGGTGAGCTTGCTCACGCGCTCGAACAAGAGCAGCCCCCAAGAGATGACAGGACATGACGGCCCCGTGACGCGCGCCTACCTGCCGAGCATGAACTTCAAGAAGGTGTCGATCATCTTTCCGTACGGGGGGCGCAGCAGTCCGGTCGTGTTGAGGCGTGCCTGATAAAAAACGGGCTTCTTCTTCGTGAACGAATCGAAGCCTTCGCGGCCGTGGTAATGGCCCATCCCGCTCGCTCCGACGCCCCCGAACGGGAGCGCGTCCTGGGCGCAGTGCATCATCGTCTCGTTGATCGACACCCCGCCAGACGTGGTCGTCTCGAGCACCCGATCGACCTCGCCCTGATCGTGACCGAAAAAATAGAGCGCGAGCGGGCGCGGGTGGTCGTTCACGTACGCGATCGCTTCGTCGAGCTTCGTGTAGGTCATCACGGGGAGAATGGGGCCGAAGATCTCGTCCTGCATCACGATCATCTCCTCGGTGGGGTTGATGACAATGGTCGGCGCGAGCTTTCGCTTGTCGGCGGCGAGGTCTTCGTTCGCGGGGTTGATCTCCACGATCTTCGCCCCCTTGTCGCGCGCATCGTCGACGACGCGCTTTAAGCGATCGTAATGCCGGGCGTTCACGATCGACGTGTAGTCCACGTTCGCTGCGAGCTGCGGGTACATCTTCGTCGCCGCGGCTTTGCAGGCTTCCACGAAGGCATCGACCTGCCCCTCGGGGACGAAGACGTAGTCCGGGGCGATGCAGGTCTGGCCAGCGTTGAAAAGCTTGCCGAGCATGATCCGCTTTGCGGCCTCGGCGACACCGAAATCCGCGCTCACGATGGCAGGCGATTTTCCTCCGAGCTCGAGGGTGACCGGCGTGAGGTTGTCGCTCGCGGCCCGCATGACGATCCGTCCGACCGCGGTGGATCCGGTGAATACGAGATGATCGAAAGGGAGCTTGGCGAACGCTTCGCCGAGCTCCGGTCCGCCGGTGACCACCGCCACCTCCGCCGGACCAAACGTCTCACCAAGCGTCTTGGCGAGGAGCGCCGCGGTCGCCGGCACGTACTCAGAAGGCTTGAGCATCGCGCGATTCCCAGCGGCGAGAGCCCCCACCAGCGGAGCGAGCGCGAGCTGCATCGGATAGTTCCACGGCGAGATGATCCCCACCACGCCGAGCGGCTGCATGATGACCTCGGCGCGCGCGGGCATGAACGTCCACTTCACCTCTCGAGATTCGGTCTCCATCCAGTCGCGCAGGTGATCGCGCGCGTGCTGAATCTCGCTCTGGATGATGAACACCTCGCCGACCATCGTCTCGTGGCGAGAGCGATTTCCGAAGTCCTTGCTGATCGCGTCGGCGAACGCGTTCTTGTTCGCGAGGATCATCTTCTCGAGCTTGTCGAGCGAGGCGATCCGCTGCTCGTACGTGGGAGCGCCCGCAGCGCGCTGCGCGTCCTTCATCTTCGTCAGGATCGCGGCCATCGACGCGATCGTGCCCGCGTTCACCGGACCGGCGGATTTGATCGTCGACTCGGGCACATGCTCGGTTTGCATCGTCATGGTGCCAACGTACATCAACGGCTCTTTTTCTTCCCCGTCACCTCGCCAAGGAGGCGCGCGTTCCTTTGCTCGTCCTCCGTCCGCGACGCGACGCGATCTTGCCGACCACTACGGGGGCCAGGGAATGTCATTTGCAGAAATCTCGTTCTTGCTTGAATTCTCGGAGCCGAGCGCCTTCTTCCGTGCCTTCAACCGCTGGACTAAGCTCACCCGCGCGAGCGACGCGCCAGGCTGTAACGCGCGGTCTCGGGGTCGGTGTGGCGCTCCCATGTAGTGGATGATCTCTCGGCCGCGCGATGGTAGAAGCGCCGCATGAGACGCTCGCCGCTTGGATTTCTCGCTCCGCTTGTTTTTCTGTGGTTGCCGCTCGCCTGCGATGAAAAAAAAGAGCCGGTGACCGAGCCTGCGGTCGATGCCGCGCTGACGGCCGCGCCCACGGTGGAGGAAGCGCAGAAGTTCATGACTCAGGTCGACAAGGATCTGCGTCGCCTTTGGGTGGCGCGCGATCGAGCGATGTGGGTGAACGAGAACTTCATCACCGACGACACCGAAGCGCTGGGCGCAGCGGGTGAAGAGGCGACGGCGGAGTACATCACGCGAACGATCAAAGACGCCCAGAAGTTCGCGAAGCTCAAGATGCCCGACGAGCTCGCGCGGCAATTCTTGCTCTTGAAGCTGTCTCAGACGGTGCCAGCCCCGACCGATGCCAAGGAGCGGGAGGAGCTCGCGGCAATCGAAGTGGGAATGATGAGCGCGTACGGCAAAGGAAAATACTGCCCGCCGCGTCTCGACGGAAAGTGCCTCACCCTCGGCGACCTCTCGAAGACCCTGGCCGGGAGCCGCAAATACGACGAGCTCCTCGATGCATGGACGGGATGGCACTCCACCGCGCCGGCCATCAAGGACAGGTACGCGCGCTACGTCGAGCTCGGGAACAAGGGCGCAAAAGAGATCGGCTTCGACGACATGGGAGCCCTGTGGCGCGCGGGCTACGACATGCCTCCCGAAAATTTCGAGAAGGAGATCGAGCGCCTCTGGCAGCAGGTGAAGCCGCTCTACGACGAGCTTCATTGCTACGTGCGCGGCAAGCTCCAGGAGAAATACGGGAAGGACAAAGTCCCCGAGGGCGCGCCGATCCCCGCCCACCTCCTCGGCAACATGTGGGCTCAGGAGTGGAACAACATCTACGACGTGGTCGAGCCGTACAAAGGACAGCCGAGCCTCGACGTGAGCAAGAAGCTCAAGGAAAAAAAGTACGACTCGGTGAAGATGACCAAGCTCGGCGAGTCCTTCTTTACCTCGCTCGGCTTCGATCCTCTCCCGGCCACGTTCTGGGAGCGCTCACTCTTCAACAAGCCGCGCGACCGCGAAGTGGTCTGTCACGCCAGCGCATGGGACCCGAGCTGGAACAACGATCTGCGTGTGAAGGTTTGCCTCGAACCGACGGAGGAGGATCTCATCACGATCCACCACGAGCTCGGCCATGACTACTACTTCCACCAGTATTACAAGCTCCCCATGCTCTTCCAGCAAGGGGCGAACGACGGCTTCCACGAGGGGATCGGCGACACCCTCGCCCTCAGCGTGACCCCGACGTACCTAAAGGGCGTCGGCCTCCTCGACACCGTGCCCGACAACGACAAGGCGCGGATCAATCAGCAAATGAAGATGGCACTCGAGAAGGTGGCCTTCCTGCCGTTTGGGCTCCTCATCGACAAGTGGCGCTGGGATGTCCTCTCCGGCAAGACGCCGAAAGAGAAGTACAACGCGGCCTGGTGGGAGCTGCGAAAGAAGTACCAGGGCGTCGCCGCACCCGTCGCACGCACCGAAGCGGATTTCGATCCGGGCGCGAAATTTCACGTGCCGTCGAGCACGCCGTACGTGCGCTACTTTCTCGCGCGCATCTACCAGTTCCAATTCCACCGCGCGCTTTGCAAAGCGGCCGGCAGCAAAGAGTCCCTCGACAAGTGCTCCATCTACGGAAACAAAGCGGCCGGGGCGAAGCTGATGGCCATGTTGTCAATGGGTGCGAGCAAGCCGTGGCCGGAGGCGCTCGACGCCATGGGCGATGGAAAATCCGCCGACGCCGCTGCGCTCCTCGAGTACTTCGCGCCGCTCAGCGCTTTTCTGAAGGAGCAGAACAAGGGCCAGAAGTGCGGTTGGTAACGCCCGCTGCGCACGCTCTTTTCACCCTGAAATAAGCTCGATGCGGGTGATCTCCGCGGGGGAACCGAGGCGCATGGGTGGCCCCCAGTAACCCGTTCCGCAGCTCACGTAGATCGTCGTTCCTTCGTGCACGTGAAGCCCGGCCACGTACGGCTGGTCGAGCTTGACCACGACGTTCCAGGGAAAGATTTGGCCGCCGTGGGTGTGGCCGGAGAGCTGCAAATCCGCGCCGTGGAGGGCGGCATCGACGATGGCCTTCGGCTGGTGCGCGAGGAGGACGAGCGCACGCGCGGGATCGCGGCCTTCGAGCGCGCGCTTCACGTCCATGCCGTGGCCGTTTCCGAACTGATGTGCCGTGGCGTCGTCGACGCCCGCGAGATCGAAGCCCTCTGCCCCGCGGATGGCGAGGTGCTCGTTCCGGAGCACGCGGATCCCGAGCTTGCCCAGATGGGCAATCCACGCGTCGGCGCCGGAGTAGTACTCGTGGTTGCCGGTCACGAAGTACACGCCGTCCTTCGCGCGGAGCTTCCCGACAGAGGCCAGGAGCGGCCCGAGGTCTTCGACCGATCCATCCACGAGATCGCCGGTGATCGCTATGAGGTCTGGAGTAAGCGCGTTCGTGCGGGAGACTAGATCGTCGATGAAGTCGCGCCCGATCGTAGGCCCGACGTGCACGTCGGTGAGCTGCACGATCGTGTAGCCGGAGAGGGCTTTTGGAAATTTCGCGAGAGGCACGGTCACCCGCTTGATCGGCACCTGCCGGAGGCCGTAGTAGAGGCCCGCGCTCCCCATCACGACGGTGCCCGCCGCCGCGAAAATGCCGAGGACGCGCGCGAAAAATTCCCTGCGCTCGGGGTCGCTCGGCTTGCCGGCGACGAAGGCTCCGAGGCGCACGAGCTCCAAGGGCAGTAGAAGAAAAAATAGAAAAAAGAGAAACCCGAGCCACACGTAGGCCGCCCACGCCAGCGGAGCGGCGACGACACGCGGCGCGCTTCGCCCGACGATGAGCGCGATCGGAATGAGGCAAGCGAGGACGAAGAGGGCGGCGCTGGCGATCCGGGCGTACGGGGCGTCCAAGGCCGTGTCGCGCACCAAGCGAGCCCACACGAAGTAATGCAAGCCAACGTCGATGGTGAGGACGAACGACAGAAAGACGATGAGGCGAGAGAGGGACACTCCGTCAGCCCATGAACCGTGCTTCGATCGCTTTCACCTTGTTCAGGCGACGCTCGTGGCGTTCCTCGGCGGTAAATCGCGCCCCGACGAAGGCCTGGACGATTTCCTTGGCAAGCGCGGGGCCGATGATGCGCGACCCGATGCAGAGGACGTTCATGTCGTCGTGCTCGACGCCCTGATGGGCCGAGTAGGTGTCGTGGCAGAGACCAGCGCGAATTCGCGAAATCTTGTTGGCGGCGACGGACACGCCAACGCCGCTCCCGCACACGAGGATGCCTCGCTCCGCCTGCCCCGCGCGCACCGCTTCGCACACCAGCACGGCAAAATCAGGGTAGTCGGAGGGCACGCTCGGATCGTTCGTGCCCAGGTTGAGGACGACGTGCCCCGCGCGGGACAGCTCGGTGAACAGTTCTTCCTTGAGGGCGTAACCAGCGTGATCGGCCGCGAGCGCAATCTGCATGAGGCGAGCTTAGACTACGCCCGGGCTGACGGCGGGAGTATACGGAGCGTGACGACATGCAATCCACTCGAAACCTCGCCATCCTGGCTCTCGTCGCCGCGCTCCTCGGGCTGACGTTCGCGGCGTACTCGACCTACGACTACGCGCAGCACCTCGATCGTCAGATCCACGCAGTGCACTGCAGCTTCATTCCGGGAGCCCCCGTTTCAGGCGAGGCGGACAACGCATGCAAGACAGCGCTCTTTAGTCCCTACTCGGCGATCTTCCGCGAGACGTACTGGGGCGGCCTTCCGATCTCCGTCTTCGCACTCGGCGCTTTCAGCTTTTTTGCCGGCTTCGCTCTCTACCTTCTTCTGTCGCGCGGGCGGGCTCCGCGGAAGGCGTACGCGATCTTCGGAGTGCTCGGGGCGACGCCGTTTCTGGCCTCTCTCTTTATGTTCTTCATCTCGCTCACCCGATTGCATGTATTCTGCAAGGTGTGTGTGGGCATTTACTTTTCGTCCACCCTTCTGCTGGTGGCGAGCATCCTCGCCCTCCGTCACTACGCGCGCAAAGACGAACGAGCCATCGACGCGCGCGGCCCCACCGAGGTGGAGGTCCAGGAAGCGGGCTGGCTCGGGCCCCTCGCGCTCGTGCCGGTGCTGGCGCTCGCTGCGCTCCTCCCCGCGTACGTCTACTTGTGGTCACTGCCCGACTACAAGCCGCTCCTCGCGAGCTGCGGGAAGCTCGCGCTCACGACCGAGAGCCACAACGCTCTTTTGAAGATTCCGACCACGCGGCCGGTGCAGCCGGTGACGCTCTTCGAAGATCCTCTCTGCCCTACGTGCAAAGCGTTCCACGAGCGCCTGGTGGACGAAGGCGTGTTCGAGCGACTCGATGTGACGCTGGTCATGTTCCCCCTCGACAGCGACTGCAATTGGATGATCGATCGCTCTCTTCATCCCGGCGCCTGCGAGCTCTCCCGGGCAGTCCTCTGTGGCGGCAATCAGTCCCGGGCCGTCCTGGAGTGGGCGTACGAAAACCAAGAAGACCTACGCGAGGTGGGCAAGAAGGATCGCGCGGGCCTCGAAAAGCGGGTGTCCGATAAATTCGGAAAAGAGATCGCGGCGTGCGCGGCGAGCAAGGCCACGACCATCAAGCTCAACCAACACTTGCACTATGCATCGAACAATCACATCCCGGTCTCCACGCCCCAGATGTTCCTCGGGGACAAGCGAATCTGCGACGAAGACACTGATCTTGGGCTGAAATACACCCTCGCCCAGCTTGCCCCGGAGGTGCTCAAGTGAGCGACGTCACGCGTAATCCGCGCGGGCCGGCCGCGGTGGGCGCTGCGGCGGGGGTGCTCCTCCTCCTTGGAATGACGCTCATCATGCGCTCGACGGTGCACGCCGCGGCCGAGCGACTGACTACCAAGCCAGCAATCTCCGCCGACGTGACCCAGCAGGTGGCGGTCGCCGACAACACGGAAGAGAAATATTGCACGCCGGGCTTCAAGCAGGTGCTCCAGCGCGTGCTCAACGCCTGCGGCCTCGTCGGCGCAGAGAGTCGCCGCGGCTGTCAGCCCGCCGACGTGAAGACCTTCGCCTCGATCAGCGACGACGATTTCAACGCACTCTTCACGCCCCTGAAGAATCGCGGCGCGGTCGTGATGTTCGACGACGCTTCCGACACGCTCGACGCTGGAGCGAAGGCGCTGCTCGAAGAGCGCTGGCTTGATCGCAAGGGAGCGCGCTACTTCTTCGTCGTGGCTCGCGCCTCACACACGGGGCCGGCGGACTTGAACCGCGCGCTATCTCACAAGCGGGCCAACTCGGTGCTCTTCCACTTGTCGGAGCAGTTTCACGATCCGGACCTCGACAAGCAAGTCGGGCTTTTGTGGCTCGGCAACGAGTTCGCGCAGCTGTCGAAGGACTACTGCGATTGGCCGAACTCCCGCAGCGGTGCTGCTGGAAAATGCACTCCGGCCGCCGTCAACCGGAGCGCCTTCGTCTCCTGGGTAGACTGTCGCCTGTGAGGCCCGCGCTGCAGCTGAGCGCGTTGGGGCTGGGGATCGCCGTCGGGTGTGCGCTCGTCTTTTCGGCGGGATGCGATAAAGGCGATGCTCCCGCCGCGCCTACGTCACGGAGCGAAGCGGTCCTCACCACCGCGGCCCCTCCGCCGGCCATGCCGACTGGAGCGCATGCCGCGGCGAGCGTGCCTGTGACGCCGCGAAGGCTGTGCGAAACGGAGCTCGCGCAACCTGGGCATTCCTTGCCGAAGATCGCCCTCGCGCATGCCGAGGCGACGGGAGCGGCCTCGCTGGGAGAAAGGATCAAAGCGGGCGGCGGGCGCTGGACGTGGGTGAATTTTTTCGCGGCGTGGTGTGGGCCGTGCAAGGAAGAGATCCCTCGCCTGCGCGCTTGGGAGCAGCAGCTCGCAAAGGCCGGGACCCCCATCCAGCTCGTCTTCGTATCTCTCGACGATGACGAACGGCAACTTGGAAAATTCCTGGACGCTCAGCCTGCAGACGGCGTGAAGGCTTCCTTGTGGCTGAAGAGCGGACCGGGGCGCGAAGCGTGGCTCACCGGAATGAAGATGAAGAACCCCCCTGATTTGCCGGCCCATGCGCTGATCGACGGGACGGGCCAGGTGAGGTGCGTCGTGGCCGGTGCGGTCAACGAGCCCGATTACATGCAGTTTGCATCTATTGTGAAACGCTGACCCCGTACGCCTTCAACTTGCGGTAAAGCGTGGCGGCTCCTATCCGGAGATCGACGGCGGTCTTCGTCCGGTTGCCTCCGTTGGCCTCGAGCACCGCGAGGATGTACCGCCGCTCTACATGCTCGAGAGGCATGACAACGCCAGCGCCAAGGCTGGGTACGGCGGCCGCGAGAATTTCGCTCGGCAGCTGTTCGACGCCGACCAACGTGTCGTCGCAGAGAACGACGGCGCGCTCGATGACGTTCTCGAGCTCCCGCACGTTGCCCGGCCAAGGGTGCGCGAGGAGCCTCTCGGCAGCCGCGGGAGTGAAGCCGACCGCCTTGCGATTGAGCCTTTTCGCCGTACGAACGATGCTCGCGCGGGCGAGCGCAAGGATGTCTTCTTTGCGTTCGCGAAGCGGCGGGATGACGAGCTCGATGACCCGCAGGCGGTAGTAGAGGTCCTCTCGAAAGCGCCCCCCGGTTACCTCTGCCCCGAGGTTCTTGTTCGTCGCCGCGAGCACCCGTACGTCGATCGCCCGGCTCTTGTTCTCTCCGAGGCGACGAATCTCTCGCTCCTGGAGGGCGCGAAGGATTTTGACTTGCATCGTCGGCGTGAGCTCCCCGACTTCGTCGAGAAAGAGCGTGCCTCCGCCTGCCCCCTCGAAGAGTCCGACGCGATCGTGGATCGCACCCGTGAAGGAGCCTTTGGCGTGACCAAAGAGCTCGCTCTCGAGAAGCGTTTCCGAGACAGCACCGCAGTTGATGGCCATGAACGGGCCGGCCGAGCGTGGTGACTCGTCGTGAATGAGCCGAGCAACGCGCTCTTTCCCGACGCCGCTCTCGCCGGTCACCAGCACGGTCGTCTCGACCTTGGCAACGCGCCTCGCCAGCTCGAGCACCTTCCGCATGGCCTCACTGCGCACGATCATCCCCGACGGATCTTCCGCCACTCCGACGGCACGCGCGAGCTCTCGCCTCTCTCGCTTCAGAGCTTTCTCCGTTCTGCGCAGGGTCTCGATCAGCTTTCCGGCAGCAGACTCCAGGCACTCGCTGGCGTAGTAGGGGATCGATGCGGTGACCTCTTCGCCCCACTCTTCGCGCGGCTTTCCGACGACGTGACACTCGGCGTCGCCGCACCCGGCGCATCGATCTTCGAAGCACAGGATCTCGCGCCCGTGCACGTGGCTCAGCCACCCGCTTGCAAATCCGCAGAGCGACCAGCAGACGGGATCTTCGGAGCGACCAAAGTGAACGTTGTGCTGCTCGGCCTCGTACGACTCGCGCCAGATCGCTTCGGCGAGCGGAGCATCCTTTGCGTCGACGCTGACGACGGGGTCGAAGACCACGAGGCCTTGCAACATGTGGAGGCGGCCGCCCGCAATCCGCCATTCGTTCTCGTCGTCCCACGGGAATGCGCTTCGCATAGCCTCCGCGCTCCGCCACCCGTGAACGTAACCGAAGCGAGTCAGCACGCCTCGCGCGACGCTGAGGCCGACCGTCTCAATCAGCTCCTTTCGCAGAATGCCGAGCGCGACGGCGTCCAGGATGAGCGCGCGCCGGCCGGCGAACCGCAAGACGCCACCCCGGGGGTCGAAGGAGAGCAATTCTCGGAGATCGAGGTCAGCCAGACGCATGACGAGACGACTATCATAATGAGAGCCCCACTGCCTCACTACGATAGAGCGCGCGCATGAATTAGCCGAAATCGTGCGTGCTTCGTCTGGCACACCGACTGCATCAGGGTCACGCCATGACAACCTGGAAAGTAGACGCGTCCCACACCTCCGTTAACTTCGCCGTTCGCCACATCATGATCTCGAAAGTGCGCGGACGCTTTGGCGCGTTCACGGGGCACGCCGTCTACGACGACGCGACCAACGCTTGGAAGAGCGCCGAGGCTACGGTCGAAGTGGCCAGCATCGACACCCGCGAAGAGAAACGCGACGCGCACCTGAGGTCGGCCGACTTTTTCGATGTCCAGAAGTTCCCGAGCATTACCTTCAAAACCAGTGGCGTAGAAGCGCGCGGCGACGACAAGTTCCTCGTCCGCGGCCTCCTCACCATTCACGGCGTCACCAAAGAGATCGCCCTCGACACGGAGATCACCGGCACCGGCAAAGATCCCTGGGGCGGTGACCGCACCGCGTTCAGTGCGCGCGGCAGCATCTCGCGTAAGGACTTCGGCATGGTTTGGAACCAGGCGCTCGAGGCGGGCGGCATCGCCGTCGGAGACAAGGTCGAGATCGAGATCGAGGCTCAAGTCGTCAAAGAAAAATAATAGTATCTGCCGAGGCACCCATGATTCGCATTCGTCGTTCCAGAGATCGGGGCCACGCCGATCACGGCTGGCTCAACTCGTTCCACACCTTCTCGTTCGCCGACTACCACGATCCGAAGCACATGAGCTTTGGTGCGCTGCGTGTCATCAACGAAGATCGCATCACGCCTGGCGCTGGGTTTCCGACTCATCCTCACCGGGACATGGAGATCATCAGCTACCCGCTCGAGGGGGCGATCGAGCACAAAGACAGCATGGGCACCGGCTCGGTCATTCGTCCGGGAGACGTGCAGCGCATGACGGCGGGAAGCGGCGTGACCCATAGCGAGTACAACCACTCCAAATCCGAAGGCGCGCACTTCTTCCAGATTTGGATCCTGCCAAACAAGCCGGGCCTCACGCCGGGCTACGAGCAGAAGGCATTCGCCGACGCCGAGAAGCGCGGAAAATGGCGGCTCGTGGCTTCGGAGGACGGGCGCGAAGGATCTGTCGTGGTGCATCAAGACGTGTCGCTCCACGTGACCCTCCTCGAAAAGAGAGAGAAGGCCGTCTACGCCGTGAAAAGGGGGCGCCGCCTGTGGCTCCAGATCGCGCGGGGTACGGTCGCCGTCGGCGCAGAGGTCCTCGTGCAGGGGGACGGCGCGGCGATCACCGACGAGGAGGCGATCTCCGTCGAAGCGCAGGACGCGTCCGAAGTCTTGTTGTTTGACCTGTCGTGAACTCGCATTGAGCTACGCCGCGCTCGGATATCGAGATTTCAGGCTCTTTCAAGGGGCGCGCTTCTTCCTCACGATCGGGATTCAGATGCAATCGGTGGCGGTGGGCTGGCAGGTCTACGAGCTGACCCACCGCGCGCTCGACCTCGGGTACGTAGGGCTTGCGCAGTTTCTCCCGGCCATTGGGCTCTCGCTCGTCACCGGACACGTAGCCGATCGTTTCGATCGACGAAGGGTGCTGCTCGTGTGCCAGCTCGGGGTGGCGCTCACCGCGCTCCTCCTCTTCGGCTGCGCCGTTTTTCACGTGCATCGGCCTGCGGCGATCTACGCGATCCTCGTTCTCTTCGGAACGACCCGCGCCTTCAGCGGACCTGCGGGCTCGGCGCTCTTGACTCACCTCGTGCCCGTAGCCTCCTTCCCGAACGCCGTCGCGTGGAGCTCGACGGTGTGGCAGGTAGCCGCGGTGGTCGGCCCCGCGCTCGGAGGGATCATCTACGGCGCATCACACGGGCCGGCGGCGGTCTATGCCTGCAGCTCAGTCCTGTCTCTCACCGCCTTCGCGCTGGTCACCGCGATGCACGTGCGGACGGGGCGAATGGAGCTTGGTGCCGCCTCGCTCTCCACTCTTTTCGCGGGCGTGAAGTACGTCTTTCGTCACAAGGTCGTCCTCGGGACGATCTCACTCGATCTCTTCGCCGTGCTCCTCGGAGGCGCCGTCGCCCTCCTGCCGATCTTCGCGCGCGACATTCTGGACGTCGGCCCCTGGGGCCTCGGGATCCTTCGGAGCGCACCAGCGTTTGGAGCGGCCCTGATGGCCCTCGTGATCGCGTTTCATCCGCTGAAAAACAAAGCCGGCCCCGTCATGCTTCTTGCCGTCGGCGTCTTCGGGGTGGCCACGATAGTGTTCGGAGCGTCGAGGAACTTCTGGCTGTCGTTGGTGGCTCTCGTGATCGTCGGTGGCTCGGACATGGTGAGCGTCGTCATCCGGTCGACGCTCGTACAAATTTCTACGCCGCCAGCCATGCGCGGGCGGGTGAGCGCCGTGAATCTCGTCTTCGTCGGCGCCTCCAACGAGCTCGGCGAATTCGAGTCCGGAGTTACCGCGGCGTGGCTTGGTGCGGCGCGGGCCGTGATCTTGGGTGGAATCGCCACGTGCGGGGTGGTGGCGATCTGGGCGCAGGCATTCCCCGCGCTGCGACGCATCGACCGTCTCGATGAGATACCATCGCAAGAATGACCTGGCTCGCGACCTGCCCGAATTGCCAAGCGTCAGTGCAGCTTCCCGACAGCGAGTTCCACAAGATCGATTGCCCGCGCTGCGGCATCATCACCCGCCTGAACACCAAGGCGAAGAGCGGGCTGAAGACCGGCCTCAACGTGGCCCAGACCCAGATCGCGGTCGTCGGGCTCACTCTGATGGTCGGCGGCTGGCTTCTCTACGAGTTCCTCTCGGAGCGCTCCCGAAAGGAAGGGCTCATCCCCGACAAGATCGCCCTGCACGCGAAGCATGCTGGCGTCTTCCCGACCGGCACGCTCGGCGCCACATGGCTCGACGGGATCTCGGCGCCCATCGCGGCCAACGTGAACGCAGACGGAATCGAAGATTTCATCGGACCCTACGCGGTCCACGAGGGGGCAAGCCTCACGACGTACGTCGGGGCGTTCGACGGCAAGACGTTCGAACGCATCTGGAGCGTCGGTCCGTTCGGCGCGCGTGACATCGCGGCGCGAAAGACGAAGGTCGCGGTCGCCGGCGCGCGGGTCCTCGTGCTCGACGGACGCTCGCAAGCGCATCTCTACGAGATGAAGGACGGGAAGGCCGTGAAAAACTTCTCGTTCCCCGCGGCCGACGGGCTGTGCAGTCCCGAGAGCGCGACCGGCGCACAGTCCATTTGGGTGCGCGCGATCACGCCGCCGAAAAACGGCTATTTCATCGACGGAATCAGCGGAAATGGAAGCCCTGGGGATCCGCCCGCGTGGTGCCGCGATGGCCGGCGGAGGCCATTCGACTCGGGGGATGCGTCGTCGATCTACGCGTCGCTGCTGGATGTGAAGGCGATCACGAAGGTGCCGGGTATGCGGTGGTCGCGCGGCATGGCGGACGGAGTCGACGGCGTGGCGATCGGCACGTTGACCGGGAGTGACGAACCGTACTTCGTGGGGTTCGACGCGACGACAAAGGTATTTCGCTGGCAGAAGGCCCTCAAGGCGATGATGGCGGGCGCGGATAACACGATGTCGAAGCAAGCCGAAATTCCTGGTCTCACGGATCTCGTTGGTCGCCGTTTTTTCTGGCAGTACCGGGATGGGCAGTTGACCCGGCTCGCCGCGCTCGATGCCGTGACCGGCCTAAAGCTGTGGGACGCCGCGCTGCCTCCGGGGACGGCGGCAACGAGCTACACGATCGGCCCGGGGCGCGTCTACCTGGTGCGGCAAGAAGAAGATAAATTCGCCGTCGACGTGATCGACGCAAAGACGGGCGCGTTCGTCGGCTCGCTCGGCGGCTCGCCTGGCCGCGGGCCTTCTGAATAACCGCGCTCCGGGCGACCGAGAGCACGTTTTCGCGCAAGTCGGCGGCAACGCAACCCCGAAAACCCGCACCCTCTGCGAACACCTCACTCCGTCCACGCCTGTCCGTGGACGAGATCCTCAATCGCGAATCGCCGAGAGCGTCTCGCGGAGATAGCGCACGGCGAGCGACAGGGTTCGCTTGGCGCCGTCCGGGGTCCGCTGGATCGGCGGCGCGACTTCCATCAGGTCGCCGCCGAGAAGCCCAAAGTTGGCTCCTAGAGCGCGAATGAGCGCGACGACGAAGTCCGGATGTAGCCCCCCCGGCTCGGGCGTCCCGGTGGCGTTCGCGTACGCTTCGTCCGTCCCGTCTATGTCATTGGAAAAGTAGATCTTCTCCACGCCCATCGAGCGGAGGTGGGCGACGGTTTCAGCGATCACCGCCTCGGGGCGAGCGTTGCAGTCGGTCGCCCAAAATTGCCGGATGCCGGTGGTGGTCTCCCAGTGCGCGCGATCGTGGCGTGATGCGCGAATGCCAAGTTGAACCATCTTGTCGGGCCGATCGAAGAGACGGGCCGCGTGCCAGGACCAGGTCGCGAAGCAGTATTTCACGCCGAGCCGTTCCTCGAGCATGTCGGTGTGCGCGTCGACCTGGACGATGGCCCATGGTTCCCGGGCTGCGCGAGCGATGGCCGAGACGACGGGCCACGCCGTCGAATGGTCTCCTCCGAAGACGACGGGGCGAATCGCCGGGTTGATTGCGAAAAGAAGGTCCATCGCGCGCTCGGCGATGGAGAGCGGCGACACCGGAAGCATCCGCCGCTCGGGTTCGGGCACCGTCGGGTAGAGCGCTCGCCGCGAAGACTCTTTCTGCGCATCGGAGAGCATTTCGTCGTGAAGAAGCTGGGGGACGACGAACACGTCCCCGATGTCGACGATGCCCTCCGACTCCATGCGCGCAGCGAACGTGTCGTCCTCCGCGAGCATCGTGGTGCGGATCATCTGCGGACCGAGATTCGCTCCTCGCAGGAATCCCGCCCCTACGTCAGAAGGAATTCCCAGAATGGCAATCCGTGCATTCTGCACGCGTTCGAGCGACGCCCGGAATTTCGTGTCCACCTCCTCGTCCGTCGCCGCTCCGTAGATCCGGCGCTGGAGCGCGAGCTGTTCGGCGCGTCCGGTAGACACCAGGTAGAGGCCACCCCCGGCCGGGCGGAGCAAATGGGCAAGCTCGTCGAGCGCGTTCATAGGGATGAGTCCATCACGCGCACTAAGCTAGCTCACCGATTCCGCCACGCCGGCGGTAAAAGACAGGATTACGCGGCTTTCAAACAATGTAGACTGGGCCGCAGTTAACTTTTTTGGAGGTCAGAGGATCCAATGAAATACGTGCTACTTGCAGCTTCGCTCGGCGCGCTCACCGCTTGCGGATCGTACCCGGCGCCCACTGAAAAAATGGTGACGTCGCAGTCGTCGGTCCGCGCTGCGCAAGAAGTGAACGCGGCCAGCAACCCCCAAGCCGCGCTTCACCTGAAGCTCGCGACCGAGCAGGTCGATCAGGCCAAGCAGCTCATGGCAGACGGCGAGAACAAGCGCGCCGAGTACGTGCTTTTGCGTGCAGAAGCAGATGCGGAGCTCGCCGTTGCGCTCGCCCGCGAAGCCTCGATGCGCGGCGAAGCCCAGAAGGCCCAAGACGAAGCTCGAAAACAAGGGAAGTAGGAGACTGACATGAATCCGATGACGTTAAAGCCCGTGCGGCAACTGAGCACGTTGAAGCCCGTGCGGCAACTGAGCACGTTGAAGCCCGTGACTCTCGCTCTTTCCCTCGCCTTCCTGGCGCCCCTCGTTGCATGCGGCGAGACGCTCCCGTCCAAGGAGCTCCTCGAGGCGCGCGCCGAGTACCAAAAGGCCCAGAGTGGCCAGGCAGGTCAGGTGAATCCCGCGCAGGTCCACGTTGCAAAAGAGACCCTCGACATCGCCGAGAAGGCCTTCAACGACGACCCTGGCGCCCCCGAGACGCGCGACCGCGCTTACCTCGCACTACGAAAGGCGCAGCTCGCCGAAGCCCAGGCCGGTCTGATGACCGCCGAGGCCGACAAGCTCAAGGCGCAGAAAGATCTCGGCCAGAAGACCGCCGCCGAGCTCACTGCGATGAAGGAGAAACTGTCCGCGGAGCAACAGCGCGGCGCAATGACGGCGCAGCAGCTTCAGCAAGAGCGTGATCGCCGCCTCGAAGCAGAAAAGCGGGCAAAAGATGCGCTCGATGCGCTCGCGAAGGCGTCCATCCCCGTCAAAGAAGAGCCGCGCGGAATGGTCATCACGCTGTCCGGGCAAGTGCTCTTTCCGTCCGGAAAATCCGAGCTGATGCCCGGCGCATACTCGCAGCTCGACAACGTCGTGACGGCCCTCAAGGCCGCCCCCGATCGCAGCGTGATGATCGAAGGGCACACCGACTCGCAAGGCGCCCGCGCCTACAACATGGACCTCGCGCAGCGCCGCGCAGAGACCGTTCGCGGCTACCTCATCAGCAAGGGCCTCCCCGCCGAAACGGTGAAGGCCTCAGGCATCGGACCCGATCGCCCCGTCGCGGAGAACGGCACGGCCGAGGGTCGCGCCAACAACCGCCGCGTCGAAATCATCGTCTCTCCCCCCGAGCGCAAGTAGCCGCCGTCCACGGGGCCGGGCACGCGTGTCGCTGCGTTCATTGCAGCATGAGCACGCGCGCTCGGGTGCCGTTGCTCGCCCACCGGAAAATACCCGTGCCGACGGGGATCGCCTCCTCGCTCCGGAAAAGTCCTTCAGTCGGCGCGGTAGGCAATCTCGGGCGGCACTTTGAAAAACGCGTTTCGGTCGGGATCGTTGTACGAGCGGTAGTCGGGGGCCCACGGGGTGATCGTGGTCCCCCGCGCGTCGTGCGCGATGGTGAGGGCCATCGGGGTCACCGTGCGGTAGCTGCTCTCCGGCGGCAGGTCGTCGTTGTCGTGTCCTCCCGCCGAGAAGAGCGTGAAGAGGCGCGCCCCCTCGTCGTCGTAGACGCACTCGAAGCCGCGGTTCACTTTTTCGTGACCGCGGATGAGGGTGTGGCACCCGATCCGCTGGAGGAACGCACGGAGCTGCAGTTTCCCGAACGCAAATCGCGCCGACTTCTCCTGCAGCTCGGCCGGGATCACGTCGGCCGTGCTCGGATCGCTCCACATCATCTGAAAGCGCAGATCCGGATCGTTCATGCTCGCGAGATTCTTCCAGCGCTCTTTTACGAGGCGGTCGCGCGGGATACCGCCGTGCACGAACATGAAGCGATCGAAGAGCAGAACGTTCGGCAGCGCCTCGAAGAGCGTCGCGTACTTCCGAAACACGTCGATCGGCAGGTGCGGCTTCAGGGTGTTGATCGACTCGGCAGGCTTCACGCCGCCATAGATGCTCCCCTTGAACTCGACGTAGTACTCATGATTTCCGCGGAGCACGTAGACGTGATCGGGCGCGGTGGCGAAGAGCTGGAGCACTGTACGAAGCACGCCGTTCAGGCTGAAAAGACCACGATCGATGTAGTCCCCGAGGAGCACGAGCTTCGGCTCGGGGTTGCTCTTGGGGTCCTTCCGGAAGGCGTCCACCTTCTCGAAGAAGCGCGACTGGATGAGCGTCGCCTTGAGCACGCTGTAGCAGCCGTGAATGTCCCCGAGGACCGTGAGGTCGTATGAGCGCTCCGGCCGCGGCGGCAGCACGTAGGTGTGCCCGTCGAGAAACGGCTCCTGCCCGACGAAGTCCGCGACGGACGATTTTCCGGCGAGCTTACCCGCGCCCTTCTTCCGCTGCGCGTCGAGGATGTGGATCACGCGATCGATGAGGGCGAGATCTCCGGCCATCTGCTTGGCGATGATCTCGGGGTCGCTCGAGTAGTGGAATTCGGTCGGCTCGAAAAAAGGATGCACGTTGCCGCTCGACGCCACGACCGCCACGCCGCGGACGTGCACGTTCGACGCGCGCGAGTCTTCCTCCACCAAGGCAACGTCGAGATCGGCTTCCAAGAGAGCCGCGAGCTCCCCCCGAAACTGCAGCTCTGCGGGGTGGGCCACGCCGTCCGCCATGATCAGCTCGTCGAGCGTGGCCATCAGCTGCTCTTGCCCGGGAGGATCGAAGCTCTGAAAAATCTCGAAGCATCTCAGCTTGAGCTTGGCGTGGACGAAGTTGCTCGGGTCTTCGTCCTTGGCGACGGGCTCGCTAAAGAGATCCTGAATGCGCTTGTCGATCCCCTCGAAGACCTCGTGGAAATGTTCGGTGTACTTTGCAACTACCTCGGCGCGCACCTTTGGGTCGCCGCCCTTCATCGTGGTCTCGGCGCGCTCGAAGACGAGCTGCTTGATGTAGGTGCGAACGAAGTTCTTCTCCGCCGCATCAAAGTCTCCGTCGATGTACCCGAACGTCGTCAGGTAAAAGATGATCGCGTGCATTTGCTGCTCGGCGAGCATGGGATCGGCGCTGAATGTCATCATCGCGCGCCAGCATAGCAGTTGGGCTATAACGAAAGATCGGCTACCATTTCGACTCCGCTCCATGAGGAATCACGTGCGACGAGCCAACATTTTTCTCTTATTTCCCCTCGTTCTCGGTGTTGGCTGCGGCGACAGCCCAACCGATCCTGCGAACCCTAGTGCTGAGGGCGGCGCGGGTGGAGGCAGCGGCGGCGGCGGCGGGATGGTCATGCTCGGCGGCTCCCTTGCGAAAGGCTGCGGCATCTTTCCGGCCGACAACCCGTGGAACGAGGACATCTCGCAGTTGCCCGTGGACCCGAACTCCGACGCGTACTTGAGCGAAATGAATCAGTCTGGAACGCGGATGCTGCACCCCGATTTCGGCTCGGACTTCACCTACGGCATCCCCTTCATCATCGTTCCGACGACGGAGGCGAAGGTCGCCGTCGACTTCACCTACGTCAGCGAAAGCGATCCCGGGCCGTACCCGATCCCCCTCACCGCTCCGATCGAGGGGACCACCGATCCGACGGGCGATCGTCACGTCATCGCGATCGACAAAGACGCGTGCAAGCTCTACGAGCTCTATGCGGCCCGTCCCATGACCTCGTCGTGGAAAGCCGACTCGGGCGCGGTCTACGATCTCAAGTCCAACGCTCTTCGACCCGATCAGTGGACGTCGGCCGACGCAGCGGGGCTGCCGATTTTCCCGGGCTTGGTGCGGATGGACGAGGCTGTCAAAACTGGCGTCATCAAGCACGCCCTCCGCTTCACGATGAGCCGCACCCAGAATGCGTTCGTGCACCCCGCGACCCACGGCGCGAGCAGCATCACAGATCCGAACACCCCGCCGATGGGGCTCCGCCTGCGTCTCAAGGCAAGCTTCGACACATCGAAGTTCACGGGTCCGTCCAAGGCGGTGGTGACCGCGCTCAAGACCTACGGGATGTTCCTCGCGGACAACGGCTCTGATTGGTTCCTGTCGGGCGAAGCGTCTTCGGCAAGGGCAGCGTGGACCGACGACGACATCACGCCCTTGAAGGTGGTGCCGGCGAGCGCCTTCGAAGTGGTCAAGCTAGCGGGGCCGGTCGTTCCGCAAAATCCGTAAGAGACTTCCCGTCCACTCCCGGTATCATCGTGGCACGGATGGGAAACGAACAGGCGCGCGAATCCGCGTCCCGCATCGCGAAGTGGTTGGTCGAGCGCGGTAAGACTCCCGACGCTGTCGATATCCTTTGCGCGCTCGCGGCAGCTGGCCCGAACGATGCTTCCGGCCAGGCGGTTCTCGCCGAAGCGATCCGCCTCGACCCTGGGTCTCCCATCGCCCGCATGGCGTTCGAGCGCATGGAGGGCATCCCCGGAACGGATCACGCGATCCTCGACGCGGCCATCCTTCGCTTCAACGAAGCCGAGCTCGCTCGCTTCGGTCGTGAGATGGCCCCGGCCAGCTTTCGCCGCGCGCAAGTCGGCTTCAACAACAATGTAAAGTACAAGGATCAAGTCTTCCACGTTCAGACCGAAGACTCGGGGCTCGACAAGCCTCACATCATCACCCATCTCTTCGCCGACGGCGGTCGGGTCATCAAGAGCCACAAACGGATCTACGCGGCCGAAGTGCACCGGACCGACGTCGCCCACTACGTGCGCGCCCTCATGAAGGGGCAGCAGATGGAAATGCTCCTCGCCCTGCGGTCCGGGCGCTTCGACGAGATCGTCGCTGGGCGCGCCCGCGGCGGGATGAGCGTCCTCGAGGCACCGCCCGACAACGACGTGAAGGCGATGACGCGGAAGAAAAAGGGTGAGGTGTCTTCGCCCTCGGTCGCCCCGCCGCCGCCCGTCTCCATAACGAAAAAGACGCGCTGCCTCCTCACGGTGCAGCGCAGCCTCACCGGCGGGCCGCCGAGCTACGCGCTCGCCGAGGACGAAGCCATCCTTGGCTCCCAGGGCGAAGTCTCTCTGCCCGGCGAGCGCTTCTGCCATCCGCGCGAGGCCGCCATTCGCTGGCGAGACGGGCGCCTATGGCTGGAGGATTTCGACGGCGGCAATGGCGCGTTCTTGCGGATGCGGACCCGCGTCGAGCTCGCCATGGGAGACGAGTTCATCCTCGGTGATCAGCTCTTTCGCGTCGAAAAAAATCCCGACGCCGATGACGAGCCCGATCCCGGCCCCACCTATTTCTACTCGTCGCCGAAGTGGCCTTCCGCGTTTCGCGTGACGCAGATCTTCGAAAAAGGCGGGCTGGGCGCGTGCGCGGTATCCCGCGGCGGCATGGTGCAGATCGGCTCGGCCGTGGGCGATCTGGTCATCGCCGGCGATCCTCTCGTCTCGAGCCAGCACTGCGTCCTCGAGGAGCAGGCAGGTGTCATCGTTCTCACCGATCTCGATTCACGCACCGGCGTGTTCGTGCGCCTCCAGGGCGAGGCCGAGCTGATTCATGGCGATGAGTTCTTGATCGGACGGACGCGCTTGGCCGTTGACCTGAAGCCGACCTGAAGCCGACCTGAAGCCAAGTTGAAGCCGACCTGAGCCAAGTTGACGGCGAATTGAAGGAGAATTGAACGGGGTGTATCCTAGGCGGATGCTTACCCTTAAACGTTCGACTTCCTGCGCCGCGGCCGTCGCCGCCGCGCTGCACGTGCTCACCGTCGCTGGCCCCGCAATGGCCCAGCAGCCCGCTCCGAGCGACAACGTCGTCCTCAAAGACGGCGGCTCGATCAAAGGCACCTTGATCGAGGTCCTGCCGGGCGATCACGCGACCGTGCAGCTCCCCTCCGGCCAGACCGCCACGGTGCGCTGGGATGTGATTCACCACATCGAGCGCGGCGGCGTCACCGTTCAGACGCAGCAAGCCCCTCAGGCAAACACCGTTGTCGTGCAGGCCCCGGCGGCTCCGGCGGCCCTCGGAAAAGCCACCGTTCACATGGAGGGCGACCAAGAGATCGTCCTCGAGCGGCAATACGGCGGTCAATGGGTCACCGTCTGCAACGCCCCGTGCGATCTCGCTCTCGACCTCGACTCGAACTACCGCGTCAGCGGCGGCGGCATTCGGCGATCGGGCATCTTTCGCCTCGCGGGCAAGCCGGGCGATCACATCATCGTCACCATCGATCCCGCATCCAAAGGCGGCTTCACCGGCGGCATCGTGCTCATCTCGCTCGGCGCACCGGCC
Organism: Myxococcales bacterium; assembly: GCA_043747615.1. Classification (GTDB taxonomy): domain Bacteria; phylum Myxococcota_A; class Polyangia; order Polyangiales; family Polyangiaceae; genus JAYTOU01. Next base: position 22,104 of record JAYTOU010000031.1, on the reverse strand, counting down.
TTCGTGATCGGCGGCCTCACGCTTCTCGTGGTCGCAGCCATCGACTCCAGCCAATCCAGCTGCACCACGAGCGGCACGTACAACAACTGCTCCACGAACGCCGACACCGGAACGGCGAAGATCGTCGGCTGGTCGATGCTCGGCGGCGGCGCGGCAGGCATCGTCATCGGCATCGTGCTCGTGTCGTCGAACGGGCACACCTCCACCGTGCAGGGCGTCGACGGGCGTAAAGCCGCGTGGGTCGGCGTTCAGCGCGTCGCCGACAACTACAAGAAGAGCCCGGTCTTTCGCGAAGCCCGCGACATGGGCGCCTTGCCGGTTGGCGGCGCTGTCCAGACCATCCCGATCTTCAGCGGGAAGTTCTAAACCTCTCGGGCAGGGCCAGCCGTTAGAGCCGAATTCCCGGCGCTTCGTGACCGCTTCGAGCGACGTACTCCGTATAGCCGCCCCCGTAGAGGTGCGGCCCTTCGGGGGTGAGCTCGAGGACGCGGTTCGACAGACCGGAGAGAAATTGCCGGTCGTGGGAGACGAAGAGCATCGTCCCCTCGAAGTTGGTGAGGGCGGTCACGAGCATCTCTTTCGTGGCGATGTCGAGATGGTTGGTCGGCTCGTCGAGCACCAAAAAATTCGGCGGATCGTAGAGCATCTTGGCGAGGACGAGGCGCGCCTTCTCACCTCCCGACAGGATCCGGCAGGGCTTTTCGATTTCGTCGCCTGAGAATCCGAAGCACCCGGCGAGCGAGCGCAGAGAGCCGATCGAGGCGTGCGGAAAGGCGTAGACGAGCGTGTCCCACACGGTCTGCGACGGGTCGAGAAGCTCCATCGCGTGCTGCGCGAAGTACCCCATCTTCACGCTCGCGCCGATGGAAACCTTGCCGTCGTCGGGGGTGGTATTTCCGGCGACGAGCTTGAGGAGCGTGGATTTTCCCGCGCCGTTCACGCCCATCACGCACCAACGCTCTTTGCGACGAATGAGAAGATCGAGCTTGTCGTAGATGACGTGCTTTCCGTAGGCCTTGGCCACGCCGGCGAGGTTGGCCACGTCGTCTCCGGAGCGGGGAGCCGGACGAAAATCGAAGTCGACGACTTTTCGGCGCACCGGCGGCTCGAGCTTCTCGATCTTGTCGAGCTTCTTCACGCGCGACTGCACCTGCGCGGCCTTGGCAGCGTGGGTCTTGAAGCGATCGATGAAGCGCGCCTCCTTCGCGAGCATGGCCTGCTGTCGGTCGTACTGCGCCTCGGCCTGCTTCTCGTTGAGAGACCGCTGATGCTCGTAGAAATCGTAGTTGCCGCCGTAGGTCGTGATGTCCCCGCCGTCGATCTCCACGATTTTCGAGACGATGCGGTTGGTGAACTCGCGATCGTGCGACGTCATGAGGAGAGCGCCTTCGTACGTCTTCAAATAATTCTCGAGCCAGATGATGGACTCGATGTCGAGATGGTTCGTCGGCTCGTCGAGGAGAAGTGCGTCGGGACGCATGAGAAGAATGCGGGAGAGCGCCACGCGCATCTTCCAGCCGCCGGAGAGGGCGCCGACGTCGCCGTCCATCATCTCTTGAGAGAAGCCCAATCCAGCTAGAATTTCGCGGGCGCGCGCGTCGAGGGCGTAGCCACCGAGCTCGTCGAAGCGGGCTTGGGCGGTACCGAAGCGCTCGATGAGATCTTCCATCTCGTCCATCCGCTCGGGATCGGCGAGGGCGTGCTCGAGCTCGGCCAATTCGGCGGCGGCCTCGGCCACCTTGCCAGCGCCGGCCATCACCTCGGCGACCACGGGGCGACCGCTCATGTCCCCCACGTCCTGGCTGAAGTAACCGATGGTGACGCCGCGATCGACCGCCACCTGCCCCGTGTCGGGCTGCTCCTCGCGCACGATCATTCGAAAGATGGTGGTCTTCCCCGAGCCGTTGCAGCCGACGAGCCCGGCCTTCTCCCCGCGATTGAGCGAGGCCGAGGCCTCGAGAAAAAGGATCTTCTGCCCGTGCTGCTTGCCGATGTTGTCGAGGCGAATCATCTGCGGCGCGGTATGCCACGTTTGGCGCCGTCGTTACAATCTGCGCCACCGGGGGCACGGCGAGCGATCGAGGCGCAGGAGCGTGCGGTCATCGATCTCCATCCACGGCTCGTCGGTCATCCGCTCGGAGGCGATGAAGACGGCTTGCCGCCGCTGCGACCATGGGGTCTCCACCACCGAGCCGTCCTCGCTCGCGCGCTCCCTCCGCACTTGGTCGTGGGGGCCGCGTTCGAGGAGAAAAAGGCCGCGCCCGAAGCGGTGGGCGTAGGTAACGTGGCCGTCGGAGAGGAGAAAATTGAACGCTCCGAAGTTCGGTCGGGCCCACGCTTCCTTGACCACGTCGCGCACGACGGCGTCGGTCTCTTCGCCGGCGCGGGTGACGCCGGCTTGATCGAAGCGCGAAAGGACGTAGGCAAAAAAGAGCTCGCTGTCCGTCTGCCCACGCATGGCCCGAGACCGCGTCTCGGAGGCGCGCTCGCGCAAGTATGCGGTGTCGGTGATCGTGCCGTTGTGGGCGAACACCCAGCCGTTGCTCTCGAAGGGGTGGGTATTGTCGAGTGACGTCTCTCCCACGGTCTTTCGCCGCACGTGGGAAATGAGGACTTCGCCGCGGCTGCCGACGGCGCGCCGATGAAAGTCTGCGTCCTCGGTCGCGCAGGCCACTCCTTTGTGAAGCTTCCAGTCGTGCGCGTCGTAGATGGCAAGGCCCCACCCATCGGGATGCTCACGGGAGAGGGCCGCCAGGCTCCTGGGCACCTCCCGGAGCACGAGGCGAAATTCGGTCGGCTCCGACGCAACGATTCCAAGCAAGCGGCACATGTCAGACTTCCCTAGTGTGCCCCGACACTGACGCGAGGCTAGGGAATGGTCAACTTATCGCGCCGCGGCGCGACGGAGGCTCCGGTTCACTGGTTTCGTTTGATCACGTGGAAGCCAAAAGGCGTCTCCACGACGGGGCTGACTTCGTCGACGTTGAGAGCAAAAGCGGCGTCGCTGAAGGCTTTCGCCATGGCGTCGCGCTTGAATTTCCCGACGCTCCCGAGCCGCTCTTTGGCCGCGGGATCGTCCGAGTACGCCGCCACGAGCGCCGTGAAGTCCTCGCCGGCCTTCGCTTTGGCAACGACCTCTTCTGCGCGTTTCTTCGCGTCGGCCTTCGACCGACTCACCGCTTTGGGTGCGCGCTCGGCGCCCCGGTATGCGACGAGGACGTGCTGGGCCACCACCGTCACCAGCTCTGCAGGTGGGGTTGCCGCGACGGGCGGCGCACTGGCGGTCGCGCTCGCGGTCGGCGTGGTGGGCACGGGGATCGTCGCAGGCGTCGGCGCGTCGTCACGACACGCTGTGAGCGCAACGAGGAGAACGAGAGCCTTTTTCATGGGGCGCCGAGTGTACGCCACCCGCGGGCGACGCGGGACGCGCTATCATTGGGAATGGCCGAATCCTCGCCGTCCGCATTACCCGGAGATGCGAGACCCGGAGGTGCTAGCGATCCGCGCGGAACGAGGCCGCCGGCGGGGTTGCCCCTGTGGCCGATGCTCGTCATCGCGGGCATCGCTGCCTTCGGGACGGCCGTGTACGTAGCGACTTGGCAGCCGCCGACCCCATCGATCTCGACGCTCTCTGTTCGTCCGTCGGCCACCTTGCTCGTCGCGATCCGAGACGTGGCCCGCCTCGAGACGAACGAGCTTCACCTCGAGAAAGTGATCGACCTCAGCGACAAACAGAGCCAATTCTTCGGGTTGATCGAGGCGACCGACGCCATCCTCCTCGTGGCCACCGGAGACGTCGTGGTCGGTGTGGATCTGTCGAAGATGGAGGAGGGCGACGTATCGGTCGATCCGACGTCGAAGGTGGCGAGTATCACCCTCCCTGCGCCGCAGATCTTTTCTTCCCACCTCGATGAAAGCAAAACGTACGTCTACACGCGCTCGACGAGCATGACCGCGCGGCGCAGCGATCACCTCGAGACGAAAGCGCGGCAGGAAGCGGTCGCAGCGATCGAGCGAGCAGCGCGCGAGTCCGACGTGATGATCCGAGCTCGTGGTCAGGCAGAAAAAGAATTGCGCTCGCTCGCGATGGGGCTCGGCGCATCGAGCGTCGTCGTCACGTGGAAATGAGCCCGCGGCGTTTTTCGCAGAGAGAGCCGTCTTCGGGCGAGGAGCATCAACGCGAGCGGTAAAACGAGAGCGACGGATTGCCCATTCCGGTTCGCCGACGTTGTCCGGCAAGAACAGCCGCCCCCACCGCTACCCAACAATGACGACCCTCCCTCCATCGCACCGGTGTCCGGGTCTGTGTTCGCATCGAGACCTCCAGCAACAGCGGAAGCGTCGATGTCCGTCGCGTCGAGCCCTGCGTCGCTAGAACCGGCCTCCACGTTGGTCCCGGCGTCGCTAGAACCCGCATCCACGTTTGCTCCCGCATCCGGAGCGCCCGCATCCGGCTGCGGAGCACATTCGCCACCAACGCAAAGTCCGCCTGCGCAGCTTTCTCCGTTCAACTTGTACACGTTTGCGGGGCAGAGCTTTGCAAATCCGTCGCACACTTCCGGAAGATCGCAGGCGTTTGCCGGTTCTCGACACGGTTTGCCTTCAATCGCGATCTGATCTGCCGGACAAGTGACCGTGCCACCGAGACAGGTTTCAGGTTCGTCGCAGAGGGTCGCTGCCGAACGACAAACGGAGCCGGTCGCAGCGAATCCATCTGGAGGGCACAGGGCGCTGGTGCCGCCGCACGACTCCGGCGCATCACATGGCCCAGCGACGCCTCGGCAAATCATCGGCATCACCACGAAGCCGCAAACGCCATCGGTCGCGGCACCAGCAGCGGCGCTGCAAGCGAGACAGTCGGTCGCGATTCCGCCTCCGCATGCGGAGTCGCAACAGGCCCCGTCCACGCAAAACCCGGTGCTGCAATCCGAGGCGCTGCTGCAGGAAATGCCTTCACCAACGAACCGCCCCGTCATTCGAAACGCGACCGAAAACGGCGGATCACGAATGACGTCCTCGTAAACGACGAGTGACCTTCCCCCGGCGCTCAGGACGCGCGGATTGCGCGCGATGATTTCAGAGACCTCGATCGGGAATCCGGCGCTGCTGGACGGACCATCGAGCAACGCACCGTCAGCGGGCCGTACACGCGCGCCATAGATATCGGTGTGCGAGAGGCTTCGCGGGTCATCCCATACGACGAGCTCGTTGGTGCCGTCGAAGCTGACATCTGGAGGAGAGTAGAGTCCAGGCACATCCGCGATCGCGATTCCTCCCAAGCCGTCGAGGAGGGCACCGTCGGCTGGGCGTATGCGATGTCCGTGAATCGAGCTCATGTAACTCGAAGCGATAAAGTAATTCGTCCCGTCGAAGGTTCCCCCCGTGGAAGCCCCTTTCCCGAGAGCGATGGCGCCAGTCGTGGGGGGTGCGTCGAGCAAGACGCCGTCCGCTCGAACCCGTGCCCCAAGCAGGTTCCCGTTGAGATCCGCCCAGACCACGAGAAAATTGGAGCCGTCCGTGACCAGCTTGAGACCCTTCCCCTGATTCGTTCCGATAGTGGTCCCGCCCGTTGAAGTGGTCCCATCCAGAAACGCGAAATCCGCCGCGCGGATGCGCATGCCTGCAAGCGCGTCACCCTGAGACGAGGGCGTGTCGGGCCACACCACGAAATAATTTCCAGCGGCGAAAGTAACGGCCGATGCACCAAAAGTATTCGAGCGAATGAGTACGCCGCCGGCGGACGCCGGTCCGTCGAGAAGCAACCCGTCCGACGCTCGAACGCGCGTCCCGTAAACACGCAGGTCGCCGGCGGCAAGGGCACGACGGTCGCTCCACAAGACGAGAAAATTCGTTCCGTCGGAGGCAACGGTGGGTGAATATTGTCCGGTCGGCACGGTGCAGATCGGAATTCCGGCCGGAGCTACCAAGGAACCATCCGGACGGACAAGTGAGCCGTAGATATGGGTGTCCGCTTCGGAGAGCGAACCCCGGTTGTCCGTCCAGACGACGAAATAGCTGGTGCCGTTGGAGGCGATTGCAGCGCGCTCTTCGGTGTTCGCGGAATTGGAAACGATGGTTCCCGGCGCATCAAGAACGGCTAACTTCGCCGCGCTTACCCGTGACGCGCGCACGTAGGTGCTGACCCCGCTCCAATACTGATCGTGATAGCCGCTGACCCATGAGGTCATGAAGTTGCCGCCGACGAAACCTGCTTGCGCGACCCCGAGCGTTCCAAGACCCATCAGCACTCCAGGCGGCGTCGAAGGACCAATGAGGAGCGAGCCGTCCGACGCCCGGAGGCGTTCACCATAGATTCCTTCTGGTCCACCCGCGCCGCCTGCCGTGGCCCACTGCACAAGGTAGTTTCCAGCGCCAAATGCCAACCACGGTCCGCGGGCAGCGTTGCCTCCGATGACGATGCCGCTAGTCGAGGCCGCGCCATCGAGCAACGCGCCATCGAATGGTCGTATCCGGCGCGCCCCGATGTTTCCGAGCGGCGTTCGCCACGCTGCGAGGAAGTTCGTTCCGTCGAAGGCGATGGCAGGATTGGAACCGACGGAAGCGATCTTGAATCCGCCTGCGGACCCGCCGTCTAGAAGAGCGTGATCGACCGCTCGGACACGCGTTGCGTTGATCTCGCCGCTCGTAGTGTCCTCCCAGGCGACAAGGAAGTTTCGCCCATCGAACGCGACAGCGGGGTTTTGATGCGTGCCCGGGTCGGCAATCACGAAGCCACCGCTCGCGACCGTCCCGTCGAGGAGGGTGCCGTCTGGAGCAACCCTCATGCCCATCACCCGTCCAGTTGGCAGGTAGAGCCCGGTATCCCAAACGACCAGGTAGTTGGTGCCATCGAACGCCACAGCGGGAGACCGCGATGAGGTCGTCGTCGAGATCGGAATCCCGACGGTGGACTTGTCCAGAACGACTCCATCCGAAGCGCGCACGCGGGCGCCCAGGATCCCGGCACCCGCCCACACGACGAAATAGTCGACGCCGTCGAACGCTACGCCGGCCGTGGCGAACCCAGTCCTAGCGATTGGAATGGGCACCGGGTCGAGAAGAGCTCCGTCGGAAGCGATCCGCGCTCCGAAGAGGTCGTTCGTGAAATTGCTCGTCCACGTGACGAGGCACTGCGTGGGGCCGCACGCGACACCAGACGGGTTCGGATTGCCGCGCGCGAGAGCGACGACGGGGTTGTCGACCCCAAATTCGGAAGAGATCGTCGGGTCGAGAACGGCAGGATATCGACTGTGAGCAAGCGTCTCTGCGGGCACGCGAAGCTCGAGCTCGTTCGATGTCAGCGAGAGGGCTACGGCACTCCGCACTCCGGCGGCGTCGATCCACGTCGCCGCGCCGAAGACGAGGCCCGGCATCGACCGATCCTGGGCAAAGTGAAGTCCGCTCGTCGTCGCCGCTACGTAGCGCTCACCCGAGACCGTCAGGCGAACGACGAGATCTCCAGTGCCCTTTGGCTCCGATGGCACCGACCAAGAAAGGTGAACGCCGTCCTCTGCGTTTGCGACGTATTCAGTGATCGCTCCACGCCCGATCGCGATGGACCCGTTCGACGCGGCAAACGGCGCCTGTGGATCGTCGGCATCAAGGTGGGTGACCCCGCGCTGGAGCGAACGTGTTTTCAGGAGTAAAGGCTTTGCGCGAATCACTCCCGTGAGTCCTGAACGCGAGGCCTCTCCACGTTGGAGCGGCACGATCTCCAACGCCTGGCGATTCACGCGCACCGTGTGAGCGGGACCCTCAGCGACCCACGCATCCTCCACGTGACGAAACGCCAATTGGGCTCGACGAATCGAGGACGCAATCTCAATGGGAGGCGTTCTTGAGGGAGGTAACGTAGCGAGCGTCGATCCCGCAGGTCCTTCGCGACGCGAGCCCTGCACCGAGCAGGCGCACAAAATTGCGAGGGCGATCACCCGGGTTCCGTCGGTGATCACTCGGAGACTCGGCATGCACAACCGTAACCGTTCGGAGGCGGACAAGCTCGTTCACTTCGGTAAGACCTAGGGTGGAGTGGACTCATATTTCCTGGGGCACTCTGCCAGCACCATTCTTTCTGCGCGCGTCGGAGGGCGCGTTCGTAAGATTTCGTAAAGTCGACGGCGGCGCTCGACGCACCCGCTAGATTGGAATTCGCATGATGCGAAACGCCGCCTTCGCCCTTGGTCTCCTCGTCGCTTGCGCATGCGGCGCGAGCCCCGTGCAAACCCAACGCGCGCCTGCGCCTCCGCCGAAAGCTCAGGTGGCCCCTTCCCCTCCGCTCCTCACGGCGGTGGAGATCGACACGCGCCTGCGCGCCGAATGGGCGAAGGCGAACCTCACGCCGACCGCGAAGGTCGATGACGCGGGGTTTCTTCGACGTGTGCGGATCGACATTACGGGCACCATTCCCTCTCCCACCGAGGTGAAGGAATTTTTGGCCGATACATCGCCAGACAAGCGAAAAAAAGCGGTGGAGCGGCTTCTCGCGAGCCCAGCCTACGTCGAGCACTTCACGAATTTCTGGGACCGCGTCCTCCTCGGGCGCGATGTGCCGAACAACGTCGTCGATCGCATTTCGTTCCGCAAATGGCTGCGCGGCGAGCTCGAGAAGAACGCGCCCTACGACAAGCTGGTGTTCGATCTCCTTACTGCAACTGGAGTGAACAGCGCGGGCGGCCAGCCGCTCAAACCGGAGACCCAGCCGCCGCCGACCGAGGAGCCGGTGAATGGAGCGGTAAACTTTTTTCTTCGCTACGGCGACGCGCCGATGGATCTGTCGGGGACGACCTCGCGCGTATTCTTGGGGGTGCAGATCCAGTGCGCGCAATGCCACGACCACAAGACGGAGAAGTGGAAAACGACGGATTTCGAGAGCTTCACCGCGTGCTTTCTGCGCACCCGCGCCGACCAGATCGACAAGGGAAAGGTGATGGGCGTTCGGCGCGTGGAGGTGCGCGACATCGAGCACGCGCTCAAGCTCCCGAAGCGAATGGACATGCCGTCGCTCACGAACGCCGCGCCAAAGGCCCTCGACGGAACGGATTTTTCGTCGAGCGTGAACCGCCGCGAGGCGCTCGCCAAATGGATCACCGGGGAGCAAAACCAATATTTTTCTCGAGCGATCGTCAATCGCATGTGGGCGCAATTTCTCGGCCGAGGCTTCGCCGAGCCGGTGGACGACTTTCGCGACTCGAACCCGCCGATGGTCCCCGACCTCCTGAAGCAGGTCTCCGCGGACTTCGTCACGAGCGGCTACGATCTGAAGCACCTCATTCGGCTCATGACGGCGACGGAGGCCTACCAGCTCGCGCCCGGTCCCTCCTCGACCGACGGCAACATGGATGAGCGGCTATGGGCGCATTTTCAGATCGTCCGCCTCGGACCCGACGAGCTCCTCGACGCACTCGTGACCGCCACAAAGCTCGAGCCGATCCTCGAGCGCATCGCGGGCGACAACCTCGAACAGATGCGTTTTCAGATGCGGCGTCAGTTCGCGTTTCTCTTCGATGTAGATGAGCAGTCCGATCACCACGACGAGTTCGACGGGACGATCACCCAAGCGCTTCTCCTGTTGAACGGGCGCCTCGTGAACGGCGGATCGAGCGCATTTGCAGGGACGGCGCTGGCCGAAACGCTTGCCATGCCCGGGGGCGACGAGGAAAAAATTCGCATGCTCTACCTCCGTACGCTCTCGCGCGAGCCGCGCGCGGAGGAGATCGCGAAGTGGACGGCGTTCGTTAACGCGCCGCGCGACGTCGTAGTGACCGCTGCGCCCGTGGCCGTATCGGCCGCACCGGCTGCGACGAAGGGAGGCGGAAAGAAACCTGCAAAACCGGTCGGCGCCGGAGGGCGCGATCCGCTCGCCCGCCTCGACAACCGCGTGAGAGCCGCCGGCGCCACCGACCCGAAGAAGCAGGCGTACGAAGATCTCTTTTGGGCGCTCCTGAACTGCAGCGAGTTCGTCTTCAACTACTGAGCCGCGAGGATAACCGTGAAATCTCAACTTCTGTCTCGTCGCTCGATGCTCACCGGGGGCGTAGGGTCCGTCGCTTCTCTCCTCGCGTCACGCTGGTTCTCCCCGGGACTGGCGTTCGCCGGAGATCCCCGCCCGGCTGCGACGGCAAGGGCCTGCATCGTCCTCTGGATGAACGGCGGCCCCAGTCACATCGACACCTTCGATCCCAAAGCCGGTCAATCGACCGCACGCTTCAAGGCCATCAAGACGCGCGCACCGGGGCTCGAGATCTCCGAACACCTGCCGCTCCTCGCCGAGCAGGGTCACAAGCTCGCGGTGATCCGCAGCATGACGAGCAAGGAAGGAAACCACGACCGCGCGCGCTACCTCCTTCACACCGGCTACGCGCCGAACCCCACGGTGCGGCATCCGTCGCTCGGCGGGTGGGTGAGCTCGGAGATCGGTGAGAAGGGCGCCGAGCTACCGAACTTCGTGAGCATCGGCGGACCAAGCGTCGGAGCGGGGTTTCTCGGTCTGCAGAACGGACCGTTCATGGTCGACGACGCCGGCCAGATTCCACAAAACGTGGGCTATTTTCGGAGCGTGAACGACGCTCGCTTTCACCAACGCGAGTCGGTGCTCGACGAGCTCGAGAGCAGCTTCGCAGCGAAGACGGGAGATCCACAGGTCCCTGGCCGAGAGGCCGTCTACGCCCAGGCGATGCGCATGATGCACTCGTCGAAGCTCGGCGCGTTCGACATTACGCAGGAGTCGGAGGCCACGCGAAAAGCCTACGGGGACAGCAATTTCGGCAGAGGCTGTCTCGTCGCGCGGCGCCTCGTGGAGTCGGGCGTGAAGCTCGTCGAGGTCGTGCTCGACGGCTGGGACACGCACAACGACAATTTCGAGCGCACCAAAAAGTTGATGGGCACGCTCGATCCCGCCATGTCGGCGCTGATGAAAGACCTCGACGCGCGCAAGCTCGCCGGCAGCACGCTGCTCGTCTGCATGGGGGAGTTCGGGCGCACACCAAAGATCAATCCCCAAGAGGGGCGAGATCACTACCCCCAGGCATGGAGCGCGGTGCTTGCCGGGGGCGGGATCCGAGGCGGGATTGCGTACGGAAAGACCGACGCAGAAGGCGCGAAGGTGGTCGACAAGCCGATGACCATTCCCAATCTCTTTGCGACGATGACCACCCTCCTCGGGATCAACCCCGACAAGACCGTGGTCACCCCTATCGGCCGACCCCTCGCGGTTACCGAGGACGGCGTCGCGGTGAAAGAACTAATGTTCTGAAGTGCCGCGTTTCGTGTACGTTTTGAAGGCATATGCGCGGCGAGGGTCTCGAAGATGCGCTCGCGTGGAACCTCGGGCGGTACACGCTGCACGGGGAAATCGCGGCGGGTGGGATGGCGAGCGTCCACATCGGGCGCCTCGAGGGCACGGCCGGCTTCACGAAGACCGTGGCCATCAAGCGCCTCCACGCGCAGTTCGCAAAGGATCCCGAGTTCGTCTCGATGTTCCTCGACGAGGCCCGCCTCGCCGCGCGCATCCACCACCCGAACGTCGTTCAACCGCTCGATGTTATCTCCACCGACGGGGAGGTATTCCTGGTCATGGAATACATCCGCGGCGAATCGCTCTCTCGGATCCAACGCTTTCTCCGGCCTACGGGGGAACGAATTCCGCTCAAGGTCGTGGGGGCGATCATCGTCGGGATCCTTCACGGCCTGCACGCGGCGCATGAAGCGAGCAACGAGCGCGGCGAGCCCCTCGGCATCGTCCATCGCGACGTCTCCCCGCAGAACGTCATCGTAGGAACCGACGGCGTCGCGCGGGTGCTCGACTTCGGGATCGCGAAAGCCGCGAACCGCTCGCAGAACACCCAAAACGGCGACCTCAAAGGCAAGCTCCCCTACATGGCGCCCGAGCAGCTGCTCGCAGAGACAGAGGTCGATCGGCGGACGGACATTTACGCCGCGTCGATCGTCTTGTGGGAGCTGCTCGTCGGCGAGCGCCTCTTCGACTCCGACTACCAGTCGGCGATCCTCAAACGCGCGACCCAGCAGAGCTCCATCCAGGCGCCGAGCGAGCGCGTACCGAACCTTCCCAAGGCGCTCGACGACGCGGTGCTCAAGGGCCTGTCGCGCGATCCGAACGATCGATTCAAGACGGCACGGGAGATGGCGATTCAGCTCGAGATGGTGATGCCGCTGGCGACGCCGTCGAAGGTCGGCGAGTGGGTCGAGCTGGTGGCCGGAGAGTCGCTCGCCAAGCGCGCCGCGCGGATCCAGGAAATCGAACAGGAGAGACCGCTCGAAATCGCGATGCGGGAGGCGAAAGGAGTCATCGACGATCTCGCGAGATCGCAGAGCATCCGGGTGCGTCCAAGCCTCCCCGCCCCGGCCAACGAAGACTCCGACCCACGCTCGCTCTCGCGCGTATCCAGTCAGAACGACGGGAGGCCGGAGACGGTCGCGACCATGGCGCCGACGGTCGTCCCGGTGTCGCGCGCCTCGCAGGTCGCGACGAGTGAACGAACGCTTCCGCCAGTGAGCTCTCCGCCGCGCAGGGTTTCCCTTCCGCCGCCTGTGCCTTCCCCCGAGTCGCGGCGCTCAAATCCGTCCATGCGCGGGGGCGCTCCGCCAAGCGCGCGCTCAGTGCCACCAACGCCGCCGCCGCGGTCACCGTCGCCGTCCCCCGAGCCGATCTCGGTGTCGAGCGTGATGATCGCTCCCGTCTCGGTCCCGAACGTGGTGATCGCTCCGGACGAGCCCACCGCCTACGAGCGTCGCCGGCCTGTGCCGCGACCGCGTCCGTCCGCCGCCGAGATGAACGACGTCCCTGCGCTACCGCCGAATTTGAGCGCACCCGCGGTGGGGGAGTTTTCGCTCGCAGACCTCCCACCTCCGTCGCGCAACGTGATCGATCTTCACGGAGAGGAGAAGAAAAGGGGCAGCGGCGCTGGGGTCGTGGGCTTCCTCGTTCTCATCGGCGGCCTGGTCGGTTTCTATTTTTCCATCCCCATCATCGTGAAGCGGGCGTGCATCGATGGGGCCGCGCGGGCCGGCATCGAGCTCACGATCGGCGATCTGCACGTCGAGCTTCACAAGATCCATCTGAGCACTGTCTCGGCGAAGGTCAGCGAGATCCCCGGCCTCTACATGCGCGCGAGCGACGTCGACATCGACCTCCGAGGCGTGGACGCCGAGCAGATTGTCCTCACCGACGTCGAGACCACCATCGACGGCACCTTTCCAACGATGCGCGACGCCTTCAACCGCTGGCTGGCGTCGCATCCCGTGAAGCAGTGGGGCGCCAGCACGGCCAAGGTCAACCTCGCACGCATCCGCGTCGCCAACGGGCGGGTCGTATGGAGCCGCGTCTTCGGGGACAACACCAAGGTCGACTTCGCGGAGGTCGCCGGGGAGATGGCGCGCAAAGAGGACCACCTCCTCGGCGAGGATTTTTTCATGACCTCGAGCAGCTTCACGGTGGGAACCCCGCGCGGCGCCATCGGCCCGTACAAGGGGCAATTCACCCATGAAGCTGTATCGAACAGCGCCGCCATGAGCTTCAACCTCGCGACCAACGACGCCGGCGGGATCACGTACATCGACCAGGAAAACGGAGGAATGGAGATCGAGGTAAACCTTCCTCGCGCGCTCGTCGAAAAGGTCGGCGTTCCAAAGGCGATGCTCGGCATTCCGATCGACGAGTCACTTCAGGTCGAGGGAAAGTTCCACTTCACTCGGCGGACACCGAACAAGATCGAAGCCGAGGCGAGCGCCACACTTTACGGAATGAAGCTCACCGGGGCCACCGTGGGCGTAGACGTCAAGGCGGGACTGAAGATCGACGGCGATCCGCGAGAAGCGCTCGAGGTCACGCAAGGGGTCGTCCTCTTCGGAGCGTTCAAGGCGCGCCTCGGAGGCAAGGCCACGTTCCTGCGAGACGGCTTCCGCTTCGACCTCACATGGAGATCGGCTCCCCGCGCGTGCTCGCTCGCGGCGCAGCCCGATCCGTCGCTCAACGTGCTCCAGTTCGAAACGGACATGCCGAGCCTTCTGCGGGTGACGAACCTGGCGCCGAGCCCCGGCCAGACCGTCGTCCAAGGCACCTTCATCCTCGATTCGAGAGATCTCTCCCAAACCCGCATCATCGCCGCACCGGCCGTGAAATGCGGCAGCAAGATCTTCGGCCCCTAGGTGATTGGCTAGACGACCTTCGCGGGAACTTTAGACATGGTGTGCTCGGCCATGGCGGTGATGGTGAGGCTCGGATTCACGCCTAGGTTCGCGGGCATGACCGAGCCGTCGACGACGTAGAAATTTTCGTATCCGAAGAGGTGGCACTCGGTGTCGACCACCCCGGTCTCGGGCGACAGGCCGATCGGGCAGCCCCCGAGAATATGAGCGGTGGACGCCTTGTTGGCGACGACCTCGATGAGACCGCTCTGGGGAATGCCGTCCATCTTCTCGGCCATCCGCCGCGCGATCTGGTTTGCGATCGGTAGGTAGACTGGCGCTTTTTTGCCCTCTCCGTAGTCGGTGTCGAGCGACCGCGAAAATGGCCAGTACCAGCGCCGGCGCATGACGTAGCGAAGGTGACTGGCGACGGGCTGCATGACGAGGAGGATCGCCGTGCGCCGCGCCCAACCGAAGGGGATCACCGTTCGTAAAAATTGCAGCGGGTGGGTGATGATGTTTCCGATCCAGCGCAGCCAGCGCGGCCAGAAGGGTCCGTCTCCGGTGAGGACCGTGGTGAGGAGCGCCATGGAATCGGAGCCCGAGGGGTAGCGGCAGATCTCGATGTGCGTCTTGTCGTCGACGTACACGCCGCTCGTGATGGCGATGCCCTTGGAGTAGTCGACGTCGTCTCGGCGCGAGCGAACGGAGAGGAGGGCTTCGCTGTTGGTGCGCACGAAATTTCCGAGCTGCGGAGAGACCTTCGGGAGCGAGCCGCGCTCCTTGCAACGCATCAAGAGGTCGACCGTACCGAAGGACCCTCCGGAGACGACGACCCCGCGCACCCGCATTTTTCTCGAGGCGTGCATCATCCCCGTGGAACGCTCGATGGTGAGCTCGTAGCCTCCGGCGGCGCCGTCGAGGGGGCGGATGTCGGTCACCCGCGACTCGGGAAAAATCTCCGCTCCGTGTTTCTCTGCAAGATACAAGTAATTGCGATCAAGCGTGTTCTTCGCATTGTGGCGGCAGCCCACCATGCATGCTCCGCACTTCACGCATCCCGTGCGGTCCGGCCCCTCGCCGTCGAAGAAGGGATCTTTCACCGTGACCCCGGGCTCACCGAAGTACACGCCGACCGTCGCGTTGTGAAAGGTGTGGCCGCGGCCCATCTCCGTTGCGACGTCTTTGAGGATCTGATCGGTCTCGACGATGAAGGGGCTGACGACCGCACCGAGCATTCGTTTCGCCGTCTCGTAGTGCGGTGCGAGCGCCGTGCGCCAATCCTGGCCGACCCACTGCGGGTCTTCGAACGCATCGAGCGGAGGGACGAGAAGCGTGTTCGCGTAGACGAGGCTTCCGCCGCCGACACCCGCGCCGTGCAGGAAGAACACGTCCTTGAGGACGGTCATTTGCAAGATGCCGTAGAGGCCGAGGCCAGGCTTCCACAGGAATTTTTTCAGATCCCAGCTCGACTTCGCGAAGTCTTCAGCGTTCCAGCGCTTGCCCATCTCGAGTACGGCGACGCCGTACCCCTTCTCGGCGAGACGTAGGGCAGAGACGCTCCCGCCGAATCCCGAACCCACGATCGCAAAATCGAATTCGAAGTCGCTCATCGAGAACCGATCATAGTGGAGTTAGGGGCGACTGTGCGGGTGGCCAAGGGTGCGGAAGAAAACGAACACCGCCTGGGCGGACGCCTTTAGGAATGTCTGGAGCATCCTGGACGCGCTCTCGCTTACGCCCACCGGTACGTCGTAGACCAACGTGTCCGATTCGGTGCGCACCAGCGCGGCCCCCAGCTTTTCCATCAGGTTGCGCATCGGAGCGTTCGAGGCCAGGATTTCCCCTCGAAACCTCCGCACGCCTTTTTCGTGAGCGATCTGCGCGAGCTCGCGCAGAAGAGCGCCGCCGACTCCTCTGTGTTGCATGTCGTCGGCAACGGTCACCGCTGCCTCCGCCGCCTCGGGATCTTCTTTCAGACGAATGAAGCGGGCCACGCCGAGGCCACGCTCCGACTTCAGATCGAGAGAATCGGTCGTCGCCACCAAGGCCACGTGGTTCTCCTGATCGACCTCCGTCAGGTAGTGGAGAGCGGCGTCCGAAAGGACATCCATCGCCGTGAGGAAGCGCCTCTCACGCGTTACGGGGGAGAGCCCGGCGAAAACGCGACGGAGCTCGACAGCGTCCGCGGGCTGGATCGGGCGCACGAAAATGCGCGTCCCGTCGGCGAGTCGATGCTCCATGCGTCTGTTCTACCATCTCGCCCTGCCATAGAAATGAAGGACGGTTCAGCCCGTTTTCTCCGATGATCCGAGTCGCGAAGCGACCCGGCGACCCTGGCGTGAGCATCAGAGCGTGCATGCGAACAGGAACTTTCGGCAGTTTGCTTATCGGCATGGCGCTCGTCGCGTCCTCGGGTTGCTCTTCGTCGACGAAGGACCAGACCCCCCTCGGGGCGGCCAAGGTCGGCGTCTACACGCTCGACATTCACCAAGAGAAAGCCAAGGTCGCGCCCGGCGCGGTGACCCGCTTCGTCATCAAGGCCTCGGGCGGAATGCCCACCACCATCACGGGCTGGGTCGGCACGATGACCGCCGAAGGCTCGACGAAGGCCGTTGCCAGCTACGATGCCGGCGACAGCGACTTCGACGACGACGTCACCTCTCCCGCGGTCATTCCACCGGGCTCTAAGTACTGGTTCGAGGTCGCCACCGGCGACAAGAAGGAGCTCGGCTCCATCGACTTCAAGATGTGAGTCACGTGGCGAAGCGATCGGTCGCGTCGACGAGCTCGCTCAAGATCCCGGGCTCGAACGCGGAGTGTCCAGCGTCGCCAACGATCCGCAGATCGGCCTCCGGCCACGCGCGGTGGAGAGCCCAGGCGTTCTCCATCGGGCACACCACGTCGTAGCGACCCTGCACGATCACCGCAGGAATGTGGCGAATTTTTGCGACTTCATCGAGCAGCTGTGACTCCGGATGCATGAAGCCAGCGTTGACGAAGTAGTGGCATTCGATGCGGGCGAACGCGAGAGAGAAGGCGTCTCCTGCAGTGCGCGCGATGAGATCTTCGTTCGGCGCAAGGCAGCTCGTTCGCCCCTCCCACACGCTCCAGGCGCGCGCGGCCTCCTGCCGGACCTTCGGATCATCGCTCGTGAGACGACGATGATAGGCGTGGAGGAGATCTCCGCGCTCCGCTTCGGGGATGGGAGCGAGGTAATCCTCCCACGCGTCGGCGTAGAGAGCGCTCGCGCCGGCCTGGTAAAACCAGTCGATTTCGCTCTTACGGAGGAGAAAAATTCCTCGCAGCACGAGCTCGGTCACCCGCGTTGGATATTTCTCGGCGTAGGCGAGGGCGAGCGTGCTCCCCCAGGAGCCGCCGAACACCTGCCAGCGATCGATCTTCAGATGCTCACGCAGCCGCTCCATGTCCGACACCAGATGCCAGGTGGTGTTGTCCTCGAGCGAGGCGTGCGGCTTGCTCTTTCCGCAGCCTCGCTGATCGAAGAGAATGATCCGATATTTCGAAGGGTCGAAGAAGCGGCGCTGTTTTCCGTCGGTGCCCCCCCCGGGACCGCCGTGAACGAAGACCGCGGGCTTCCCCGTGGGGCTCCCGGATTCCTCGAAGTAGATCTCGTGAAGGGGCGAGACCCTGAGGAATCCGCTGTTAAAAGGCTCGATTTCGGGAAAAAGCCGGCGTCGCTGCGCTCCAGTGTCCATGGGGGTGGCGAAAATACCACGACATGAAAAGATAGACCCCATGACCCGTATGGAAACGTTCGAAGAGTTCTGGCCGTACTACGTCGGAGAGCACAAGCTGCCCCTGAACCGCGCGCTCCATTACTTCGGAACGACGATGGCCATCGGCACCGTCGGGGCCGCGGTGGTCACCCTCAATCCCCTGTGGCTCCTGGCGACTCCGATCGTTGGCTACGGCCCTGCGTGGTTCGGGCACTTCGTGCTCGAGGGCAACCGTCCCGCGACGCTCACCTACCCGCTTTTTTCCATCCGGGGAGATCTGCGCATGCTGAAGTACGCGCTCCAGGGGAAAATGGCGGCCGAGGTCGAGCGCGTGTCCGCCGTGAGTGCGAGCGTGCAGGGCACTGCGAACGGTGCTGCGCAGCACGAGCCTGCCCACGTCAACGCGTGATCACCGCCTGAAACCATGGTAGGCCGGAGGCCGCGATGACCTCCACGAAGCAAGAAGTCGAAGTTTCCTACGACGTCTCGAACGAGTTTTTCCGGCTCTGGCTCGATGAACGCATGCACTATACATGCGCTGTTTTCGAGAAAGACGACGACACGCTCGAGCGCGCGCAGGAGAACAAATCGCGCATCCTCTACGACTACGCCGAGGTCACCCCGCAAACGACGGTGCTCGACATCGGGTGCGGCTGGGGCGCGAACGTGGAGTACGTCGCCCGGCGCGGCGCACGACAGACGCACGGAATCACCCTTTCCTCGGCCCAGCTCGAGGAGATCCATGCGCGCAAGCTGCCCGGCGTGAAGGTGTGGTGTGTAGACTACAAAGACTTCACCGCTCCGTTTCTTTACGACTCCCTCATCTCCATCGAGATGATCGATCACCTTTGCTCGCCCGCGCAGGCCGCCAAGGGAATGGCGGTCGACATCTACCGCTCGTACTTCAACAAGTGCGCCGAATGGGTGAAGCCCGGCGGCTACTTCGGCTTTCAAGCGATCTTGCGTAACCGCGTTCCGCGCACCAGGGCCGACATCTCCGATCTGAAGTTCACGGCAGACGTGATCTTCCCGGGTGGCCTCAACCCGCGCCTCGAGGATCTGATCCTGGCGGTCAATCCCTCGTGGGAGATCATGGAGCTGAAGACGCGTCGCACCCATTACGGCAAGACCACCGGCGAGTGGCTCCGCCGCCTCCACATCCACGAAAAAGAGATCAAGTCGAAGTGGGGCGAGCAGGTCTTCAAAGACTACGACCGGTACCTCTCCACATGCGTGCGCGCCTTTGCCAACCATTGGTCGAGCGACGTGCAAATGAAGTTGAAGAAGATCGAGATCTAGCGAGCCACGCCACACGGCGAGGGCTTCAAGCATTGCTGCCTCAGCCCGTGGCAATGCGCACCGCGCGCGTCGAATCGGTCTACCCGGAAACGCTGGAAAAAGCAGGGCATCGCTAGGGCGCAGTTTGTGCTCTACCGCAGTATTGGATGCATAACGCTGGCAAAACGGGGCCCCTCGCGACCCTCCTCTTCCTGCTGGCGTCGGCCGGATGCCAGGATGCCACCGCGGTGATCGTGGCGGTGAGCACCGACATCCCCTGCACGCCAGGAGCGACCCTTTCCACCGCCATTGCCGCTGGGAGCCCAACGAATTACCTGACCAAGGCCCCTGCAGTGAAAACGACGCGATGCGATTCCGACGGCAAAATAGGCACGTTGGTGGTCGTCCCGAGCGGATCGAGCGACGAAGATCTCGCGATCGAGGTGCTGACGACCACAGTCGCCAAAGATCCCGAGACATGCCGAACGAGTCCCGCCGGCTGCGTCATCGCTCGGCGCGCGCTGCGGTTCGTGCCGCACGACACCCTGACCCTGCCAGTCGTGATTCACGCAAGCTGCCTCGGCGCTTCGAGCGTGTGCGAAGACGGCATGTTTGATTCATTCGACGCGGGCGCTCCCGAGAGCGGCGTGGCAGACGCCGCAGCGTCAAAGCCCGAGGCCGGCGGGGGCCACGGCCACGGCGGCGGCAACGGCCAGTAACGCGCTCGAAAGACTTACTCGAAAGAAGGCTCAGAAGCGGAGCAGAGGTGCGGTCGCTTGGCCCAGGTTGCCATGGGGCGCGCTCTTCTCGGTCAGCAGGGCCGCGGTGATGACGACGCCTCCCACCACCACGACGCCCACACCCGTCCAGAACCACCACTTCGTGGTGATGGGACCCGACGTCGCCGGAGCCTCCGTCCGCGTCGGGATCGGGCCTTTCGCGTCTGAATATACGGAGGCGCCTTTCTCGAGCAAGCTCACGTCGACCACCGTCGTGCGGCCCTCCTCGAGCGTCACGTCGCGGTTGTACGTGACGTAGCCATCGGCGGCGATCTCGATCGATGCGCTCCCGGCGCTCGTGGGAACGGCTGATTTCATCGGCGACGCGCCCAGATACTTGCCGCGCAAAGACACCCTCGCGTTCGGAACGTTGGTGCGCACGGTGAGCATGGCTACGTGGGAGCGCACTTCCTCGAGCAGGGCGTCCAGATGGGGAACCTTCATCTTGAGCTCGAGGGGTGCGATCCGAGCGAACTGCTCGAGGTGACGGAGGGCTTCGGAGTTCTGTCCCAGCCGCTGTTCGGCGCTCCCCATGTTGTAGAGGAGCGCGGGCTGCGGCGACAGATCGTAGGACGCACGGTACTCACCGAGCGCCTCGGAAAAAAGTCCCGATTCCATCGCAACGTCACCGCGGGTCTTCAGCTCGGCAGCGCGTTCCTCCGTCGGACGTGACTCTGCGGAGGCCAGCCGAGGCGAGCCCAACGACGCCAGCGCCACCGAAAGCGCAACGATCCGCATCCTTCGTACGATCATGTTTCCCCCATCACAGATGCAGCGGATTCCCCTTCCGTATTCGCTTGTCCACGGCAGACGCAGCCGGCGTCGTCACCTTCGGCGCCGGCTCGGGGGCGCGTTCGACGCGAGGCGCGCTCTCGTTGACGGCAGCCGGTGTCGGCGCGAGAGTGACGTTCGTGAGCATCGAGAGCGAGGCACTCTCGCCGAGCGTATGACTTGGCGACTCGACCGCCCGCGTCGCGTTCGCGGATCGCGAGCCGAGCATGAGAACGGGAATGCAGAGGAGCGCCACACCCGCCGCGAGGACGATGCGAGCATTGGGTAGCTTGCGTGTTTTCTGTCTATTGAGCTTTCCGAAAATCTTTGCGGTGGTGGTCACCCCAGGCGTGGAGATGGCCCGCGGAGCGCTCGGCGGGCGCACGCTCATCAAGGGTTGAGCCTCGTCGGGTACGGAGCTGTACGACGGACGCGAAACGACCGTCGTGAAGGTGGGCGTCGGGCCGAGCGCGAAGGGCGCGAGCGCTTCGGCGAACGCGTAGACGTCGGCGTAGCGCTGGCTCACGTCCTTCTGAAGGGCCTTCGCCAACGCGGACACGAGGGCCTCGGGCACGTCGGCGCGAAAGGTCGACAGAAGCGGGACGTCGTCCGCGATGATGGCCGCGATGCATGAGGTCGCCGTGCCGCTGAAGGGTGGCACGCCGGCGAGGAGCTCGTAAAGCATCACGCCGAGCGACCAGACGTCCGTGCGCTGATCGACGTACTTCGAGGAGCGAACCTGCTCGGGCGACATGTAAAGCGGGGTGCCCATCGATACGCACGTGCTCGTGACGCTCGACGGAAGCTGCATCATTTTGGAGATGCCGAAATCGAGAACCTTGAGGGTGCGCGTGCCGTCTTCGTCCTCGGCGAGAAAAAGATTCGACGGCTTGAGATCGCGGTGAACGATGCCGAGCGCGTGCGCTTCGGCCATTCCTGCGCAGGCCTGAACGACGTAATCGACCGCTTCGGAGATCGGAAACGGCCCAGGGCGAAGTTGCATTTCGGCGTCGAGATCTCTGCCGGTGAGAAGCTCCATCACGATGTAGGGCAGCCCTTGGTCGTCGACGTCTACGTCGAGAACGTGCGCGACGTGGGGGCCACGGAGCTGCCCAGTGGCACGAGCCTCTCGCTCGAAGCGCGTCACGGACTCCGGAAATGCGAGGGCAGCGGGCTTCAAGAATTTGAGCGCCACGGGCTGGCGAAGCCGAACATGAAGCGCCTCGAAGACGATGCCCATCCCGCCTTCACCAAGATGCCTGGTGATGACGTACTTGTCCCCTATGCGGTCCCCGGTGCACGGCAGGCGCATGCTCGAGGGAGCGTCGTGGTGCGCCGCCGGATCGAATGCCGCCGTCTCGTGCTCGTGTGGGTCCATGCTGAGCCTGGGTACT
>JAYTOU010000030.1:0-37270 GCA_043747615.1 Myxococcales bacterium | reverse complement strand
ATTCTCGCTCGAGGATTTGAGGAGCAGGCGTGCAATCGCGAGGTCGCGGACGAGGTCGTTGGCAAAATCATCGCCAGCTTGCCACGCGCTGTTCGGACCGAGGGACAGGAGCAGGCCATCGGATCGGAGTGACGCAAGTGCCGTTGGGTCGGGAACCGCGCTTGACTCCGGCTGGAGGAGCCGCCGCGCGAGGGCAAGGAGCGCCGCCTCTCTACCGTCGGGCGTCGCATCGCCTGGCGCGTGCTGCTCGTTTCGTCTGACGGAGTGGCGCCAGACCGCCGCAAAGACGTCGGCTTCGCAAAGCGCGCCGCTCGGCAGTGTGATGTGCGAGCTGCTGCGAAGGAGCGCGGCGACTAGCCCTGGTCGCGCGAGCATCCAGCGTGCGCGCGGTTCTTTTGCGATGCGACCGAGCGCCGGGAAGGTCCTTGCGACCTCGTCGACTTCGGCCTCGGCAAGGGGAGGGACAACGATGTGAGTGGGAGCCGCCATTCCTGCGGTGTCGGCCAGTGCGTCGTTCACTGCGACCGCAGCGTCGCTCCGAGTGACCGCTGCGACGGAGAATCCGTTTTGGAACGCAGCGCGAACGACGTACGCGAGAATCTCTCGTCTTCCTTCGAGCACCACCTCCGCCCCGTCGAGAACGAGGACCCGCGTCGCAGCGACCGCGGCTCCACCGAGGAGCTTCGCAATCGGCGCACCAAACAAATGGTCAAGTTCGCCCCCGGTGCGCGGCAGGTCGCGGAGACTCAGCGCGATGACGTGGGATGACTCGGTCCGGAGCCGATCGACGACCGACAGTGCGAGCGCCGATTTACCGACTTCCGGTTCCCCCGTAATGACCGTCGCCTCCCCACGCTCCGCCGCTAGACGCAAATGGGCGGACAGGCTTTCCACTTGCTCCGTTCGGGCAAGGGAGAGCCGAACCGGATTGACTGCCGCGCCCTCAACAAGTTCGCTTCGGGTCCTAGCGCGAAGCTGCTCCTCGCAGATTTTGAGGGCCGCCCATCCGTGTGCGTACGACGGCGATCGCCCGACCGACGCCACGCCCGTGAGCGCACGACGGAGCGCCGCCTCATCGATCGTTCCCGCCTTTACCGCGAAGTCGCCTGCGAGGGCCGACAGGGTGCGAAAGAGCGAGTCGGCATCGTGTGGGGCGATGCCGCGAAGTCTCGCAACGGCCGCTGTTCGGTCCGCGGCGTCATCCCCCTCGAGCCTTGTTTCAAACAGCCGAAGTGCGCGGAGAGCGCGCCAAGTAAGATGTTTCAGATCGGCGACGTCTTTCAGGTTTGCTGAGGTCGCAGCAGCGACGACGGACTCGTCGATGAGGCGGAGCCGCTCTCGTACCGAGGCGGTCGTTCCGAGTTCACGGCCGACGCGCTCACGAAAGAGATCGTTGGTCGCGTGTGCCCTTGCGAGATCCGCGAGCGTCGCGGTCTCTCGCGCTCCGGTGTGTGGACCGGCCACCGCGAGCCCGAGACGCCATCGATCTTCGTCGACGTCGGCGGCGTGCGCGACAACGATTCGGAGATAGTCGCCAAGGAGTTTGACGAATTTCTGGTCGCTCGGCGCGATTGTCGGGTCCCTGCGGACGCCCACCGAGAGACGCCGACCGTGGCCATTCCCGCCCGCGGCCTCTCCGTACGCGACAAAATCGTCGACAGCGCTGGTGTCGGGCGTTGTTTGAAATGCGACGCGTACGACACGCTGCTCGTCGCCTAGCCCGAGAATGGGGTCGCCAAGGAGGAGTGCTGCCAGGAGCGTCGCTCCGTAGGTGCGCTCGAGTGTCACGCCACCCGCGCCCGACGCGTAAGGGCTGGCTCCCGCTTTCTCTTTCGGCGGGGGCACGTGACGATGCTACGCGGTCCTCGGAACTCGGACTACGCCTTCGCGCGAGCGTGTGAGGCAAGCCGCATCAGCCTTAGGGTGAGGGTGCAACGCGCCCTTAGGGGTCGGCGCGCGCCAGTCGTTGCGACGCCGACGTTCTCAACAATCGGCGGTTGCTCACGCGGTCCGCCGATCGGACGAAATCGCGCGCTCGTCGCGTCCTCGGCTGGCGGGTTTCTCGCTCCCCGTCTCCGTCGCGTGCTACCGCGCTGTGGCGAAGGAGCCTCGATGCCAATTCTCGACATCCCCCATCGACTCGTGAAATTCGGTGGGGGCCTCCCTTCATTCCCGGCCGTCGTTGTCGTCCATGCGCAGCTAGCCCCGAAGGAACTCTTCGGCGAGGAGCCGCTATCGGGGAGACTCGTCGTCGTTCCGCCTGGCCATCAGGTCCAACTCAAACCGGATATGTGGCACGGCGGCGTTCGCCATGCGCCCGGGGGTCGTTTCAAGAAGGCTCCGGCGACGGCCGCGCTCTTCGAACTTGCGCTTCGCGTCGAAGGCAGCGTCGCCACGGTCGAAGGGGAGATCGCAGCGGACAGCGCCTTCCGGCGGTGCATAGAGATGGTAGCGAAGGACTTGCCCGCGCTGTTAGCGGGAGCGCTTCACGGCCCCGTGCGGGTCGAGGAAGTCTTCGGTAACGTCGGTGACAAGTTCTTCGAGGTTGAGGTCCGCGGCACGTTCCAAAACGTGGTGTGGAGCGGCGGACCGGAGACTCTGGCACGCTCGATCAGCGAGGAGATGGACCGCTTTTCGAAGGTGTCACCGGCCGTCGTCGAGCGCGTCTTCGCCGCGAGTCGATACGTGAACCACGCTCGGTGGCTAGCCTACCAGGGCGCCCACCCCGCTCAATTCGCTGGTGAGCAACTCCTCAACCTCAATAAGGCAATCGAGGTTCTGCTCCCGCATGGTTCGATCGACGAGCTTCGCGAAACGTTGGAGAAACTTGGATTGCAAGATGAACTCATCGAATTATTTGCTGCCCTTGCGCACGTGCGCAATCAAGTAGATGTGGGCCACGGAGCGATCGAGCTGCTGGAGGAGAAGGAGCACGCGAGTCTTCACACGTTCGTTCTGTACACCAACGAACTGGTGACCTGGCTCGTCACTCACGTCGCGACGTTGGCAGCAGACGGGCGATTCGAGCTGCGGCCTTTGACCGTCGAAACGAAGAGAAAACGCGACGGCACGCTTGCCCGGGTCGGCCAACTCTTGAACAAGGTGAACCCACTCAGGCCGGAGACATTTCTCCGGAAGTGACCACCAGGACGCGCGGGCATTTCCGCCACTTCCATCGACGCTTGAGATCGGCGACGCTCCTCTCGTGAGTTCCCCAACGGCCCTAGCGCTCGCAGCAGACTTCCGCTCACAACGCGGTGGCTGGTCGCTCTATGGCCTCCGGTTCAAGCGCTCCGAGGAAGATGAATCGACGCATCGCTTCGGCACGTGGGTGACGATCGTAGGGGGCACGGTCTCCGCCGAAATGGAAGTAACCGAGCGATCGTATGCGCAGGCCCGGCGCACGGCGGCCGCGCTTCGGATTGCGGGCTACACGGTTGGCCGGATTCTCGAAAACAACTGGCTCTTCGCTCGTCGCCCCCTCCGCGGTCAACGCGAGCTGATCGCCGAGGCACGGCGCCTCGAGATGATCGCTTTGGATCGCGATGCCATCGGGAGCCTACCGCATCGGATGGCCCGCCCTCTCGGGCAGGCGCGACGGCCGCTTCCGCAGAGTGCCTTTGATTACCTTCGATTCCGGAAGGGATGGATCTGGACATGGGCTGCCGCAGAGAGGCGGGGCCACGCGGTGCCCCTGCATGACACCCGGCTTTGGAGGGTGCTCGCCTACTGCTCTGTTCTCGAAGACAGAGACGAGGAGGTCCATCTTGAGGTCGGAATGCAGATCTCCTGCCCTCCGCGTCGCGATCGGGTCGAGCCGCGGGAGCTTGGGCGGATCAAGAAGGTCATCATGGACGCGATGCGGCCTGCCGGATACCGCACGCTGAAGTTCACGTCGAAGAGTCCGAGTCCGAGCATGGTCATGGTCGACAAAAAAGTACGCACCCTCGCGGAGGCACGAACGGAGTGTGCGCGACTTGACCGCCTGCTCTTCGATGGGGGATCCAAGAGTATGTTTTCCTGCGCGTAGGGCTACGCTACGTAGGTTGGGCCAGGCCGGCCGCCTCGTTGTGCCCAGTGTTGCCGAGGCCGGCGTTCGTCCAGGGCTCCGATCGAATGCCCTGGGCAGTCAGCCGATGCCGTCCCGTGCGAGCAGCTCGAGAATGTAGTCCCTCACCAGCACCCCACGTTCAAGGCACCTCACACGAACCTGCCGATGAATATGCTCCGGCACGTCCGCGACAATGCGCTTCTCCCCGCCGCCGAGCCGCTCTGCCGCCTTCGTCGCGGTCCGCTCCAATTGCTCCCTGCTTGGCTTCTTCAAACTCAAACTCATTGCTCTCCACCTTTCAACTGGCGCCACAGGCGACGAATGTCGATCGCGGCCGACTCGCCGCTCTTCATGGTGAACACCGACTCGCCCAGCGACGCAGCGTCCGGAAAAGCGACGCGCTGATGCACGACGCCGGCGAGCTCGCCGCCTGATTTCCGGAGCTCGATCTCGGCCTCACGAGCGAGGCGCGTGTTCGTCCCCGCGCGGTTGAGAACGAATGCCCGGCGTATCGGCGCGCGCCCAAGCTGCTCTCGAATCTGGTCAGCCCCGTCGAGCGATTCGAGCGTCTCCATCACCGCCCAAAAATCGAACGGGCCAGGCTGGATCGGAAGCAGCGCGACGTCGGCGGCGACCGCGGCGCTCTGCGTGATGTCGCCGAGCCGCGGCGGACCGTCGAGGAACACGTAGTCGTACCCACGCGAGATCTCGCCGAACCGCGGCAGCGCCATCGCTCGGTCCGCCTTCACGACGGCAAGCCCGTCGAGCGGCGACCCGTCCTGCCGCGCCGCGCTCCAATCGAACGCGCTTCCTTGGCGGTCCATGTCGACGACGAGCGCGCGGCGCCCCTCGAAATGTGCCGCCGCAGCAAGATTGATCGCGAGTGTCGTCTTCCCGCTGCCGCCTTTTTGCTGGAGCACCGCGACCGTCAACACCGGTCCGTCTTTCCCTGTGTACCCAGGTACTTTGTTCACTGTGTACCTGCCTGCTTCGCGTAGACGTCGTCGACGCTCGCGACGCTGACCGGGGGCGCGCCGAAGATCCGAGCGAGGTCGGCAACGACTTGGTCCCGCGGTACGATGAGCGGATCGCTGGGCGACAAGCGCGATGCTTCCTCCGGTCCTTCCCGATCGCCAGCGCGACTTCGGGCCACCTGGTCCTCGGACCAAGCCTTCCGTCGGCCGCGATCGACGTGCTCGAGAAAATGCTCGAGCCGCCCCCAAATGAACCGCGATGTCGGAGGCCCGTCCTTCGACGTGCAGAAGGCTCCGGTGATCGCATCGCGATTCGCTTTCAGTTTCGCTTCGCGGTCGCCCTCGGTCGCAGCCGTGCATGCGGCCACCATCTCGACATCCGCGCGGTCGTACCACCGTGGCGGCGCCCGCTTTGGATACTTGCGTTTCATCCGCTCGGTCAGCGCGATGCGCGCGATCTCTCGATCCTCCCTGGTGACCCGAAATTGTTCTTCTTCGAGTCCAGCCTCGACACCGGGCTCGGGCCGGGGAGGGACGTGAGCTAGCGTTGCCGGTTCGACGACGATCGCCGCATCGCTCACGCAAGAAAAAGAAGTTCTGATCTGATCTTTAGGTTCCATGGAAACTGCTTCCGCCGGGGCACCGGCAACGGTTTCCGTCAGTCCAGCGGAAGGAGATTCCGGCGGCAGACGGCGGAGCTCTTTGAAAGATCGCTCCCTGGGAAACTTGTCGATGAACGCGGCGAGGGCGGTCAGGAGGACCGGACCCGGCGCGTAGTAAATGCGCTCCGATCCATTCGCTTGGCGCTCGCGACGCAGGCGAAGGAAGCCACCATGTTCCAGCGTCCCTGCGTACCCACGTACGGCCCTCGCCGTGCACCCACTGAAACGCGCGAGCGCTTCTTGGCTCGGCCACGCTTCCGCGTTGCTCTGCCAATGAACGGCGATCGCAATGAAGAGCGCCCAAGGACCCTTCGCGAGTCCTTGAAACGCCGCGCTGCCCGACCTCAGGTCGCGCAACGCATGACCAAAGCTGTCTCGGAAACGAAGCCGCTCTCGAAGCGGAAACACTTCTACGTCTTGTCCCCCCGGTCCCGCCGGGAGGGCTGTTGTTGCATTCAACATCGAGCATGCCCCTTCCGCGCCTGAAGACGCGGCGAGGCCCGAGGCAGCGTGATCGCGTGTCGCATTGCGCGGCGCGCGTGACATCAGCTCGGGGCGTTCGAAAAATGGGACACGAAACGCATCCCGCTTCCGCAGCGGTGGTGACGCCGCGGAGCCTTCGCCGTCCTCGTTCGAGTGTCTTGCACGAGGACAAAGGAACCCCTATGCTTGGTCTCTCTCGGGTCTTGCAATTCGAGTGAGTCCAAACAGCTGGCCTTGTTGATGCGGGTGGTGCCGCTTCAGCGAGGCCGCTTCGTTTTGTGCGTGCGCGCGCTTACGTCATGCGAGCCTCCCGCGTTGGGAAGTCGCAGCGCGCAGCGCCACAGGGGCGCTGGCGGGCTCGGAGCTCGCCTAGACGCGGCTCTCCGTCGAGCGGCTGTCGGTGAAGCCAGACAACCCCGCGGCGTCTTTCGGCTTCACACCGTTTTTCACACCGTTCGTGTGTCCATAGAGAGCAAACCTGGGCTAGCCCAGGCTCGGCGACGTTCCATAAAGCCGCGTAATTTGGAGCGGGACACGAGATTCGAACTCGCGACATCCAGCTTGGGAAGCTGGCACTCTACCAACTGAGTTAGTCCCGCGAAACACCTTGAACTGTAGCCGCGCCCGCTCCGAAGGGGAAGGAGTTCTCGCCCCGCCGACAGCGCAGCACCCACGCGAATCCCCCGCGCACGGCAAAAAAGACAACGGCCCGGGTGGACGCTTTCGCCACCCGGACCGCCGGTACAGGCCCCAATCTGAAGGGTTTACAACCACGACTGCCCACTTCGTCGACGTCACGCGAACGTGAGAACGACGGAGCTTCGGACCCGCGTGGCCCGCTCATGCGAGGCTACGTCAAACGCCACTTGGCCCGTGCGACGGCAAGACCGCCGCTCACGCCTGGCGCAACGCCCCTCGGCTACCTTTGCGGCCCCTCTAGGTTAGAGCCATAGGTACTCTGCATGACGAATTTCCTCCTCCGGACATGCCGGCACTCCGTGGTCGATTGCAAAGCAACCGCCGCGAGAGCGTTTCAATTGTGGCTGCCAGGCTCCATAGCTTGGACAGACCAAGTTGAGCCGTGTGCGCAGAGGTAACCCTCTGCCGGACCGACCCGGGACCTGAAAAAGCGTCCGAACACGACGTCCATTCCCTCAAGCTAACACGCCGCACGGAAGTGTCTTCCCGGAGCGCATCACTTTTTTCGGTTTCCTACGGTGCGTGGGTCCCGCTCAAAGAAAACCCTATTTCGCACGGCAAATTCGCAAAAGCGCCCGAGTCGACCAGGTCGGCACAATCGGAGCCTTCGTCTGGCGCAAAGCTGTAGTGGAGAGTTCCCGTGAAGCTCGGGACGGTTATTTCGACGCTGCCGTCGCCTGTCGCCACGGTCGTCTCGACGAGCGCCGCGGTGAGGGTGTCTCTCCGGGTGAGGGAGCACGCGCCAAGACCGGCCTTCGGGTTGGCCGCGTGGATGGTGCTCGACGACGACGAGGTCATGACGGCGTTGGCGTGTGCGTCGAGGGTGCCTTGCACCGGCAGGCCTCCTTGCACCCAGTAGAGCCTGCCGGGATCCGTGGAGAGCTTAACTTCGAATTTCCACGGGTCAGGCGGCACGTTCTGATCACCGCAGGTGTTCGCCGTGTGGGTCGCCTGCACGTGGTAACTGCCGAGCGCCGTCCCCGGCTTGTACGGATCTTTGCCCGAGCACGCGGCGGCGGCCGCCAGGCCACAGAGCAAAAGAGCACGAACGCGCATACGATCCGGCTATCAACTTCGCGCTTTTTGGGCAATTTTGCGGCGGTGCGGCGCATCGAAGTGACCTCCTGGGACAGACGCTCCGCGGTGCGCGCGGCAACCATCTCCGCGCTCGCGTTCCTCATCGTCTGTCTGATGACGGCGGCGACGGACGAGGGAGGTCTCGGCGTCGGCGTGCGCCTCGGACGAAGTCTTCCGTTCTCTCCGGTGTGCGCCGCGTTCGGGACGTGGCTCGCGCTCAGCCGGCGCCGCACGCGCGGTGAGCTCCTTGCGCTCGAAGGCCTCGGACGAAGCCCGCAGCTAAACGCTCTCGGCGCGGTCATCGGCGGCGCGGCCATCGCGGTCTCTGCCTCCTTCTTCGTGGCCGTCGTTCCCTTCGTCGACGTCGCCGGATTTTATCCCGAGAGCGCATCGGCGTCCGCGCACTCGGAGGGTATCCGCTTCGAGGGAGGCGGCTTCGTCGATCATCGGCGAGGGCTGCGTTTTGGAAGCGATGGTTCGTTCGAGAAGGCCGCCGAGCCTGCGTCGCTCCCTAACACGCAAGCAATCACACCGCGTTCGCGCAGAGGGGCGGCGGCCGTGGCCATCGCGCTCGCCGGCGTCGCATTACCGTTCCTCATCGCGTCTCTTCGCCGCGCGATCCGCAGTCGGGTGATCGCTGCGCTCGTCATCCTCGTGCCGCTGACCGTTCTCTTTTTTCACGCGGTCGCCGCGCAAAAAGCAGCTGCGTTCGTCGTCGTTCTGCCGCCGCTTGGTCTTCTCATGCTCGCGACGTGGAGCTATCGTAGCTGGGCATGGGAGACCGAAGCTCCACCTCCGTGATCACGTTTTCTTGGGGCGAGAGCGCGACTGCATCGTGGTCGATCGCCATCCACGGAGGCGCCGGATCGTTGAGCGCCGAGTCGATCCCGAAGCACGTCAACGGATGCCGCGTGGCTGCCGAGGAGGGAGCGAAGATCCTCCGGAGCGGGGGCCGCGCGCTCGACGCCGTGCAGCGCGCCGTCGAGATTCTCGAATCCGATCCGTGCTTCAACGCCGGAACGGGCGCGTGCTTGACGAGCGCGGGCACCCTGGAGCTCGACGCGTCGCTCATGGACGGCGAGCATCTTCGCGCAGGCGCGGTCACCGTCCTCCCTTCGTTCTACCATCCGATCGCCATCGCACGCGCGGTGCTCGACGCGAACGGGCACGTCCTTTACGCCGGGGCGGGGGCCGAAGCCTTCGCTCTCGCCCACGGGTTCGTGCGCGCACCCGAAGAAGAAATGATCACCGCACGCGCTCGCGAGAAATGGGAAATGGCGCGCGGCTCCTCGGAGAGCTTTGGATGGTCTGGCGGAACCGTTGGCGCTGTGGCCCGCGACGCGAAAGGACACGTCGCAGCGGCGACGAGCACCGGCGGCATGATCAACAAAGCCCCCGGACGCGTCGGCGATTCACCGATCCTCGGGGCCGGAACCTACGCCGACGACGCGGGCGGCGCGTGCTCGAACACCGGCGACGGCGAAGCCGTGATGCGCGTCGTTCTCGCCAAGTCGGCCAGCGACGCAATGCGCGCCGGAAGTACTCCCGAGGAAGCAGCCCGCGGGTCGATCGATCTGCTGCGCTCTCGCGCCGGAGGCGTGGGAGGCATGATCCTCGTCGACGCACACGGCCGCATCGGGCTCGCACGCTCTACCGAAACGATGACCTGGGCCGCCGCGTCGAGCGTGTTCGGCGAAGTGCGATCGGGGAGCTGATCGCAAAACCTGACCGAGCGCCTCGAAGCGCTCGATCGGCTTTATTTCTCGGTCTGCGTATCGGTGCCGGCTTTGCGGTCGATCGCATCCTGCAAGCCGCAGCGCAGCTTGGTCGAGCGCTTGACGCGCTTCGCTTTGAGGGGCGTAGCAAGCCACTCGTGTTTCTTCCGCATGTTCCAAAGCGCCCGATTTGACATAGAAAGACTCTCCTAAAACGACCTATTGGGACGCGCACTTTCGCTGAATCCTCAACAAAAGCAAGCGATATGCCGACGGGACTCTAATCCGGCACAGGAACGAGGTCGACGATGACCGCTACCGGTCGATCGGTGGCCACCACGATTTTGTCCCAGGGAAGGTATCCGGCCGACTCGACGCTAACCCTGTGTGGCCCCGGAGGCAGGGCAACTCCGCGGGCCATGACGATCCGAAGCGAGCCCACGATCTGGTCGTCCACGGTCACCGTCGCCTCTGGCGGACTCCCGCGCAGGCGAAAAGAGACCGTCTTGCCGGGGACCTCCGCGGCCGCGCCGCCGCACGCGCTGACGCAGAGCAGCAACGTGGCGAGCGCGAGTGTCCTCACTCCCACTCGATGGTCGCCGGCGGCTTCGACGAAATATCGTAGACCACGCGGTTGATGCCCCGCACCTCGTTGATGATCCGATTCGAGATCGTGGCGAGCGCGTCGTAGGGGAGGGGCACCCAGTCGGCGGTCATTCCATCGACCGAGCTCACTGCGCGAACGGCGCACGTCTCTTCGTACGTGCGTTCGTCGCCCATGACGCCCACGGAGCGCACCGGCAAAAGAACGCAGAAGCTCTGCCAGATCGCGTCGTACATCGAGAGCTTTTTCAGCTCGTCACTCACGATGGCGTCGGCCGCGCGCAGCACCTTCAGGCGAGCTTCGGTGACTTCACCGAGGCAGCGAATGGCGAGCCCAGGCCCTGGAAAAGGCTGTCTCCAGAGCATTTCGTGGGGGATGCCGAGCGTCTCTCCGAAGCGGCGCACTTCGTCCTTGAAGAGCTCGCGGAGCGGTTCGATGAGCTTGAGCTTCATCTTCTCCGGCAGACCGCCGACGTTGTGATGGCTCTTGATGACGGCGCTCGGCCCCTTGAAAGAGACGCTCTCGATCACGTCCGGGTAGAGCGTGCCTTGCACCAGGTAGCGCGCGTTCTTCACCTTGGCAGCCTCTTCCTCGAACACCTCGATGAACACGGCGCCAATTGCTTTTCGCTTCTTTTCGGGATCGGTGACGCCTTTGAGCGCGGACAGAAAGCGTTCGCGCGCATCGACCGGAATGAGATTGAGTCGGAAATTTTCTTTGAACGTGGCGACGACCTGTTCGAATTCGCCCTCGCGAAGGACCCCATTGTCGACGAAGATGCACGTCAGTCGATCGCCTATCGCCTTGTGGCAGAGGATCGCCGCGACCGACGAATCGACGCCGCCCGAGAGGCCGCACACCGCGTGCTCGTCAGGCCCGACGCGCGCCGCCACCGCCGCGATGGCCTCTTCCGTCCACGATCCCGGAGTCCACGACGGCGAGAGCTTGGCGACGTCGAAGAGAAACGCGCCGATGATGTCGGCGCCGCGCGGGGTGTGAACGACCTCGGGATGGAACTGAAGGCCATAGATTTTTTTCGCGGCGTTGGCGACGACGCAAAACGGCGTGTTTGCCGATGTGCCGAGGGACTCGAAGCCGGCGGGCATCGACGCGATTCGGTCTCCGTGCGACATCCACACTTCGACGGATTCGCCTTTCGGAAAGCGATGAAGGATCCCCTCCGGCCGATCGACGATGACCTTGGCCGCGCCGTACTCACGCGCCTCGGCGCGCTCCACCTTGCCGCCGAGCAGATGGGCAATGAGCTGGAGGCCGTAGCAAATGCCGAGCACGGGCACACCGAGTTCGAAGACGCGCGGATCGACCGTCGGCGCCCCGTCGCCATAGACACTGGAGGGCCCCCCGGAGAGGACGATAGCCTTCGGGCTCATGGCGCGCAGTGCGTCGAAGGAGAGCGTGCAAGGCTGGATTTCGCAGTAAACGTGCTGCTCGCGAATGCGTCGCGCGATCAGCTGCGTGTACTGCGATCCAAAGTCGACGATGACGACCAGCTCGCGTGCGGTGCTCATGGTGCTTGTCCGATGAAAAACATCAGACCGCGCGTAGCACGTCTTCGGGTGAGCTAAAACCGAGCGCCGAGACCTGCCACGCCGCCGCGCGGAACGGGAGTGAACACGGGGCTGAAGTTGAGCTGCGACGCACCGACCTTGGCGTGCGTGGGTGCGCTCGAGCCGCTGATGATCATGTAAACGCCCACACCGACGGCGATGATGCCCATGCCGGCAACGATGTCCCCGATGAGGAGCTTCGACCTCGCGGAGTCGACGTCGCTCTGCGCGCAGTGGCCGCTCGTCTGGCCGGCCGACGGGACGCCGCAACCGTTTCGAAGATCGCTCACTGCGCTCTTCCCGCTGAGCCAGAAGTAGGTGGCTCCGCCGAGAGCGAGGACGCCAACGCCAACGACGGCGTAGTCCACGGCGAGGGTGCTCGTGTGCTCGGGCTCCATGCGCGGAGCCGTGGTGCCCGTCCGTGTTGCGGGGACGCCGGGTGCCTCTGCGATCTCGCCGATCTGAGCGGTGACGGCGCGGTTGCGCTCTCCTTCGCGCACGACGGTCTGCTGCTCGACGGCCGGCTTTCCCTCTACCTCGAACTTGAAGGTGTGCGGCCCGGGATCGACGAAGATGGCTTTACCGTCGAGAGTTTCGGTGAGGGGCGCGCCGTCGAGGGTGACGTGCACCGTCGCAAAGTCGTGACCTGCGCTGTCTCGTGCGCTGAGGGTAACGGAAGGCAGACTGGCCTCCACTTCGGATAGCCACTGCGAGCAGTCCTTGCGAACCAGGTTCGGACACGCGTCCCGTGCACAGAGCAGAAGCTGCTCACGCGATTTGACGAGCTTCCGTTCGTCGCGGAGCTTCTGCGCCTCGTCCGACGCCGTCACGCAAGCTTGTTTCTCGTCGGCGTGGGCGGGCGCGGTCGTGGCAAGAAGAGCCAGGCTCACTTGGACGGACAACGCTCCGACCGAAAACCACGCGCGCGATCTCATGCGCCCAAACGTATCAGAAGCGAATCAGAGACACTCAACCTTGTAATGCTTCCGGCCCGCTGCATCGAGCGTGTAGGGCGGGTCACAGTTCTTCGCTTTCGCGGCGGCGACGGCTGGGGGCGGCGTGGTGCGCGGCCGTACGATCGTCCGCTGCGCGGGCGTGGCAGCTACGGATGCCGCGAGTGGGGGAGACGCGGCAGACGCGTCGACGGCATCCGCGGGATCGGGGACTGCGGCGAGCGGCAATACCGGAGGCGGCGTCGGTGCACGCGCCGCAACAGCACGATCTGCAGCGGTCTCGCGCCCTCCCGATTTCAGCATGAGCACGCCCGCGAAGGCCGCGAGCATCGCCACGACGACGGCGAGCACACCCACCACGATCCCGAGGCGGGTCCGCATGGCGTCGACCGGCGGCCTCGCGCCCGAGCGCGAGAGCGAAATACTCGACAGCTGCGACGACGAGTTGTCGGGGCCCTTCGGGTTCGATCGCGCAGGTGCGTCGAGCGTCGGCATCTCCTTGCCCATATCGCCGCCTCGGTTCGGGCGTTGGTCGTTCATCTCGCTCGTCAGATCGCGGGAATGCGCGATGACGCTCACCGACGAGGTGCTCTCGATTTCCGCTATTTTTTCCGCGCGGCGATGGAGCACGTCGCTCGCCGCGAGCTCGACCCATTCGCCTACGTCGGACGGAGACGCAAGGCCGATGCAGCGCTCGAGGGCGATGGCCATTTCGCGCGCCGTGGCGAAGCGCTTCGCCGGATCACGATCGAGACCGCGGAGGGTGACGGCGTCGATCAGCTCATAGCCGTTCAGCGTCGCCGTATCGACCGTCTGCGAGGGATCTATCATGTACTTGCTCGGCGGCTGGACCACGCTGGTCAGCACCTTGCCGAGGATCGCCGCTTCGTTGTCACCGGCAAAAAGTCTCTTTGCGGTGAGGGCTTCCCACAGAACGATCGCCGCCGCGTAGACGTCGGTCTGCCGGGTCACGCTCCCACTCAGCTGCTCGGGCGCCATGTACGCGAGCTTGCCTTTGAGCTGTCCTTCGCGCGTCGTCTGAATCCGCCCGGCCGCCTTGGCGACGCCGAAGTCGAGCACACGCGCCACGCCGTCGGTCCCCACGAGCACGTTCTGCGGAGAGATGTCGCGGTGGACGATGCCGAGGGGCTCCCCGCGCTCGTTTCGCGCTTCGTGCGCGGCATGGAGGCCATGGAGCGCGCCCGCCATGATGCTCGCCACGATCCGGGGCGGGATTCGGGTTTTTCGATCCCGCATCCCGCGCACGAGGCGCGAGAGCGACTCCCCCTGGACGTAGTCCATGACCAAGAAGAGCTCTCCGTTCGTGGCCACGACGTCGAGCGTTGGCACCACGTTCGGATGACGAATACGCGCGGCGAGGCGCGCTTCGTCGAGGAACATCGACACGAACTCCGGATCCTTCGCGAACTGTGGGTGCAGGCGCTTGATGGCGACGGTGCGCGAAAATCCTACGGGGCCGAGCAAGCGTCCGAAGTGGACGGTCGCCATGCCTCCCGCGGCGATTTCCGCGTAGAGGGCATACCGCCCCACGACCCGCAACGGCGCGCTCGCGTCTTCCACGAGCTAAGCCTAGCAAATGAGGACCGACAAGGCCGACAATCGGTGAGGGGCCTACGGTTTCGTTGCCATCGGCGGCGCGTCCTTGGCGTCTTGTCGCCCCCAAGCTACGCCTCCGACGTGATCCCCGATCTCTCGATTCTCGTGGCGCGGGTGGGCAACATCCACGTTCCGCTGCCGCGCTACCAAACGCATGGGGCCTCGGGAATGGACATGCACGCGGCCCTCCCGGCCCCGGTGACCATTGCGCCCGGCGAACGGATCCTCGTGCCCACCGGCCTCGCCTTTTCGATTCCGAGCAAGTTCGAAGCGCAGATCCGACCCCGCTCGGGGCTCGCTGCGACGCACGGCATCACCGTCCTCAACTCTCCCGGGACGATCGACTCCGACTACCGCGGGGAGGTCAAGATCCTCCTCATCAACCTCGGACAGGCGGCGGTCACCATCGCTCCACTCGATCGCATTGCCCAGATGGTCATCGCGCCCGTAGCCCAGGCCGATCTCTTCCTCGTAGACCTTCTCGACCTGACCCAGCGGGGGGCCGGCGGCTACGGCTCGACGGGGTCGGAGTAAAGGCGTTCCCGTTCGCCGCCGAAACACGTTATAACGGGACGACACCTCGATGAGCGAACCGGTCCCCATCGATCGACCTAGCCTCGAAAATCTCCTCGCGATCGTGCCACACGAACCCCTCGACTCGGAGTCGCAGGAGGAGCGCACGGCGCTGGCCGAGAAAAAGGTCGGGACGACAATCAAAGGCTGGCGGCTCGTGCGTCTCCTCGGGGTCGGCCCCGTCACCGCGGCGTACGAAGCGTACCTCGGCGACGGCGAAGCCGGCGATCACGCGACAGTCAAGCTGATGATCGGTGTCGCCGCCAAGAACGAGCGCGCGCGGGCACTTTTTCTCCGCTCGGCGTACGCAGCGAACCGCTTCCGTCACCCCAGGGTGCTCGAGATTCGGCGCGACGGCACGGAACCCAGCGGCGCTCCATTCATCGTTCGTACCTGGGAAGACACGAAGTCGCTCGAGCAAGCGGTGGAGGTCGAGAGTCTGAACGAGCAGCAAGTCTTGCGGCTCGCCGAGCAAGTGCTCGACGCTCTCGAGATCGCCCACGCTCACGGGGTTGTGCACGGCGCCGTCACTCCACGAAATATCTTGGTCACCCCCCGCGGGTCGATCCGGCTCTGCGATTTTTCGACCCCGCCGGGCTCCGCCACCCACGGGATCTCGGAAGGGGATCTCATCGGCCCCCTCCGCGTCGGCCCTTACAGCGCTCCCGAGCAGTGCGCGGCACCGCCTCACGCCACGGGGGAGGGGGCAGACATCTACGCGCTTGCGGCTTGCATGTATTATGCACTTACCAAGAGTGCGCCACGCGGCAAGGCTCGCACCCAAGAAGAGCTCACGAAGGCGGTCGCGCGCCCCATCCGCGACCTTGCTCCGGAGATCAGCGAGGGGCTCGCTGCAATCATCGATCACGCACTCAGCATCGAGGCCGGGCAGCGGTACGAGAGCGCGTACGCGATGCTTGGGGACGTGCGCCGCGCCATGGCCGGACGGAGCCCGAAGCTCGGCGGCTCGCACCGCCCAGTGCCTTCCGGAAGCTACCGCGACCTGTCCTCGGCCTCGAGTCGGATGAGCCGTATCGACGTGCCGAAGCCGATCCTCACCACCGGGGCATTGAGGATGAAGGCGCAGGAATGGAAAGGCAACGTGATGCTGATCCTCGCGATCGCGCTCCTCGTCGGCATCGCCACCTTCGTGGTCGTGCGCGAAAAGATCGAAGAGCAGCGAAACCCGCCGAGCGAGGCTCCTTAGCTCTCAGCTCTCGCCGCGCTTGATGGTGTAAGCGCGGATCTTCTTGTGGAGGTTCGTTCGCTCGACGCCGAGGACGATCGCCGTGCGCGAGATGTTCCAGCCGGTCATCTTCAGCGTGTCCACGATGTACTTTCGCTCGGCGTGCTCCCGAAAATCGCGGAGCGTCATGTACGTGCCGGGCACGGGAGGCGTCACCCGCGCGCCCTCGTCGGGTGCGTCGTCCTCTCCTTCGATGGGCTCGGTCGAGCCGTCGGCGGCCGCGTCTTCTTCGCCGAAGGGGGACTCGTGCGGGTCCTCCGGAAGGTCGGCAATCGTCACCCGCTCGCCGGAAAGAATGGCCATGCGCTCGACGACGTTCTTCAGCTCGCGCACGTTCCCAGGCCATTTGCGGGCCACGAGCGCGGCAATCACCTCGCGCTCGATCGGTTTGATCTTCGTTCCATTTTCGCGTGAGAACGCGGCCATGAAGGACTCGGCGAGCATCGGGATGTCCTCCACGCGCTCGCGGAGGGCGGGGCTGCGAATGGGAAAAACGTTCAAGCGGAAGAAGAGATCCTCCCGGAACACCTGGCGCTCCACGCCCTTCGAAAGATCCTTGTTCGTCGCCGCGAGGATACGCACGTCGACGTGCATGACGTGCTCACTTCCGACGCGCGAGACTTCGCCCGACTGCAGCGCACGCAGCACCTTGGCCTGCGCGATCAGATCCATGTCCCCAATTTCATCGAGAAAAAGAGTGCCGCCGTGGGCTTGTTCGAAGAACCCGCGCTTCCTCGCCTGTGCCCCCGTGAAGGCTCCGCGCTCGTGCCCGAAGAGCTCGCTTTCAATCAGCTCTCGCGGAATGGCCGCGCAGTTCACCTTCACGAAGGGACCGTCGGTGCGCGGCGAGAGGCGGTGGATGGCGCGCGAGATGAGTTCTTTTCCGGTGCCGCTCTCTCCAGTGATGAGTACGCCCGCCTTGGTGGGCGCGACTTTTTCGATCTCGACGAAGAGGCGATGCATCGGCGCGCTTCGCCCGATCATCTCGTACTTCTGGAGCTGTAGCTCCGAGGCCTCGGCGAGCGCGCGCCTGTTTTGCGCCGCCTCGAGCACGTTCTTCACGCTGACCAGCACGCGCTCGCGGTTCAGAGGCTTCTCGAAGAAGTCGCTCGCGCCGAGCTTGATGGCCTGCACGGCGTCGTTCACGGTCGCGTGTCCGCTGATGACGATGATCGGTAGCTCGCGCGTAGCCTCGTCTTTTCGGACCCGCTCGAGCGCGTCGAGGCCGCTCATGTCTGGAAGCTTGACGTCGAAGATAGCCAGATCGACCGGAGTGTTCGGGCTCTGCAGCACGGCGAGCCCTTGACCCGCCGTCTCTGCACCGATCACCTGGTAGCCCTCGCCTTCGAGAACGAGCTGCAGTGCGCGACGAATGTTCTTCTCGTCATCGACGACCAGCACCGTCTTTGCGGCCGGAGCGCCCGAGGCAACGGGGGTAGGCGTGAGCACGGGAGCCGTCGCCATCTGAAGAGTCAGACCCCTTGGATCTGCATGAAGTCGAGGTAGCCGCGCGCCTGCACGATGAGGGCGCTCTGAGGGAAGCGCTGCAAAACAGCTACGAAAGCGGCTCGTGCATCCCGCCAGCGGTGCATCTTCAGGTAGCTCTCGCCGAGCAGGAGGAGCGCATCGGGCGCCATACCAAACTCGATGTGCGAGGTTTCCGTCTCCGTTTCAGGCGCGAGCTTCACGCCTTCGAGGGCCGCTGCCGTCTTGGCGGGAGAAGCGGGGCAGGGCTCGCTCGTATAGTTGCGGAGGGCAAACTGGACGCGGCCGACGGTGGCGTCGAAGTTGTCGTGCGCCCCGTAAAAGCGAGCGACGTAGAGCTCGTGGCGAACGAGCTTCACGGTAACGTCCTCGAGGAGAATGCAGACGTGCACGCTCTCCTTCGCCTCCGGATAATCGTGAAGGAAGCTGCGGAGCTCCTTGTACGCGTCGATCGTCGCTGCCTGATCCCGCTCTTCTTGCGCGGGCAGAAGGATGGAGTCGGTGATCTGTTTGTACTGAGCTTCGGCGATCCGCGACCGCGCGTACGCGACCTCTCCCTGATCGGAGCGGTGATCGTGGACGAAGGCTTTGTACTCGCGGACGGCTTCGGCGAATTTTTCCTGCTCGTAGTCGGCGTCGGCGATCCGAAGCTCGGCAAGACGCGCGTACCGGGAGTAGCCGTACTTGCGCTTCACCTCGCGCATCGCCTGCTGGGCCTCGAGCCAGTTGTGCGCGTTGAACTCTTCCATCGCCGCGTCGTAGGAGCGCTTGGCGTCGGCGGTGTAACTGAGAGGAGCTTTGGCCTCGATACCGCCGCATGCGCTCGAGAACGCGAGCGTCGCCGCCAAGAGAACTGCCGAAAGTGCCTGCCGCATGACGGGAGGCTGTTTACCATGAAGTCGACGAACGTCGGCTAGGTTTGCGACGCACGCCACCGCATGATTCGGCGAGGCGGCGCGCCCTCTTCG
Source organism: Myxococcales bacterium (assembly GCA_043747615.1). Lineage (GTDB taxonomy): Bacteria > Myxococcota_A > Polyangia > Polyangiales > Polyangiaceae > JAYTOU01. Next base: position 18,595 of record JAYTOU010000030.1, on the reverse strand, counting down.
TCTTGCGAGTGCCTCACCATCGTGCGCACCATCAAGCGGGCCTTCTCGCGCACGTCCTGCGGCGCGTCCCCGTCGACCTTCACGATCCCGTCCGTGTCCACCACGATCGTGAGGCTAAAGCGCTGATCCGGCGTAAAAGCCGCCCCTTCGTAGAGGTAGGGCGGGCCGGCGGGGCCTCGGTCGAGGACGAAGCGAATTCCTACTTCCGGATGATCTCCAATGATCGGCACTCCCCAACCTCTATCAGGCGGAGTAGTGTGCGCCACCCGTGGTCAAAAACCCCATCACACCCGACGGCTATGCAAAGCTCCGCGATGAGCTCCAGAACCTGAGAAGCGTCGAGCGTCCGAAGGTGATCCAAATGATCGCCACGGCCCGCGAGCACGGCGATCTCAAGGAGAATGCCGAGTACCACGCCGCACGCGACAAGCAGTCGTTCATCGAAGGGCGCGTAAAAGACCTCGTGAACAAGCTCGCGCTCGCCGAGGTCATCGATCCGACGAAGCTCTCCGGCGAACGCGTCGCCTTTGGTGCGACGGTCAAGCTCACGAACGAAGCCAGCCAAGAAGAGGTGACCTACCGCATCTTGGGGGCCGACGAGGCCAACCTGGCGGAGGGCTCGATCAGCGTCACCAGCCCGCTCGCCCGTGGACTGCTCGGCAAAGAGGTAGGCGACGAGGTGAAAGTACGAATGCCCGGCGGCGAGCGCACGTACGAGATCCTCGAGGTGATTTTCAAGTAAGGGTGCGGTGATGGCGTCCTTCGCTCGGGTCGCCGAGGATGCGCGCGCGTGGCTGAAGAGCCCCGAGGCGGACCGGTTCATCGTGCTGCGGAAGGCGGCTAGCGAAGTTACGGCCGCGGTGCCTGAGGCCCGCCGTGCCGACTGGGAGAAGCTCCTCGCGGGTTTCGCCAAGGAGTCGGACCCGCGGCGAAAAGAGCGTGTAGAGGGCCTCGTGCGCGCCTGTCGTCTCTTCGCAACCAGCGAGAGAAAAGCGCGTCTCGAACAGGAGCCTCTCGCCTGGGAAGACCCTCTCGATCGCATTTCCGGGATCGGAAAGGCGTCGCGCGAGGCGCTCGAGGTCGAGGGCGTGCGCTGCGTGAGCGATCTTCTCTGGACGCTGCCGACGGCGTTCGAAGACCTGCGGACGCCGCTCAGCATCGCCCAAGCAATCGTGAGGGCGAGCGCGGAGGACTCGCCGCGGGTGTGCATCGCGGGATGCGTGCAGTCTGCAACATTAGTCCCCATGCGCGGTCGGCACTCGGTGCGGGTGGTGCTGAAAGACCCCGACGGGAAGCCCACCGTTCATCTGTGGTGGTTCTTCGCGGCGCACGGCGTGCTCGCCTCTGCGAAGGTCGATCTGCGATGCATCGTCGTCGGTCGACTGCGCGTCGAGAAGGGGAAACCTGCGCGCATGATCCACCCCGATCTCGTCCTCGACTCACCCGAAAATCGGGTGGTGCGCGCGCGCTACCCGCGCCTCGGGGTAGGGGAGGCCACGGTGCGCAAGGCCGTGGCGAGCGCTCTCACCCGAACTCCCACGTTGCCCGATCCCGTGCCCGTAGCGATCGCCACGCGCGAGAAGATGCCGCCGCTCGCGGAGCTCTTTCGCGAAGTGCACGGAGCGGCAGGGAAGCTTGCCGAGCGTCCCTCTGACGCGTCACGCCGCGCGCTCCGAGAGCGTCTTGCGTGGGGTGAGGCCTTCACTCGGGTGTGGGAGCGCCTGGGCATCGAGGCCGGCGATGGAGCGAAAGCCCTTGTGTTGCCGATGGATCGTGCAGTGCTTGCCCGCCTGCGCGCCGAGCTCGGCTTCCGCCTCACTGCCTCGCAAGAGCGCACGATCGCGACGATCGCGAAGGAGCTCGCGCGCCCTGTTCCGATGCGCCGCCTCCTTCTCGGCGACGTGGGAACGGGGAAGACGGTCGTGGCTCTCGCAGCCGCTGCTCAGTGCGTCGCGGCGGGCGCTCAGGTCGCGATCCTCGCGCCGACCAGCGTTCTCGCCGAGCAGTACATGGACGCCGTTGCGCCGCTCGCACGCGCTACGGGGGCGTCGATCGTGGTCGTGACCGCCGGGCAGGGCGCTGCCGAGCGGCGCAGGACGAAGGAACAGATCGAGGGCGGACAGATCGCCATCGCGGTGGGGACGCACGCTCTTCTTCGCGAGGAGCTGCGCTTCAAAAAACTGGCCTTGGTGGTGGTCGACGAGCAGCACCGTCTCGGTGTGGCCCAGCGCCTCGCCCTCGTCGCGAAAGGGGCACGTCCGCACCTGCTCACCCTGAGCGCCACGCCGATTCCGCGCACGCTCGCTCTCGCCCTCCGCGGTGAGCTCGCCACGTCCGTGCTCGACGAACGACCGGCGGGAAGAACCGCAGTGGAGACCGCCATCGTCTCCCGCGACCGGATGGATCTGGTGATCGCAGAGCTCCGCGCCGCCTGCGAGCGGGGAGAGCGCGCGTTCTTCATTTCGCCGCGGATCGAGATCGACACCGAGGACGACGAGACTGATCCGTCGCTCGCCGTGGTGGCACGCGCCGAGGAGCTCACTCGCGAGCTCGCGCCCTTCAAGGTGGCGCTCATTCACGGAGGCCTCCCGCACGCCTCGAAATCCGCGGCGATGCGCGCCTTCCGGAGCGGCGAAGCGCAGGTCCTGGTGGGCACCACGGTCGTCGAGGTGGGCGTGGACGTTCCGGAGGCCACGCGGATGGTCATCGACGGCGCGGACCGGTTCGGCCTCGCTCAGCTCCATCAGATGCGCGGCCGCGTGGGGCGCGGGGACAGGCCTGGGCGGTGCCTGCTCCTCTCCGAGGACGACGCGAGCGATCTCGCCAAGCGGCGATTGAATGCACTCTGCACGCTTTCCTCTGGCGCCGATGTGGCCCGGGCAGACCTCGATCTGCGCGGAGCTGGCGACCTGCGCGGGACCCGCCAGTCCGGTGTGGAAGAGGAGCTGCTCTACCTCGACCCCGCGGATCCTCCTGCTTTTCTCGAGCGGATCGAGAAGGATGCAAAGCGCATCTTTCGCACGGACCCACTCCTCGCGAAGGAAACCCACCGGGCTCTCTCCCTCATGCTTCGCAAGCTCACCCTCGCGATCGCCGTCCGCGAGGAGGCGGGGTAGCAAAAGAGCGAACGCCTGGCCAAGTTACCGGCCGAGCGCCGCCAACGTCTGTCGCTGAGGCGGATCTGGCGCCGCTGGGCCGCGCGTCGGGTTCGCGCTAGGACGGGTAGGTGAGCCTCCGACGCATCGGCGCGATCCTCGCCGCGTGGCTATTCCTCATCGCCGGCGAGCACGTGGCCGTTGGCGTCGGCTACCGCGCGCTCTTCGCGGGCACCTGGGAGATGGCGTGGGCGCGCACCTTGGTAACGCCGATTCTCTACGCCGCACTCGGGCCCCTAGCACTGCTCGCGTACGCGATCTCTCGCCTTCGTACGGCCGGAGCGGCAGCAGCGCTCGCGGGCCTCGCCGGGGGTGCACTCGGCTTCGGCATATCGATGGGCCGTCACTTCGCGAGATGGGAAGTCCGCGCTCCGTTCGTGGCGGTCGTCGCCCTCGCGGCCGCCGTGCTCGCGTTTGTTCTCACGCCGCGCGTGATGCGTTTGGCCGAGAAGCGTCCGCTCATGTTGGCAGCGCTCGGAGGGGCAGGGGCGGCTCTTTTCTGGCTAGGCGATGCGTTCGTTCTTCCCCGGCTCTATCCCGCTTTCCACGCCGCGCTCTTCGCTCTCACCCTCGGCTCTGCGGCGTTCGCGTCGCTGGCCCTTCGCCCCCGCTGGATCGCCGAGAGCATGATTTTCCTAGGGTGCGCGTGCGTCGCTTGGGCGCCCTTCGCCGCACGTCGCTTGCAGAATGCAGACAATCTCCGGATGGTCCTCGTCGAGCATGCTCCGCTCCTCGGGAAAGGCGTCGCGCTCGCCTCCGTTTTGGTAAAGCCCGCAGAAGCGACCGGCTCGTCCCGCGCGGCGGCGCCCGGCGAAGTGGCCCGCGCCCTCGATTGGTCGCGGACAGACATCATCCTCCTCTCCGTCGACGCCCTTCGCGCCGATCACCTCGGAGCCTACGGTTACCCGCGCGCGACGACCCCGCGCATCGATGCTCTCGCTCGCGAGGGAAAGACGTTTCTGTCCGCCTACTGTCCGACGCCGCACACCTCGTATTCGGTGACGTCGATGATGAGTGGAAAGTACATGCGTCCTCTCCTTGGGCTTGGTTTGGGGGACGACTCGGACACCTGGGCCGGCTTGCTGCGGCGCTACGGATACCGCACGGCCGCGTTCTATCCGCCTGCGGTCTTCTTCATCGACGAGCAGCGTTTTCAAGGCTTTCGCGATCGCGGGCTCGATTTCGAGTACCGCCGCGTGGAGTTTGCGACGCCGAGCGAGCGGGTGGCGCAGGTCGAAAAATATTTGACCGATGCCCCCGCCGACAAACCGCTCTTTTTGTGGGTGCATCTGTTCGAGCCGCACGAGCCGTACGTCCAGCATCCGGCGCACGTCTTCGGCGAGACCGATCTCGACGCGTACGACAGCGAGGTCGCCGACGCCGACGAGGGCATCGGGGGGATCGCCGATCGCGTCCGCGCTCACCGACCGAACGCGATCATCATCATCACCGCCGATCACGGTGAAGAGTTTGGAGAGCACGGCGGGCGCTACCACGGCACCACGGTCTACGAAGAGCAGGTGCGGGTTCCCTTGATCATCGTGGGAGCGGGGGTCGCGCGGGGACGTGTCGAGGAGCCGGTACAAACGATCGATCTCCTCCCAACGACCCTCTCGGCTCTCGGAATTCCACGTCCGGCGCGGCTTCGCGGGCGCGATCTCGGGCCTATCTTGGCCGACCCGAAGGACACGGGGGGTCCCGGGCTCGCGTTCGCCGAGACGGACGACTACACGCTTCTCGCCCGCGGCACGCTCCGCCTCGTCTGCGCCCGCCGAGCGGGAGCATGCGGGCTCTACGAACCGAAATCTGATCCGAAGGAGACGCGCGATCTATCGCGTGAGCGGCCCGCCGAGGCGAAGGCCCTCCGCGCGGAGCTCGGGGAGATCACTCGCCAGCACGGGAGGTTCGAGCGGGGGACCGGGGCGTCGTGGCCAGAGGCAATCCGGCGCGGGATGTGGGGCGATCGCGAAGTGGCAGAAGACGTCGCAGCGCTCCTCGACGACGCGAGCCTCAATGTGCGGAAAAAGGCGGCCGAGGTGACGTTCGCGCTGCACGCACTCGAAGCTGCTCCCGCCGCGCGCCGCGCTCTCGCCAAGGCAGACGACGCAGAGGTGAAGAACTTTTGCGCGCTCGCCCTGGTGCGGATGGGAGAGCCTGTTTCTCTGCTCGCCGAGTCCCTCGTCCACGATGCAGCGCACGTGTGGAGAAGGCGTGCCGCCCTCGCGTTTGCGGAGCGCGGCGACGCACGGGGCGCGGGAGAGCTGGGTCCATGGTTCAGCGCGGACGCTGCGAAGCTGGAGCTCGACGAGGCCAAGGAGCTCCTCGCGGCCATCGGAAAAATTCGCGAGCGCTCGGCGGTCGGTCCTCTCGTCGCGGGGCTCGCCGACGTGAGGCTTCGTCCGTTCATCGCCGACACGCTCGGACAGATTGGAGATGCGTCGGCCCGGGCTCCGCTGCTCGCACGCTTCACCGAGGAGCGCTTCGTCACCACCCGCACCAACGAGGCACATGCCCTCCTTCTTCTTGGCGCGCGTGGAGAGCTCCGGCCGCCGCTCACGCGCTTCGCCGGCATTCCCGAGCCGATGGCCTCCGTCCTCGCGATCGCCCGGGAAGCAAAAATTCTCGAGCCGACAGCAGGGGGTTGGTCGAGTGAGACGGCCGTCCCCATCGTCCGCACGTCGCTCGCGGTGACGACGGGGACCACGCGGCTCCTCCTCCTTGGGAGCCCCGAGGTCACCACGTTTGCGGTAACCATCGACGGCCGCTCGCTCCCTCCAGCTCCGGCAAAAGATGGCGCTTCGGTCATCGAGCTCCCGCCCCTCGGGACCCGGACCGCGGTCGAGGTCCACGCGTCGCCGGGCGTACTCGCGCTATGGATTGTGGCTCGAACGGGGGAGATCCCGCCCCCCGCGCCGATGCCGTGGACCGACGGAGGTAGTTCGGACGTTGACCGCGCTGCCGAGCGCCCATAATAGTGCGCTAATGTCTGACGAATCGAAAGACCTGGCCGAAAACGACGCTGCGGAAGAGCCCAAGGCGCTGGACCAAGCGGCCAAGGAAGCGGCAGGGGAAGCGGCAGGGGAAGCGGCCAAGGAAGCGGCAGGGGACCCGGAAGACCCGAATTCCCCGCAGGCCCTCGCCAAGCGCGTAGCGGCACTCGGCGAAGAAGACGAAGCCGACGTCCTTGCCCGCCGCGAAGAAGAGAAGCTCGCCGCGCGCCGCGCGAAGATGAAGAAGGGGAAAAAAGGGGGCCTCGACGCCGCCGCCTCGAAACGCCTCGCCACGATCGGAGCAAAGGCTCCGCCGAAGCGCGCACCGGTCACCGCCGTCGACGCCGATCCGCTCCTCGAAAAGACGCAGCAGTTCTCGAAGTGGGCAAAGAAGAACCGAACCGTCGTCTCGCTCGTGGCGGGTCTCGCGGCGCTCGTAGCCCTTGGTTTTTCGGTTACGACCTACTTCGAAAAAAAGAAGGAGACGGACGCGTCCGTCGAGCTCGCCAAAGCCGTCGCTAGCGAGCGAGGCAGGATCGGTGACCCCGACAAGGAGACCGATCCTGACCGCCCGAAGGATCCGCGCCCGGTCTTCAAGACCGCCGCTGACCTGCGCGAGGCCGCGCTCAAGCAGTACCGCGAGGTGCAAACCAGGTTCCCGAGCACCGGCGCGGCCTACTTGGCGCGTCTCTCCGAGGGCTCGCTCCTTCTCGACAAGCACGAGCCCGACGGAGCCATTGCCGCCTTCAACGATGCCAAGGCGAGTCCCCTCGCCCAAGCAGACGCGGAAGTGAAGGGGCGCGCGCTCGAAGGGCTGGGCTTCGCGTACGAGCTAAAAGCTCAAGCAACGCCCGCAGATGGCCCGAAAAATCTCGACGACGCTCTGAAGTACTTTCGAGAGCTCGAAAACAGCGACGTGAAGGGCTTCAAAGAGCTCGGAATGTATCACCAAGCGCGCGTGTACGAAGCCAAGGGCGACAAGGTCCGCGCGAAGGACCTCCTGAAGAGCCTCCACGAGCGCGTCTCCAAGCCTGGCGAAGGTCACCCGTTCCCGTACCTGGAGGTCGTTACCGACGACCGCCTACGGGCGATCGATCCGACGGCGATCCCGCAGAAGCAAAGTGGCGCCCTCGGCGGTCCGGGCGGCGGCAAGATGAGCGAAGCGCAGATGAAGCAGCTCATCGAGCAGCTCCAGAAGAACGCGACCGAGCATCCCGAAGGCCCCAAGTGAAACCGCGCCGCGTCGCGTCCACCCTGGTGGTGGGGGCGCTGGTGACATGCGCTCTCGGCGCCTGCGCCACGACGGAGACGGTGAACGATCACGTGAACGCCGAGGTGCCTCTCTGGTTCCATCGGCCGAGCGGCGCGATGACCGTGATGACCCGCCGGCCCCTCACGGCAGTCGCCCGCCAGGTCGGCGAAGACTACGAACGCGGGCGCGCGGAGATCGATCCCGCTCATGGGCGCGTCTTCTGCGGCTCCTCCGACCACGGCCTCTACGCGCTGCGGGCAGGGGACGGCACCACCATCTGGCGCTTCGAGACCCTCTCGTACGTGCAGTCGGAGCCCTACTACGACGCGGAGATGGACGCCGTCTATTTCGGTTCGCACGACGGCGCGCTCTACGCGGTGCACGCCTCCGACGGCGCGCTGATGTGGCGCTTCACAAGCGGCGCGGAAGTGACGAAGAAGCCGGTGCGCGACGGCGAAATGCTCTACGCCGCCAACGGAGCCGATCAGCTCTTCGCGGTCGACCGCCGCACCGGGCAGCTCAAATGGCAGGCTCACCGAACGTCGGCGCTCGGAATGGAAGTCGCGGGCTACGCTGGCCCCGCCTACTCGAACGGCAAGGTCTACTTCGCGTACTCCGACGGCCACGTCGCGGCCTACGATGCGCGCGACGGATCGGAAAAATGGTCACCGGTCGATCTGTCTGCCGAAGCCGAGCAGAGCGCAGGCGGGGAAGCGCAGCGGTACCTCGACGTGGACACGACGCCGATTATCGACGAAGCGCCGAACGGTAAAGTGGTCTACGTCGCGAGCTACGCCGGCGGCGTGTACTCGCTCGATGCAGAGACTGGCGCGCGCGTTTGGGTCAACGAAAAGGCGGTCGGCGTCACCGACCTCACCCTCTTTTCCGAGCCTGCACATGCGCCCAATCCGCATGGTCCGGACAAAGGTGGCCCCATGGTTCCGGGCCGCAAGGTCCTCCTGGCGTCGAGCTCCACGAGCGGTCTGTGGGGCCTCGACGTGACTACCGGGCGCATGCTCTGGCGAAATCCGGTTCCGGAAGGGGGCATCACCGCCCCGGTCCCCATCGCGGGCGCCGTGATGGTGGGCACCACCCGCTACGGTCTTTTTCTGATGTCGCCGATCAACGGCCGGGTCATCGACGGGATCGAGATCGGCAGCGGCTTCGCGCAGACGCCGGCTGCCTACGGCACGCATGGCTTCATCCTCAGCAACGCAGGGACGTTTCTCGGAATCCACGTCCAACCCCCCCGGTGAGCAGCGGTGTCACTCACCCACCTCGACCGGCTGGAAGCCGAGAGCATCCACATCATGCGGGAGGTCGTCGCCGAGTGCGAAAACCCGGTGATGCTCTACTCGATAGGCAAGGACAGCGCGGTGATGCTGCACCTCGCGATGAAGGCTTTTTTTCCGGCCAAGCCGACATTCCCGCTCCTCCACATCGACACGACGTGGAAGTTCCGGGAGATGATCTCGTTCCGCGACAAGATGACGGAGACCCTCGGTCTCAAGCTCCTCGTGCACACCAATCCCGATGGGCTCGCCCGCGGAATCGGTCCCTTCACGCACGGCTCCGCGGTTCACACCGACGTCATGAAGACCCAAGCTCTCCGGCAGGCGCTCGAGAAGTACGGCTTCGACGCAGCGTTCGGCGGCGCGCGGCGCGACGAGGAAAAATCGCGCGCCAAGGAGCGAATCTTTTCCTTCCGCTCCGCCCAGCATCGGTGGGATCCGAAGGCTCAACGCCCTGAGCTCTGGCGCCTCTTCAACGCCCGAAAACACAAGGGGGAGAGCTTTCGCGTCTTCCCGTTGTCGAACTGGACCGAGCTCGATATCTGGCAATACATCTACTTGCGTAAGATCCCGATCGTGCCCCTCTACTTCGCGGAGGAGCGCCCGGTGGTGATGCGGGACGGGACGCTCATCATGGTGGACGACGCGCGCATGCCGCTCTTGCCGGGCGAGACCCCGATGCTGAAGAAGGTCCGCTTTCGCACGCTCGGCTGCTATCCGCTCACGGGCGCGGTGGAGAGCGAGGCGGCGACGCTTCCGGCGATCATCCAGGAAATGCTCCTGGCGACGACCTCCGAGCGGCAGGGCAGGGTCATCGATCACGACGCCGCGGCGACGATGGAAGACAAGAAGCAAGAGGGCTACTTTTGAGAGCGGACACGTCAGCGCTCATCGCCGCGGACATCGAGGGCTACCTCGATACGCACGAGCACAAGACCCTCCTCCGGTTCATCACCTGCGGGAGCGTCGACGACGGCAAGAGCACCCTCATTGGGCGCCTCCTCTACGAGTCGAAGGTCATCCTCGAGGATCAGCTCGCGGCGCTGACGGCCGACTCGAAAGCCTTCGGAACGCAGGGCGGGGAGCTCGATCTCGCGCTCCTCGTCGATGGGCTGGCAGCGGAACGCGAGCAGGGCATCACCATCGATGTCGCGTATCTTTTTTTCTCCACCGACAAACGTAAATTCATCGTCGCGGACACCCCCGGGCACGAGCAGTACACCCGCAACATGGCCACCGGGGCCTCCACGGCAGACGTGGCGATCATCCTGGTCGACGCCCGAAAAGGCGTGCTGACCCAGACCCGGCGCCACAGCTACATCGTCTCGCTCCTCGGCATCACCAAGGTCGTCCTGGCCGTCAACAAGATGGACGCCGTGGGCTTCGACAAAGCTGCCTTCGACGGCATAGTTGCAGACTACACGGGGTTCGCGCGTCAGATCGGCATGCGCGACGTCGTGTCGATTCCGCTGTCGGCGCTGAAGGGCGACAACATTACCGGGCCGAGCGAGAACACACCCTGGTACGCGGGTCCCACGCTGATGCGCCACCTGGAGAGCGTCGTCATCGAGAAGGATCAGCACGAGGCGCCGTTCCGGATGGCGGTTCAGTGGGTGAGCCGTCCGAACCAGGATTTTCGCGGTTTTGCGGGGATGATCGCCCGTGGTGTGGTGCGCCCTGGTGACCGCGTGAAGGTGCTGCCGTCAGCCAAAGAGAGCCGCGTCACACGGATCGTGACCGAGGAGGGAGACCTCGACGAGGCGATCGCCGGGCAGTCCGTCACGCTCACGCTCGAGCACGAGATCGACATCAGCCGCGGCGATCTCGTGGCAGGGATGGAGTCTCCGCCTGCGGTCGCCGACACACTCCAGGCAACCCTGATCTGGATGCACGAAGAGCCGATGCTCCCCGGTCGACCCTACGTGATGAAGATCGGCGCGCGCACGGTCACCGCCCGGGTCACGGCGCTCACGCACAAAGTGAACGTGAACACCCTCGAGCATCTCGCGGCGACCCAGCTCGAGCTGAACGAGATCGGGGTGTGCACTCTCGGCACCGACCGGCCCATCGCCTTCGATCCGTACGTAGAAAACAGGGAGACCGGCGGGTTCATCCTGATCGACAAGATCACGAACGACACCGTGGGGGCAGGGCTCATCGAGCTCGCGCTTCGTCCCGCAGACCGCGCCGTGCCGAAGCCTCACGAGGCCTGCGTGGTCTGGCTCACGGGGCTCTCGGACGCCGGTCCGTACGTTCGCCGCGTCGCAAACGCCTCGCAGCTCATGGTCGACGCTGGGCTCATCGTCCTCGTGGCGCTTGGCAAAGGCGAAGCTGCGCCCTCCGAAACCCCGAAGAATGAGCTGCGGATCGACACGACGACGGTGACCGCCGAGGAGGCCGCCGCGCAGATTGCCGCCTACGTGCAGGCCACGCGGATCGCCTGATCATTTTTTCTTGGCGCTCGGAGCGGCGGCGGGCGACCCGTGGGCCGCATGAACCGCGGGCGCGGGGTGAGCCATGACCGCTGCCACCGTAACCGACCAAGGTCGCCCCTGGTATCTCCCCGGTTTCCCCCCCTAACAACTTCGCATAAGATACATTATGTAAACTAAACGCCAAGTGTGGGATTCGTGGTACGGACTGCCGCATGCGCGGAAGCTTGGTTGGAGGATTTCTCTTTTTGGCGCTCGCGAGCTGCTCGGCCAAGGGCCGCCCAACGGGCTTCGATGAGCCGCATCCAGATGCCGGAGGCAGCGTCGACTCGGCGGCGCCCGGCACGGTGACGATCAAGAACGTCACGTACGTTGCGGGCGACGGCGCGAACATGACCTACCAGGCGGTGTTCGATCACATCACGCTGCTCATGGCGAACGACACGGATCAAGACGTCCAGGCCACGAGCACGCTCGAGCTCCAAGCCGGCTCCTACCGGGCCACGGCGACGTTCAAGGCCGGGATGTTTTGCTCGGCGGACGAGTGGTTTCCCAAAGCGCACACGAGCTCGCTCTTGAAGCTGGTGACCGAGCCGGGCGTCAGCGGTCGCCCGACGCTCGACGCCCAGTGCGCCGGTCCCAACTACCCGACGCTCTACGACACGTTCGTTTTCCCGGACGACACCACGCCCGCGCTCATGTACGCGGGGCCGATCACCGTGAGCATCACCGGTCTGTTCAAGGACGGAACTTCCTGGACCGCAACGGCGATGGGATCGAAGCTCTAGCCCGTCTTCGCAGCTCTACGCCTGCGTCAACCCGGCGTGAGTGCGGCGGTGACGATCGCTGACGGCTTTTCGCTCGTGATGCACCAAAGCTGGTGGGCGGCGCGCGTGGCGCCGACGTACATCGCGTGGCGGGCCGCGGCGGTGTCGGGATAGCTCGAGGCGGTGGTCTCGAGGAGGACGACCTCGTCGAACTCCAGGCCTTTGGTCTGACGCACGTCGGTCACGTCGAACCCTGGCTCCCACGTGAAATCCTGCCTTGCCACGCGGCGCACCCGCGGGACTTCGGCGCGCGCCAGACCTTCGAAATACACGTCTGCTTGCTGGGGGAAACGCGCCACGAGGGCGACGTTCGCGTGCGGCTCGTCGAGCGCAAGCTGCTTCAAAGCATCGGCCACGAACGCGACACCTTCGCCCGGAGACGCGAACGAGAAGAGCTCGACCGGCGGACCATGACGCGTCGCCACGGGCTCCGCCTCGTGCGCGTACGGACCGAGCACGCCTCGCGCAAACCGGGTGATCTCGGCCGTCGATCGGTAGCTGACCTTGAGCGGTTCGACGGTGGTCGCGCTGTCGAGCTCGAGATCGCGGAGCAGCTTGTGCCAGTCGAACTCGCCGCGATCGTCGCCCTCGTCGAGCATGCGCTGCGCGATGTCGCCGGCGAGGGTGATCGACCGCGACCCTAGCTTTGCGCCGGATCCGCCGTCGGCCGCGAGATCGAGGAGCACGCGCAGCTCGATGCTGCTCGCGTCCTGCACCTCGTCGATGAAGACGTGAGAGAAGCGAATCGGGGTTCCGTCGGGCGCGACCAAGGGACCGCGGATCACCTGCCAGAGGCGAAGGATGATCGGAATGTCCTCGCTGTCGATGGACGGCGTATCCCCGTCTCGCTCGCCGTCTTGACGAATGCGCGCCTGACGAAGGCACCACTCGTGAACGCGATCGAGCTGCGCCGGCGTGACCTTGGGCTCCTTCGCGAAGGCCTCGCCGAGCGCTTCCCGCGACGTCAGGAGCTCGTCCCACAAGCCGAGAACCGCACGCGTATCGTGACGGAGATCGTGGCCGAGCTTCTCGACGGCGCTCCTGGTGACGTCAGGCAAGCTCGCGTTGTTCTTTAGCCACTTACCGAAGGCCGATACACGTTGATCGGGAGTGCCCGTCAGGGACTTCCATGCCGTGACGACCACGCTCCCATCGGGCCACTTTTCCATGGCCTTCACCACCTTGGCGTCGGTCGTATCGTGGAGACGCTTGGCCGCGTCGTGCACGGCGGTGAGAATCGCCGGGTGGCTCTTGATGCGGGTGACGACGGGCGGCGTCTCCTCGTTCAGGTGCGTCGGGAGCTTTGGAAAGTTGAGCGGCATGAGGCGCGCGGCGATGCGCGGGAACGTGGAGATCGCTGCGCCGTCGACCCCGAGCGACGGGAGCACGTGGCCCACGTAGTGAAGAAGCGCTTCATGCGGCACGACCACCAGCAGCCGATCTGCCCTGAAACGCTGGGGATCGGCGAACGCCAGGTAGGCTACGCGGTGGAGACCGACCGTGGTCTTTCCGCTTCCGGCGCTCCCCTGCAGGATCACCAGCCCGGCACCGGGCTTGGCGATGAGATCGAATTGCGTCTTGTCGAGCATGGAGGCGATCGCCGGAAGGTGCTTGTCTTGGCGCATCGTGCCGTCTGCCGAGATGCCGAGGCGCGGCGCTTCGCCTTTTGCTGCGCTCCACTTTCGCTCGCCGACCAGTCGCGACGAGAAGGCCTCGATCCGCTTCCACACGCCGTCGGTCCCGCGAATGAACGTTCCTTCCGGTGATGCCACCCGCACGAGGGCTCCATCGACGATGGCGACGCTTCGGCGCGCGGTGACTACGCCTTCGACGGTTCGCCCCCCGAGCTGCTCCTCGTAGTCGTCCCCCTGCCCGTACCGATAGAAAATCCGGCTCACTGGCGCGTGCCGCCAGTCGACGATGCGCACCCCCGCGTTCGAATCCACGTACGAGCGCGAGCCGACGAGGACGTCGCGACGCTTTCCACTCTCGTCGAGACGGAGGTGCCCGAAGTAGGGGCTGCGGAGATCGATCGCGCCGAGCGCCCCCTTCCCTCGCTGCGCCAAGAGCGAGCCCACCTGATGCATTTGCTCGAACAGCGACGGCAGATCATCTGGCTTGGCCACGGCCACTTCGTCACGCAGCTCGAGCAGCCGCGCATCGTCGTTGGCGCGCGAACGTACCGCGTTCAAGCTCGCCGCCGCGGCCGCAGTGAGCGCGCTCTGCACGGTGGACAGGAGCTTCAGCTCTTCACGAACGACGCGCGTCCCGATCTCGTCGTCTTCGAGACCGGGGATTTCGCTCTTAGGGGACGAGCTTTGGATGTTCGAAGTGGTGCTCACGCGGAAGCGATCAGCATCTCACGGCCACCCCGCGAGGAGCGAGAGCAGACGTCCACATTCGCCTCCAAAAGGGGGCGCGGGCCGTGGCTACAAAATAAAGTGATCTTTGAGGTTGAGAACCGTCAGATTGAGGCCCTTCAACTTGGCACATTCCCGCTCCACTTCGGCCTGGAAAACAGGTTTAATGTGGTAAAGCAACGTCGCTAGATCTTTGGATTTTTTGAACTTCTTCAGCTCGGGTCCGAGGGTCTGCGGGGTGTGGTGGCCGCTCAACGTTGCGACCTTTTGCTCGCGGTTCGGAAAGCTAACTTCCATGAGAAGCGCCTTCAAATTCTCGACCGTGTTGAGCACATTCCACAGGCGCTCGGTCGGCCCGGTGTCTCCGCTGTAGGCGATGGCGCCTTGGGAAGACTCGATGATGAACGCCGAGCAGTCGATGGTGTGGCTGACCGTGATCGCGCGCACCTTGTAGCCGGAGATCTGGACCGGCACCTCGGGGGTGAGCGTCAGGTACCGGATGGTCGGATGCTCGGCCGTGGGGATCTTTGTGAAGTCGGGCCACAGCAGGCCGTTGAAGAAGTGCTTCTTCAAGAGCGCGAGGGTTGCTTTCGTGCCGGCGATGATCAGCGGCTTGCAGAAATTTTGCGCGCGGTTGTCGGCGATGGTGGCGAGATCGCGAATGTGATCGAGGTGAGCGTGACTCACGAGGCATGCTTCGAGCGCGACTTGGGCCTTCAGCTCCATTCCGCTCGTCAGCGATCCAGCATCGATCGCCAAGCGGTCGTCGAGAACGAACGCACTCGTCCGATGACGGGGCGTTTCCCCTCCGTGACAACCGATGACGCGAAGATCCATTTAGGACTACGGACCCTCGGGTTTCGAGCGAGATTTGGGCGTTCGCGGAGTCGCGGCAGTCTTTTCGAACTTGCGTGGCATTTCCAAGAATTCCATGAACTCGAGCAGCCCACCAATGTCGGCGACGACGATGGTACCCTCTTCGGGCTCTTCGGAAAGAATTCGCAGGCGTTTGAGGCGACAAAGAACGTCGGTGACGTGAGCAGGCTCGGCGCCAACCTCGGAGGCGAGAACCTCGGCTGTCAGCTGAATGACGATTCCCGCATCCGTCTGCACCCCGTCCGTCTCGGCGTGGCGCTTCAAGCCCAGCATCACCCGCGCCTTGGGATCGCGGTGGAGGAGGATCTGCACGAGGGCATCGGCTGCATCGAGGCGCCCGGCGAGCTTCTTGATGAGACGGATCGCGATCTCGCTATTCTTGGAGATCATCGCCTCGAGGGTCTTTGCGTCGATCACGAGGCAGGTCGCTACTTCGACCACAGTCGCCGTCGCCGTGCGCGGCTTGTTGTTGAGAATGGCCATCTCGCCGACGAACTCGCCGCGCCCGAGCATGGCGATCAGATGCTCGTCGTCGCCGACCCGTTTGGTGACCCGAACGCGTCCGACCTGGATGACGAACATCTGCGTACCCGTCTCTCCTTCGCGGAAGAGAACCTCACCGACCGCAAAGTCCTGGCCGATGCGGAGGGGCATGGAGTCGATGGCCACGGCAAAAGTGTACCGTGCCGTTTTGCGGCAAGTCAAAAAGCAGATCCGTCGCGATAGAAGCGGACGAAGGACCCAAGCTCACGTTGAGGTCCTTCGTCGGTGCGCTCCTCCCGATGACGGGCGTCAATCCATGTCGAAGTCGCCGCCCATGCCGCCCATTCCGCCCATGCCGCCCATTCCCCCGCCACCGCCGCCGCCCGACTTTTCCTTCTTGGGGCGCTCCGCAATGACTGCTTCGGTGGTGAGCATCATCCCCGAGACGCTCGCCGCGAACTCGAGGGCCGAGCGAACGACCTTCGCCGGGTCGATGACGCCGGCCTTGACGAGATCTTCGAAGACGTCGGTCTGTGCGTTGTAGCCGAATCCGCCTTTTTCCGAGCGAACCTTCTCGACGACGACAGAGCCCTCGGCGCCGGCGTTCTTCGCGATTTGACGGAGGGGCTCCTCGATGGCGCGGCGCACGAGCTTCACGCCGACCATCTGCTCGGGGCTAAGCTTGAGTGCGTCGAGAGCGACGGCCGCGCGGATGAGGGCAACGCCTCCGCCGGGGACGACGCCTTCTTCGACGGCTGCGCGCGTCGCGTTGAGCGCGTCTTCAACGCGGGCCTTCTTCTCCTTCATTTCGGTCTCGGTGTGTGCGCCGACCTTGATGACGGCCACTCCGCCCGCGAGCTTCGCGAGACGCTCCTGGAGCTTCTCCTTGTCGTAGTCGCTGGTGGTGTTCTCGATCTGCTTGCGGAGCGATTCGACGCGCGCCTTGATCTCTTTTGCGTCGCCGGCTCCGTCGACGATCGTGCAGGTGTCTTTGTCGACCGTGATCCGCTTCGCGCGGCCGAGGTCCTTCAGTGTGAGGGCGTCGAGCTTGATGCCGAGCTCCTCGGTAACGACTTGGCCGCCGGTGACGGTGGCGATGTCCTTGAGCATTTCCTTGCGGCGATCCCCGAAGCCGGGGGCCTTGACCGCGCAGACCTTCAGGAGGCCACGGAGCTTGTTCACGACGAGGGTCGCGAGCGCTTCGCCTTCGATGTCCTCGGCGATAATGACGAGGGGGCGGCCATCACGGGCGGCCTGCTCGAGGAGTGGGAGGATGTCCTGCATCATGCCGATCTTCTTCTCGCTGATGAGGACGAGCACGTCTTCGAGGACGGCCGTCATCTTCTCGGGATCGGTGACGAAGTAGGGGGAGAGGTAGCCGCGGTCGAACTGCATGCCTTCGACCACTTCGAGGCTCGACTCCATTCCGCGCGCTTCTTCGACGGTGATGACGCCTTCTTTACCGACTTTTTCCATGGCCTCGGCGAGCATCTCGCCGATGCTGGAGTCGCCGTTTGCGCTGATCGTGCCGACCTGCGTGATGTGCTTCTTGTCCTTCGTGGGGATGGCGATCTTCTTGATCTCGGCCGTGAGCGCGGTGACGGCTGCGTCGATGCCGCGCTTGAGATCCATCGGGTTGTGGCCGGCTTCGACGAGCGAGAGCCCGGTCGTGTAGATGGCCTGCGCAAGGACCGTCGCCGTCGTCGTGCCGTCGCCCGCTTTGTCGCTGGTCTTGGAAGCGACTTCCTTGACCATCTGCGCGCCCATGTTTTCGAAGCGATCGTGGAGCTCGATTTCCTTGGCGACTGTGACGCCGTCCTTGGTGATGACCGGCGAGCCGTAGCTCTTCTCGATGACCACGTTGCGACCCTTGGGGCCGAGCGTGACCTTCACCGCGTTGGCGAGGTGGTTGACGCCGTGAAGAATTTTGCTGCGTGCGCCGCGGCTGTAGACGATCTCTTTTGCGCTCATTTTGGATTCATTCTTTCTTTAGGACGCGTGACGCGTATCACGCGGCACAGGCTCACGATGGTCGACGAGAAATTTTGCGACTGCGGGACGCGGTCGATGCGTTGGCTACTTGTCGAAGACAGCGAGCACGTCGCTTTCGGTGATGAGGAGGTGGTCTTCGCCTTCGAACTTGATTTCAGTGCCCGAGTACTTGGTGAAGAGGACGCGATCGCCTGCCTTGACGTCCATCGGGTGGCGCTTCCCGTTCTTCAGCTCTTTACCGTTACCGACCGCGAGAACGATGCCCTCGAGCGGCTTCTCCTTGGCGGCGTCGGGGATGATGATTCCCCCTCGGCTCTTCTCTTCTTCCTTGGTGCGTTTGACGACGAGGTGGTCACCGAGGGGGCGGATCTTCATGGGAGGGATTCCTTCAGGTGCATGCGCGGCCGTAGGGCGGACGTGCTGGGTTGCCGGCTTTAGCACTCGCCTTCTGGGAGTGCCAACCGCGCGCAAGCTAAGCTCGTGTCGTGGCGCGTCAAGGGGGAAAGGTGCACGGCCCTTGACATATGTTCCCGCACCGCTAGGCTGCGCTTCCCCGTTACCCATAAACGGGCTGTTTCATAGGTGGTTTTCGAAGTTTCTTTGGGGAATCGTCTAATGGCAGGACGCCAGTTTCTGGCACTGGCTATCAAGGTTCGAATCCTTGTTCCCCAGCCATGGCGCGTACGACCAGAACGCGCTTCGGAAGTTCGTATCTTTTCATTCTAGTTCGTTTGCACGCGTTCACTCCGAGTGGTGTTGTCTCGTGAGGCGGAGAGAGCGCGGATGGCCCCATCGTCTAGCGGTTAGGACACCGGCCTCTCACGTCGGTAACACGGGTTCAATTCCCGTTGGGGTCACCATTTCTACTCGGAAAAAGAAGCGGTTTCGTGAGTTTTTGACTCAGCTCACCGCCTGGTGTCCCAAAGATGTCCCAAC
>JAYTOU010000029.1:0-84859 GCA_043747615.1 Myxococcales bacterium | reverse complement strand
GACAAGTGGATGGTCACCAAGCCGGTGAATGCCCTCGCGAACCAGGGCGCCGTCAAGTCGATGCTCGACAACATGAAGGAGCTCAAGGTCACGGACCTCGTCGACCCCGCGGCGACCGACGACGTGAAGAAGAGCTACCAGCTCGACGCTGCGCACGGCGTGCACGTGATCGGCTTCAAGGGCGCCGACAAGAAAGTCGACGACGTCTTCGGCAAACAGGGTGGACGCGGTCAGATCGTGATGGTCGGCGACAAGCCCGCCCTCTACGTCTCGTCGGGGTACTCGAGCTACCTCTACGCGAAGGAGCTGAAGGCCTGGCGCGACACGGAGATCTTCAAGTTCGACGACGCGAACGTGACCTCGATCACCATCAGCAAAAAAGACAGCCTCTTGTCGTTCACCAAGGGTGACAAGTGGGCGGGCACGGCGAAGGGCAAGGCCATCGACCGCTTGGACGAAGACAAGATCAAGTCGGCGCTCGGCACGTTCAAGTCACTCAACGCCGAAGACTTCGGCGACGGCAAGCCACCTAGCGAAACGGGCCTCGACGCTCCCGAAGCGACGGTGACGATCTCCCTCAAGGACAACGCCGGAAAGTACGTTCTTGGCGTGGGCAAGCCTGCCGCGGGAACGAACCGTTACGCTCAAAAAGAAGGCGATCCGACGATCTACCAGATCACCTCCGGCGCCGTTGATTGGGCGATGGCCGACACCCAAAAGTTCCAGCGTGCGCTCGACGCCGGTGCGCCGAAAGACGCGGGACCGGCGATGATGCCGCCCCACGGCATGCCGGGCATGGGCGGAATGGGAATGCCGCCGGGAATGGGCGGTATGCCTCCTGGCCATCCGTGATGGGTGTCTTCGGCAATCTTCGCTCGCACGATTACGGCGAGGTTCACTTCAAGTTCGACAAGTCGACGCAGCTCAGCGCCATCGTCGCCATCCACGACTCGCGTCTCGGTCCTGCACTCGGGGGCTGCCGCTTCTTGCCGTACGACAGCGATGAAGACGCGCTGATCGACGCGCTCCGACTCGCCCGCGGAATGACCTACAAAGCGGCCCTGGCCGGGCTCGCCCACGGCGGCGGAAAGAGCGTCCTCATCCGCCCGAAGAACAACTTCGATCGCGTGGCCCTCTTTCGCGCGTTCGGAAAATTCATCAACGACCTCGGCGGCCACTACATCACGGCCGAAGACAGCGGCACGGGCCTCGAGGACATGGAGGTCATTCGCACGGTTACCAAGAACGTCACCGGAGTCGAGGTGGCGCACGGCGGCTCGGGCGATCCTTCGCCGTTCACCGCGCTCGGCGTTCGCCGCGGCATCGAGGCGTGTGTGCAGTTCAAGCTGAAAAAGAGCTCTCTCGAGGGGGTGCACGTCGCCGTCCAGGGCGTCGGGCACGTCGGCTATCACCTCTGCAAAGAGCTTCACGCGGCGGGCGCGAAACTTTCGGTGGCCGACGTGGACCCGCTGAAGAGCGAGCGTGCGCACCGCGACTTCGGAGCGCAGATCGTCCAGCTCGACAAAATTTTCACCGTGGACTGCGACGTCATCGCGCCGTGCGCGCTCGGCTCCGCCCTGAACGACACCACCATCCCGCACCTCAAGGCGAAGATCGTGGCCGGAGCAGCGAACAACCAGCTCGCCGAGCCCCGTCACGGCGACGACCTCCACGCGCGCGGCATCGTGTACGCGCCCGACTACGCCATCAACGCCGGCGGCCTCGTCAACGTCGCCCAGGAAGTCATTGGTTACGACGCCACGCTCGCGCGAGCCGGAACGATGAAAATCTACGACACCATCCTCGATATCGCCGAGCGGAGCGCGAAGCTGAACGCCCCGACCTACCGAGTGGCGGACATCATGGTCGAGGAAAAGCTCGCGGCCCACGCGCGAAAGTAAATTGAGCGGCGATCACGTCGAGGGGCGCGTCTCCAAAGGCGAACCAGAGCTTGGCTAGATCGATTTGAGGCTTGTTCTCTCGAACGAGAAGCGTGGCGGCCCAACCTACGCCGAGCGCGCTCACCGGACGAACCACCGCGCGGCGAACGAGTCGCGCCTCGCGATCCAACGGGATGCCGCTTTCCAGGCGGTACTTCTCCGTCGCGCGTTTCGGATCGAGCCTCTCGCCATGGATCGCGAGCGCCCAAAGCGCCACCGTGACGTCGTCGGCGAGTGACGACACATCGCCGCTGAGAACAGCTTCGAGGAAGCCGCAGATCGGCGCGCGCTCCGGCGAGGGGCCGAACGAACGAACGCCCGCCGGGCCGCCACACTTGCCGTCGACGAGCACGCGGCGCTCCGTGGCTCCCGTCGGAACCTCGGGCGTTCGAGGGGCTGCGCGCAGCTCAAGGCGGACACGCTCGAGGTCCTTGCGCAACGCCGCGAGCTCGAGCTTCACCCCCAGGTGCGCGACGACCGCGTTCTGAACGTCACTCCACGTCGTCAAGGATGACGTGGCGGGGTGGAGCTGAGAGAGCGCAATGCGAAGACGGGCGAGCGCCGCGGCGGTATCGCTGTAGCCGACGGTCAGCCGCTCCAGCGGATCGAGGGCGTCGTCGAGCTCGTTCAGCTCGATGGTGGTGAGGACGTCGCTTTTCAGCGATTCGCGCACGTCGTCTACGCGCCGCATCAGCCAGCCGTCTTTTCCTTTGAGAGCCTCGGGGGTCGCTGCCTCCGACCACGTGGCGACGAGACCCCGAACGAGCTCGCTCGCCGACGCGGGGAGCTTTTTCTCCGTGCTCAATCGAGCTTTTTCCTCGGAGATCAGCCGCTTCAGCAGATCTCGCTCGAGGCTCGCGTCACCCGAGAGCGGGTAGGTCCATCCGTCGGCGGTCTTCGCTGCCGCCTCGAGCCCACGCGCACGCGACTCGAAGGAGAACACATCGAGCGCGCCCTCGTGCACGACGAGCGACGTGTCCCCCGCGATCACCGCGCTCATCGCCGTCTTGCTGAGGTCGGCCTCGGATGGATTCGTACCGAAGCGGAGCGCAAGACGAGGATCGATCGTGCTGAGCGCCAGGAGGAGCGCGGCTTCGTCTCGCTGAAGACGCTCCGCGTTCGCCGCCGACGTGTCCGCCACCGGAGAGGCGACCTTCGCTGCCGGGGCCGCCGCTGCGCAGCCCGCGAGCGCGACGCCTAACACGAACCATTTCATCGTCAAATGCCGATGATTTTCACGATGACCCGTTTGTCGCGCTGCCCGTCGAATTCGGCGTAGAAGACCTGCTGCCACGGACCGAAATCGAGCTTGCCCTTCGTGATCGGGATCGTTACTTCGTGATGCACGAGGAGCGACTTCAGGTGCGCGTCGCCGTTGTCCTCGCCGGTCTTGTGATGCGCGTAATCGGGGCCGTGGGGGGCAAGCTCCTCGAGCCAGCGCCAGATGTCTTCATGCAAGCCGGATTCATTGTCGTTCACGAAGACGCCGGCGGTGATGTGCATCGCGCTCACCAACATGAAGCCGTCCACGATTTTGCTCTTCGCGAGGATCTGATCGAGTCGCGGCGTCAGATGAACCAGCTCCTTCGAGCGTTGCGTGTGCATCGTGAGGTACTCGGTGAAGGCTTTCATATGGCGCCAAGTGTACTAGGCTTGCCCTTATTGCATGAAAGAGCCGTCGTCTTCTTCTTCATCTCAGGTGTTCGATGCCGTGACGCGGGGTGCGGAGCGCGTTCTTGTTGGCGTGGCGCGGTCGGCCTGGCCATTCGTGCAGAAGATGAACGATCTGTTCGAGCGGCCGTCCGTTCAGCCGAAGTGGGCGCCGGAGCCACTGCTCAAGCGCCGCGAGCGCACGTTTCCGCAGCTGGGTTGGCCGCGTGAGACCGACTCGCTGTGCCCCACGTGCGTGAAGGAAGTGCGCACCGCCGTCCTCTCCGGGGAGCGCGCCCTCTCCACACTGATCGACGGAAAGCCCGGAGAAATCCGGGCAAAGATCGTCGAGCAAGATGGCGAAATTCGAATGATCAAGGACTGTCCGAAGCACGGGCACTTCGAAGACGTGATGAGCATCGACCCCGCGTTCATGGAGCGGATCGAGAAGCTTTATCCGGGACGCGATTTCTTGGCGCCGCTCTCCAAGCTCCGCGACCACGGCACGTCGAGCGTGAAATACGGGCGTGGGAGCGTGCTCACCGTGGACCTCACGAACCGCTGCAACATGATGTGCGATCCCTGCTTCATGGATGCGAATCAGGTCGGTTACGTGCACGAGCTCGAGTGGGACGAGGTGAAGAAGATCCTCGACGATTCCCTGACCATCGAGCCGCGGCGGCAGATGAGCGTCCAGTTCTCGGGGGGTGAGCCGTCTCTCTCTCCGCACTTCATCCAGGCCATCCGCTACGCGAAAGACGTCGGTTATTTTTGTGTGCAGTGCGCAACCAATGGAGTGCGTTTCGCTCAAGATCCGGACTTCGCGCAGGAAGCAAAAGCGGCGGGGCTCCGTCTGGCGTACCTGCAGTTCGACGGCGTGACGAACGCTGCCAACTCGCACCGCAAGGTGGGCAACCTCTTCGACGTGAAGCTCCGCGCCATCGAGAATCTCCACGCCGCGGGGATCGACGTCGTCCTGGTGGTCACGGTCGTGAACGGTCTCAACAACGATCAGGTCGGCCCGATCATCGATTTCGCGATCGCCAACGCCGACAAGGTCACGGTCGTCAGCTTCCAGCCCGTGAGCTTCACTGGCCGCGACGAAGACGTGACGCCGGAGCTGCGCAAGATGCAGCGCTACACCCTGAGCCATCTTGCCCACGACGTAAAAACCCAGACTGGAAAGACCGAACCGCTCCGTGACTGGTTTCCGCTCTCCGCCCTCGGCCCCTTCAGCGATCTCACCGACACCCTGATGGGCGAAAACGCCGACTGGGGCTCGATGAAATGCGGGTGCCATCCGAACTGCGGCATCGGCACGGTCCTCTTCGTGAACAAGCGAACGAAGGAGATGGTGCCGATGAACGCATTCCTCGACCTCGATCAGCTTCTTCTCGACGTGCAGGAGATCACCGACGCCGCTCAAGGCCGGGCGGTGACCATCGCAGAGCTCACCCTCGCGCTGTTCAAGAATTTCAACCCCGACACCGCGCCGCGCGGCTTCACGTTTTTCCATCTTCTCAAGCAGTTCATGAGCCAGACCGGGAACCGTGGAAAGAAGATCGGGCAGTACGACTCGGACTCGGCCGAGTTCGAGTGGCGCGCGCTCTTCATCGCGGGCATGTGGTTTCAGGATCTCTTCAACTACGATTTTCGCCGCACGGAAATGTGCATCATCCCCTACGGCACGCAGATGGGAGAGATCAGCTTCTGCGCGTACAATACGGGCGTCGGCTGGCGAAGCATCATCGAGAAGATGAAAGCCAACGCCTCGGTTGCCGAGTGGAACCGCGTCAAGGGGCGCCACCCGGTGTACGCGAAAGATCAAGTGCTTCCGCTCAGCCCCGCCCTCGGCAGCATCGTCATGCCGGAGTCAGCGCTCAAGCTCGAAGAGGCGGATCGCGTCCGCGTTCGTTTGACGGTGCTCTCCTCAGATCGCTGAGAAAAGCAGGTCAAGGTCCGGGTCGTTCTCACAGGCGTTCGAGACGCTTGAGCTTCGAAATGCTGGTATCCTCCGGAGATGCGAAATCTAAATTCTCGTCTTGGCTTCCATCGACTTGGTGTGTCGCGCACTGCGGTTTCGGCCGCATTCCTCGTTTTTCCGGCGGTCGGTTTTTTCGCCTGCGGGAGTAGCTCTGCAGGCCTCCCAGATCTCCGGGGCGATGCCGCCACCGACGCGATGCAAGGCGCCGACACGGTGACCGGCGGCGACGCGGCCGCAGGCGACGCAGCGCGAGACGTCCCCGGCGCCCCGTCGGGCGCAACTGCAGCACCAGTCGCCATCGTCAGCACCGTCTCGACGCTCGCGGGTTCCGGCACCGCCACGTTCGCCGACGGTACGGGCGCCGCCGCGAGCTTCAACAATCCGGTTGGTCTCGCAGTCGACGCCACGGGAAACGTCTACGTCGCCGACACGGGCAACCACCGCATTCGCAAGGTGACCCCGGCGGGCGTCGTGACGACCCTCGCGGGTTCGGGCACGGCCACGTTCGCGGACGGCACCGGCGCAACGGCGAGCTTCTTCATCCCCCTTGGCGTCGCCGTCGATCTTGCCGGGAACGTCTACGTCGCTGACGGCGGCAACCAGCGTATTCGCAAGGTCACACCGGCGGGCGTGGTGACGACACTCGCCGGATCGGGCACTCCAGCGTACAACGACGGGACGGGTGCCGGAGCGGATTTCAGCGGCCCCAGCGCCGTCGCCGTGGACGGCAGCGGCAACGTCTACGTCGCGGACCAGACCAACCAGCGCCTCCGTTTCGTTTCGCCCGCGGGCGTGGTGACGACGCTCGCTGGGTCAGGGACGGCGACATTTGCCGATGGCACCGGGACTGCTGCCAGCTTCAATTATCTGTTCGGGATCGCGGTGGACGGCGGCAACGTCTGGGTCGCGGACTCGAGCAATCAACGAATCCGCAAGATGACGGCTTCGGGTATGGTGTCGACGCTCGCGGGCTCGAGCGCGTCCAACCCGCTCACCGACGGTATCGGAGCCGCGGCGACGTTCGCCCACCCCGATGGCATCGCGTTGGACGCTTCCCTCAACGCCTACGTCGCGGACACAGACCACCAAACGATCCGCGTCGTGTCGGCCGCAGGCGTGGTTACGACGCTGGCAGGCTCGGGAACCGCGGCGTTCGCCGATGGCGCGTCAGCCACTGCGGAGTTCAACAGTCCGGAGGGTATCGCCGTCGACGCCGCACGTAACGTCTACGTCGGTGACTCGAACAACAACAGGATCCGAAAGATTACCTCCGTCGGCCTCGGCGAGCTCGCCGTCACCTGGACCGCGCCGAGCGCCGGAAGCTCGGCGATCCTCGGCTACACTGCCTCGGCCAGCGCCGTGAGCCACGCCATGAAAACGTGCGTCACGGGCGGCGCGACGTCGTGCACCATCACGGGACTGGCGAGCGGCGTCGTCTACAACATCTCCGTCACCGCAAGCAACGCCGTGGGAATGAGCGCTCCGTCGGCGAACATCCCTGGCACGCCGAATTAGAGAACCTACGCAGCGGTCACTTCGGACGCGCTGCCTGCCAAATCGTAGTGCCTAGTCCAACACCGCCGTCCGACGCTCGATCGCTCACCAGATAGATCCTGCATCGGTCGGCGGAAACCCAGGCGGGCGTGTCGTTTCCAGGGGTGTTGAGCTCCGAGACGACTGTCGGCGCGTCGAATGGACCCGCCGTCGTGGCTCGCCGGGCAGTCCAGATGTCGTCGCCGCCGCTGCCCATTCCGCGGCGCGAGCTGAAAAAAATCGTGAGCTCGTCGGCGCTGACGACCGGCGCGCCGTCATCCCCGGCGTTCAGCTCGGTGGCCGGCGTCGGCGTGTCGAACGTGCCTCCGACGGGGAGAAGGCTCGACCGGTAGATCGCGTTGAATCCGCTGCGCGTCGAAGTGAAGTAGATCGTGCGGCCGTTCGTCGCGACGAAGGGACTCCCCTCGGCTTGGGGGCCATTGAGAGCGTCGACCGGAAACGGCGCCAAAAAGCTGCTCGTCACGGTGGGGCGCGTAGCTACGTAAATGTCGAAGTTGGCGCCGCCGTCACTGAGAGGTTGACGCGACGACGCGAAATACATCGTGAGCCCGTCGCCCATGAGCGAAGGAGTGACCTGGGTTGCAGCCGTGTTTGCGCCGGCGAGCAACACTGGGGCTCCGAACGTGGCCAACGTAGAGGGCCGCGTCGACGAAAAAATATCGCTGCCGCCGACGACGGACGCGGAGAGAATCATCGTGAGCTCGTCGGGCAGGAGGTGAGCGCTCAGTGGCGCTTGGCCCGTGTTGACGTTCGGCACCAGAGTCGGCGCGGAGAACGGCTTTGTCGGATCGCAGGCACTCGCCACCGCGTCGCTGCTCGTGTCGGTGAGCGCCTCAGTCACTACGTCGCCGAGACCGCCGTCGGTGACACTCCCGTCGCTCCCGGCGTCCAAGGGCCTCGCTTCGTCGATTCCTAGGACGGCGTTGCAGCTAGCGAGCGCCGCCCCCGCGAGCGCGAGAGCCATGGCGAGCCGGCGGGTCATCACCACGTGCCCCGCACGGCGAAACCGCAGGGCCCCACGCCTACTTCGGTCGTTGTCTTGCGGGCAGGCGCAGTAAGCCAAAGAGTCGCGCCCGCGGCGAGCGCAACCCCTCCGACGACGAACATGGCCGTGCCAAGGTTTCCGGCCGAGCGTGCGTCAGCGCGGAGGCTCAGCCCCGTCGGATCGCACATATTGGGATCACTCGAAAGACAGTGGGCCTTAGAGTCGCTGTTCTTCGAGGTCGCGCCGATCGCGACCACCGTCCCGACGCCAAGCGCGACGACGCCGACGCCCGCCGCTGCGAGGGCCCCGATTCGCTGGCCGCCGAGGCCGCCTTGGCGCGGGGCGGGAGCAGGCGCGATTGGTGTGGACGCAGCTCGTGGCGGGGGCGTCTCGTCTGCGGCCACGAGAGGACCGATCGCCAGCGACGTCGATTCGCCGCCCGAAGACCCCGCACTTCGCTCCGTCGACCACGTCTGTTTGCCGGGTGCTTTGGCTTCAATGGTGTGACGGCCCGGATCGATCGGCAGCGGCACTTGCCACTCGTCTCGCCGCAACACGACGCCGTCGAGCTTCACTTCAAGCCCCGCGACGGCCTCCGCCTGCGGAACGGTGATGGTGATCTTCGACAGGCGTGGAGCAAGCACAGCGGCGTGCTCATGCGCGACGGACTCGCGCGCGTCTCCTTTTTCGTGCGCCAGTTTCTCCGCCGCGGTGAAGCGTTTCCAGGCGCTCGCGACGGATCCCGTTTTCTCGTAGCAAACACCGAGATTGAACAGCGCACCGATCGACTTTTCGTGCGCGAGAAGCTCGAGGAGCTTCGGGATCGCGGCCGCGTATTTCTCCTCCTTGATCAGCGCCCTGGCCTCCTCGAACTGCGCGGAGGCGCTCGACGCCTGGGCCGCGGCCGGACGAGCGGCGGTGACTGTCGCCGACGCGACGAGGAGCGCGAGAATAGCGTTTTTCAAAGGGTGTCCATGATCACTGGCGCGGCTGTGGAGACCGGAGGGGGCGATGCTCCCGGTGGTTTCGCGTGTCTTGCGCCTGCGTCGACGCGCGTTCTCGTTGGCGCAGCGAGTGGAGGCGCGATCTCGGCTCGCGGCGACACGCTCGCGGCAATCGGGAGCTCGGCCGGGCGCGCGCTTGTTGCAGTGGGCGGGGGCGTGATCGGCGCTGGGATCGTCGTCGCCTGCGCGGAGGGAGTCACTACCGCCGCAACGTTTTTGGTGCGGCTCGTCGCCAGCCACGCGGTGCACGCGACAATCACCGCGAGAGATAGCGCGACGACACCGATCAGCGCCGGCGAAAAAAACGACCGCGGTTTCGGAGGGGATCCGTTCCCTTCCCATGTGGCTCCGGTTGGCGCAGTCGTATGCGTAGCGACAGGCCCCGCAGTCGAAGCCAGGCCCCGCGGCGCTACCTCTAGACCACGCGCACGGAACACCATCTCGATGCGCTCCGCCGTCCCGCGGACGTGCGCGGCAGCGAAGGGCTCGAGCGCGTGCGCGAGATCCGCCAGATTCGCGAAGCGGTCTCGAGGATCCTTCTGAAGGCAGCGCGCGACGATCGCCCCGAACCCCTCCGCGATGTCGGGCCTCAGCTCGACGAGGGGTCTTAGCGGATCCTGAAGAACGCGCGCGAGGAGCTGTCCGAGCGTGTCGCCTTCGAACGGCAACGCGCCTGAGACGAGGCGATAGAGAATGATCCCGAGCGACCAGATGTCGCTACGCGCGTCGACGTCGCGCGACGACTTCATTTGCTCGGGGGACATGTAGCGCGGCGAGCCGAGCATCGCCGACGTGCGCGTGAGGTCTTCGCTCGCCCCGCTTTCCCCAAGAGGATTGGCCTTCGAAATTCCGAAGTCGAGCACCTTGACGAGCGGCAGTCCCGACGGGCTCCGCGCGAGAAAAAGGTTCGCCGGCTTGAGATCGCGGTGCACGATTCCCATCGCGTGCGCCTCGGCGAGCCCTTCCGCCGCTTGCATCACGTAGGCGCTCGCCTCTTCCACGGGGAGCGTGCGACGCGCCTTCAGCAGCACGGACAGATCCGTTCCCTCGAGGTATTCCATCACCATGTACGACTCGCCGCTATCGAGCGTGCCGGCGTCGAGAACCCGCGCGACGTGCTCGCTCCGGAGCTTCACGACGGCCCTCGCTTCGCGCAAAAAACGACTGCGGGCCTCAGGCGTCCGGAGCTCGCCGCGAATGACTTTGACAGCGACGGTCTGCTCGAGCTCAAGGTGCGTTGCCGCGAAAACGAGCCCCATTCCCCCCACGCCGAGAATGCGATCGAGGCGATAGCGCCCCGCGATCGTCTGGCCGACCTCGAAGTTCGTGGATCCCGAAACGGTGGGGATCTCGCTCATGGATTCATCGAAACAAGC
Source organism: Myxococcales bacterium (assembly GCA_043747615.1). Classification (GTDB taxonomy): domain Bacteria; phylum Myxococcota_A; class Polyangia; order Polyangiales; family Polyangiaceae; genus JAYTOU01. Next base: position 74,366 of record JAYTOU010000029.1, on the reverse strand, counting down.
GTATTTGACACCCCACTCTCGGTCAAGCGCGCGGCCCGAGCCGCAGTCATGGAGAGCTCTCGGTGCAGGCCATTCTGAGCTTCCGTCCCGGCTTCGTGAGTGAGAAGAGATCCGTGTCTGCGCTGCCCGTGTCCACCGCGAGGCGAACCGCCGTAATGAGCGAGCGATCGGCGAGCGTCACGTTCAAGGTCACCCGCGCGTGATCGGCGGCTTTTCGGCCGGCGGCACCTTCTTCGCCGGTGGCGTCCCGCTGCACGCGGCAGCGAAGCTGAGAAGAACGCTCAACCACCGCACCGGCCGAAGACCTTGGCTTGTTCGAGCACGATCACGCAGGAGCGTAGGATGTCCATCGCGAGCACGCCGTCGCGCGGGCAACTCGAATCCGACTGCCCGGGAATGAGATCGACATCGGTGACGACCGCGTACTCGCCGATGGTGACCTTCGCAGTGCGCATGGTGCGGGTGACGACTTTTCCGCTCGCCGCATAGACCTGGTCGCGGTTCGGCACGCTGCGCGGGAGAAAGCGCTTGCCGACGGAGGTCGACATCAAAATGTCGGAGTGGTGGGCGCCGGTGTCGAGGAGAAGAGCTGCGCGGGTTCCTTCGATGGTCACCGGGATCACGAACGCCAGGCCATTTATGGGGCCGTCGTCGTCCGCGCAGGTGTGCGCCGCTGTCCCGAAAACTTCGGCGCCGCGCAGACCGAGCAGCGTCCTGGGGTGCCCGCCGTCTTCTTCGCGCATCTCCGCGCTCTTAAGATCGAGAACGATCGCGCCGTCCGCGCCGGCGAGCGCTTGCGGAGAAATGAAGGCGCCGATGCCGAGTCGCGCAACCGCTTCGGGCACTTCGGTCACCAGGATGGGCCCATCGGGAAACGCGCCCCATTCATCGACGGACACCTTGGGGTGATCGACCCGCGACGTAGCAATGGCGCGGCCGGTGTGGTCTGTCCCCACGTCCCCCAGGTTGCGTGTGTCGAGATGCGCCTTTCGGGCGAGCCAACCGGCGACGACGTGACTGTTCGCACCGGTGTCGACGAGCATCCATGTGGCCTCGCCGCTTACGGTGCCATGCACCACGGGGAGAGGAAAGGGCCGCCCCCCGAGCGCGAATTGCAATTTCACGTGATGCTTTGCGCGCCCGTCGATGGGGCGCTCGACGTTGACCACGGCTGGAGCGGGGAGACTCACGGAACCCGGCACGTGTCCGCACGCTGCGCTCACCAAGAGAGCAGCAGCAAGTGCGGCGCGCATCGTCGGGCGTTCTTGGAACGCGTCAGGCGTTCTTGAAAATCTGCTGCACGGAGGCGAGTAGCTGAAGCGCTTCAGCCCGCGGACGCTGGAAGGCGTTCCGCCCCATGATCGAGCCAAACGCGCCGCCCGCCGCGAGCTCCTTCACCTCGGCGAGAATCTCGTCGGTCGACTTGGCTTCGCCACCACTGAAAATGACGATGCGTTTTCCGTTGAATGCACTCTGCACGCAGTGACGAACGCGATCAGCGAGGGTCTTGGTGGGAATGTTGTACTTCTCGAAGACCTTCTTCGCCTCGGGCTGCTCGATGTGATCCTTCGGGGGCTTGATCTTGATGATGTGAGCCCCGAGCTGCGCGCTGATCTGCGCGGCGTACGCCGTAACGTCTGCGGCGGTTTCGCCATCCTTGGAGAGACCAGCGCCGCGCGGGTACGCCCAGAGCACGGTGGGGAGCCCAACCGACTTGGCCTCGAGGGTCATCTCGCGGATTTGCTCGTACATGACGTTGCGATCGCCCGAGCCCGGGTAGATCGTGAAGCCGATCGCCGAGCAGCCGAGGCGGAGCGCGTCTTCCACCGAGCTCGTAATCGCGCTGCACGGCTGGTCGACCTTGGCGAGTGTGTCGGAGTTGTTGAGCTTCAAGATCAGCGGGATCTGTCCGGCGAATTTGTCGGCGCCCATCTCGAGCGATCCCAACGGAGCGGCGTAGGCGTTGCAGCCCGAGTCGATGGCGAGCTGGAAGTGATAGTCCGGATCGTAGGCCGGGGGATTGGGCGCAAAGCTCCGCGCCGGACCGTGCTCGAAGCCCTGGTCGACGGGAAGGATGACGAGCTTTCCCGTTCCGGCGAGCGTGCCGGTGTTCATCAGGCGAGCCAGGTTCGTCTTCACGCCCGGGTTGTCGGACGCGTACCAGGAGAGGATCTGTTTGACGCGATCGGACGGCGCGTTCACTTGAGAGGGCATCGCTCGGCTCCTTCAGGGTGCTCTTGGGGTTCGGGGGCTGCGAGCCTAGCTTTCGCTCCACGGGCCGGCAACACGCGGAACTGCCTTTTTTTTGGCTTAGCCAAGTAGTCACTCATTACTGAGTTACGTCAAGCCGCCTTGTGGCTTACGGAGGCGCCTATACGTTTGGTTCTCCATGCTCGACTCCCTACCCCCCCGCCCGTCTGCCTCCGTCGTCGGCACGACGCTCCGCGAACATGTCCTCACCGGAATGCGCGCGGCGCCCGGATCGACAGGACAATTCACTTCGCTCCTCAATCACATTTCGCTGGGGATCCGGATCATCACCTCGCGCGTGCGCTCGGCAGGCTTGGCCAACATGCTCGGTTACACGGGCGAGACGAACGTGCAGGGCGAGGAAGTGCAGAAGCTCGACGCGTTCGCCAACGAGGTGCTGATCAACGTTCTCGAGCGGAGCGGCCACTGTGGGATCATCGCCAGCGAGGAGCTCGACGAGGCTCGCTTCTGCGAACGGTCCGGGAAGTACGCGGTGCTCTTCGATCCTCTCGATGGATCGAGCAACATCGATACCAACGTCTCGATCGGCACCATTTTCGCGGTGCTGCGGCGGAGGGCAGGCGAGCTCGTTCCTCTCCTCGAGGACGCGCTCCAACCCGGTCGCGAAATCGTCGCCGCAGGCTACACCCTCTACGGGCCCTCCACGGTGTTTGTGCTCACCACCGGACACGGGGTCGACGTCTTCACGCTTGATCCTAACGTCGGCGAATTTTTTCTCTCGCACCCGAACATTCGCTGTCCCGAGCGCGGCGCCTGCTACTCGGTGAACGAGGGGAACCATGCCCGCTGGACGGAGGGGACGAAGAAGTGGAACGCGTGGATCAAGAGCGAGGACGAAGCGCGCGGCCTCCCGTACGGCAGTCGCTACGTGGGATCTCTCGTGGCGGACGCACACCGCACGCTCTTGAAGGGGGGCATCTTCGCCTACCCGGCCGACACGAAGAACGTCTCCGGTAAGCTGCGTCTCCTCTACGAGGCCAACCCGATGGCGTTCATCTTCGAGCAGGCGGGCGGCGCGGCGACCAACGGCGTCGATCGCATTCTCGACATCAACCCGACGGCGCTTCATCAGCGAACGCCGCTCGTCTTGGGCTCGAAAGAGGACGTACGCGCCTACGCAGAGTTCGCCAAAGAAGACCTCGCTAAGGCGTAACGAAGTCGCTTCGAGCTTCGCCCAGTCGATCTTCCATTGCCGCTACGCGCGGGTCTCCGGGCAAGAGCAGCTTCGCGATCCGCAGGCTCGCTTCGGCGCGGTCATCGTGTCCGAGGCGATGCTCAGATTCTGCGAGACCGAGGTGCGCACGCGCGGATCCAGGATGAAGAGCGAGTGCTGCGTTCCACGCGTTGGCCGCGCGGTGAGCGTCGTCAATGGCGAGTGAGGCCTCGCCGATGGCAGACAGCGTACCGACCGTCCTCGGGCGCGCTGCTTCGAAGTGCGTGAGGGCAAGCTCGGCGCTGCCAGCGGCGAGCGCATTGGTGCCGAGCGCGAAGCGGATTTCGCCCGACGACGGATCGACCGCCAATGCATGCGCGAGCCGCCGCGCGCGGGCTCCGGGGTCCACGATTTCCGAGGCCGTGGTCGCGATGTGGCCGCCAAGAAACCCGCGCGTGGCGGCGCCGAGGAGCGAGCCGCCGCCGAGAATGGCGAGCGCCACGAGGACCTTTTCTACCCTGAAAAAGAGGCGCAATCGAGCGATCGGAGCGGACAGCGGGCGCGGCCGTTCTGCAGCAACGAGCAGTCCGACGAGGAGAGTGATCGCGGGCTGGCGAAGCGGACTGTCACCAAGTGACGCGATCAGAACGGCGAGCGACGCCCCTCCTGGTCCGAGCCTCCCCGCACGAAAATGCCCGACGACGAGGGCGCTGAGACCGAGCACGAGAAGTAGCGCGGCGAGCGATCCCGATTCGACGGCCACCTGGAGCGGCTCGTCGTGAGCGGTGGTCGCGTTCACGAAACGACGCGAGGCCTCGCGCGGCGGCAAGGTACTGAGCGCGTCTCCCTGCATCGTGAGGAAACGCTCGGGAAATCCGCCGAGCCCCGCACCCAGGAAAGGAGCGGCGAGCGCTGCGCGGGCGGAGATGCGCCAGATCCAGACGCGCCCGGCGAAGGAACGCGCCGCAGACCCGTCCTCTGGGGTCCGGTCGTCAGATACGTGAGATGCGGATGCCGCTCGAGCGGGTGCACGCTCACCCAGCATCACGGCGCATGCGAGGATCGCACCGACTCCGATCGCCGCGAGGACTGCGCCTGCGCCGCGCGCCCGCCGCCGACTCGAGAACGATTTTTTCGCGGCGATCCCCGCCGCCGCCAGCGCCACCGCCGCTGCGACCCAGGCGACGCGCGAATGCGCCAGGAAAAGCGCGGGAAGCTGCACGGCCGCGAGAGCCACCGGGACGACGGGCCAGCGGCGACGGGCTCCGTCGGAAGCGACGGCGTCGAGCGAGAGCGGCAGGGTGACCGCGAGGAGGAGCCCAAGCCAGTTCGGATTTCCTTGTCCTCCGTGGAGCGCGAATCCCTGCGCCCCGCCCGCGAAGGCGACGAGCGCTACGAGCGACGCGCCGCCCCCCGCGAGAGAGCCGACACGCATCGCCAGAGCACGCGCAGCCACCGGACGAAACGTCCACGCCACGAGAGCAGCCGCAGCGAACGTCCCGAGATCGCGCAGTCCCGCCGCTGTCCCCCACGCAGCCGTCACTGCTGACAGGAGCACGAACGGCAGTAGCGTGTATTGTGCAACCGTTCGCGTTGGCGGACGCGCGACGGGCTTCGCCAAGGCCGCGGCGGCGACGACGAGCGCCACCCCGAGAATCACGACGCGCTTAGGATCAGCGGCGTGAGCGGCGGGATCGAAGACCAGGCACCCGAGCCCGAACGCCCAGGCGACGAGGCGAATCACCTCTTCTCCACTTGCCCTCCCCGGACGTCGAGAATGCGGCGAAGCTGGTTTTTCACGGGATCCCGCTGCTCGCGGGCGAGCGCGCGGCGAAGAAGGTCCGTGACGATGGGCTGCTGGGCAACGCGAAGATAGCGATCCGCCAGATCGCGATCGAGACGCAGCGGCGAAGCGAGGGCCTCGAGCATCCGGAAGATGCCTTGTTCGGGATCCCACGCCAGGCGAATTGCTGCAGTGGCCATGGCGACGTTCGGATCGCTCCCGTGCTCGCGCTTCACGAGCTCGGGAGTAAGGCGTGCGCGCGCCGGCATTTCCGAGACGCGCGCCACGAGTCGCACGAAGGACGGCAACAAATCATGCGGAAGGTTGTCGAGATCGCCGAAGAGAACGGGGTCGGCACTGGCGTCACCGTGGCGCGCGAGGGCGACGGCAGCGTGCATGCGCACCCGCGTATTTTCGTGCGCGAGGAGGGGCTTGAGAACGAGGAGCGCTTTGTCGTCATTGAGGTCGCCCGAGAGATCGAGGGCATTGACGGTGCGACCGACGTTCTTGTGCGCGAGCTCCGCGGAGACGGCGCTTACCGACAGAGGCGCGCCTCCTTCGGGGCGGAGAAACGCGACGAGGTCGGTCACGTCGACCCGACCCTGGGCCCACGCGAGGAGCGCGCGACCGGGAACCTCCTTCAACGTGGATGCGCGCAGCGGCGCATCGACGCTCTCCTCGGTGCACGTGCGAAGCTCGAGGCAGTTCAAGAGATCGGGCACCACGCGCGGGTCATTCGCTCTTCCAAGCGCGAGCGCTGCATCGAGCTTGTCCGCCGGGCGCGGGCCTAGATAAAGCTTGTCGTAGACGAGGTTGGTCCGCTTCATTCCGCTGAGGGCGTAGACTGCGTAGATCGCCGCGCGCTGCAGGCTCGGATTCGGATCGTCGACGAAGCGCTCGAGGATCTTGGCTCCATCGGGCGCATCGAGCTTGCCGACCGCCGTTACAGCACTGAGCCGGACCGCATCGTTCTTGTCCTCGAGCGCGCCCTTGAGAAGCGGAAGGCCCTCGGGCCGCCTCACGTCACCGATGACGAACGCCGCATTCATGCGAATTTGCGCTTGTTTGTGACCGATCAGCGTCGGCGCGACCCGGTAGAACGACGCGGGATCGAGCCGCTCGAGCGCGAACGCAATGTTGTTCAGCATGCGCGACTCGCGAACTTTCGGGAGCTGCGCAAGGAGCGCAGAGATGGCGGCTCGATCGCCGATCTTTCCGAGAGCGTAGACGGCTCGGTTCCGAAGCCGCGTGTCCGGATCGTCCATTAGCTTGATGAGCGGTGCCACGAGCTCCGGAGCCCGAACCTCGCTTGCCGCGAACGTTCCGGCGAGCTCGAGCTCGTTCTCACCGCTGGTGAGCGCCGAGGCTACGTCGGCGACGATGCTCGCCCGGGCCATGATGTGCCGACTCTTCCAGAGCCCCCAGAAGGCCGCGATCCGGATCTGCGGCTCGGTGTCGTTACCGGAGCGAAACTTGGAGTGGAGAACGGGAAGCGACCCGGTGTCGCTGAGCGCGCCGAGCGCCTGGATGGCGAGGGCGATGTTGGCGGGCTCTTCGTCTTTGCGATCGAGAAATTTCCTGAGCGGGATGACGTTCGAGCGATCGGGCATCTTGCGGAGGGCTTGGATTGCTTGCGCGCGAACCTCGGGACTCCAGGCTTCGAGCGCGCCTTGCAGGGCCGAGAGGCCCGCTTTGTCACCGAGACGACCGAGCATGGATGCGCAGTCCGAACGAAGATTGTCATCGACGTTGTCGGCCACGCATCGGGCGAGGGCCCGCGCACTCTTTCTCCCAAGGTTCAACACGTCGGGGCTTGCCGGCATGTCGCGACCGGTGACGTTGATGAGGACGGCATCGTTCGTCGCCATCGCCAAGAGGACGGCGCGTCGTTTCTTCGACACTTCCTCGGCGTTCATTTTTTCGCCGGCTTGCGGTGCTTCTTCTTGATCGTCTTCGTCGGCGAGCGCACGCCCCACGACGAAGGCGCTTGGCCCGAGTATGCCGCACGCCATCAACGCGAGAATCGAAAGTCGCCTGCGACGGTTCATGTTCCTTCTTCCACTTTCACGGAGATCGACAGCTGCTGCACGCGTCGAACGAGTTCGGCGCGCGTGATGTGTCTCGGCAGGTAACGCACTGTGGCCCGCAGCTCGCGGCACGACCCGGGCGGAACCGCGCTTGGGGGTGACTCCCAGGTCACCAGCTCGACGCCGCGGTTTTCGTACAGCGCGAGATCGAACGCCTCGTCGCATCCGATGCGAGGAAGGAGCGCGAGGACCACTCGAACCTGAGCGCGGGGCTCAGACGCCGCCACCGGAACGTCATGCCCGCGTGCGGCTACCGGGGGCAGCTCACCGCCGCAGCCCGCATGGAGCACGAGGGCGGCGAAGATGAGCCTTGGTCGCAGCATGAGTGTCACGCGGTACCGTCTGCTGAGGGTCGCCTGGCCATGACCTCATCATACGCCCGAAGGCGCCGATGAATTCCTCAGACACCTTGGGCGTCGGCCGGCCAGATGTATTTGTGCATCTGGAGCTGCACGCGCACGCCGAGCTTGTCCTCGAGGACCCAGCCGACGAGCGCGCGGGGAGAGAGGGCGCCGAAGACGGTGCTCGCGAGAAGAATGGGCGTCCGCTCGTGAAGCTTTCGCTCGGTGATGGTCGCCCGCATCCACTCGTAGTCTTCGCGGCTGGCGAGCACGAATTTCAGCTCGTCGCGCGGGGTGATGAACTCCAGATTCGCCCATCGATTGCGCGCAGACTCGCCCGACCCTGGCGCTTTCAGATCCATGATTTTGTGAACGCGGGCGTCGACACGGGTCACGTCTGCTTCGCCGCTCGTCTCGACGAGCACGGTCCGCCCGGCGTCGCAGAGCTCGGTCATCAACGGAAAGACCGCAGGCTGGAGGAGCGGCTCGCCCCCGGTGAGCTCGACGAGCTCGGTTTCCGTGGCGAGAGCTCGGGTGAGCACTTCGTCGCGTGTCATTCGCGTGCCGCCGAAGAAGGCCTGCGTTGTGTCGCACCACGTGCAGCGAAGGTTGCATCCCGTCGTGCGCACGAAGGTGCACGGGAGCCCGGCGAACGTGGATTCGCCCTGAACGCTCGCATAAATCTCGTGGATGAGGAGGGAGTCTTCTTTGGGCACGACGCCCCTTCGTAGCACGCTATTTTTGGGGCTCTATGTCCGGCGCGGGAATTTCTCCAGAGTCGAGCTCGCCCGGCGCAGCGACGATCATGGGCGCGGGCCGCCGCGTGTAGTAACGAACGAGGGCATACGTGGAAGCCGTGACCGAGATCAGCGCGAGGAAGAACACGCGAATTACGGGCATCGGTAGGCGCACGCAGGGAAACTGGCCGATTCGTGAGGCGTAGGCCACCTCAAAAGTGGGCGCTCGTTCTTTGCGTCACCACGCTCGGGGCTTGTTCATCTGCAATTGCGCCCGTACCGCGGACTCAGACCGCTCGGCCGACGGTCGTTCTCGGGCGACCGCTTCCGGCCCTGCCCGGAACCAACTGGCAGCCCCTCGAGTTCTCGATCGACGGGGCGCTCCGGGGTCCGACGCTCCCCCTCGATGAGGCTCAAGTGGTGCGACCGGAAGGCGCAGACGCCCGCTTTCTCGCGCTCTCGAAAGACGCCCGGGAACGACTGCTGAGCGAGGGCTTCACCGTTCTGTCGAGCGATCACGGGCCCAAGCGAATGAGTGCGCTTTACATGGATCTCGCGGCCGCACGGATCCCTTACGTCGTCACCCTCGACGCGCTCTTCGAGCTCACCCATCTGGCGATGGCCGCCGCCCTCGCCGAGGTGGAGACCCGCGAGACCGTGGTCGTGCTGAAGGCGCTCCTCGCACGCATGGAGACGAGACTAAAAGCCGCGCAGGTGGGCGCGCCATCCGATCTCTTGGCGCCATACGCGCTCTGCCTCGGGTACGTCGCGGTCGCTCAGTCTCTCCTCTCTTCGACGTATTCGCCGCCGATCGACGTGGCGGAAGTGGTCGCCCGCGAGACGGGGAAAATTCTCGCGCATCATTCGGACGGTCTGAGCCCCCTGCTCGGCACGAAGCTCGACTACGCGGCGCTCGCCCCGAGGGCCGGTGCGGGTCTCGGTGATGGTGGCCGCACGTACCGCGCGCTGGCGTGGGTGGCCCAGGCTCCCCTGGTCTTCGCGGAGAAAAAGGGCTCCGGCGGCCCCGTCGACACATCGTTGCTGAGGACCAACGCACGCGCGGCGCTCCTTTTTGCCCGTCTCATCGATCCGGCCATCGATCCGGAAGCGGCCCGCAAGTGGGAGCGCATCGAGGCGCTCGCCCACTTCGTCGTGGGAGGCGCCGATGATCCGTCGCCCCGGGATTTTGCGCGTCTTGCCCAGGCCGCGAGCCTCGACTTTCGTGAGACGAAGGGACTCGTGAACGTGGCGCTGATCGATCGCCTACGTCACGTCGCGGCGGAGGATCGCTCGAAGGCTCCCAGGCTCTACGACGGGGTCGCGCCGAGCGTCCGGTTCTTCGGCGCACGCTACACGCCGGACTCTGATCTCATGAACAGCCTTGTTTCGCCGCAGACTCCCGAGCGCCGATACCCCGCGGCGAGCGACGTGATGACCATGCTGCGAAAACGCGCCGACGCCTCCGCCGCGAGCGAATGGCACGCCAGCCTCTACCTGTCGGAGCTCGATGCCATCGCCACGATGCTCAAGCCGTCTGTCGCTGCGGGTGCGCAGCCGGCCGTCTCTACGACGGCGTCGAAGAAGCGAACGCTCGAAGCGGCGCTGTCGGCCTGGACCACGCTGCGCCACGATTTTTCCTCAGCGGGTCGTGCTCGGGTCACCGTGCTTCCGAGCGTCAGTGCGTCCGAAGAGGGACGTCCGGGGCTGGCGTTCGTCGAGCCACACCCCGAAGCGATCGCCAAGCTCGTGTCGCTGGTGAGGCAGGCCTTGCACGGACTGTCGTCGATGGGCGCCCTGACCTCGGAGTCTCCTGCGAAGGCCGTGCTGTCGGACGTCGATCAGCTCCTCGGTGTGGCCTTCGAGGTAGCGCTTCTCTGCGCGAACGACGAGCCACCGAGCGCCGATCAAGCGGCAACGCTCGCCACTTTTCCGCGCTGGCTGAGCGCTCTCGAAGGTGCTCTTTCGTCGGAGACGGCGCGAGTGGTGGATGTGCACACCGATCTGGCGAGCAGCCAGGTCCTCGAGGTAGCCACCGGAAATTCCAGCGAGCTCTACCTCGTCATGCGCGAGCCGCGAACGGGACGGATGGTCCTCACCGTGGGCGCCGTCCTCCCGCACTACGAATTCGTGCAGAATACAAGCGATCGCCTCACCGACGACGCTTGGCGCGCTCGACTGGATGCGGGAAACGCTCCCGCTCGGTAGCCTTACCGGGGGCCCGGCGCCTTGCGTTTCCTCGAAATCACTATAAATCACGAGGAATCATGGAGCACCCCTACGCGCCGTTCGTTCACCTCGTGCAGAAGCCTGCGCGCTACCTCGGCGGCGAGTTCGGCGCGGCGAAGAAGAGCTGGGACGGCGTTCGCGCCCGGGTCTGTCTGGCGTTCCCGGATCTCTACGACATCGGTATGAGCCATCTCGGTTTCAAGATCCTCTACAAGATCTTGAACGACGATCCACGCATCCTCGCCGAGCGCGCTTACACGCCGTGGACGGACATGCAGGAGCAGCTGGTCGCTCGCAAGCTGCCGATCTTGTCGCTGGAGACTGCGCATCCGCTGTCTTCATTCGATGTCGTCGGCTTCTCTCTTCAGTTCGAGCTCACCTACACCAACGTCCTGACCATGCTGGACCTCGGTGGAATTCCCCTGCGTTCGAGCGAGCGCGGCGAGAGCGATCCGTTGGTGATCGCGGGCGGCCCCACGGCTACGCACCCCGAGCCGATCTCGGCGTTCATCGACGCGTTCTGCATCGGAGACGGCGAAGAGCGAACGACGGAGATGGCCATTCTGTGGGTCGACCTGCGTGAAAAAGGCGTGACTCGCGCCGATCGGTTGCGTGCGCTCGCCAAGCTTCGCGGGGTGTACGTTCCGAGCTTGTATTCTACACACGTCGATGCCGCAACCGGGTTCGAGGTCGCGAGCGGCCCGACCGAGCCTGGGCTTCCTTTTCCGATCGTCCGTTCGCTGGTCGACGACCTGAACAAGTTTCCCTTCCCCGATGACGGACCCATCGGCGGTCCCGAGGCCATCTTCGATCGCATGTCGATCGAGATCGCCCGGGGGTGCACGGAGGGGTGCCGCTTCTGCCAGGCCGGAAATATCTATCGTCCGGTGCGCGAGCGCGATCCGCAGCAGATCGCAGACACCGTAATTTCGGCCATCAAGAAGTCGGGCTACGACGAGGTCAGCCTCACCGCGCTATCCACGGCGGACTATTCCTGCATCGCGCCGCTCATCAAGAAGGTGGTCGACAAGCTTGCGCCGGAGCGCGTTTCTCTCGGCGTCTCCTCGCTCCGCGCGTACGGACTCGAAGAGTCGGTGCTCGACGACATCAACAAGGTGCGCGCGAGCGGCATCACCTTCGCCCCCGAAGCGGGGAGCCAGCGGATGCGCGACGTCGTGAACAAGAACGTCACCGAGGAGCAGCTGATGACCACCGCGGAGCGGATCTTCTCGCGCGGCTGGACGACGATGAAGCTCTACTTCATGATCGGTCTCCCGACGGAAGAGGAGTCCGACGTGCGCGAGATCGTGCGCGTGGGCGGGCGGGCTCTCGAGGTCGGAAAGAGACTGAAACGCGCGAAGGGTGGCAGCGCGCCGATCGTCACCGTCAGCGTCTCCACCCACGTTCCCAAGCCCCACACGCCGTTTCAGTGGTGCGCCATGGACACCCCGGACGACGTACTGAGAAAGCAAGCGTGGCTCCGCGAGGAAGCAAGGCCGGCTGGCGTGAAACTTCGCATGCACGAGAGCGAGGGCTCCTGGCTCGAGGCGATCTACGCTCGAGGAGATCGCCGCCTGTGCAACGTGCTCGAGCGAGCCTACCGCGCGGGCGCGCGCTTCGACTCATGGGACGAACACCTCCACATCAAGATCTGGGAGGATGCGCTCGCTGCAGAAGGCATTGATTCAGCGATCTACCTAGGGACGATTCCCACGACGGCGCGCCTTCCGTGGGATCACATCGACGTCGGTCTCGAAGAAGGCTTCCTCGCCCGTGAGTACCGAAAAGCCTTGAAATCGAGGCTTTCGCTCCCGTGCGGTAAAGTTGCGGGGATGTTCATCCATCATACGAACCTCGACGACGCAGGGAGCGATTCGCGCAAGCTCGTCTGTTACGACTGCGGTGTGGCGTGCGATCTCGGCGCCATGCGGACGGAGCGACTGGTCTATCTCTCCAAGCTCGGTGCGCAGTCTCGTCGCGAGCCGCCCGCGCCCGTCGAGAAGAAAGTGCAAAAGGGGAAGCTCGCTCCGACGCCGTTCGCGCAAGGCGAGCCGCGCCGCTACCGTTTCGCGTACACCAAGCTCGGCCCAAGCGCGTTCCTGTCGCACCTCGACGTCATTCGCGCCCTCCCTCGAGCGTTTCGACGCAACGAGATCCCGCTTTTCTACTCGTCGGGTTTCCATCCCAAGCCGGACATGTCTTTCGGGCCGGCGCTCTCCCTCGGCGTCTTCAGCCTTCACGAATACGTCGACATGAAAATCACCTCGGATCTCGATCCGGCGGAGTACCTCCAGGCGCTTAGCGAATCGGCGCCGGACGGTCTGCGATTCACGGGAGCCGTTCGCCTCGGTCCGAATGACGCTTCGATCAGCCGGGTGATCGACACCGCGCGCTACGTCATCGCCATCGCCCGATCGGTCCTCACCGAGCGCGGAGGAGAGGCGTGGCTCGAAGAGCAAGTGCGGCGCGTGCGCGAAGCCTCGGAGCTCAAGCTGCTCCGGAAGATCGACGGTATTGGAAAGTGGGTCGACGTTCGGGCCTTCCTGCGAAAAATCGAAATCTCCGCGGAGGCAAGCGAGCTCGTCGCTGCTTCGGGAATGGTCGGCGACCTGGTGGCGGTCGTGGTCGACATCGAGATCCGCGGCTCGGGCTCGTGCAAGATCAGCGAGGTCGTGGAGGTGCTGGCGTCCGATCCGATCGAGCACCGCGCGATCCGCGTCGAGATGGGAACGTACAAGGACGGAGCGATCGCCTCGCCACTCGATCTCACTGCGGTCCGGAAATCCCCCGCCCAAAAGCCGGTCGACGAGGAATCTCTGCCGGTTACTTGATGCTCTCGACCTGAATATGGGTCGTAGCGATCCGGATCTCGTCGCCTGGGCGAAGCTTGCAGCGGTTCACACGAGCGCCATTCACCCAGGTGCCTATCGGCGAGCCGAGGTCGATCAACGTGGCGCTCGCCTCTGCGTCGACTTCGATGACCGCGTGCATGAGCGAGACCGCTTCGTCCTCGAGACAGAGCTGGCTGCGAGGATCGTTTCCGATCCTGATGATGGCGTCGCTCACGGCCGTAGACTTCACCCCGCGCCCTTTGCGCGATACGAGAAATGTGAGCACTAAACCCATCACCTCGACGATATCAAAGGATCGTGTTCCCGCCCTCAACCTTCTTTCTTCTGATTCCCGCAGCATTTTCAGCGGGGGTGGTCGATTCGATCGCCGGCGGAGGCGGTCTGGTCACCCTTCCCGCTCTTCTCGCCCTCGGGCTTCCGCCGCAGATCGCGCTGGCCACGAACAAAGGCCAGGCGACCTTCGGCGCGATCTCGTCGGCTGCGTCGTTCTGGCATCGCGACGGGATCGATCGCGATCGCGTGCCCTTCGCCTTCATCGCCGGTGCTCTCGGCTCGTTCGCCGGGGCGCGTTTGCTACTCGCGATGAATGCCGCGCCGCTAAAACCACTGGTTCTCGCACTCCTGGTGTTTGCCGCCGTGCTCGTTGCGCTTCCTCCGCGGATTCGTCCGCGCGCCCATGCTCTCGCTCATCCGCGGGTGGTGCTCGTGATGGTCTCTGCGATCCTCGGTGCGTACGACGGATTTTTCGGGCCCGGCGTGGGGTCGATGCTCATCGTTACCTTCGCCACGCTCTTCGACGATTCACTCGTGCGCGCTTCGGGGAACGCGAAGGTGGTGAACCTTGCGTCGAACCTCGCCGCGCTCGCGCTCTTCTCGTGGCGCGGCTCCGTGCTGTGGGAGATTGCGTTGCCTATGGCTGCAGCGAACGCAGCCGGAGCGTTCGTCGGCTCGCATCTGGCGATTCGTCGCGGCGATCGGTTCGTCCGTGTCGTCGTTCTCGGCGTCGTTGGCGCAGTGGCGGTGAAGCTCGCGTACGAGCTCGTGAAGGGCTGACTCTTCAGTGCGACTTTGCTGCGGAGATCCGCGGCGATTTCGCTCCGCCGAGCGCCTTGATCGCGCGGCACACGTCCGGGTCTTTGCAGACGCCGAGGTTCCCGCCATGCGCCGGCCAAGTCATGAGCGCTGCCGCTTCGTTGCTCGCTACCACCCGTGCGTCGCGTACGTCGGGGCCGCGCCAGGTGGGCGGCGCGTCGGGGAGATTGGCTTCGCGTTCCGTCGCCGGCTCTTCGCCGGGCAGAGGCAGAAACGCAAAGCGGACCGTGGGCGTGAGGCCGACCCGCTGCACCGCCGCACCGTCGGGAAGCGCATAGAGAAGCGTCGTCAGACGAAGGACGCCTGATCGCGCGTCGTCGTCGGAGTACTCCTGGGCGCAGCCTTTTCCGTACGTAGATCGGCCGACAAGCGGGCCGCGCTTGTACGCCGAGAGCGCGCCCGCGATCATCTCCGCTGCGCTCGCCGTGTTTCCATCTACCAAGGTGGCCACCGGACCGGCCCAGCGCTCGACAGCCGCCGGCTCGGGAGCATGCTCCGTCTCGAGCGAGCCATCGCGGCGCTTCATCGGAAAGAGGGGAACGCCCGGCAGGAAGATCCCGAGCGCTGTGATCGCGCCGTCGGTCGAGCCACCGCCGTTGCCGCGCAGATCGAGGACGATACCGACCAGCGATCCTCGGTTTTTTTCCCGTAAAACAGCCCGCGTGAGCTCTTCTCCGAGATCGTCTTTCACCTCCCGGATCGCGACCACCACGACGTCGCCCTCGCCGTACGCGACGCGTTCGGAAGGAAGGTCGTCATGAACAGCGGCGCCTCCACCGACGTTGGGCATGCTCATCGTCAAGGTGCGCAGAGCGCGCTCCCCTTTTCTGAAAACGATGGCCTCGGCGGGCGCGTGCGCATCGGACACCGCGAGGGCGAGCTGCTCGATCTGCTCGAGCGGCAAGCCGGCGATCGTCACCTTCGACAGCGACAGAAGCACGTCTCCGTTCTGCAAGGGCGCCAGCGCACCCGCATCGATGCGCACGCCCACCGCGGTGCGTGAAATTTTTTCCCACAGCGCGACGGGAGGGTGCGAGTCGAGATCGACCTCGTAGACGCTTGCTTCTTCATCGAGCGGAGCCCAGGCGCCGTGGGGATCGACGAGCGGCACGTAGGCCCGAACGGCGGCAGCGAGCACGACGCGTGACCATCTCTCGGCGTCGAGCACCGGGAAAAAGCGCGCCGCTGCGCCGTCTGCAAATGCGTGCGCGGAGGGCCCGAGGCCATGCTCGAAGGCGCCGACCCGCTCGCCGAGGAGCGAGGCGAATTCGCGCGCCGAACGGGTGGTCGCTGCGCCGTCGAGGATGGGCTCGCTCAGCGCAGGCTCGAGCTCGAGGCCCGATGTCGCCCCGCGTTTCGCCTGAAAATCACGGGAGAGCTCGTTGATCCATTTCTCGACCACCGCGCCCACTTCGCGAGCTGCCGTGCATTCTGCATGCTTTCCTTCGATCTCGCCGAGAAGCGCGCGCGCGTGACGCTCGATCACTGCGGCCACTGGCGCACCCGGCGCGGCGCTCCATAGCCCGTGCGGATCGAGCCAGTCGGAGACCTGCGACGCGAACAGCGTTGGCGAGACTGCCCCCGGCTCATACGCGAGGGTCTGCCTGACTTGAGCGACGACGCGGCGCGCATCATCGCAGCTGAGCGACGGTGGATCCCCCGACGGCACGCGAAACGTGCTCACTCTGTCGTCCGACTCGATGGCGCCAGCGTCTAGGATCGCGAGCGGCGACGTAGTCCCCGAAGCTCCTACCGGAGGATGAGGCGCGCGAACCGCGTTGCGCGTTCCGAGCCAGGCGACCGCAGCTACCCCTGCGATCGCAGCCGTTACCCAGAGGCGCTTTTTCGGGGACCTGCTCACTCGCAAAAAGGGTAGCAGCTCGATCCCGCGGTCGCTCAGTTTGTAGGTTTTCTACAACGTTTGGGCGTGCTCACGAAAGCTCTTGAGGCTGCCGCGAAGCTTGCCGCGCGCGCGTTCTTCGAGCTGACGTACGCGTTCCTTGCTCACGCCGAGCATGTCTCCGAGGCGCTGAAGCGTGAGGGGGTCGTCTTTCATGAGGCGTTCGCGAACAATGAGGAGCTCGCGGTCGGTCAATCCACGTAGCGCTTCCGATACGGCAGTTTCCGCTTGGTCCTGCACCTCCTGCGCGCCCGCTGCTTCTTCGGGATTGGGCCCGCTGGCGGTCATGCGCTCGACTGCGGGAGGTGCGTCGTTCGTGGACGCGTCCAGACTCATCTCGCGACCGGCAAGAAGCGGCATGAGAAGCTCGATGCGCTCTTTGGTCAGGCCGGAGATCAGCGCGAGTTTCTCGGGGTCACGCTCGTGCGTCGAGCGGTAAGCGCGCAGTGCGCGGCGCTCTCCTTTGGTCGTGCCGAGGCGAACGACGCGGTAGCCGCGAACTACGTACTCCCGGATCTCGGCGCGGATCCAGTACGCCGCGTAGGTTGCCAGGCGGCACTCGCGATCGGGGTCGAACTTTTTCGCCGCCCGAAGGAGTCCGAGATTCCCTTGCTGGATGATGTCTTCGAGGGGGATGCCCCACCGTCGGTACTCGAGAGCGATCGAGATGACGAACGGTAGACAGGCTTCGACGATTTTCTCGCCTGCGCGTTTGTCGCCGGCGATCCACTTTTGTGCCAGCTCACGCTCCACGGCGCGGTCGAGCGGTTTGAAAGAAGAAAGATTTTGTCGGTACACGCGCAGAGATGCGCCTTCAAAGACGGAGCCCATGGCTTCCTCGCTTGTGTCGGTCTCGGAGCCCTGTGGGGCGAGACCTTCGCCTCGCTTCTTTTGCACCTGGAATGCCACGGTGCATCACGCGAGAAAGCCTTACAAACAAGCCTATTTTTGTGACGCGTCCGCCGATTCGCGCAACGCGTTACCGATCGCGCCCCAGACGGCGCAAGCTTTGCGCGATCGAGCGCTGACTACGGCTAGGGTTCGAGGGTCAGCCCTTCGTAGGCGGCCACCGTGTTGGAGAACCATTCTTTGGTCCGACGCTCTTTTTCGCGCACGGCAGCGTCGTTCTGCAGCGGGTCGTGATGAAAAAGGACGAGCTTCTTCACGCCCGCCGCGTTCGCCAGCTTGGCTGCTTCGTCGATCGTGCTGTGACCCCAGCCGACTTTGCCGGGTTTACCCCCCGAGCCTGCGTACTCTTCGGGCGTGTACTGTGAGTCGTAGATGAGGATGTCCGCGTCCTTCGCGAGCGTGACGAGCTTCGGATCGACGACCGAGTAGTGTTCTGTGTCGGTCGCATACACCGCGCTCTTGCCCTTGTACTCGAAGCGGTAGACCCACACGCCGTTGGGATGATTTCCCCGGCCCGTCGTGATCTTGAACTTCTGCCCCTCGCCCGCGTCGAGCTCAAGGACTTGCCCCTCCACGAGGTCGGCGAACGTCATCTTCGCTCCGAGCTCCGTCAGGTGAACGGGGAAGCTCGGGTAGTCCATCTGGCCGGCGAGCGTCTCTTCCAGGGTGCGCGAGACGTTGTTGCCGCCGTAGAGATGGATGGTGTTGCCCGGCAAGAATGCAGGCGCGAAGAAGGGGAAGCCCTGGATGTGATCCCAATGAACGTGGCTGAAGAAAATGTGGGCAGTGAGCGGCCCCTCTTTGAGGAGCTTTTGCCCGAGCATGCGCAGCCCCGTGCCGCCGTCGAAAATGACAAGCGCCTTTCCGGCGCGGACTTCGACGCAGCTGGTGTTGCCGCCGATTTCCACCGTGTCGGGGCCGGGCGTCGGAATGCTTCCACGTACTCCCCAGAACGTAATCCGCATCGTCTTTTGCGCTCCAAGCCCCCCCGCTGAACGCGGCGTGATAAGGCCTCCCACACTACCTCGTCCTGCGCTCCTTTTTCCATCCGAGATGATCCCAGCCCACCTTTTTCCCGCCCGATCGGCGCGCTATTCTGCGCAGTCGGTGGAGGCGATCGTCGTCCTTGGTTGTTCGGTAGACGGTGGGGCGTTTCGTCGCAGAGCGGTGGCGACGGCCGACTTCTTCCTCGAGCTTTTGCCGCGACATCCTGATCTCGTCGTGGTGGCAACGGGCGGACGGGCGTGGGACGGACGAATCGAAGCGGATGTTCTCTTCAACGTTTTGGCGGATCGTGGAGTCCCTGAAAGGAGAATCGTGCGCGAGCGGTGCTCCCTCTCGACCCGCGGCAACGCCCGCTTCACCGCCGGCATTCTCCATAGAACGGGGCTTCATGAGATTGCGCTCGTCACGTGCGACTGGCACATCCCCCGCGCGATGGCCCTTTTCACGAGCGCCGGTTTCGACGTACTCCCGGTGGGCGTGCGTGGCCCCGATCCCGGTTATTTCTGGCGTCATTACCGGGCTGCGCGTGAGCGGGTCGCCATGCGCATCGACGAGGTCGTTCCGTGAGAGCGCGGCCCTTCGTGATGTTACTGATCGCCTCCGCATCTCTGCTTGCGTGCACGCGCGATCAAACGATCGCCGATGCCGGTGCGGACGCAACCGGCCCCACATCGTCGGTTGTGAGCACGATCGCCCGAGCCGAAGATCAGCGCAGAGCGAAAGACGTGACCGACGCGATGACCTCGAGCCACGACGTGACCGTGCGACGCCGCGCCGCTCGCGCTCTCGCCCGCATCGCCGACGACGCCAGCATTCCCGGGTTGATGCGCGCTTTGTCGGACGAAGATCCGGCGACGATCGGCTGGGGAGCGTATGGCCTCGGAGCGGCGTGCAAAGGAAAAGAGGACGCTCACGTCGGCGCCCTCGTCGCCCGTAGCGTGTCGTTCGACGCGGAGAAAGAAGGCCCAACGTCGGTCATCGATCCGCGCACCGCGATTGCCCGGGCCATTGGAAGATGCGGCGGCGCCGGAGCCGAGCAGATCCTCACAGCGTGGGTTCGCGCGCGCGGGGCGTGGTCGGAGCGCGCAGCGTATGCCCTCGGCGATCTCGGATCGCGTCATGGGGGCGTGGGGAGCGAGGCGGTGACCGCGCTTCTCGATGCGGCGAGCGCGGGTGCAAACGCTCCGATTTCCTCGGCGCTCTATGCGTTCGGTCGCATGCCGCACGTGAGCGAGGAATTTTTCCCGAGGGTCATCGAGGCAGCACGCGCGTCACTCGCGATCAAAGGTGAGACCCGGATCTTTGCGGTGCGTGCTCTTTCGCGCTCGGGACCGGGTGCTGCGGCTACGCTCGCCAACGTGGTGAAGACGGCAAGCTTCAGCGTCGCCGAGCGTGCGGAGGCCGCGCGCGCCCTCGGTCAGATCGACGATCTCGGAGCAAAGCCAAAAGTCTCGCCCGGTCGCGCGGCCGCGGCAGAGGCGCTCGGGCTGCTCGTACCTGACAAGGACCCGTTCGCGCTGATGCGCTTGGCGGGAGACGATTTCGGAATTCTGGCGATGCTCGTCGGAGCAATGGGAACGGAGCCTCCGGCCTCCGCGGAGCCTGCGCTTTACGCCCTAGCCGCGCTCGCCGCTCCAGGCGCCGTCCCCGCGACTCTCGCCCGACGGCTCGGGGAGCTTCGCTGCGGCGCCGCGAGCGCACTCGCTAAAGGGGCCTACGACTCGGCGCTCCTCTCCAAGTGCGACACGCCCGGCACCGCAGCCTTCGAGACCGCGCGGCTCTCTGCCCTCACCCGCCGACCTCTTACCGGAGAGCGAAAGAAGGCCTGGATTCTGCTCACTAAGAGCGCGCACATCCGCGTGCGTGAAGCGGCGGTGGAGGCGATCGGCGCGCACCCCGAGCTGGGAGAGGCAGCACGAGCAGCTCTCGTCGAGGCGCTGGAAAGTAAGAAGGCAGGCTACGTCGCCACTGCGGCGGAGGTGATCAAGAAGCATCCCGAGCGCGCCTCCGTCATCGCCGAAAAGGAACGGCGTGCTGCCCTCGATCCGTCGAGCCCTCCGCCCGTGGGAGCCGCGGCACGTGAGGTCGACCCAGCGATCACCCACGCACTTACCCAAGCCCTCGAGACGAAGTGGAGCGACGATCTCGTGGAGACGCGCTTCGCGCTGATCGAAGCGGCGCTTGCCCTCGACATGAAGAGCGCGCGCGGACTGGCCACCGTCGCTTGCCACGACACGAACGTGACGATGCGACAGCACGCGCAGAAATCACTTGCCGCGATCTCCGAGAGCAACGTCGTCTGCGCCGCCCCCGAAGGCGCCATCGAACCGGCTCCGGAGCTCGCCGCGCCGCTCGCCCGCGCGGCCAAGCTCTCGTTCCTCACCGACGCCGGTGCGCTCTCCATTCGATTTGATCCCGAGCTCGCGCCCGTCGCAGCCACACGGTTTGTTGCCCTCGCCAAAGCCGGTTTTTTCAGGGGGATCGTGGTTCACCGCGTCGTTCCCGGTTTCGTGGTGCAGTTCGGCGATCCGGACGGCGATGGCTACGGCGGCGCGGGTCGTCTCCTTCGCTGCGAGACGTCCCCCGTGCCCTTCGAGGCGCTCGACGTTGGCGTCGCTCTCGCCGGACGCGACACAGGCTCGAGCCAAATCTTCGTGACCCTCTCGCGCACCCCGCATCTCGACGGCGAGTACGCTCGCGTGGGTCATGCCGAAGGTGATTGGGCCGCGGTCGCCGAAGGAGACGTCATCCAAGACGTGAAGGTCGAAGAGGAGAAGTGAGCATGCTTTTGGTGGTCGACGTTGGAAATACGAACATCGTGTACGGCCTCTTCGACGGCCACACGCTCATCCACCAGTTCCGCGTGGAGAGCGGGCGTGGGCGCACGGCGGACGAATACGCGGTCACCCTACGCCAGCTCTTGATGATGCACGACATAGCGCCGGGAGACGTGACGGCGTCGATCATCGCGAGCGTGGTCCCCTCGCTCACCGATCCGATGACCCAGCTCGTCCGCCGCGCGTTCGGACACGAGGCGAAGATCGTCGGCCCCGGCATCAAGACTGGAATGGCGATTCTCTACGAGAACCCGCGCGAGGTGGGGGCCGATCGGATCGTCAACGCCGTCGCCGCTTTCGAGAAGGTGAAGAGCGGAGTCATCGTCGTCGACTTCGGAACGGCCACCACGTTCGACTGCGTGACCCCCAAGGGCGAGTACCTCGGAGGGGTGATCGCGCCGGGCATCCAGATCAGCGCAGATGCCCTTTTTTCCAGGGCAGCGAAGCTCCCGCGGGTCGAGATCGCGCTTCCGCCGAAGGTGGTCGGAAAGAACACGCTTCACTCGATGCAATCGGGGATCGTCTACGGCTACGTGGGTCTCGTCGACGGTCTCGTCGACCGACTACGCGACGAGCTCGGGTACAACTGCGACGTCATCGCAACGGGCGGGCTCGCTTCGCTCATTGCTCCGCTGTCGCGGACGATCCGGGAGGTGGACGACACGCTCACCCTGACGGGCTTGCAAATCCTCCACGACCGAAACGCCTGAGGCCCGCGCTATTGGGGAGTGGTCTGGGTGAGCGGGCCCAGATAATTGCGCTTGCCGATCTCGACGCCGTTGTGGCGGAGGATCGCGAACGCGTGCGCGGCGTGGAAGAAAAAGTTGGGAACGGCGTGCTCCATGAAATAGTCGGCGCCGCTCATCACTTTGCCTTCCCAGCGCGGCTGGGTGACGACGCGTTTCGCAGCGCCCTCGAAATCCTTCGCGGAAAATCCATCGAGGAACGTGACCACGCTGGCGACCCGAGCGCGGAGCTCGTCGATGGTCTGCTCGGTATCGGCGTGCTTGGGAGGCTCCGTCCCGGTGAGGCGGCCCGCGGCGGCCTTTGCGGTGTCGCACGCGACCTGCACCTGGCGGGCGAATGCGAACTGGTCCGGCGCGAGACGAAAACCCAGAAAGAGGTTCGGATCGAAACCCTTCTTTTGCGCGTGCACTGCTGCCAGCTCGAGCCACGTGTCCATCTGTCGGAGCATCTTCTTCATCTGGCAAAACATCTCGTAGTACATGCGGTGAGTCTTACTCTCTTTCCTGCCGCTTTCGTGCGATGAAAGCGAACCTGATGGTCGTCGTCAAAGGTCACCGATGATCCGCGCCCTCGTCTTCGGAGCGATGACTCTCGTCGCCGCCGTGGTACTGGCGACGATGTACGGGACCGAGTCGGTGTCGATGACGCGCGTGCTCTTCGAGCCGAATTCGCTCGACCGCATGATCGTCCTCGATGCGCGGCTTCCGCGGGTCTTCCTGGGTGCCGTCGCCGGAGGTGGGCTCGCGGCGGTGGGAGTCGCATTCCAGGCCATCCTACGTAATCCGCTCGCCGAGCCGTACGTCCTCGGCGTCTCCGGTGGCGCCGCGCTCGGAGCCACGATCGCAATCCTCTTCGGGCTCAGTGGCGCGACCCTCCTCGGCGCGGCCACGGTTCCTCTCGCGGCGCTCGTGGGCGGGCTCGCTTCCACGGCCGTGGTCTATGGCCTCGCGCGATCCACAGGCGCCTTCAACGGTACGTCGATCTTGCTCGCGGGGGTCGTCGTGAACGCGATCGCCTCGGCGGGGATCACGTTCTTGAAGACGCTGGTGAGCGCCACGAAGGCTCAAGAGCTCCTCTTCTGGCTAATGGGATTCTTGGACGTGCCCTCAACCGGGTCCCTTATTTTCGTGGCGATTTACGTCGCGCTGGGCGGCGCCGTTCTCCTCTCCGACGCTGGGCGCTTGAACCTCCTCGCGCTCGGCCACGAGCCCGCTGAAACTTTGGGGATCGATGTTCGCGCGCTCGAGCGCCGTACGTTCTTCGCCTGCTCCATGGTGGTCGGAGCGATCGTGAGCATCACTGGGCTCATTGGTTTCATCGGGCTCATCGTGCCCCATGCGCTGCGCCGCATCTTTGGCCCCGACGTCCGGATTGGGCTCCCGGCTTCTTTCATGGTCGGCGGCGCCACGCTCGTTCTCTGCGACATGGTGAGCCGAACGCTCTTTCGCTTTCTTCACACCGAGCCCCCCGTGGGGGCGGTCACCGCGCTCATCGGCGGCCCGCTCTTCTTGCTTCTCCTGCGGAGGCGCGCGCCTTTGGCTTGAGTCAGTCAGCTACGTCCGCTCGCGCGTCTTTTCCGGCGTCCTGGGTCGCGTTGCCATCGGCCGCATCGTCATTGCTCAGCGCGGGGGACGACGAGCCACCGTCTACGAGGCACGTGTCTCCGCGATCGAGCGCGGTGAGCGCGTCGCTACAACCGGCAGGATCTCCGCTCGTGTCGTCGAGCGCGGGGTACGGCCCGCACATGGTGGTTACGGACACATTCGAGCCGTTGCCGTTTTGCCCGGAGGGGCCCACGACGCAGGTCGGTGCGCACGCTTTGTCGGGGACGGGGCCATCGACGAGCGCGATGGTGCCTTCGGGATCGAGGCAGGCGCGAGCCGGGTCGAAGAGCCGCCCCACGAGCAAATGCGAGGTCTCGTCGTCGCATGCACCGAGGGTACGCGCGCCGGCAACGACGAGGACTGCGCTGGCCAGAAGAACCGAGAGCCTCATGCCGTCAGTCTAGCCGGAAGTGGCGGAGGCGGTCTGGAGCTTCACGCGTGCGCGCTCGGGGACGATTTGCCGAAACTGCCAAGCTTGCATGGCGCGCTGCTCGGGCGAAAAGAACCCTGGTGTGCATCGTCGCCTCCTTGCGCGAGGTTATTTGAAGAGCGCGTCCGTCAGCTCGTTCTTGGTGAAGAGCGCTCGCACTTCTTCCTTCGTGAAATACACCTCCGGCGGACCGACGACGTGCGGCGAAATCTCGTAATCGTTGAAGACGACGTCGGCGCCGCCACCCTTGGCGAAGCAGACGTTCGTATCGGGCGAGACCTTCGCTTCGTCCTCGAAAAAACCGCCTTCGGTGAGTATTTTGAGGTTCTGCTCTTTCTTGATCTTCTCGGTGACGAGCTTGTTGAGCTTGCTGCGTCCGTCCGCGCTGAGGAGCGGCGACAGAGCGATCGCTTTGCCCGTCTCTAGATCGATCACGCGGCAGATCGACGAACCGAATCCGTGCGCACCTCCCGCAAAGCCGCTCGTCGAGAACGAGATGCCAACGTAGCGGCCGCGCTGCGCGCTCACCGCGTAGCCCGACTCCGTGGACCACGGAAGTTCTGCAGTTGCCCCGTCGCAGGGCATCGCCTTCGAGGCCACCCCTCCACCGAGCTCGCGCAACGTCGGGTTCAACGCGCTCTGCGCGGTCTTCGACGTGAGGCCCACCGCTTGGGGAATGATCGATTCCGCCACGCAGTTCGGTGCCGTTCGATGATCCTCTTCGGGAGCGAGGCGTCCCCCGTACTCGAGCGTGATCGTCTCGGGGTAACCGTCACCCCGCTCCAAGTTGACGGCCAAGGAGCGCTTGCCATCGGCGGAAGACCAGTCGCCCGTGGCCTCGGAGCGGCGAATGAAAATGCCCTTGAATTTGCCTGAAATGTGGCCTTTTGCGTCCGACTCCTGAAGCTCGAAGCGGCCATCCGGGCTCACGGTACCGGTGAGGCGGAGATCCTCTTTGCTGCGCGCGTAACGGTAGATCCCGGTGAGCTTATCGCCGTCACGCGTGAGCTTCATGCGAATGCGGATCTTGCCACCGAGCGATCCCACATAGCTTTCGTCGAACGTGGGCTCGGAGGCGAAGATGGTGACGGGCACGCCCGAGAAAGCGAGCGCTGGCTTGGCGCCCGGTTCCTTTGATTGCCCCGTGAGGCGAGCGTCGGTCAGCTCGCCTTCAAAGATGGACGGCGCATGGCCCTTCACCATTTCGGTGACCGTGAAGTGCGTGCCGTCCTTCATCGCACCGCGAAAAGAGCGCTGACCGCTTGCCGTGCTCATCGTCATCGTCAGCGCGTTGCCGCGTCGGTCCACGCCGATCCGCGTGTCGGTGAGAGAGCCGAGCGTGCCAACGAAGGAGAGGCGCTCTTGATTCGCGGCCGACGCGTCCGCAGCCGTTGCCGCCACGGGAGCGCGCGCACTGGCCACGATGGAAGGCGAAGTGCTCGCCGAAGGCGCGGACGTAGACGCCGGCGTCGCCTTGTCGCATCCGGCCATCGCCAGAACGAAAAAGAAGAGTCGTCTCATTTCAGACGCTGGCTAGTTCGCGAGCGGCGCTACTTGGCTGCGCCTGCGAGCGCGGCTTGTTGCTGCTGCAGCATCTGGGAGATAGCCCTTGATCGCTCGATCGCAAACTGCTTGACCTCGCGGTTGGGCGACGTTGCGAGCTTGTTGAGCAGCGCCGTGATCTTCGGCATGTCCTTCGACTGGAAGAGAGCTTCGAAGTAGTTGTGCGCGAGCCGCACGTCTTTGAGCATCATCGCTTCGTGCGGGGCGAGTGTCTTGATCACCTCGTCGAGCTTCCCCGACTGACCGTAGAGCGCGGAGAGACAGAGGAGCGCGAGCGGATCCTGGGGTGCCCTCGCCTGAGCCTTCTTGGCAAAGCCGATGGCCTTGTCGCGCGTCTTCTCGTCCGACGCGAAAAACCCCTGAAGCGCAATGTACGGCGCGGCAGATTTCGCGTTCACCGGCGCGGCGGCGAGCTCTTCGACTTGAGCGATTGCCTTGTCTTCGCCGGCGTCTCCGCCTTCGGCATCGCGAAGGAAATTCGTGAGGTACGCCCATGCGTCGACGGAGTTCGAATCGATCTGAATGGCGCGCTCCACGCTCTCTCGCTCGGCCTTCGGGTCCTTCTTCTCGTGCGCGAGCTTCGCCAGGTGGAGCGCAGGAAATGGGCTGTCCTTGAGCAAATTCTGAGCTCCCTTGAGGGTGGGCTCCGCCTTGTCGAGCTTGCCCTGCTGGAGCTGCGTCACGCCGAGCGCGAGCCAATCCTCGCCGTCACCGCCAAGCGCGACGACTTTGGCGAGGACCGTCTCGGCCTTTGCGTGCCGTCCGTGCTTGATGAGCTCTTGCGCAAAAATCCGTCCGCGGGTGAGATCCTCGCCCCCCTCGTTCCAATGTTTCTCGAGACCGGCGAGGAGGTCCTCTAGGCCGATCGCGATCGGCCGCCCCTGATCGTCTTGGACTTGCACTGCAGGACCGTTGAAGCCGAGGAGCTTCCATACTTCGTCCTGCGTGAGCGCGACGGGGCCGTTGATGATCTGCTTCTCGAGTGGCGCACCGTTAGGACCGAGCGGGATCAAGATGAGCGCGTTGCTGGGAACGCCGTTCGGGAACGCGGTGACCGGCGCGAGGATAGCCGCACCGCCGGTGAGGCTGATGCCGGCACCACCACCACCGCCAGGGCCGGGACCGGCTGCATCGGGTGAACGGTTCTGCGCGGGATTCGAGCTCTGGGTCATTTGCGTTCTCGTTTGTTTTGGCAGTGGGGAATATTGGGACGCGGACGCTAGCACCGTTGATGGCCCCCTGCTAAGTCATGCGGCCATGCTGCGGCATTTCCTCCTTCCAGCGGGCATCGCGCTCCTCCTCGGCTGCGGGTCGGAGGGGAACGTCGTTGGGCACTGGGAGGGCAGCGGCATCGGCGCCGACGCAGGGGTGGCCGACGCTACGCTCTCGAGCGCGTGGCCCACGAGCGATCCCGATCCGAGCAACGCTCCGCACGGCGCCCCGTCATTCGACGCAGACGGCGGAGTCTCGAGCGGTCCATACCGCTGCTCCGGCAGGGTGGGTGGCACCGGCGAGCATACGCTGGCCCTCACCTCGAACGGTCTGCCCCGCTCTGCGTTTCTTCACGTGCCGGCGTCGTACGATCCTTCGCTCGGATCCATGATCGTCTTCAATTTCCACGGATTCACGTCCAACGCGCTCGAGGAGATCGTGCTCGCGCGGATGAACCCGGTGGCAGACAAACGGAATTTCATCGTGGTCTACCCCGACGGCGTCGGCGCCAGCTGGAACGCGGGCGATTGCTGCGGCGACGCCTGGACGAACAGCGTCGACGACGTGAAGTTCGTGAAGGACCTCCTCGCCAAGGTCGGGGGCGACTACTGCCTCGACCCCAAGCGTGTCTACGCCACGGGGATGTCGAACGGCGGGTTTTTTTCCTACCGCCTGGCGTGCGACATGGCGGACGTCTTTGCCGCGGTTGCTCCGGTGGCAGGCGCGCAGGGAGTTCCGGCCGATCAGTGTCATCCGTCGAGGCCCGTTCCCATCCTGCAATTTCACGGCACGAGCGACCCCGTCGTTCCTTTCAACGGCGGCACTCCGATCTCGCCGGTCAACTTTGGTGGACCGATCACCTTCCGCTCGGCCAACGAGTCGAACGACGTCTGGCGCACTAAGGACGGCTGCCTCGAGAGCTCGCACGTGATCTACCAAAAGGGCGACGCGACCTGCAATGAGTGGTCCGAATGCCGCGGCGGAAGCGACGTCACCCTCTGCAAGATCGATCAGGGAGGCCACACGTGGCCGGGCGGCGTCCCCGTGCCCTTCCTCGGAAAAACGAGCACCGACATCAGCGCGACGGACACCATGGTTAATTTTTTCATCGCCCACTCCATGCCTTGAGTTTGAGCGCGTTGAGGCACGCTAGTTCGGGCTCACCCAGCGCGCGGTGAAAAGGAAGCTTCGTCCCGGG
The DNA here is from genome assembly GCA_043747615.1 of Myxococcales bacterium. Lineage (GTDB taxonomy): Bacteria > Myxococcota_A > Polyangia > Polyangiales > Polyangiaceae > JAYTOU01. The sequence continues at coordinate 46,419 of JAYTOU010000029.1, read as the reverse complement.
AGTGGGTACTGGACGGAGTCGCCGATCGGCTCGCGCACGCTGCCGAACGCGCCGTTATAGGTTGCGGTGCGGACGTCGAAGAGATTCCGTAGGTCGAAGGAGAGGCGGAGCCCACGCACGTGCGGCACATCGAGGCGCACCCCGGCGGATTGGACGACGCGCGGAGGGACCCTCAGATCGCCCGCCAGATCGCCGCGCATGCCACTCATGCCGTCGACGCCGTAGCGAATGCGCGCGGGGCCGAGGGCGATCCCGAGATCGCCGACCACGTCGTGCTCGGGGCGAAGCGGCAAGGGAGGCCGCTCGCAAGGCCCGGAGGTGGCAGCACAGGCGCTCTCGTTGGCGGTCGTGAGACCCGTGTAAGATACATGCAGATCGAACATGTGAACCACGAGGTCGAGGGCGAGCTCGACGCCGAAGAGACGCGCCGCCCCGATGTTGGTCGCCTTCGGACGGCCGAAAGCGCCGACCGGCACGAAAGTAATGAGATCGGTCGCCCACGTGCCGAAGCCGACGAGCTCCGAGGACAAGCGCGCGTGTCCCCTTCCCGCACTGACGCGCACGCCGGCATCGCTCGTCCACGCCGACTCGCTCCGTAGCGCGGGGTCACCGAGAAATGTGCCGCGCGTTCCAAAGCGCTCGACGAAGCTCGGCGGGCGGGCGAGCGCGCCGCCGTGCGCGGAGGCCACCACCGGACCGATCGAGACTTCGGTGCCGAGGTGGCCGGTGGGGCGCGCTTCCGATTTGCTCTCCGTCGTCGCGCCGTCTTGCTGAAAATCGGTGCGTCCGCTCGCGGCGAAGCTCCATGCGTCGCTCGCTCGAAAGACGGCGTCGGCACCGAGGCCCGTGCTCACTCTGCTCGCCGGTGATGCCTGCGGAGGGCCGAGGTACGTCCCGGGTGCAAAGCGCTCGCCGCTCGCGTCTATGCGCGCGTCGACCGTGAGAGTCTTGGTCGGACGGCCTCGCCAACCAAGCGATCCGCCCGCGGCGACGAGCGCATCTTCGGTGTGCGTGAGCGCGAGCGTAAAGACGTCGGCGCTGCTCCGGAGCGTCACGTCGTCGCGTCGCCCCCATGCGCGCGCGCTCCACGCACCCTGCCCGAGCGGACCCGTGAGCTCGAGGACGCTGATCAACCGCGACGAGTCGAGCTGCTCGTCCGGGGTCGGCGCGGAGCGTGTGCCGGGCAAGTGCGACCGCCGCGCTTGCGCCATCGTGGTGAGACGCACGCTTCCCATCGCGCTCCGCGTCCATGCGACGGGGCGAACGACGCTGACCAGCCCGTGCACCGCGGTGTGACCCGCGTTCGTCAGGGGGATTAAGCCTCCGCTCCGCTCGTCGTAATAACTGAAATCGTCATCCGATCGCGAGGCCGTGAGCGACGTCACGATATGCGCTGGACCATCGTCACCCCAGGCGAAGGGGCGATCATCGGCGGCGCGCAGCCGTCGCGATCCGAACGATCCCACTGCACCCCACACCTCCGTCTTCGCCGGTCCCGCAGGTCGGGGCGGATCGAGAACGAGGGTTCCGCCGAGCGATCCGGGACCGAGTGCTGCGGGGGCAAAAGAGCGGTAAACACGGGCACGCGCCCCGGGCCACAAGGGCAGACTGGAAAGGTCGAGGGAGGGGTCGGCGCCGCCGGAGAGAGGCACGCCTGCGAGGTAAATCGCCACTTGGTTCGAGCCCGAGCCACGCACGGAGATGGTGCTGAAGCTGTCGTCCCCTCCGGAGCGGCGCACGTGGACCCCGGGGAGAGCCTCCACCAAGCTGGCCGCGTCAGTGACCTCACGGCGCGCGTCGTCGACATTTGCACGCGACGTAAATCCCTGCACGTCGGACCCGCGAACGACGACATCGTCATCCGCCCGCGCGGGGCCTGCCGAAAGCAGCGCGAGGACGATCCCCGAAAATGAAAGAATGCGCGCGGGCCTGATCTCGCTCACGCTGTTTGATGAATGATTCTGAGCTTTTCGCACGCGACCGCGTCGGACCCCGCTTGCGGGGATAGGATCGCAACGCATATTTGCTCCGATACTCTTGTCGCCCTCGTTCGTACAGCTTGGACGGCGCGGGCACGCCTCGGCACGCTCAACGCATAACAACCGATATGGCCATTACGCTCACAATCGATGTTGCATCGGAGCTCCGGCAAATGCCGGGGTTCGAGGAAGTCGCAGACGACGACGTCCGCGAGCTCGCGATGGCAGCAACGCAGCGCCAGGTTCCCGCGGGGTACGAGATCCTCGAACAGCGGGTCGTTTCAGAGAGCGTCGTCGCGCTGATGCGCGGGGCTGCAAAGGTGATCCGCCGCTCGGGCGTCGATGGCGCCGATCCCGTGGTGATCGACGTGATGCGCGCGCCTTCGTTCGTGTGCGATGTCTCTGCAATTGATGGACAGCCCGCCACGGCCGGCGTCATCACGCTCCGCTCGTCCCATCTGATCGTCTTCGAAGCCGCGGCCGTGATGAGCCTAGTCTCGCGCTCCCCCGCGCTCGCCCGTTTCTTCCTTCTGCAAGCGGCGAAGAGCGTGCGCGCCCACGTGCGGCGCATCGACGAGCTCGTGTCTGGCTCGGTCGACGAGCGGGTGAAGCATCTTCTCGATAGCCTGGCCCGCGCTCACGGCACGCCTCATGGGCAAGGTCGCTTCGTTGCTTTGCCGCTTCGTCGTCGCGACATCGCGTGCATGGTCAACGCGACCACCGAGACGGTGAGCCGCCTTCTCGCAAAGTTCGAGCGCGAAGGCATGGTGCGGAGCACACGCGATGGCATCTGGGTCCGGACCAAGGTGACCCCGCCGCTTGGTACCGACATGGGGCCGGAAGGGAAAAATGGCGTCCTTCGTCCGCTTCAAGTCCCCGTTACAACCGCACCGCCACAGACAGACGCGCGAAAAATGAGCAAATGAACGATACTGGAGGGCATGAGCTTTTCGTCGACGCTGAAATGGGCAGCCCCCCTTGCCGCTCTCCTCGCTCTGCCGTCCGTCGCCCACGCTGACGACACGATCAAACACCCCGGGGATCACCCGCACTATTCCGTCGAGGTCGAGCCTCACCTCCTCCTCGGTTGGGGGAACGGGTACGGCTCCACGGGCATCGGCATCGGCGGGCGGGTTTCGATCCCCATCGTCCAGGACGGCTTCGTCAAGACGATCAACAACAGCGTCGCCATCGGCTTCGGACTGGATTTCGTCCACTACAGCGGCTGCTACGACTACGGCTTCCAGTACAACGGAAACTGCGGCGCGAACTACATCTTCATTCCCGCGGTCATGCAGTGGAATTTTTTCGTGGCCGAGCACTGGAGCGTCTTCGGCGAGCCGGGCCTCTACATTTGGCACGCTTTCATCGACACGAGCTTCTGCAACCAGTTCGGCAACGGACGATTTTGCAGTGAGCCGACGACCACCAGTGTCGGGCCGGCGTTCTACGTGGGCGGGCGCTACCACTTCAGCGAGCACGTCGCCCTGACCATGCGCGTTGGCTACCCGAGCCTGTCTGTGGGCGTCTCCTTCATGTGATTTTGCGCCATTCGTGGCAAGGACGCGCCTCTCGCCTTAGACTAAGAAAATGTCCGCCGCCCCCTATTTTCTTGCTGCGCTCGGCCTAGCCGTTCTGATGGTCGTACACGAGAGCGGCCACTACTTTGCCGCTCGCAAGTTCGGAATGCGGGTAATCAAGTTTTCGATCGGCTTCGGGCCCACGCTACTCAAGCACCAGCCCAAGGGGAGCCCGACCGTCTACCAGATCGCGATCATCCCCTTCCTTGCCTACGTGCAAATCGCAGGGATGAACCCCTTCGAGGAGAACGATCCGAAGGACAAGGGGAACTACTCGAACGCTTCGCTCTGGGCGCGGGTCGTCACCATCGCGGGCGGGCCGCTTGCGAACTACTTCTTCGCGTCCGTGCTTTTTTTCATCGGCTTCATGATCGGCGGCCGTCTCAACGTCGAAGAGACGAGCATGCGGGTGATGGTCGGTCCGGGCGGCGCAGCGCAAGCGGCCGACATCCGCGAGGGGGACAAAATCCTCGCCATCAATTCCGAGCAGGTCCACACCTGGGAAGACTTGAAGCTCTTCGTCGGGCGGCACCCGGGCGAGGAGATCGACGTCCTCGTCGAACGTGCAGGCGAGCAGCTCCACAGGCATCCGACCCCCGCGCCCAAGGGCGAAAAGTACTCCGGCAAGATCCAAGTCGGCCCGTACTTCACGGTCGTCAAGGTGGGCGTGGCCGAGGCTGCGTGGCTCAGCGTCAGTGAGCCGCCCAAGGTCGTCTACAACCTGGTGAAGGGGCTCGCGAGGCTCATCACCGGAAAAGAGAAAGCAGAGCTCAGCGGCCCAGTGGGCATCGTGCGGGAGACCGCCGCGCAGGTGAAGAGCGGTGCCGGCGACACGTTCAAGTTCCTGGGAGCGCTGAGCGCGTACCTCGGCGGATTCAATCTTCTGCCGATCCCCGCCCTCGATGGCGGGCGCCTACTTTTCCTCGGTTTCGAAGCGGCGTCGCGTCGCAAGCCCGATGCAAAGGTAGAGGCCCAGGTGCACGCCATCGGGCTCTTGATGATGCTCACGCTGATCGCCGTCGTGACCTGGACGGAGACCGTTGGAAAGTGGTGAGGACGTGAAGGTCAGCGACCGGAGAGCATGTCCGTGGTCCGCTTCGCCGCGTCGAGGGTGACTTTGCGCCACTCGGCGGCGATGAGCGATCCGTAGGCGAGCGACTCCCGCGTCATCTTCGCCATCTCGTCGACCGCGGTGGCCGCCTGCGCGACGCCCTTGTTCTCGAACTTCGCGACTTCCTCGGAGATGGCGTTCATGCGGGCAAGATGCTCGTCCCACGCCTTCGTCCAAAGACCCATATTTTGCTGCATCTGCGTAAAGATATTGTCGGTCATGTGATCCTCCGTTGAGTGGGAAATGACCGGGCGTTGTTGCCCAGCCGCGTCGGACAATAAGTCCGCGCTCCGCAGAGTCAACCCAAAATTGTTGCACTGCAACAATTTCGAAATCGCCGCTCCGAATCGTCGCTCTAGGAGCGCTTGCGGCGGGGAGCGACGCTTCGTTTGAGCTCGTCGAGATCGCGACGGAGTTGGGCGACCTCGGAATCCTCGGAGGCCGCGCGGCGTCGCGGGGGGCGCGCAGGCTCCATCCAAGGGGCGGCGGCGTAGAGCATGCGCGCGAGCGGATTTTGGGTGGCGAACGCGGCCGGATTGGTGAGCGCCGTCAGCGGCGAGACCGCCTGGAGGCCCTGCTTGGCCTGGAGGTACAGCTCGAGGGACCACGCCACGTAACGCCCAAAAAACTCGGCCAGCGCGTCGTCTCCCATGCGGACGAGCTGCATGAGCACCGGCACCGGAAGGAGGTGCGTACCGCCTCGGCTCTCGAGGATGATCTGGGCGAGCGTGGCCTGCGTGAGATCGGCGCCGCTCTTGGCATCGACCACCCGAACGTCGTTGCCCGCGCGAATGGCCGACGATAGCTCGTCGAGCGTGATGTAGCGGCTCTCGACGGTGTCGTAGAGACGACGGTTACTGTATTTTTTCACGAGCATGGCGACGCTCCCCAGTGGCGCGTACGTAGCCGATACTGAGGTGATCCGCAAAGCCCCAGAGCGCATTTATTGTGCGGTGCAAAATTCTCTTTGACTCTTGTTCTGCCGGCGCTAACTTCCGGTCCGCGCTGGGATATTGCAGTGCAGCATCGGCCAACGTCCGGAGAGGTCTCAGCCACGTGAGCACTGAATTTTCCTTTCGCGCCGTCGCCGCGCTCGCCTCGCTCTCTCTCTTCGCGTGCGGCACGTCGAGTCCTGCGGCTGCATGCAGAGTTGGCGCCGATTGCGCGTCGGGGATTTGCGGGGGCGATGGAACGTGCTTCGTCTCCAGCGGAGGAGACGCAAGCCCGAACCTCGACGGCGCTACGGGCGCGGACGGGCAAGTCGTGATGAACGACGCGGGCATCGACGGCTCGAACGGGATCTGCGATCCAAACACGGACGATGTCATCACCCGCGCCGAGGCGCCGGTCGGCCCTGGCCTGCACGCCACCTTCGCCGTCGCGAGGAGCGTGACCATTCCCACCACCGCCGGCGTCATGAACCCCGACGGCAGCCGCACGTGGGACTACTCCGGCGCGCTCATGGGCGACCACACGCTCGTCATCGACACCGCGGCCCCCGGCGGGCAGTCGTTCTCGAGCTCATTCCCGAGCGCGACGTACACCGCGCGCTTGAGCGACAGCGCAACTTTCCTTGGAGTGTTCCAGACCACGCCGAGCTCGCTTCTTCTCCTCGGCGTCGTATCTCCAGACTCGCCCGACGCCGGCCCGCAGACCAAGATCACCTACGCGACGCCTATCAGCACGCTCGCCTTCCCGCTTCAGAAAGGCGCGACCTGGACGACGACCTCGAATGCGTCGGGCACGGCCCAGGGCACCTCGGTCTTTTATACCGAGAGCTACAGCAGCAAGGTCGATGCAACGGGCTCACTGAAAACGCCCTTTGGCACGTTCCACGTCCTGCGAGTGAACGTGGTGCGCACCAGCACCTCGCTCCCCGCCGTACGCTCCTTCGTCTTCATGACCGATTGCTTCACCACCGTCGCGCGCATCGTCTCGAACGACTTCGAGGCCAGTCCCGAGTTCACGACGGCGGCCGAAATCCAGAGGCTTTCGCCATGACCTCAAAAAATCACGGCCTCTCCTGGATGATGGTGGCGATGTTCTTTCCCTTCGTTGGTGGGTGCATGGGGTTTCACAGCGGGCCGATGCCGGGTGAGCCGAAGAACGCCACCTTCGCAACGGTCGACGGCGCGCGCGTTCGTTACGTCGACGTAGGCCAAGGTCCGGCCGTCGTCCTCGTTCACGGGTTTGCTTCGTCGCTCGAAACGTGGGCCAGCGTCATCCCCGCCCTCAGCGCCAAGCATCGCGTGATCGCGCTTGATCTGAAGGGCTTTGGTTGGACCGACCGCCCGGAGGGGGACTACTCGCCCGAAGCTCAGGCCCAGCTCATTCTCCATTTGATGGATCAGCGCGGCATCGATCGCGCGGCCATCGTCGCGCATTCGTGGGGAGCGTCGGTTGCCCTGGCGGCCACCCTTGCTGCGCCGCAGCAAATCTCACGTCTCGCGCTGTACGACGCGTGGGTTTACGAGGAGCAGCTCCCTCCGTTCTTCCACTGGTCGCGCTCGCATGGCGTGGGCGAAATGCTCTTCGGTCTTTATTACAAAGAGCGCGCCGACGAGAAGATGGCCCTCGCCTTCTTCGACAAGAGCTACGTCACCGAGAATCTGGTGCAGTCGGTGGAAGACGCCATGGATCGGCCCGGCACGGTCGCCGCCGCTCTCGCCGCCGTCCGCGGGCAGAACTACGCCGCAGTTCAGGAGCGGTACCGCACGATTACCCAGCCCACCCTTCTTCTCTGGGGGCGCGAGGACATCGTGACCACGTCGTCCTTCGGTGAGCGCTTGTCGCGTGATCTTCCGAGCTCGAAGCTCGTGGTCTATCCGCGATGCGGGCATTTCCCGATGATCGAGGCGGCCGCTGCGTCCAACCGCGATCTCGTCGCGTTCCTAGCAGGCGAGGACGCGCCGTGAGAGCGTGGAATGCGCGCGCGAGTGCGCTCGCCGTGATCTTGTTCGCGGGTCGCGCAGAGGCCACCGGTTTCACCGATGTTGGAAACGACATCACCCCGCGTGAGAAGCCCGAAATCAAGCTCGACGGCTACCTGCGCACGCGCGGCGAAGCGCTCTACAATCTGGATCTCGATCGTGGGCCGACGCCTTCGGGGGCGACGCTATTTCCAGTCTCCAAGTCGGATCCCACCGCGAAGACCCTCACCTACTGGGACATGCGCCTGCGAACGGACATCGCAGTGTACGCGCCGGGCGGAATGGTAGCGGTGAAAGCGCGGATCGACGTCCTCGACAACCTCGGTCTCGGCAGCGTGCCGGACGGAATCCCAAGCGCGTCGACGACTCAAAAGCCTGCAAACGACGCTCTTCGAGTCAAGCGGGCGTACGGCGAAGCGCTCCTGCCCTTTGGGCTTCTTGCCGCAGGGCGCATGGGAAGTCACTGGGGCCTCGGCATTCTCACCCACGGTGGGGACTGCCTCGACTGCGACAGCGGAGATGCGGCCGACCGGATCGGATTTCTTGCGCCGATCGCCGGGCATATCCTGGCGGCAGCGTATGATTTCAGCGCCACTGGACCAACGGCGGCGCGCGGCATTCAGGGGCGCGCCGTGGGCTTCGAGCCGACCACCGATGTTCGCAGCGTGACCTTCGCCTTTCTGAATTTTCGTGACGATGCTGCGCGCGCGCGCCGGAAGAAAGCGGGTAAAAGCACGTTCGAGTACGGGAGCTACCTCGCCCATCGCTGGCAAAAAAACGACGTGCCCGCGGCGTACCTTCCGCTCGCCCAACCGATCCCGATCACCTCGGCGCAGGTCATGTCCCGCGGTTTTCACGCCACCGCGGTCGATGGCTGGGCACGCTTCAGCAGCCCCATGTTTCGCATCGAGGCGGAGGCCGTGTACCTCACGGCCGCGGTCGATCAGGCATCGCTCCTGCCCGGCGTGCTACTGAAAAATCCGGTCACCTCGAGTCAGGTCGGCGCCGCGCTCGAGACCGACGTCGGGCGGGTGGAGGACGCGTTCGGCTTCGGGATCGACGGCGGCTACGCCAGCGGCGATCGCGATCGGCCCAGCCCTCCCTTCCACAACACCGTCAACAATTTTCGCTTCCATCCCGACTACCGCATCGACCGAATCCTCTTTCGCGAGATCATCGGGTCGGTGACCGACGCCCTCTACGTGAAGCCGCACGTGAAGCTTCGTATCGGTCGCGCGGCCTCGGGAGCGATCACGGCCTCGATCGCCGCCATCGCATCATCGGCTATTTACGCGTCTTCCACGCCCGGGGGACAGAAGCCGCTCGGCATCGAAGTCGATCCCACCCTTTCGTGGGAGTCGCGAGATGGCTTTCACGTCGCCCTCGAGCACGCGATTCTTTTTCCCCTCGGCGGCTTCGACAACCCCGAGCTTCACCTTGCCGCCAAACCTGCGCAGCTCCTCCGACTGCGTCTCGCGTACGTCTTTTGAGAACGAAGCGACCATGAACCAAATTGAAATCCGTGGGAGCGCAGTAAAGGTCTATCTGCGACCGCTCCGACATCTCGTTTTGCTCTCGAGTTTGTGCGCCGCCGTAGCGTGCGATGATCGCCAGCCCGCGCCTCCGTTCCATGCGGACTACGACGCCGGTCCGCCGGCGCCTCTTTCGTGCATTCCGAATCTCGATGGGAAGATCGATGCCAACGAGCTCCTGCCGGCGCTTGGCGTGGCGGAGCACCTCCTCGTCTCGCCCGCGGGGCAAGATCGCCCCGTGAACGTAGAAGGCAAAGTCGACGCTCAGGGGCGGTTCGTGTGGGACGAGGCGAGCGACGTCGCGTCGGATCAGATCGCCACCATCATGGCCGTTCCCGTCACCAGCAAGTGGTACGCAGGGTCCTTCCCTGGAGCGAAGTTCACGGCGCCCTTCGATGCGGGCGGCCGGGTCGACGCGGTTTACGCGAACGACGCATCGTCGATCCGTCTCCTCGGGCTTGCGTCGCCGACGGAGAATCCTCCCGAGGGAAAGACGCTCCTCATCTACGCAGCGCCCGTCGTCCTCTTTCAATTTCCGCTCACCCCCGGGCTGACCTACACCTCGATCGGCCAGACGACGAACGCCACGGTGCGCGGTCTCCCTTATGCGGGGAAAGACACCTACGACGTAAAAGTGGATGGCGCTGGCACGCTCACCCTTCCTGAGTTCACGTTCACGCAGGCGCTCCGCGTGCGTACGTCGGTCACCGTCGAGCCGGCGGCGGGAGCCAAAACCTCGCGCAAACAAGTGTCGTTTCTCTTCGAGTGCTTCGGCGAGGTCATGCGCGCCACGAGCAAAGACAACGAGCCGAACGACAATTTCACCATCGCTTCGGAAGTGCGCCGCTTGACTGCGGCTCGCTAGATCAGGGGAGGCTTCGATGCTCTGGGATACATGGAAGAAGGGCTTCGACGCGTGGGAGAGCGCGACGGCGAAGCAGATCGAGACGGTGATGAAGAGTCCCGTCATCCTCGGATCATCGGGCGCTCTTCTCTCCAAGGTGATGAAGGTGAAGCTCGCCAAGGACAACGTCACCGATCGGTGGTGGTCGATGCTGGGACTCCCCACCAAGCGCGATCAGGAGCGCGCGCTCCACACCCTCAACAAGCTCGAGAGCCGCCTGATGGATCTCGATGAACGCCTCTCGCGAGAAGGTAAGTAGCCATGGCCGCCCCCCTTGAATTGATCATTGCACCGCGCGCGGTATTCGATGGCCTCGAGTCCCGAAAAGACAAACCGCGTTTTCAAATCCCTGACGGGACCGGTTGGCGCCCCGTCACCTGGGGGGCATTTGCCGCTCAAATCAGGGCGATCGCTCTCTTTTTGAGCGACGTGGGGTTTGCGCCTGGAGAACGCGCGGCGCTCTTCGCTCCGAACCGCGTGGAGTGGGCTTCGGCGGCGCTCGCCATTCAAGCCGCGGGCGGGGTGATGGTTCCCGTGTATCCTGCAAGCACCGCAGAGCAGCTTGCGTACATCGCCAGTCACGCCGACGCGCGCGTCCTCTTCGTCGACACCCCGGCGCTCCTCGAGCGAGTGCTCTGCGTGTGGAGCGAGCTTGCGTGTGTCGAGCACGTGGTCGGCCTCGACCCGCGACTCGACGTGGCGAAGGCTCTAGAATCCGCTAAATCCAAGGGCAAGACCGTTCCGAGCCTCGCCGATGCGCAGGCAAAATTCGTCTCCTGGGAGGCTGCAGTTGCCCGAGGAGAAGACCGACACGCGAAGGACCCGGCGGCTTTCATGCGGACGATGGACGCAATCTCGCTCGAGGCTCCGGGCCTCATGCTCTACACGAGCGGCACTTCGGGAAATCCGAAGGGTGTTCCCCTCACGCACCGCAACGTGGGGGTGAACGGACGCGACTGGCACGAGAGCAACGCTTCCCTCCTCACGAACGACGAAGAGGTAGATCTGCTGTGGCTTCCGATGAGCCATATTTTCGGCCTCGGAGAGATGTGTCTCGGCAACACGCTTGGCTTCACCACATACCTTTGCGATCCGGCAACCGTCCTCACGCGCCTCTCCGAGGTGCGCCCCACGGTCTTCATGAGCGTGCCTTCGCACTGGGAGAAGATCGCCATCTTGGCCGCGCAAGGCGGAGCGGAAGGCGCGGCCACGAAGATTCCCGAGGTCACCGGCGGACGCTTGAAGTTCTGTCTCTCCGGTGGCGCGGGGCTCAAACGCGAGGTGAAAGAGCTCTTTCACGAAGCGGGAGTGCTCATCATCGAAGGCTACGGCCTCACCGAATGTTCGCCGACGCTGACCCTCAATCGTCCTGATGCGTACCGCTTCGACACGGTGGGAAAGCCGTTTCCGTCGGTCGAGCTCAAGCTCGCGGAGGACGGAGAAATCCTAGCCAAAGGTCCGAGCGTCTTCGCCGGCTACCACAAAGACCCGGACGCCACGCGCGAAGCGTTCACCGACGACGGCTGGTTCAAGACGGGAGACGTGGGCCGCTTCACGGACGACGGCTTTCTCCAGATCATCGATCGCAAGAAGGACATCCTCGTGACGGCGGGCGGCAAGAACGTTCCTCCTGCGAACATCGAGCTTCGCTTCCGCGACGATCAGCTCATTGCCCACGTCGTGGTGTACGGAGAAGCGCAGCGCTACCTCGTGGCCGGCGTGTGGCTGCACGAAGGTAAAGTCTTGACCGAAGAGACGAAGGCACTCATTCAGCAAAGCGTCGACGCGGTCAATGGGCAGCTCCCGAGCTACGAGACGATCAAGAAATTCGTGGTCATCGACACGCCACTCAGCGTCGAAGCGGGCCTCCTCACCTCGTCGCTCAAGGTGCGGCGCAAGAAGGTCTATGAAGCGTTTGGCCCTAGATTCGAAGCACTTTACCGCGAAGGCGATACGCGCGTCGGGGCCGCTCCGTGACGACGATGCCGGGCGATCGCGCGAGAAAACGCGCGCTGAATCTATCGACGCTCTGGGCGCGACCAAAGGCAAACGTCGGAGCCACGCCGGCCGACGTGGTGCACACGGAGAACAAGTGGAAGCTCCTTCGCTACCGCGCGCGCCCCGAGGGAATCGCCTTCGAAACTCCGGTGCTTCTCATCCCGTCACTCATCAATCGCCATTACGTTCTGGATCTTCTGCCGGGGCGGAGCTTCACCGAGTACCTCGTCGGCAAAGGGCACGACGTCTACACCATCGACTGGGGCACGCCCGGACCGGAAGACCGTTACCTCACGTTCGACGACGTCTGCGACGGTTACGTCGGACGCGCGGTGCGCCATGCTGCTCGTTCGTCGCAACGCAACAAAACGCACGTACTCGGCTATTGCCTCGGAGGCACGATGGCGGCGATTCACGCTGCGGCCCGACCGGCGCACGTGGCGAGCTTGGTGGCGCTCGCAGCTCCGATCCGCTTCTCGGAGGCAGGGGTCCTCGGCGACTGGACGCGAACGGCCACCTTCGACGTCGACGTCCTCGTGCGCGCATGCGGCAACGTGCCGTGGCAGCTGATGGAAGCCGCCTTCAGCATGCTGAGGCCGACCCTGCCTCTCGCCAAGGCGGTCGGGCTCGCGGATCGTGCCTACGACGATGAATTCTTGAACAGCTTTCTCGCCGTCGAGAAGTGGGGAAGCGACAACGTGTCGTTCCCTGGCGAATTTTATCGGCGGTACATCGAGGAGCTGTATCGCAAGGACGCCCTCGTCAGCGGCACGTTTCGGCTATCGGGGGAAAAGGCGCAGCTCGGGCGCATCGTGTGCCCGACGATGGCCATCACCTTCGAGCACGATGCCATCGTGCCGGCCCCGTGCGCGACGGCGCTCCTCGAGCTCGTCGGCGCGGTCGACAAAGTGCCGCTGCATCTCCCCGGTGGACACGTAGGGGCGGTCGTCGCCCGCGGTGCCGTGAAGTCGCTGTGGCCGAAGATCTCGGAGTTTTTCAGCACGCGCGACGCAGAGGTCCCGAGCGCGCGGAGGGGCAAAACGAAGCTCGGCAAATGATGCTCCACATTCGGCAAACTTCGAGGTCGTATGTTACGTAGTCCGGCGTGTCTGCCGACGCCAAGCTGAGTCCGCTCGCCGTCGTCGTCGCAACCATAGCGATGGCACGCTCCGTATCGGCGAAGGCGCTCGCGAGGATCGATCCCAACGACGACGAGGACGCAGAGCCGCTTGGCCTGGTCCCGCTCATCACGCTCGGAGTCGCCCTCACCTACAGCCTGTGGATGTTCTGGCATTGGAAATTCCAGCCGATGCAGGACCTCGGGCATCACGTCGGCCTGAGCGCGGTAGTCGCCGACTACGGGCGGCCCGGCTCGCTCTACCCTGCGCTTTACGAGAGACCCGACCCGCTCAACGCCAACTCGCTCCTCTACTCCTTCGCCGGCTACCTCGGGAAGATGATCGGAGTGAGCAATGCCGTGCGCCTCGGGATGACGTTTTACCTGGCCGGCGTGCCGCTCGCTAATCTCTACGCTCTCCGGGTATTCGGCCGTTCCCCGTGGGGTGCCGTGCTCACGGTGCCGCTCGCCTACAACATGAACTTCGTCGGCGGCTTTGCGAACCTGCTCTTCGCCGCCCCGTTCATGGTGCTGACCATGCCGGTCTTTTACCGCACGCTAATCGCCCCGACGTGGAAACGCATCGTGGCCTCGGCGCTCCTCTTGGTGGCGGTCTTCCTCTCGCACGCCCACGCGTTTCTGTGGGTCGGCGTGCTCTCATTCACGCTCACCTTCGCGTTCTTCGTGCTCGCGCTCGTGACGCGCGGGCTTTCGATCAAGGAACGATTGCGCGCCGGCTTAAAGGTGGCGGGCGCGGCGCTGGTCTCGGTCATTCCGGCGATGCTTCTTTTCTATCGCTGGTACCAGTGGTCGTTCGGGACGGGAAAAGCAGAGGGCTCGGTGCAGACCTTGACCTCGGGTTTCGACAACCACTTCGGCGCCGCCTTCAAGACGCCCGCTGCCCTCTTCACGGACCTATGGAATTACGCGCTCAAGGTCTTCGTCGACGAGACCGATCTCATCCTCGTCTACAAAATCGGCATCCTCATGATGGTGGCGGTCTGCTTCTCGCGCCTCCACAAGTGGCGTCGCCCCGTCGTGATGGAAATGGCGTTCGCGCTCACCATCGCCTCGTACTTCTTCATGCCGGAGGCCATCGACAGCAATCCCGTCGTCGGGTCGCGGCAGATTGGCGTCGCTCTATGGTTCGTTGGCGCGATGGTTTCACCGGTACCTGCGTCCGTGTCGCGGCTTGCGCGTTGGATCGTCATCGCCGGGATCCTCTACTGCACGCGGGATTATCTCAGAGCGTGGCACGACCACATGGTCACGTTCGAGAAGACCGAAGCGAACGGGATCGAGTACGTCCTCGATCAGACGCCGTACCGTCAGCGCATGCACTACGTGAAGGTGTCGACCGACTTCAGCAAGGTCTTCACCTGGAAGCCGAACTGGCACGTCGAGAAGTTCTACATGGCCGACAGATTTGGCCAGGTGCCGGACAACCCCGCGATCGTGTCGACTAGCTCCATCCGTTACAAGGCGGGAGTCGATCCGCACCGCATCACGTACCACGGGCCGGACTGGGCGAGCTGGAGCGATCTCTGGAGCTACCATGAGCTCGTGCTCGTGCACGGATGGGAACCGACCGAGAAGCAGCTGGAGGAGGCAAAACTGCACGCCGTCCGCATCCGCAAAGAGGGCAGCTGGGAGCTCTGGCGAAAGAAGGGCGACTGGCAGGAAAAAGGCGACGGCGCGCCGCCCAACGTCCGCTAGCGACCGCCCTGCGATTTGTAGGTTGGGCCGTAGTCGCCGTCCGGTGCGCCGTGGTTGTCGTGAATGTAGCCAAGAAACGTGATCGAGAGCGCGAGCTGCGTGACCCACAGGACGAAGAGCGCGCGGCGGGGGCGGCGCACGTACGCAAGGGCGAGGAATGAAAACGACAGCCACTCGAGCGGGAACGTCACGAGCATGTAGTGACGCCAAACGAGGACGCCCGCGAACGTGAGGAGCAATCCGTACCCGAAGAACGCTGCAAAGAGAGTGAAAGTCGTCTCGGAGCACGCGCGGAAGCTGCGCCACGCAGATCGCGGTGACGACGCGAATCGAAGCCCGTGGATCAACGTGGCGATGAGGATGAGCGCGCCGACCGCCATGGCAACGCCGTGCAAATAGAGGGCGGGATAGAAATCTTTGCTCGTGAAGAGAAGCGGATACCGCAAGAAATCCAGGTAGCGCCCGCCGAGGCTGTAGTCGAGGCCCAGGCCGAGCGCGTCGGAGAGCCAGTAACGAAAGAAACGAAATGTGAGAACGGTGCTCCAGCTGAAGGGAGGGCCATGCTCCTGATTCGTCAGCACGTAGCGAATCCAGGGGAGCAGCGTGATCGCGCCGAGGGCCGAGCCTGCCAACCATCCGAGCCAGCGCGCCCTCACCGGACGGCCCTGCCCGAGCACGGCGGCGAAGAGCACGAAGCCTGCCGCGAAGAAGAAACCGCTCATGTGGATCTGGCCGAGGACCGCTCCAATGATCCCCCAGAGGATCGCTCCCCAGTAGCGATCGCGTCGAAACCACCCGATCAAAAAGAGGACACAGAAGATCGGGAGGACCGATTGCGCCCATATTTTTCGTTGAAGGAGGACAGCGAGTGGACTGACCGCGGCGAGCGCACCGGCCCACAGCCAAGCCTCGCGCTCCTTCGCTGGGACGATGCGGTACGCGAAGAGAATGAGGAGCGCGAAGGCGCCGATGTTCATGAAGATGATGGCCTGGTCGAGGGCGAGGGGCGTCTTCGCACCAACCACCTTGGCGAGGACCGCGAAGATCCAGATGCTCATGCCAGGATTTCTCAGGCCTACGCCCGACGGCATGCCGAGCTCCGGCCACGGCTCGGTGACGCCGATGACCTGCGACTGACCGAACATGAAGCGCTCGTCGCCCTTGTATTCCATGTCTTCGGTCCACGTGAGGCGGAGGACGGCCGCCACCACGAACGCCACGACGAAGAAGACGTTGAGCCCGCGCTTCGTCACTCGAAGGGCGCCGACTTGCACGAGGAGGCAGGCGTAGATCCCGCGCGTGCTTCGTCGCGGGCGGCCTCGCTATCCATGTGAACGATGTGCTCGAGGTTGGCGATGCGATGCCAGAGGCATGGGCCGCGCGGACCGAAGCGCTCTGCCTCCGGGCGAAGAAGGCTTAGGGCGTCGCGCCCGGCAGGCTCCCAGCTCGCAACGAAGAAATGCAGATCGCCGGCACCGTCGCCGATCTCGTCGGGCTCGGGATCGCTGAACGCCGGACGGAGCCCGAGCACGCAGGCAACGATCACCAGCGTGAGGCGAAGGGCATAAACTTTTTTTCCGTCGCCCGCGGGCCAGAGAGCGGCGAGCAGCGCGGCGACGAAGAGACAGCCGACGACGAGATAAAAGAAGGTGCTCGATTTCCAGCCGAAGAGCTCCGCAGCGTGGTGGGGAACGAACCCGACGCGCGCAAGGGGAAGCGCCATCTGGGTGAGCGGCCGGGTCACCGTCTCGGGGTAGGTGTTGTAGACGAGGCCCACGAAGCCGAGCTCCACGATGCTGGCGATCGCCAGACCCCCCGCGATCCCCCGGAGAATGCCGCGGCGCAAACCGGAGCGACGCGAGAGATGCTCGAGCGCGAAGAGCGCGCCGAATCCAAAGAAGGGAGGAGCACCTCCGAAAAATCGGGGACCGAGCGTCCACCCGCCGCGCCAATTCACCGCCGCGCTGATCGGAACCCAGAGGCAAAGCATCGCGAACATCCAGGCGAAGTTCGCGACGCGCCCCTGCTCACGCTCGCGCGGAAATCCACTCGCAAAAAAAATGCCGAAAGGGACAGCCAGTAGACCGAGCCACATGAAGGGGCTGGTGCCGAAGAATCCAAACGCGTGACTGAACGAGAGCCCGTTGAACGTCTCCCAACTCGGCTCTCCGAGGCCATAGAAGCCTTGCTGATGCCACGCTGCGAACGCTGGATTCTCAGCCATTTTGTGGCCAGGAGTGAGCGGGTTCCCGTAGCAGCGCCACTGGTAAAACATCAGCGCGCCGGCGTTCAATCCTGCGCCCGCAAGAAAGGGAACTAGGCGCGTCGGCCGCCAGAAAACGGCGAAGGCGTAGAGGGCGAGCGCGCACGAAACGGGAAACGCTTGGTACTCGGCGAGCGTGGCCAGGCCGGCAAATAGCCCCGCCAAGAAGGCGATCGATTTTCGGCGGCGCAGAGACAGCCCTCGAGATCGCGTACGCTCACGCGTGATGAGGGCGAACGACACGAAGGCGGCGACACCGAAGAGCGTGTGGCTGACGAACATCAGCGAGTAGGCGAGAAAATTCGTTCCGAGGCCGACCGCCGCGACCACCGTGAGGCGGAGCGCTGTGTCCTTGCTGACCTCTCGCAAGTAGCGCTCGTACCAGACGAGGAACAAGAAGCACGGGATCTGGAGGACGAAGAGCCTGAGCACCGCCGTCACCGCCGTGAACCACCACGCTCTGTCTTCGGTTTTAGAGGTAATCGTTGGGACCGGATGCTCGAAGTGCGGCGCGATCTTCGTGAAGGCCCAGTAGACCGGCACGCCGAGGTAGCTCACCAGCGGGGCCTTGATCGAATAGAGGTGCGGCACGCCCGCCTTGTCCGGGGCCTTCGCCATGTCGTTCACGTACCCGTGGCGCGCGAGCACGTTGTCGATGCGGAACGTGTGGTCTTCCACTACCGCCATCGTCATGTAGATGCGGACGTTCTCGTTCGGATTGTTGAACGAGCTGATGTACGGGAAAACGCAGGTAAAGACGAAAAAGGTAAAAACGAAAAATGCGGTCACCACCCCCGGCGTACGGGCCGTTTTCGGCGAGAGCATGGCGGGCTGTTTATACCGCGAAATGACGAGACTTGAATGTGTTAGTACGGTGTTCGCCGATGGAATCGAGCGACCCCGACAAAGGCGCCTCAGGCCCGCGGGCGGTGGCCGTGCACTCGACTCTGATCGTCGTTCCGTGTTTCAACGAGGAAAGGCGCCTCGACGTCGCGCGCTTCATCGAGCTCGCAGACGCCAAGGACGTGCAGCTACTCTTCGTCGACGACGGCTCGTCCGACGGCACGGGACGGGTCCTCGGTGAGCTCGCCGCCAGGAAGGCGAATATCGCGTTTCTCCGGCTCTCGAAGAACGGCGGCAAGGGCGAAGCGGTGCGTCAGGGAATGCTCGCGGCGCTCGCCAAGAAAGCCGAAGCGCCGGTGATCGTCGGGTACGCGGACGCCGACCTCTCCACGCCACCGGAGGAGCTCGTTCGCCTCCGCGACGAGATGACGCTGACGGGAGTGAGCGTGGTGACTGCTGCTCGGGTCGCCTTGATTGGACGAGACATCCGGCGACGCGCTGCCCGTCACTACCTCGGGCGGGTGTTTGCGACCGTCGCTTCGGGCATCCTCGACGCACCGTTTTACGACACACAGTGCGGCGCGAAATTTTTCCGCTCAAGCACTCTCCTTCGCGAAGTGCTCGAAAAACCCTTCCGATCGCGCTGGGCGTTCGACGTAGAGCTACTCGGAAGACTACTCGTCGGAACCCGCGCGAACCCGCCGCTCGAGCGCTCCGCATTTCTCGAGGTACCCCTCTACCACTGGGAGGACGTGGGCGGATCGAAGCTCAAGACGTCCGGAATGATCGCCGCGGCGGGGGATCTCGCATCGATTGCCTTCGAGCTCGCCGAGCTTCGCCGCGCGCGCAGAAGCTAGATCGATCACTTCTTCTGCTGCTGCATCTTGAGCCGTATCTGCTCGCCGAGCTCGGCGGAGCGCTTGCTCGCTGTCTCCACGGCGTTGATGAGCGTCGTGCGAAGACCACCGGACTCGAGCGTGTGGAGGCCCGCGATTGCGGTGCCCCCGGGGCTGGTCACCATGTCCTTGAGGCGACCGGGGTGCTCCCCTGTTTCGAGGAGGAGCTTCGCCGAGCCATAGACGGTCTGGGCTGCGAGGAGGAGCGCGGTGTCGCGATGCAGTCCCATTTTCACGCCGCCGTCAGCGAGCGCCTCGATGATGAGCATCACGTACGCAGGCCCGCTTCCGGAGAGTCCGGTCACGGCGTCGAGCAGGGTTTCGTCGAGAGTGACCACGCGCCCAACGGCATCGAAGAGCTCGCGCGCGATCGCTAGATCGTGCTCCGTGGCGTGCGTTCCCGCGGCGATCGCCGTGGCTCCTGCAAGGGCGGTGGCCGGCGTGTTCGGCATCGCGCGCACCAGGCGAGCATTCGGTGGAAGCCGCGATTCGATGGCCTCGACGGGTACGCCGGCCGCGACCGAAATGACGAGCGTCTCGTTTCTCACGGACTGACCTACGGCTCCGAGTACCTTGTCTACGACCTGCGGTTTTACGGCGATCACCAGGACGTCGACCGAGTCGATGAGCTCTCGGTTGTTCGTGGTGACGCGAATGCCGTGCGTAGTCTCGAGGTGCTTCAAGCGATCAGCCTTCAGATCGCTCGCCAGGATATGCGCGGGAGCGAGCACTGCGGCGTGCAGGAGACCTTTGATGAGAGCCTCGGCCATGTTCCCCGCCCCGAGAAACCCAATATTTTTGATTGTACTTTGCATGTTTTTACGGCATCCCGGCGGCGACGGCGGCAAGGGCCTCGTCGATCGCTGCTTCGACGATCGGACGGACGCGCCCGCCTTGCTCGCCCATGTCGGCAGCGAAGCGATCGACGCGGGCACGAAGGAGCGCTCGCCTCGCGAGGCTCGGATCCTCCTGTAGCGCGGCTGCCCACGCTATCCCGATGACGGCAGCGCGATCGTCGGAAGGCAGCGTGGTGTGTCGCTTGGCGAGGACGACGGGCGCGCCTTGGGCCACCTGCGCAAGAATTTCTTCGCGGTAACGACGCGGCAAGAGGAGCGTCCCCACATTGGCGGCGAGCTGAATTCCCGCTCCGGGAACCCGATCGGCGAGAACGAAGCGGATCGCGTCCACCGCGGCGAGCCCTGCTGCGCGAAGCCGAGCGATGAGGGCGATCGCCTCGTCCTTGAGCAGCTCTACGTCTTGCGTACCGATCCCGTGCTTGCTTGCGAGCGTGCGAACGATTTGCTCTTCCCGCGGATCGAGCGAGTCGAGTGCCGCCGCGAGCCAGGCCCCACGTACGAGCCCCCGCGACACCCCGACCTCAAGCTCTCCGTAGACATCCATCGATTCGACGGCGACGGGCGCTTCCGTACGGAGCACCAGCGCGTCAGCCTCCGGGAGCCCGAGGGACCCGACGACCGCGGCGATCGTTCGCGCTTCCTCCGCGTCGATCGGGCCGTCAGCGGCGAGCACCGCGCGGAGCACACGCACGGCGAGCGTGCCCAGCCTCTTCACGCGTTGCACGTCCTTGTCGCTCGGCTTCGAGGAAAAGATCGCCCGGAGCCCGCGCGCGCCCACTTCGAGGGTCACCTTCTCGCGGAGGACATCCGCCATCGGCAGCCACACCGGAGGTGCAATCGGCGCCATCACCCGCGCCATCTCGATCGTCCACGCATCGAGCTCGGTCATCTGTGCGACCGGTTGGTTCTGGAACGACGCGGTGTGCGCGTCTCCCCGTCGCTTGATGGCGCTGTCGAGAACCTCGCGGTTGACGGTGAGCGAGGAAGCAAGCGCAAAAATAGCGTCTTCCGCGAGGGTCGACGTCAGCCGAGAGAGAGCTTCGGTGGGTAGGTCTTGGGGCATGCGCCTCGTAAGGTACACCGAAGTTGGCCCAGCCTCGCGTCGTCTGCATTCTCACGGCATGAGGTTACGTGTCTCAATTCTCTTTTCGCTCTTCCTGACCGCGTGCATCGGGGTCAACACGGGTAGCTCGCACGACGCGGGGACGGCGGCGGTCGGGACGGCAACGGATGCGACCACGGCCACCGCGGACGCCGCCAAGGGTGTCGACTGCATCGTCGAGCAGACGACTGGCGCGACGATCTGCAGCGTGAACAGCCTGTGCCCCTCTGTCGTCGTCAACCACGACGTCTTTCCGAACTGCGGCTTCCGCGTGAAGGGAGGCACGCTCGACATCGAGTGCGCGTGCAACGGCTCGCTTTGTCCGCTCGGCGTGCCCGCGACCTGTGCGCAGGCATCCGAGATGCTCAAGAACCAGACGGAAGCGACGGTTTGCGCGCAGGTCGGTGAAAGCCGATGCGTCGCTGGAAACCCCGTCGTTCCGATGGGCAAGGGCACGTGCGACAAAGTGTGCGCGAGCGAGTGCGGCGGCGATCCGAACTGTTTGATCGGCTGCGGCTGCTAGTGTCCTGAGTACTCTCCGTAGTTAGACGAGTGCCGCGCGCAGGTTCTTCGCTTGCTCGTCGCGGTCCTTGAGCGACTCGAGAATGATCACCGCTGTCTCTTCGATCGCGCGGCCCGTCACGTCGATCACCGGCCACGCCGGGTGCGCGCGGAAGATGCGCTGAGCGAATTCCAGCTCCTCTTTGACCTGCTCGCGAAGGCCGTAGCTTGCGTCGCCCGGCATGCCGAGCTGCTTCAAGCGCGCCTTACGGATTTCGACCAGCGTATCGATCTCGATGGTCAGGCCGACCACCCGTTCTTGATGCGCCTCCTCGAGCTCCGGCGGCGTCTCGATGCCGAGCACGATGGGGAGGTTCGCCACCTTGAGCCCGCGCTGCGCGAGGAGCGTGGATAGAGGCGTCTTCGAGGTCCGGCTCACGCCGACGAGAACGAGATCGGCCTTCTTGAAATTGCGCGGCTCTTTTCCGTCGTCGCTCTTCACCGTGAACTCGACGGCTTCGATGCGGCGGAAGTATTCGTCCGACAGCGGCAGCATTGCGCTCGGCATGTTGATCGGCTGGCGATCGAGAAACGTACCGAGCTTTCCGATGAGGGAGCCGATGAGGTCGAGCGCCTCTACCTTGAGCTCGTAGCTCGCGGCGTGGATGTACTCGCGCAGCTCGGGGCTCACGACCGTGAAGACGACGAGCGCCCCCTCTTTTCCAGCGCGTTCGAGGACGGGACGGGCGGCTTCCTTCGTACGCACGCGCGTGTGGAGCCGGACCTGAGCGCCCGAATGGGGGAACTGAAGCATGGCGGCGCGGACCACTTTCTCCGCGGTTTCCCCCGTCGAATCACTGAGAACGTCAATTCGTCGAATCTCGGACAAAGTAAACTCCTAGAGTGGCAGTCTAGCCCGAGCGACGGCGATTGCGCTCGGATAAGGATCGATCGTCGTCCATGGCGTGGATGAACGGTGCACCAGATCGCACCTGAATTTTCGGGTAAAGCGGTTGGAGAACGCAGGGCATGAAACCTGCTTAATGGGGGGTGAACACTTACATTCCAGCGCCTGGGAAAGCGATGCCAGTTCTCGACAGCGAAGCGATGTTGACGGTAGTTCGAAGGGGCGGGGTCTCCGGATCCCGCCGCGAGCTTCGTCGCGCGCACGAAGTCGTCGAGGACTCGCGCAACTTGCCGACCCAGCCCTATGCGGCCGTGGCCAATCCCACTGCAACCACTCTGCTCACGTCGCGCACGCCGCAGGTCGTCGTCGTGGACGCGAGCGGGTCCGAAGGCGGCTCGCTTCGTTTTCTGAGCCTTGGCCTCGCTCTTGGTGTGATCCTCGCGTTCCTCCTGAGCGGCCACAATTTGGTGCGCCTCCGAACCGCGTTTGCCCTGGCGATCCTGCCCGACGCCGCGCTCCAGCAGCTTCAGCAGCAGCCAGCGATCGAAACCAACTCCGGGATCGCGCCTCAGATCTACGCGCCGACCACGGCCGTTCCGATGCAGCCGGTGGGCGTACAAACTCCGTTTCAGCCGGTCCCGCTGGCGTCGCCGGTCGTCAACACGTTCCCGATCCCCTTGGTCGACGTCGCCCATCTTCCGAAACACAACCCGACTCCGCGGCAGGCGTCTCGGCCTCGCTCGGGCGGTTCAAAGCCGGCAGCGCCTTCCCAAGAAGCAGCTACACCGTTCGACGCGCGCACCATCGAGGCGTCGCTCAACGAGTGACGCGAGCGAGCGCTCAGACGAAATCGTCGCGGGTGTAGATGCACGTGAACGCGAAGCCAGCAGCTTCGATTGCTTCGCCGCCACCTTCGAGGCGATCGACGAGCGCGATGACGGCACTCACCGTGTAGCCGGCCGCTGTGATTTTTTCGGCGGCCTTCAGCGTCGAGCCACCGGTAGTCACCACGTCTTCGACGATGGCAACGTGCGCTCCGGGCTTGAGGCGCGAGGTTCCCTCGAGGAGACGCTGTGATCCGTGGTCTTTCGCCTCTTTTCGGACGTAAACGGCGTCGATGGGCGAGCCGCGGAGGAAGCTCATCATCGCGACAGCGCTTGCGAGCGGACACCCACCAAGCTCGACGCCGGCGACAGCCGCGCAATGTTCGAGCGGGAAGAGCGCTTCGTAGAGGACCTCGCCCGCAAGCGCGTGGCCTTCCGCGGTGAGCACCGTCTGTTTGCAGTCGATGAAGAAGTCGCTCTCCTTGCCCGACGCAAGGATCACTCGCCGCTTTTTGTACGAGTGAAGCTTAAGGAGCTGGAGAAGCCGAGAACGCGCGCTCATACGCGCTCGCTTAGCTAGCGCGCTTCTTGTGAAGTGCGCTCTTCGCGCCCTTACGGAGCGCGGGGACCACGGGGGCGGGCGGACCGGATTTAATGGCGACGCGGGCCGGCTCCGGTTTTTTCGCTGCGACGGCTACGACCGGACGCGCGGGCGGCGGAGCGGCTTTGGGCACCGGGCGGGCAACGTGCTGAACTGCGTGCGCCTTTGCACGAGGCGCTGCCGCCGCGCCGGCTCCCGTCTGCACGTAGCCCCGGAGGAGCGCTCCGGGAGCAATGGAAATTCGCGGCGCCCGCACATCGCCTACGACGCGCGCTCCGTCCTCGAGGACCACGCCTTCAGCGGCGGTGAGATCCCCTTTGACGGCACCGCGGATGATGAGTCGGCGGGCGGTGAGGTTGGCAGCAACGAGCGCATGTGTGTCGACGACGAGCTCGCCCGTGACGTCGACTTCGCCGTCGACCCGCCCTTGGATTTCGAGGTTCGCTGCGCCGGAGACGCGCCCGCGAACGTGCGTCGAGCGCGATAGTACGGTGGTCACGTCGGCCATTGGTTATTCCCTCAAACGTCCATGTCGACGTTTCCCTTGAATTGGGCGCCGTCGGCGATGGTGATGCGTGTGGCTTTGACGTTCCCGACGACCCTTGCTCCGGGCTGCAGGTCGACGCGATCGCTCGAATGAATGTTGCCAGTGACGGCGCCGGCGACGGTGAGCGGTCCGCTGACGATGTCCGCTTCGACGACGCCGCCTTGCTCGACGGACACGCCGTCTTTTGCGCTGAGCTTTCCGCGCACCGTTCCGTGCACGACGATGCCTTCGTCGCTCGTGAGCTCTCCGTCGATGGTGATGCCTGCGCCGATGATCGTGCTCGCCATGTGGATCTCCTTCTACTAGCGCCTTCGCGACGCGCCGGTTGAACCTGATGACGAGCTGCTCGCGGATCCGCCGCTCTCGAGCTCGGCCGGGAGTGAGAATTCGCAGTCGATGCGGCCTGCGAACTCGGCGCCATCGTCGATCGCGATGCCTCCGCCGCGGACGTTGCCGGTCATCTTCGAGCCCGCGAGCACGCGAACTTGGCCGCTGACCCTGACGTCCCCCTCGAGCGACCCGCCGATGGTGAGGCTCTCGGCCTCGACCGATTCGGCTTCTACGCTTCCCCCCTCGGAGATCGTGAGCTGACCCTGGATGACGATGTCGCCAGCGACGTGCCCGTCGACCGTGAGATCGCCGTCGCCGTGGATGCGCCCACGAACGCGCGCGCCGCTTCCGATACGCGCCTCCCGTCCGACTGCTCCACCTGCGGAGCTACGTGAAGTCGATTTCGCCTGAGCCATCGTGCGTCGGTCGTAATACACCTGCACGCGTTTGTCACTGCGGCCTACGGTGTTCGAGGCCTCGTCAACGGCGGCGCGGTTCTAAGGCGCTTCATTGTCCGCTGGCAGTTCCGGCTGCGTCCTTCGCCCAGACTGTCCAGCGGTCGCCTTTGAACTTGATGTGGAAGGTGCCCGGCGGCGGATGGAAACCGTTCCCGCGGGTGAGCACATAATCGTAGTAAGGCAGGAGCTCGCTCATCGACACGGCTTCGGGCATCCACTCCCAGCGGTTGCGCGCCGGGCCGCCGGGGGGCGGGTAGCGGCCGGCTTTGAAGTCGAAGGGCCAGTGCGCGTAGCCCGCGTAGGTGAACTCGACCACGCCACCTTTTGCCGCCTGCACGTACGAGCCGAAGTGGAGGAACGGGGCCCAGTTGGTGATCTCTGAGTGGCGATCGTAGATGAGCGCAGCCGTGTGTTTTCTAGGCTCGATCGCGGCGATCGCTCCGTCGATGTCGCCCACTTCTTCGAGCTGGAATTTGATGAAATGCTTACACGTGTTGGCTGTGGCGAACGCCGCGAGGCCGAACGCGAGCGACGTTCCGAGCATGCCGCGCAGGCCGGTGGGCATCCTCAGGAGCGGGATCGACACCATCAAGCAGAGGATCGGGAAGCGCTGAGAGATGAGCCAGATGTAGCCGTGGCCTTCACCGAGGGAGAAGTAGAAGACCATGCACGCGACGGGCAGGAGCGCGTACGGACGACTGATCGGCTTCGACGGATCGCGATCGCCCTGCGCGAGCCCCGTGATGAGCACTGCGATGCCGACGAGAAGGACCAGGGTCAGCTCGTCGCTCGTGTCGCGGAAGGTGTCGGTCAGCCACTGGTACGCGCCGGGGATCGCCGTGTTCAGCGGCTGCACGTGATCTTCCGCACCCGGTGAGAGCGCGCCGCGCGAGAGCTTCCCGGCGTCGGTGAACAGCGTCCAGCGCATGAGCATGAGCAGCGCCGGAACGGTGGGAAGCCCGCTGACGATCCAGCGACGTGGACGTGTCCACGGAAACATTGCCGCAAATCCGAGACCGAAAATTCCGAACGGAAAGACGTGCGAGTAGAAGAGCGCGGCCGCCAAGATCGCCAATAGTCCGCCCGTTTTCGGGGTGGGATGCTCGAAATGACGGACCGAGGTGGCGAGCGCCCAGAACATGATCGGGATGCCGAGCAGGAACGGAAGGAGCCCGAAGAAGAACATCACGTTGTAGAGGAGCGGCACGATGAGGATGCTCAGCCGCTCGTCTTTCCCGAGCGCGCGCAAGAGCGACCGGAGCGCGAGGGGCGTGCCGCCCAAGTACACGCACATGAGAACGATGTTCGCCTTGGTGACCCCGACCACATAGGAGAGGAGGCTCGCGAGGATGTAATAGATGACGTACTGCGTGCGGCCGAGCGTGAGCACGAAGTCCTGGTCGAACCCGTACGTTCCGTCTCCCATGCTGTGCACGACGCGTGTGGCTGCGAGGTGAATCGGCAGATCTTGAATCGGCGGGTAGCGCACGATCCACGCCGGCGCGGTCGCCATCACCGCGAGAACTACGTACAGGATCGTCGATTTTTCGACATGGAAACGCGGGCGCATCGGCTTTTGCCACGTACCACGATACGTGTAAGCTCGCGCGCACTTTGGACGGAAGACTGGCCGACGCAAGGGAGGTCGCCTCGTGGCGAAAGTGGCTCTTCGCGATCGTGCCGGCGGTGGCCGTCGTCGAGCTGATCCTTCACGTCATCCAGGTTCGCTCGGTGGTCCCCGACGCCGATTGGACCGCCGCCCGCGACGCCACGAAGGCCATCGCCAAAGCGGACGATCTGGTGATTTTCGCGCCAAAATGGGCCGATCCGCTCGGTCGGGAATTTTTTGGCGGCGAGGTCGCGACTCTCGAGCGAGAAGCCTTCGCCGACGCGTCGCGGTTCGAACGGGCCATCGAAGTTTCGATCCGCGGGCAGCACGCCCCCGAGCTTTCGGGTTGGCGTCGCAAGGAAGAGAAAGCGGTCGGGGCCATCACGCTGACCACGTTCGAAAATCCTTCGTATCAAAAAACAATCGACGATCTCCTCCTCCACGTGGACCCCGCACAGATGTCGGTGGCGCGCGTGACTGGCGACACAGAGCAGCCGTGCCCCTTCGTGGGCGGCGGCGCGGCGCAGACGGGGAACCTCGGGTTCGGCCCAGCGATCCCCGGAGAGAAATTCGCATGCGCTAACTCCCCAGTGGGGATCTCGGTCGTCTCGGATCTTGGCTACACCCCGCACAAATGCATCTACGCGCCGCCGAGCGGCGGTGGAGCGGTGACCCGCGTCCGATTTGAGAACGTCGCCTTCGGGGACGTGCTCCATGGGCATCACGGCCTCTACGTCGAGGCGGAGCGATCGCGCGACGGTGCACCGGTGCAGCTCGTCTTTTCGGTCGGTGAGCGTCGTCTCGGAAAGCTCACCCACGTCGACGGCGACGGTTGGAAGGGCTTCGAGCTCCCCACCGGCGAGCTGAAGGGACAGAAGGGCGCGCTGGTCGCGGAGATCTCTTCGGCGAATGGCAACCGCCGCATGTACTGCTTCGAGGCGATCACCCGATGAGCGACGACGCGACGAAGCTCGATTGGAAATCGATCGCCAAGCTGCCTGATAAACTCGGCTGGCGCGACCAGGTCATCGCTCTCGTGCTCGGGGCGATCTACGTCTCGTGGCTCCTGGCGACGGCGCGCTCTCTGGGATTCGCGCGTGACGAAGGTTTCTACTTTCGCGCGGCGTCCGACTACGCGCGCTGGTTCGAGCTCCTCTTGCGCAGCCCCTCGAGCGCACTCCAGCGCGGCGCGATCGACGCCTCTTGGGGTACGAACCACGAGCACCCCGCGTTGATGAAGAGCCTCTTCGCGTTCTCGTGGATGCAGTTTCACGAGCGCTGGCACGTCTTCAGCGACGCCAGCACCGCCTTTCGTTTCCCGGGAATGTGCATGGCCGGGATGGGCGTCGGCATTACCTATCTCTTCGGTGCGCGCGCATTTTCTCGTCGCGCGGGGCTGATCGCCGCCGTGCTTCTCGGGCTGATGCCCAACGTTTTTTACCACGCGCACCTCGCGTGCTTCGACGTGCCCATCATGTCGATGTGGCTTCTGTCGGTGTACGTATACTGGCGGTCGCAACAAGAAGGCGGCCTCGGCTGGGCGCTCCTTGCTGGGATCACCTTCGGCCTCACCCTCGAGACGAAGCACAACGCGTGGATCTTGCCCGCGGTGTTCGTGCCGCATGCGCTCTTCGTGCACGGCCGGGCGATGGCGCGTCACCTTCGCGTGGGGCGGCTGCAGCTGCCGGCGAACCTCGTGGCGATGGCCCTCGTCGGCCCGCTCGTCTTCTATGCGCTGTGGCCGTGGATGTGGAACGACACGGGCGCGCGCCTCGAGGAGTACCTAACTTTCCATCTCCATCACGAGTACTACAACATCGAATTTCTCGGCCGGAACTACTTCGGACCGCCTTCGCCGCCGAGCTACGCGCCGGTGATGATCCTCGCCACCGTGCCGACGATCACCCTCCTTCTGTTCGCGATCGGCGCGTTCGATCGTGCCAAGGTCGCCGCCATCCGAATGCGCGACTGGGCCCGCGCGAAGGGTAAAAGCCTCTCCCGCGGCGGTGATCGCAACGAGACCGATCTCCTCCTTGCGCTCGCCTTCGCCGCGCCGCTCGCCGTTTTTTTTCTACCCAAAACGCCGATCTTCGGAGGCACGAAGCACTGGCTCCCCGCCTATCCGTTCCTCGTTCTCTTCGCCGGTCGGGGCTTCGATCTCGTGGCGACGGCGATGGAGAACGCTCTCCCCACTGCGTGGAACGACACGCGGCGCAAAGGGGCTGTCGTTGCTCTTTGTGCGAGCGTCATCGTCACGCCGCTCGTGGTGACGTCGCACTCCCATCCCTTCGGGCTATCGGCGTACGTGCCGCTCGTGGGGGGAACGGCGGGCGGCGCCGACCTGGGGCTCAATCGTCAATTTTGGGGCTTCACGACCGAGAGCGTCGCCCCGTACCTCGCGGCCAACGCACCGCGCGACGCGAGTGTCTTCATCCACGACACGGCGTGGGACTCGTGGTCACGCCTGCAAGACGAAGGGCGCGTGCGCCGCGATCTCCGGGCGGTAGGTAGCCCAACCGAAGCGCAATTTTCTCTCGTGCAGCACGAGCTTCACATGGCGGAGGTCGATCATCAGATCTGGATCGCCTACGGTTCGCCGGCACCGGCCTACGTACTCACCCACGACGGCGTGCCCATCGTAAGTGTCTACAAGCGGCGCTAGAGAGAGGGGTCTATGTCTTCCTCCGTCAAAGCCGAGCTGAACTCGCCGCAGGCCGAGGCCGTGGCCCATGTGCGCGGCCCGCTCCTGGTGTTCGCTGGCGCGGGAAGCGGAAAAACAAGGGTGATCACGTACCGCGTGGCCAACCTCGTGGCGTGCGAGCGTGTGCCCCCTTACCGCATTCTCGCGGTCACCTTCACCAACAAGGCCGCCCAGGAAATGCGCTCGCGCTTGAGCGCTCTCCTCGGAGACGACATCGCCAAGGACCTCTGGGTGGGGACGTTCCACGCCACGTGCGCAAAGCTCCTGCGCCGCTACGGAGAGGCCATCGGCCTTCCGAAAAACTTCATCATCTACGACACGCAGGATCAGAAAGCGGTGATGAACCGCGTCATCCGCGAGCTCGATCTCGACGAGAAGCGCTACCCACCCCGCGCCGCCCTCTCTCGCATCCACGGCGAAAAGCAGGAGGGGCGTGGCCCCGACGAGATGGTCCTCGACTCCTACATGGACGACGCGATCGTCAAGATTTTCAAGCGCTACGAAGCGCATTTGAAATCCGCAGGCGCTGTCGATTTCGAGGATTTGATTGGATATATGGTGCGTTTGCTCGAAAACACCGAGCTGCGCGAGAGTGAGCTCATTCGTCGTAAATTCGAGCACGTGCTCGTGGACGAGTTCCAAGACACAAACGCGATGCAGTATCGGCTCATTCGCTCTTTGGCGAAAGACCATCAAAACTTATGCGTCGTAGGCGATGACGATCAATCGATCTATCGGTGGCGCGGGGCCGACGTCCGCAACATCCGCGGCTTCAAGAACGACTTCCCGAGTGCGCTGGTCGTGAAGCTCGAGCAGAACTACCGCTCCACTGGCCGAATCGTGAAGGCCGCCCTGGGTGTCATCGCCCCGTCGCGCGAGCGCGTCCCGAAGGAGCTGTGGACCGGGAACGAAGAGGGCGGGCACGTCGAGGTGGTGGCCTGCGCGAACGAGCGCGACGAAGCGGCGTACGTCATCAAGACCATCGAGAGCGCACGCGCGCGCGGGATCAGCCTGCGCGAGATGGCCGTTTTCTACCGCATCCACGCACAGTCTCGCGTGCTCGAAGAGGCCATGCGCGCCGTCAATTTGCCCTACCAGATCGTCGGCGGCACGAAGTTCTACGAACGCGCCGAGATCAAGGACGCGCTCTCTTACTTGCGCATCCTGGTGAACCCTCGGAGCGACGTCGATCTCTTGCGGATCATCAATTCCCCTCCGCGCGGAATCGGCGCCACGACTCTCGAGCGGCTCGTAGCGTTCGCCAGCGGCAGAAGCATCCCCGTCCACGATGCGCTGTGGATCCTCGACGAGGCGCGCGAAATTGCCAACGCGGCTCAGCGCAAGCTGGTTGCGGTGCGTGAGATCCTGAACAAGTTGCGCGCAAAGGTGGAGCACGATCTTCCGAGCTCTGTTCTGCTCGATGTCCTCGAAGCCACCGGGTACCGCGAAGCTCTGCGGAGCGAGAACAACGCCGAGTCGGATGCGCGTCTCGAGAACTTGGCGGAGCTCGTCGGCTCCATCCGCGACTACGAAGCGGAGACGAGCGCTGCGGGCGAACCGGCTACGTTGGCAGGTTTTTTGGAGCGCATTTCGCTCCAGAGCGACGTCGATCAGATGAAGGACGAGCCGCGCGTGACGATGATGACGGTGCACGGCGCCAAGGGGCTCGAGTTCGAGACCGTGCTCCTCACCGGCATGGAAGAAGAGATGTTCCCGTACCGCGGCATGGAACCCGGCGGCGACGAGGAAATGGAAGAAGAGCGCCGCCTCGCCTATGTGGCCATCACCCGCGCGCGCCACCAGCTCGTGCTCACGCACACCGCGACCCGGCAACTTTTCGGGACCACGCGCTGGGGCCGGCCTAGTCGTTTCATCCGCGATTTGCCGAGCGACGTCGTGGTCCACAAGGGAACGAAAGCGATAGGCTCGTCGCCCTCCGCCCGCTTCATCGATCGCCCGTCTGCGGCGCGCGAGCTCGTGCCCATGCCGTGGCATCAAGCCGGGCCCGTGTCTGCGCGTGAGCCACCGCGAGAAAGCGGGGAGCGATTCGTCGATCGCGAATTTTTCTCCGATGACGCGAGCGGCGGCTCCGAGGAGGGCCTTCGTCGGGGCTCACGCGTTCTTCACGACCGCTTCGGTGAGGGCGAAGTGCGAAGCGTGATCAGCCTCGGCGAGCCGGCGGTGGTCGCTTTTTTTCCGGGCTGGGGCGAGAAAAAAGTCCTCGCGCGATTCCTCCGCAGAGGCTGAGGCCCTCTCACCCATCAGAACATGAAGCGGACGCCGACCGCCGCTCCCGTTGGCTCCACGGAGAGGCGGATCTTCTGGAGCTCCTTCGCGGCGCGCCAGGTCTTCGGTGGGAGCACGTACGGAAGGAGCGAACCGATGATCCCCATTCCACTCGCGATAAACAGCCTCCCCACGCGCTCGCGGAGGGCGTCGGGTGCAGGATGGCCGCTGTATCGGTCGACGGTTCCGAGGAGCACCGGCGCCGTTGCACCGGCGAGCATCGCGAGGCCCAGCGCGAGAGGGACGTCGGAGCGAACGTCTCCTTCCACGGGGGCGTTGCGGATCCAGTTGATCGAGCATTTTGGAAACGCGAGGTAGCCGCCGGTGATCGTTGCCCCCCAGGTGAGGCCGATGAGGCTCGGCGCAATCAGACGCTGAGTCCACGGAGCGCGCGGGTGCACGAGCCCGAGAGGGTTGTCGGAGGTGACGGGCGCGCCGCCGACATCTGCGTCCCAGGTATAACCCTCGAACATGATCGCTCCGACATCGGCCGCGACCAGCACGCTCAGATAGAGCCAGTCGGTATGCGTCGCCCGCTCGCAGAGCTCTCGCTCTTCCGCATTGCGCGGACCGATCTCCGTCGGAGCGATGTACGGGGTGACGAGGCCAGGCGGCGGCGAGGGAGGGGGCGGAGCGTCCAAGAGGCGGGAAGATAGCATTTGTTTCACGCGGACTTGCGCGCTGCGCGAAGTCGTAGAAAGTAAGGCGGTACATGCATGTTCCGTCACAGATTTTCCGCGAGTACGACGTTCGCGGAGCCGCCGATCGTGATCTCTCGGATGACCTCGCGCGAGCACTGGGCCGCGGTCTAGGAAAGATGCTCGCCGCTGCGCCAAGCAAGACCGCCGCCGCAGGCGAGACCAGAGCACGCACGCGCCTCGCCGTCGGACGCGACTGCCGCCTCTCGAGCCCGCGCCTTCATGCCGCGCTCGTCGATGGCCTCACCCGAGCCGGGGTTCACGTCATCGACATCGGCATCGTCCCCACGCCCCTCCTCTACTTCGCGGTCCATCATCTGAACACCGACGGCGGGATCATGATCACCGGCAGCCACAATCCGGGCGGCGACAACGGCTTCAAGGTGATGCGCGGCAAGGCGAGCTTCTTCGGAGAGGAGATTCAAAACCTCCGAAAGTTGATCGAAGACGACGCGTTTGACCCTGAGGCCGGCGCGGCGAATGAGCGCGTTGGCGCAAAAGACTCGCACGAGAATGTCGACGTCCTTCCCGCGTACCTCGAAGTGCTGAAGAAAGACATTCGCCTCGCGACGACGTCCATCAAATTCGTGGTCGACTCCGGCAACGGAGCAGGCGGTCCGACGGCGCTCGCCGCCATGCATGCCCTCGGCCTCGCGCCGGATTTTCTCTTCTGCGAGATGGACGGGAATTTTCCGAATCACCATCCGGATCCGACGATGCCCGAGAACGTCAAGGCGCTCGTGGAGCGCGTTCGGGCGACGGGAGCTCGGGTGGGCATCGCCTACGACGGAGACGCCGATCGCCTTGGCGCGGTCGATGCGAACGGAGACATCATCTGGGGCGACAAGCTCATGATCCTCTTCTCGAGGGCGCTCCTCGAGAAGCGCCCTGGAGCGGCGATCATCGGCGAAGTGAAATGCTCGCAGACGCTTTACGACGACATCGCCAAACACGGCGGGCAGCCCATCATGTGGAAGACGGGGCACTCCATCATCAAGACAAAGATGAAAGAGACCGGCGCGCTCCTCGCCGGTGAGATGAGCGGTCACCTTTTCTTCGCCGATCGCTATTTCGGTTACGACGACGCCGTCTACGCTTCGCTCCGTCTCCTCGAGATTCTTGCCGCTGACCCCCGCTCCATCAAGGAGATGCTGAGCGACGTGCCGGTCACTTTTACGACCCCCGAGCTCCGCGTCGACTGCCCCGACGCCGTCAAGTTCGACGTCGTGCGTGCCGTGACCGAACACTACAAAAAAACGGGCCGCGAGGTTATCGACACCGACGGAGCGCGCGTCCAGTTCGGCAAACCGGGCGAACCGGCGTGGGGCTTGGTTCGCGCCTCGAACACCGGGCCAGTCCTGGTGATGCGCTTCGAAGCGGGCAGCGAGAAAACCCGCGATGCCATTCACGCCGAAGTCGAAGCAGTCGTCCACGAAGCACGGCGCGGACTCGCCGGCTCGGCGACGACGTGAAGTAATGAGCGCGCTGGTGGCGGAAAAGCACGAAGGGCCGTGGACCATCGAATCGCTCGTTCGCTGGGCGACGGAGGATTTTCGCGCCCGGGGGATCGATTCGCCCCGCCTCGATGCCGAAGTGCTCCTTGCCTTCGCGCTCGACAGCACACGGATGCAGCTCATCATCGACGCAAAACGGCCGCTCGGCGATGCGGAGCTCACCCGCTTTCGCGAGCTGGTGAAGCGGCGCCGGAAGAAAGAGCCCATTGCGTACGTGCGCGGCGCGCGCGAGTTCTACGGTCGTAATTTTCAGGTAGATCGCCGGGTGCTCGTCCCCCGCCCGGACACCGAGACGCTCGTGGAGGTGGCCCTCAAGCGCACCGCGCACGTGTCGATGTGCATGCGCGCTCTCGACCTCTGCACGGGGAGCGGATGCGTCGCCATCACCCTCGCTCGCGAGCGCGTCACTTCTCGGATCTTCGCGACGGACATCAGCAGTGAGGCTCTCGACGTGGCCCGAAAAAACGCCCTCCGGCTCGGGGCCTACAACGTGGCATTCATGGAGGGCGACCTCTTCGCCCCGGTGATCGCGATTGCGGGGCGCGCACGCTTCGACGTCATCACCGCAAACCCGCCGTACATTCCGCACGCCGAGATCGACTCTCTGATGCCCGACGTCCGCGATTTCGAGCCTCACCTGGCCCTCGACGGAGGCGCCGACGGTCTCGATCTCATTCGCCGCATCATCAACGACGCCCCGCATTCGCTCGCCGAGAACGGCGTCTTGGCAATGGAGGTCGGCGCCGGAGAAGCCGGTCCGGTTCAAGAGCTTTTCGAAGCGCGCGGCTTCACGTCCGTCAGCGCGACCCGCGACTACGGCCGCATCGAGCGCGTGGTAGACGGGCGGTGGACGCCATAGGTTTTCTAGCCATCTTCATTCTCGCCAGCGGCTTCGGTCACGGTTTGATCCTTCGCTGGGCCATTCGTGTCTTTCCGTCCGTTGCGCGTCACCAGAGGCGGGCCGTCATCGTCATCGGCCTGCTCATCTTGGCCACTCCGATTGCGCGGCTCTTCGCCCGGACCGATGCGAGCGCCGTCAGCTCGAGCCTCCTCGCTGCAGGCATGATCGAAGTGATGATCGTCCTCGTCGCAGCAATCCCTATCTTTCTCCTCGGCGCCGCTGCGTCCGTGGTGCCCTCCGCTCCCCCCCACGTCGCGGCAAAGGCGAAGGACGAGCCCATCGTCGGACGGCGAGAGGCGATCGAAAGAGTAGGCGGCATCGCCATGCTCGGGGTCAGCGGCGCGGCGCTCGGATGGGGAATGGCTCGCGGCCGGCACGCTTTCGAGATCGAGGAGGTCGTGGTGAAGGTCGTCGGCCTGCCGCGCGCGCTCGACGGGTATACGATCGCGCAGGTCTCTGATCTTCATGTGGGACTCTTCGTCGGCGAGCGCGAGCTCCGCGAAGGACTCTCCCGTCTCGCGGAAATCAAGCCGGATCTGGTGGTGGCGACGGGTGACCTCGTGGACATCGATCCGCACTTCGCGCCGCTGATGGCGCGTGCACTCGGATCATTGAAGGCGCGAGACGGAGTCGCGGCGATCCTCGGCAATCACGACTATTACACCGGAGCTCGGAAGGTTCTCGCGGCCCTGCGCGCAGCCGGCGTGAACACGCTCGTGAACAGCGGCATTCACCTGCGAAAGGGCGACGGCTGCGGCTTTGCGCTCCTCGGAGTAGACGATCTCTCCGCCGAGCACTCCGGTGGGGAGGGCCCCTCACTGGACACGGCGATGGCCATGGTGCCCCCCGATGCACCGCGCATCCTCCTCGCTCACCAGCCGCGATTTTTTCGCGACGCCAAAGGGCTCGTTGCCCTCCAGCTCAGTGGCCATACCCACGGCGGGCAAATCAATCCCGGTTTTCGCCCGGCGGATTTTTTCATGGAGTTCGTCTCCGGGCGCTACGAGGCCGCGGGCTCGACGCTGTGGGTGAATCGCGGCTTTGGTGTCGCAGGGCCGCCGTCGCGGGTGGGCGCGGCTCCTGAAGTCACGAAGATCGTCCTAGTTTCGGCCTGAAGAGAGTACTTAACACCGCCAATGGACGCGCCCTCTACCGTCCGAGCAGCGTGCGTCGTTTTCGGTGCACTCTTTTTTTCGGCGTCGGCGGCGGCTCAGACCCGCGGCGACAACGGCGACGTCGTTCGCGCGCGCGAGCTCGATCAGTATGGTGTGAGAGCCTTTCGCGACGGCCATTACCGCGACGCCATCCGTTTTTTCACCGAGGCCTACAAGCTCGGCGCGCCGTCGACGGAGCTCTGGAACATCGCCAAGTGCGAGCAGAGGCTCGATGAGCCGGAGGAGGCCGACGCGGCCCTCGAGAGGTACCTCGCCCAAAACGATCTCACGCCACGCGATCGCGCCGACGCCACGCGCGAGCTGCAAGATCTACGGCGGCGCCCGTCGACGCTGGCGATCGATTCGGTGCCTACGGCCGCACGGGTGACCATCGATGGAAGACGTCCGCCGGGAAACGCCGTGACCCCTCTCTCCACCGAGGTAGCCGCAGGCAAGCACCACGTGCGCGTCGAGAAGGATGGCACCGGCGTCTTCGAATCGGACATCGACGCCCGCTATGGCCGCGCGATCCTCGTCGACGCCAAGCTCGATCGCGACTCCGGTTCCGTGAGCGCGCCCGGATCTGCTGCCGCGGGGAGGGGTCGTCCGTTCTCGCTCGGCGTGGAAGGCGGATTTTCCGTTCCTCGCCTGGGCACGTACGCCGACAGCCTTCGCCCCGCGCTCGTCGCGACTGCGCGCTACACCGTATCGGACGAAGATCGCCTCCTCGTCTTCGCCGGGCTTCGGGTCGCGATCAGTACCGCGGGATGGTCGAACACCATCGCGGCTCCGATGCAGCCCGTGACCTGCGGTGCGCCGCTCCCGAATGAGTTCACTGCGACGGAGCTGACGGGAATGCTGGTTGGCGGGATCAGTGTGCGCCTGTCTGATCGCATGCGCGTGGGCGGCGATCTCGGCGTTGGAGTGGCCTCGCTCTTCGCCGATCGCGTGGGAGGCGACGTATTCGAGGCCACGTGCACGCCCTCCTTTGGAGCAAGACCTGCGTTTCACATGGGAACGGAGCTCTCCTACCGCGTCGCGCCCGCGCTTCGCCTCGTGCTCTCTCCCCTCGCGTTCGATCTCCACGCCGCGTTCAACGGCGCACGCGTTGCCCCCTTCAACACCGCCGCCGTCTGGTTTCGGGCAAGCACCACCCTCGGTATCGCCGTCGACTTTTAGGAGAATGAGCCGCGTGCACGCCACCCTCTTCGATTTCAACGGTGTCATCGCCGACGATGAGCACATCCACCTCGCGTGCTTCCGCGACGCCGTAGCGCGCTACGCCATCACCATCAGCGATGCAGACTACAAAGATCGCTACCTCGGCTTCGACGACACGGGCGCTTTCGCGGCGATCTTGAACGATGCCGGGCGCGCGCCGGATTCCGACCTCGTCGCGAAGCTGGTCGAGGCAAAGAAGCCCCTCTACCTCGCACGAGCGGAGAGGGAGCTGCGCATTTTCGAGGGAGCAAGAGAGCTCATCTTACGCAGGGCTGCCATCGGTCCGGTGGTCATCGTGTCCGGCGCACTCGATCACGAGATCGTCTTCTGCCTCAACAAGATGGGAATTGCTCACCGTGTCCTCTTCCGGATCGCAGCGAATCACGTTCGCGCCTGCAAGCCGGATCCCGAAGGCTACCTCCTTGCCATGACCAAGCTCGCGCCACTGGGCGTGACGAGCGCCGTCGTCATCGAGGATTCGATCGCCGGAATTGCTGCGGCGAAGGCCGCCTCTCTGCGCTGCGTGGCGGTCGCTCATACCTACGCGGAAGAAGAGCTCGTGCGTGCCGGAGCCGACGCGGTGGCCCTCACACTCGCCGGCCTCACCGACGCGCTGCTCGACGGTGACATCACGTGAAACGCTCTATTTTTGCGGTGATCGCGCTCACCATGCTCACGGCGTGGCGCCCTTACCCGACGGCAGCAGGGTGGCGTGACGGCGCTTCTCGCGGCGCACGTGGGATCACCGTCGGCCCGATCGAGAACACCTACCATCCGGGCGTTGGCTATGGGTCGGCGGCGTTCGACCGCTCGCTCGACGAGTGTGCGCGCAGCGGCGCGGAGTGGATCGCGATCACACCCTTCGGTCGCGTGGCGGATCTCGTGGGACGCGGCGTCGACCCTACCTTCGAAGCGCCCTTCGAGGAGAACCGCGCCAACATCGCCCGTTCGATCAAGATGGCGCACGCGCGTGGCCTCAAGGTAATGCTCGTTCCTCATCTGTGGGTCGAGTCGGGGGAGTGGCGCGCGCTCATCGATCCGAAGACCGACGAAGGGTGGGCCGCGTGGGCCGAGAGCTACGGCGCGTTCGTCCTCGGCTGGGCAAAAGTCGCGGCCGCGACGGGCGTCGAAATGTTCTCGGCGGGCGTCGAGCTGAGGTCATGGGTGACCACCGGACGAGCCCCGAGCTTCGGCAGCATTCTTCGTAAAATACGCGGTATTTTTCCGGGGATCCTCACGTACTCGGCGAACTGGGACGACGTCGATCAGACCGTCATCCTCGGCGATCTCGACGTCATCGGTATCAACGCGTTCTATCCGCTCGCGCAAAAAAATGGCGCGTCGCAGGCTGAGCTCTTCGAGGGTGGACGCCAAGTGCGCGCCAAGGTGCACGCGCTCGCAGAGACCTGGCACCGGCCCGTGCTCTTCACGGAGATCGGCTACACGACGCGCCCAGATCCGGCGATCGAACCATGGCAGTGGCCGGACAAGATGGCCCACGTGCGGGTCGACGAGGACGCGCAAGCTCTCGCGTACCACGCGCTCCTCGCGCCGCTGCTCGACGAGGAGGACTTCGCCGGCTTCTTCGTGTGGCGCGTCTACGCCAATCCGGACGACGCTTCGCAAGAAGCGGAGTGGGGATTTTCGCCGCGCGGAAAAGTGGCGGAGCTGGTGATGCGCGACGCCTTCGCTGCACCCTGGGCCGCCGACCGCGAGCAGCGATGGCGGTGGGGAGCGCGCGCCGAAGATCCGGGCATCTATCCTCCCGCGAGATAGCTCAATGGAGCTTGGCCACGCTCCGCAAGCGCTCCTGATACCAAGCGGAGGCGAAGAGCGGCTCGAGGGTCGTGCTCCCGTTTTTCACCTCGATGCCGAGGGAGAGAAAACTTTTTTGGATCAGAAATAGGCCGTGATCTTGGCCGTTTCTCGAGCGGAATGTTCCGGCGAAATCATAACCGCCTCCCGTGGCGTGGATGGCGGTGAGGCTGGCGTCGTTCGGCGCGACATCGATCACGGTGCTCGCGACGAGTTCTTCGAGAGACGTGAGCCCGCGCACCCAGGCGGGCACTTCGGCGCGAAGGAGGGCGAGGACAGGGCGCCCGTCACGGAAGTGGCTGATCATGACTGAATGAAATGTCGGCCCGCCGGCGAGACCAACGCGGGTGTCACCAAGATCCACGTGCCCCCACCAGACGGGATGCGGTCCCTCCTCTGCAATGTCGACGTCTTTGAGATCGAGCGAGCTTCCAGAAAAGTCGAGCGCTTTCGCGTAGTCCTTGGATGCGAGCTTGACGCGAAGCGCAGCCGTCGCCCGTCCCTGCGTCTTCTGGAGGCGAAAGCCGAGCCCTTCGAGATCGAGAGCCGCGTGCCCCTGGGCGACTTTCGTCTCCGGAGTGAGCTCCAGGTGGGCGGCCGCGTTCCCCTTCCCCGCGTTGAGTTGAAACTCACTCTTCGGATCGATGTACGAGGTGAAGACGCGTACATCCGGGATTTCGGACTTTCCGGTGTCGAACGAATACGTGGCGCCCTTGAGCGCATCGGCGATGGCAAGATCGGCGACGTGGGCCTCGACGACGATTCCGGGCGAGCGGATCGGGCTTGTGTCAAAGCCTTTGCGCGAGACGGTGGCGGACGCTGCGAGCTTCGCGTGCCCTTGGGATTTGCCGCTCTTGGAGGGCGACACTTCGACGGTGAGGAGCGAATCGACGCTGGAGTGGTACTCGCCACTCGCGACTGTCAGCCCTTTGATTTGCGCGTTGACCGTGCTCCCGTTCTCGAAGGCGCCGTCGCGAACGCGGACGCTCGAGTGGAGCGGCCCCTTTCCGTGATCGAAGTGAGGGTCGTCCTTCGTGTACGTGTTGACGAAGTGGGCGCTCTCGAACTGTCCGTCGAGTTGCGCGCTGGCGGTCAAGCTCTGCACGATGACCGCGCTCTTCGCCTTCGGGTCGAACGCTCGCATCGTGCAGTCGACGGTGCCCTTCACTCCAGAAGTGATGACGTCCTTCCCGAGAAAAACGTCACCGTCGGCGACGTCGACGTGCGCCGGACCAACCGTCACTTCACGGAGCGGCTGCAGCGAAAACCCGCCCTGCACGTGGGAATGGCCGCCGTAACGGTACTGATCGATCCACACCTCGCGCACGTTGGTCGCCTCGACGTTCTCGAGAAACACGCTCCAGACGGCGTTCATGTCGACAGTAGGGGGAAGCAGAGGGACGTTCCGGAGCGGCGGATCGGCGAAGCCCGGGATGGGTGGAAGGGCATCCGTCAATGCGGGGCTGACCTCCCCTTTTTCAAGCCGCTGGCGGAGCCGAAACGAGACGCCGTTCCCCCGTACGCGCTCGGCGTGAAAGCGTTTCTTCGTGAGATCGAGGAGGCCAATGACCACGTCGGCCTCGTCGAGAAGCACGATCCATTCGATGTTCCCGTCGCGCCCGCGGACCGAGATGTGGGTCACGTGCACGCGCCCCGGCCAGAACGTGGTCGCTGTCTCGTAGTCGATGAAGACTTTCTCGGGGCTCTTGTTGAGCAGCGAACGAAGACTCCCCGTTTTGATGAAGACGTTCACCGCGACGAGAAAGAACACATAGAGCCCGAGAATCCCGGACAGCGGATAAACGACTAGCTTTTGCCTCTTCGTAAGGTTCGGACGCTTGATCATCTACCGCAGTTCTTACGATGCTCGGCCAGGACTCCGCGGTGCGCCTAGGTGTGAGCCCCGCAGTTCGGGCAGAATTTCGATCCCGACTGAACCACGGTGCCACAGGCTTTGCATCCCGGCGAAGCGTGAGGTGTGCCGCAGTTTGGACAGAACTTGGCGGCGCCGACACCCGCTCCGCACCCGGCGCACGCGTCTCCTCCCGCACCCGTCGCTCCGGCTGCCGTGGGACGGTTCGGTGCGGCTGCGTAGCCGGCCTCGCTCATGTCCGTGTTGCCGATGTAGTTCGTGCCTTGGGCTTTTTCCTGAAGCTGCTGGCGTGCGGCGTCGGCCTTGGCGTGCGCGTGGGCGGAGGCGAACTCTTCCTTGAAGTTCGGCGCGCATTCTTCGCACTGGCCGACTTGCCCGTTCCAGCACACCTCTCCACAAACCCATTTTCCACAGCGGCTGCACTGGTGGAAGCGCTGCATCCCCTCTTTGATCGCGGCGTTCAGCGCGTCATCGTGGGCCGTTCCGCCAACCATCCGCTGCACCTCGTACGCCGAGTTCCCAGCCGAGCTCATCCACCCGCCGAGCAGTCCGCCCGCCGCACGAAGAAGGGATCCGGCGGCGCCGATCGCCGACCTTTGAAAGCTCGACATGTAGCCGTTGCCGCACTTGTCGCAGTGAAACTTGAACTGGAAACCTTGGTCGGTGGAAAGGTCGTCGTAGTTTTGCACGAACGGAATCAGCGCCATCTGAAGCCTCCTACTTACGGTGTAGCGTAAAGGTGTTGCGGGACGATCCAGATTTGTTGTCCATCCTCGAACGAGACGAGGCACTGCCCATCCTCGGACGTTTGCTCGATGGTGCCGATCAGGCTCGCGCCTTCACGCTGGACGAGCACCGTCATGCCGGGGCCTAGGTCGGGGGTGGTCGGGGGAGCGGGCGGCGCGACGGAGACATAGGGCGTGAACGACGGCTCGGAGAACGCGCGTGCGCTCAGGCTCATGTCTGCGAGCTCGACGCTCGTTCCCGGAAGCGCGCCTTCGCTCGCCGCATATGCCGACGCAAAGAGAGGCGGGAGCTCATGATTCTTCACGCCGGCGATGAGATCATCGACGTTCCACCCGAGGACGCTGCACACGTCTCCGAGCGCTCGTTTCGTGCCTTGCACGGCCGCGTCTCGGACGAGGGCGATGACGTCGATGCGCCGAATGCCCGGCGAGAGCGAGGCGATTCGCTCCACGAGTAGCGCTGCGTCGTCGATGACGACGTGCATCGAGCCGATGGCCCGCACCTTTGCCGTTTTCCCTTTGGCATCGCTGATCAGCCCGAAATCAGCGCCGAAATGCACGTCGCTCGTCGTGGTCGTTCGCACGAAGGCGCCCCACTCGCAGGGATCCTGGGTGGCGTGGCGGCCTCCGCGAAGCTCGAAGGCCACGTGCCCGCCGGCAACGCCGAAGAACAATTCGTCGTGCGCCACGATCACGATTGCGCCGATGGGTAGAGGGTCGGGGTGAATCGCCAGAATGCCCGTGGCCGATTCCGGGCGCGTGATCTCGAGAGACCCGGCGGCGCCGCACTGCGCACAAAACTTGGCGAGCCCGGTGAGGTCGGCGCCACAGTTCAAACAGGTGCTCATCGCCTCATGCTCGCACGCCCGGCGCTTCGAAAAAAGTGCGAGCGGTCAACAAGTTGGCCCCCAAAAAGTGAGGCCTCTACGATCGCCTTGCCGATGACGGGGTTTGCGTTTTCGAGGTCTTTCGTGCCGATTGCGGCCCTTTTTCTGGGCTCGTGGCTGGGCCTCACCTCGTCTTTCACCGTCTCGCCAAGCTTCCGTTCGATCCCGTCGTACGACCCGACCGCTTCGGAAAATGCCTCGGCTGACCTTGCCGCGTCACCGCCGGGGGACTCCGCCGCCACGCCGGTGGATGCGTCGCTCCTTCCCGATCCTGTGCCGTGGCCGCGCATGAATTCGAGTATCAGCGTGAAGAAAGCGTGGCTGCTCGCGGAGGGCCCCGCGCCCGAAAGAGGCGACGGACGGCGGCTGGTCACTTTGACCTTTGACGATGGCCCGTTTCCCTGGACCACACCGCCGATCCTGAAGGTGCTCGATCACTACGACGTGAAGGCGACGTTCTTTCTTGTGGGCGGGCTCCTTGATGGTGACGCGCCATTCGCATCGGCGACGCGCGAGGCAGCGAAGCGAATTGCAGCTGCGGGACACATCATCGGCAACCACACTCACGATCATTTTCTGCTCACGCGGGTGACTCACAACCAGGCGCAGGCGCAGATCGACGAAGGCGCCGATTCGATCGAGCGCGTGACGGGGAAGAGACCAATTTTTTTCCGACCGCCCTACGGTCAGCTCGACGAGTTCAGCGAGGACGTGCTTCGTCAGCGCGGCGCGGAGCTCGTGTTGTGGAACATCGAGGCGGACAACGCCGATGCCGACGATCCCGCGGCCATTGCCGAGAGCATTGGAAATCACCTGGAATACGCGGGTGGGGGCATCGTGCTCTTGCACGACATTCGCCGGTCGACCGCCCCCACCGTCGCCAAGCTCCTCGCTTGGCTGCGCTCGCGCAAATTCGATCCCGCGCGGCCTGCGCGCATCGGCTACCAGGTCGTCGACCTTCCGACCTACCTGCGGGCGACCGCCGCGCATCCGCAGCCGTACGCCGATCGCACCGCGCTCGAAGAGGCTCGAGGAGTCGAGTGGCGGCTTGGTCACCCCTCGCAGAGTGCGCCACGCGCGCCGAAGAACACGGAACGTGACTACGACTCCGTCGCAACGCTTCCTGCGTTCTGATCGCGAGGAGTCGCG
Organism: Myxococcales bacterium; assembly: GCA_043747615.1. Classification (GTDB taxonomy): domain Bacteria; phylum Myxococcota_A; class Polyangia; order Polyangiales; family Polyangiaceae; genus JAYTOU01. The sequence continues at coordinate 2,869 of JAYTOU010000029.1, read as the reverse complement.
CCCCGGTGCACGCGTGTACCAACGATAGATCGCGGACGATCCGTGAGCACGGGTGCGACGCTCACGCCCTTTTCCGCAGCGAAACGTTCCCCGCGCACCGTCTCGTTCCCTCGAAAAGCGCCGGAATTTTGCGCTCCCAATGTAGGTCTAATGTGCGACGAGCGCGCCATTATTCGTTCAGGATGTCGCGGTGTTAGCTAGCACGTTCATTGCTCTTGTTTCGATACATGATGCACAAACTCCTCGCGGTCGTCGCACTCCTCACGGCGTTCGCAACCGTCACGATGGGCTGCAGCAGCGCAACCGAATCATCCAGCGCGAGCAGCACGGTGTCCGACACGACACAGGAGCTCACCCTCAGCGAAGCATCCCCTGATCACGTTCGCGGAAAGTTCACGCGCGAAGGCGTGACGATCCTCTTCGAGTCCATTCGAACCGCGCAGCAGGAAGTGTTCGTCGTGAGGAGCGCGACCGGACAGTTGCTCATCTCCGCGCAGAAGACCCCCGACGGACGCGTAATGAACGTGATGGACGGAGCCGCCGCGTTCAAGGGCACGATGACCCAAAAGACGCCCGACCAGAGCGGCGACATCACGGGCGCGCTCGACAAGCTGATCAACTCCAAGGAAGGTCCGCAGATGCCGTGGCTCTCCCAGGCGCTCGGGGCGCGTGGCCTCACGGGAACGGACTATCCGGCGACGTTCATGATTCACAGCTTCGGAATCATGATGGCGAAGGCCCACGACATCGCCCTTCCGGCGCTCGCCGCCCCCGCCCCCGAGGTGAGGGCGCAGGACTACTACGGCGGAAACGGAGCCTACTGCCAGGCCTACTCGAGCGAATGGGGACCCCAGGACGAGGGAATGTGCGGGCCCAACACCACCTGCTGGAATTGGACGTGCGGTGACTGCTGCAACCACTACGGCTGCTACGCCCACGACGTCGCCTGCCGCTCGTGCTCTTGGCGGCACCCCGGCGCGTGCGCAGCCTGCGCCTCGTTCTCCGCATTCTTCACCGGCGGTGGCTGCGACCATCCCTGAGCAGTGATCGATAAAGCGTGCATCACGGGCAAAATCGTCGGTCGGGAGTCCGAGACCTCCTCTACTCCGTGACTTCGTCCAAGCCGGTGCGTCACCGCACGGGGAGTGCGGCTCCTGGTCCGCTCCCTAGCTTTTGCCCGCTCGCGACGCTTTCTCGATCCCCTGCGACGCCCATGGCGCCCCGAAGAAAGAAGTCCCGAAAAATAAGTGAAGAGAAAAACGTTTCCACGCGGTCGCCCCTGCTTTGTAGGGCGCTCAATTGATACTTCGCTGAAGGACGTAGGAAAACCAAGGCTCCTCGCGATGGCAAGGGGCTCTCATTTGGGAGACGGAATCCCGCTTATGCGAAGTTGATCGTCGAAATCGACCAAGCCGATCAAGTTGAGGGATCAATGGAGACCAAGCCGATGCCTCTGCGCACCAGGCGGGTGGTGTCTACGTTTTCACGCGGACTGGGACGAGCTGGTCGCAGCAGGCGTACGTCAAGGCGTCGAATACGCGTACGGAGGCGTATTTCGGGTACTCCCTCGCGCTCTCCAACGACACCCTCGCCGGCGGCGCTTACCTTGAGCTGAGCGGCGCGACCGGGATCAACGGAGATCAAGCGGACACCTCTGTCCTTTACGCGGGTGCAGTCTACGTTTTCACCCGAACGGGCACGACCTGGTCGCAGCAGGCGTACATCAAGGCGTCGAACACGCAGAGGTTTGGCGGCTTCGGACTTTCTGTTGCTCTCTCGGGTGACACGCTCGCTGTCGGGGCGAATGGCGACGCGAGCAACGCGCGCGAACTGGCACCGCTTGGTCGCAGCAGGCGTACATCAAGGCGTCGAACACGCGCACCAACGCACGCTTCGGCACGTCCGTTGCGCTGTCCGGGGATCGAGCGTAGGTAGTCCAAGGGCGTTCCGAAAAGAAGAGCCTCGGCGAAAGTTTACCCAACGTCCCTTATGCGAAGTTGATCGTCGAAATCGACCGAGTCGACTGATTTGAGGAGTCGAGCTGGGCACTTCCCGATCTGGTAAGTTGGCTCTGTGTTCAAGCTCGTCTTTCCCAGGGCCGTCATCGTCGCACTGAGGCTTGCCGCCATCGCCATCGTCTGCGTCACTTGTTCGCCCGGCGGGAGCCCGTCCGGCGCGCGCAACGTCGTTCCTCGAACAGGCAGCATTCCGGATCGACGCCGCCAGCTTCGTGCACTCGAATGCCCCGAATCGCGGCCCTCGGTCGAGATTGGCTGCGGCTGTGCGGTCGACGGCGACTGCGCAGTGGCTCTGCACTTCGTGGATTGCTGTGGCAGCGCCGTGGCTATCGGAATCGCACGATCGGAGCTAGCGGTCTTCGAGACCAAGGAGAAGGCTTGCAACCCCGCCGCCGGCCTTTGTGAGTGTGTCGCCTCGCCGACTCGGACGAGCGACGGTCTCGAGAGCGCTGATCCGCACGAGATTGGAGCTCGTTGCGCGGGCGGCGTTTGCGTCACCTTCTCCCGCGCCACCAAAGCGTCCTCGCCGCCTCCGCCGGTAGCTTCATCGATGCCTGCGACAGAACCCACGCCAACAAGCGTCGAGAAGGTGCCCTGCAAAACGGAAAAGGACTGTTGGGTCAGCTCCGAACCCGTCTTGCATCCCATCCGACGCCCGAAGGGGGCGCATCTCCGCTTTATCCCCTGCGTTGACGGCGAATTCCCGCCTATTTGCGACGAAGGCTCGTGTGCGCTCGGTTCGCGATATCGGTGCTAGTGCCTCGGTTCCATTGAGCTGACGGGTTTCGCTTTCCATCGACGCGTGAACATGTTCCATGCTTGGGCATGAGAAAGCGCTACATCGTCAACCT